>CAZBGA010000055.1:0-27663 GCA_964491385.1 uncultured Treponemataceae bacterium | reverse complement strand
GTCGTTCTGGAGCTTGGCGTCGTGGTTGGCTTCCTGGACGAGGACGTCGTAGCCGTCGGCCTTGAGGATCTTCGTCATATTGTCGCGCTCGCGCGGCCAGCGCTCGGTGGCGAAGTCGGAGAAGGAAAGGCCGATCTTGGGCTTCGCGGGCGGGCCGCAGGAAATGATCAGGCTCGCGACGGCCATGATCGTTACGGCGAAGAACAGTGTTTTTTTCAAACTGAACCTCCTGGAATGAGATACAATTTAAACGCAAGTTCCATGCCAGCAGAGAGATCGGGATGACGATATGGCAAGTGCAAAGAATGTTGAGATATTGTGTATTTCGCGGATGACCTCTTTTCCTTACACAGGTTCGAAGACAATGCCGCGCCGAAATCGTGTGATTAGAGATATTTTATAATTATATATTACGTAAAAATATATTTTTTTAACGTTTATATATCTTTACTATTTTGATAATATAACAGTAAGTAGATATTCACCTTTTTATTTGGTGCATTTCAGCCAATTATGGTGCACTGGGGCAAGTCTTGAACCACCACACCAGTACCAATAAAAGGGAGAATCCAACGATGAAGAATTATCTATCCAAGTTTAACCGGGATTTCCCATATGAAAGTGCCTCTAGCGACGAGGCGAGTGGTGTCAGCAAGTCGGAGCAGGGACGGCGATTTCGATTAAATATCTTTCTCTCACTCAGACCGTCCTTTTGATATTGAACAGGAATTACTTGAGAGAGGGGGAAATCAGCTTTATCTATTGTTGGAAAGCCCGTATAGCTCTAACCCAAGCTTTGTTGCTTGACAAGTTAATTGCTTGTTTACCATCATCAAATGACTGTGCCCATACAAAACCGTAGTGGGTATTGTCCGTGGAGGAACTCGTGTCCATGGAGGAACTCCAATACCAATTTACCTTGAAGGTCTGAAGTCCAGTTATCTTTAAGTTCTTATATATCAGATCTAATTCATCCTTTGAAGGCAGATACCAATCTCTAAATCCTCCGAGGTCCAAATTTGCACAAAGTGTGGCAGCATAGTTCCCTGCACCTTGCTTGTCAATAATCGATTGGGTATTGGCCTTTCCGCTACCAATTTCAGTTGCAAATGCGGAAGTATTTATGTACGCATCATTATACCATTGGATTCTAGCCTGATCAGATGGGGCGGTAACCAATCCCCCTCCATTGCCATCGAGATAGAAGACGATACCACCAGCATAGGTATCACCTATTTTTAGGGTAGAAGCCTGGCTGAATGCGACTCCGACATTGAGGGAAAGTTCTACTAGCATGAAAGAAAACATAAGGGCGTTGTTGGATTTCATTTTATTCTCCTATGTGAACCGAGATTTCCCATTTGGCTCGTGAATTCGGGTCGCCATAGGGCAACCTCCTCCATCAAGGTCAATTCTACATCCCGAATACCGCTCGTCAATCCCTGGTGCCTCGATCTTCATTCAGAATGCCTCCTCAGTTGCTGCCGGCAAGGGCGAATACTTACATTTCGGCCAGAATCAAGCCCAAGTCCGACACCTCCTCCACGGTCCAAAAACTGGCTCTCCATGCACCCCGCTCCGCTTAACCGGGCTGCTCCATGACCAGCCTGAGCTTCCCTATCCTCTTGAGAATGGCTGCGAACAACCCGCTCGACACGGCGACTTCGGCCATTTGGAAGATGATGTATCGGGCATGGGATACGACCTTGGCGCCGATCTTGATCACCTTCTCCCGCAAGGTCGTCATCGTCCAGTGCCGCACGCTCTTCGGCAACGCCACCTGCCGGAAGAAGTTCCCGAGGTTATACGTGAGGGCGAAGAGCTGCAGCCGTATCTTGTTGTCAACGAAGTCGTGACAGGAGAGGCGCGTCCACTTCACTGCGTTCTTGCCTTCTTTGATCATCTGCTCCGCCGTTCCTCTGTGGTTGTAGAACCGCACTACGGCTTTCGCCGGTCGAGTGAGGTTGGTCACTATGAATCCCACGCGGGGGAAGAGTTCGCCGCGGTGCCATTCCACATTCGCGATTACCCTGCGCCTTCGGCTCCATTTCGCAGCCTGGTACTGGAAATCGTGGTAGAGGACGACAGGTGCCTTGGGCGGTCGTCCTACTGGCCTCGTGAGGAGGTGCCCGATCTCGCGGGACAGGATATCGTTGGCGGGCAGCCTGATGGCGTAGCTGTATCGCTCCGCCTCCAGATACTCGTAGATGGCGGGGTTGGCGAACGCCGCGTCGCCGCGGAAGTACCGGCGTAGTTCCCGGTCGCGGTACCGCGCAACGATGGGATCGAGCACCGACTTCCAATCCTTCGCGCTGTGCACGTTCCCTTCGCGGAGCAGGCAGCCCTCGAGGTCGCCGAAGTGGTTGAAGCAGAAGAGGGGATGGTAACAGGTGCAGCCGAAATGGCCGTTGTACGCCGTGCCTTCCTGCCGGCCGAAGGTTTCGCTCACCGAACTGTCCATGTCCAGGATGATCGCCTTCATCGGCGTGCGCTGCCTGAGTCGGTCTATCCACGTGCCCAAAAGCATCGCCAATGCCGCTTGATTTTCAGGCAACATGAGGATCTCGGTCTCGAACCTCCCCATCTGGCTTGTCGAGGCTGCTTCGCGGTCGATGGCCTGGCCACCGACGACTTGGCGCATTGCAGGATCAACCGCGAGCCTCTCGGCGTCGTTGGTGTCCTCGTACCCGGCGAGTCGGCTGAACACTGATTGTCGTAATTGTGAACCAAGGCCATGGCGGGTGTTCTTGCCGTTCCTGCCACCACAAAGGCATGCTTCCGCGATCTCGGTCAAACCCAACGCATCATCAAGTTCTCGATATGCGAGAAGTCCAGCATCGGAGGTGATCGTTGCGCCGTGGAACTCAAGGCGCAACTTGGCGTCGAAATCAACGCGCAGACCCTGTTTTCGGCCTTCACCCATTGGATCCCTCGCTTTTCAGGAACTCTGAACCGCGTTATTCCAATACAGACAAATATCTATAGCACGAAAACCTTCCTTGCAGCGAATATCATCTGGGAAATATGGGTTTAAGAGGACCGAAACGAAAGAGTAATAGGGCGCTCACGGTTGATCATCGAGACTGGTCCTCTCGACGAGGGGACTGTCTTCTTCGAGCACGTCAGAGAAAGGCACGAACGGAGGTTATCCCCAGATGGTAGCCGGCCGCAATTACCTTGACGTCAGGTAGGGACGTTGTAACATGGGGCCAGAATGGCTGCATGTCCGGGTAATCTCGGATCGCTTCCTAGCACTGAGGGCTAAGATGAAAAATCGATATCACCTTGCCATGATCCTCGCGCTTAGCATTACCGTGGCCTCTGTTACCGCACAGGCGATAGATGATATAGATATCCTGGAACTCGCAAAGACCGGATCCCTCCAGGATATTCAAGCAGCCCTCCAGCAGGCTGCGGACGTCAACGCGATGGACGCCGGGGGCGAAACCCCGCTGATGTACGCCGCAGGGTACAATAAAAACTGTGAGGTGATCACGATGCTCCTGACGGCGGGTGCGGATCCGTACGCGCGGGACGACGCGTTCCTCACCCCGTTGATGTACGCCACGGAGAATAACCCGGCCCCTAAAATACTTACCGTACTTCAGGAGCCTGCGATGTCCTCGTAGGGACTTCAGGCTACGGCTACATCGAATGGGTGGGGCCCGTCTACCCTGAGAATACCCGCCCCGAGGATTTTCTTACACGGTACGCCTCGATGTTTCCAACGGTGGAGCTCAACTTTTCTTACTATAAAATGCCAACGGCCGAACAGAATGGGCGCTTCCGCGATCAAGCCGGTTCGGCCCTCGTGTTCTCCGTCAAGGCGAACGAGGCGGCTCATCCACAAGATAACCCTAGCGGCTTGAAGGACGCGACACGGGCCTTCCTAGAGGCCTTGGATCCGCTCCAGAGGGCCGAACGACTCGGCGCGATGCTCTTCCAGTTCCCCTACTCTTTCCACTACGAGGTCGACCGGCGCCGCTACCTCGATGCGATCCTCGGCGAGTTCGCCGGGTTGCCCGTGGCGGTGGAGTTCCGCAACCACGAGTGGTTCAACAACCGCGTCCTCGACGCCTTCCGGGAACGGCGCGTAGCGATCGCCTCGCTCGGCCTGCCGGCGCTCAAGGGCCGGCCGCCCGTGATGGACGCGTTCACCGTCCCGCTCGCCTATATACGCTTCCACGGACGGAACGGCGAGACCTAGCGGGGCTCGGACTCTGCCTCGCTACGACTACCTCTACTCCGACGAGGGGCTCGAGGCCTGGGCGGGCCGGGTGCAGGCTATCGCCCAGCGCGACGACCGCATCCTGGTCTACTTCAACAACTACCGCGGGGGGCAGAGCGTACATTTCCGGCGATGGCCCCAAAAAGGCGCGCTTGCTTCGAGCGCGCCCCTTTAGGGATGCGATGTCGACACGAAGCGTTAGTCGCTGTATCCCATGACGGTGTAGAAGGCCATGTTCGGCTGGCGCGTGTCGAGCCTGCCATACTGCGCGACCACGGGAAGGTCCGAGCGGAGCCGTAGGGCATACTGGGTCTCGCGGGGGATCTTCATGCCGACGTCCTCGACCTTATCGAGCCTGAAGCAGCGGACGCGCCGGGCCGCGACCTTCGTGGGGGCGAGCTCAACCCTCTCCTTGTCGGTGAAGTAAAGAGTGAGCAAGAGCGTGGCGTCAAAATCGTTCATGTTGAGGACGATGAGCGACTCGTGCCCTTTAAGGGGGAAGTCCCCGGGAGGAGGCAGCTCGAGGTCAGGGTAGACCCACTGCCTCCTGCCCATATCGCTCTTCATGCTACGCCTCCCTACAGCCGGATCTCGTAGATCTTGCCGATGGGCTTCGACATCAGCTCGTATCCCTTCTCCTTGACGACGATGCCCGTCTCCCATCTGATACCGAAGCTCGATCCTGAGACGAAAGTATCGACCTGGTAAGTCATGTCAGGCTCTAGGAGGTAATTCGAGCTCGTCTCCATCCAGGGGGACTCGACCTCGATCATGCCGGTCCCGTGGCAGGGGCCGTACACGTAGTTGTCCTTCTTCCCGGCCTTCACGAACATGTCGTAGAACTTCCGCGCGATGTCGCTGGCCTTGACCCCGGGGCGGATCTGCTCGTAGGTCCACTCGTGCGCCTTGAGGCAGAACTCCACGAGGGCCCGTTTCTCGCCGACGAGGGGCCCCATGCTCACAGGCACACCGATGCTCGGCGAGTAGCCCTCGACCTTCGCCGAAAGGTTCACCTGAACGAGGTCTCCTTTGCCGATCTCGCGGTAGGAGGAACGCGAGATCGCGTGGCTCGTCGATTTCTCGCTGAAGACGTACATCGGCAGGCCCTCGTACTCGGCGCCGTTCTCGTAGATCGCCTTCTGGGCTACGCCGACGAGCTGGAGCTCGGTCATGCCGGGTCTGATGGCCTCGATGACGGCCTGGGTCGCGAGCTCGGTGATCCGGTAGCCCTCGCGCATGCAGGCGAGCTCGTTCTCGGACTTGATCTTCCTAAGCTGCCTGACGATGTCGTCGGCGCGTACGATCTCGGCGTCGGGGAAGTTGGACTTGAGGCCCTCAAGCTGGATCGGGTTCGTAACGAGGTAGCCGGCGACACCTATCCTGAGCTTCTTCCCGCTCACGTCTAGGAACTTGAAGACGTCCTTGAAGCTGGAGAGCGTGGCCTCGGGGTAGGCGGGGTCGGCCGACTCGCGGTACTCGATAAGGGTGAAAACGTCCTTTAGCACGCTGCGGTCGGAGGCATACTTAGTGCTCTCGGGCCCGACCATGAGGGCGGCTTTGCCGTTAGGCGCTATCGCCACGCCGGCCGTCTCGAAGAGGGGCCAGAAATTCGTGAAGTAGCGGACAAAGGAGTAATCGGCCTCGGTGCAGTTCGAGACGAGGACGTCGAGCCCGGCCTCGCCGACGAGCTTGGCCGCCTTGGCGACGCGCTCGAAGTACTCGCTCTCCGGGATGCTGATGCGCTTGCTCATTGTACCCTCCTAAAATAAAGGAACGAAACCTTTTTGTTGTTCAGCGTTAGGCGGAATATATAGCGACCACGACTACACGGCCCCTTCGACCGGCGCGTCCGCCGCGCGGTCGCAGTATCCGCATGCATAGCGCAACGTTACGCTCTCGCCTGGGGCGAGACGCTTCACGTTCCCGAGCGCCTTCTCGGCCTCGAGGCCCCGGAGGCCCGCCGTGGAAGGCAAGTGGAAGCCGCAGGCACCCCGGCCGGGGGCATGCGTCATCCAGATCACGTGGTGGTCGAGCCCAGCCGTCTCTTGCCGCGCCCAGCGGCTCGTGCCGTCGGTGTAGTGCAGGATCGATCCGGAAACGCCCTCCGCGGAGCCGCGGTCGTCCAGGATAGCGACGAGCTCGGGCTCGTAGCTCGCGGACTGCTCGATCCGCTTCACGCCCTCGGGGCGGGCGCCCATGCCGGGGATACCCTCGTCGCGGACGCATATATGCTCCGCGTCGAAGGGTGTCGTCGAGGAGAGCCGCTCCGCTCCCGTGAAAGGGAAATTGATGTGGGCGAGATACATGTAGTCGAGCGGTGCGGGGCTGGGGTTCTCAAGGCGAGCTTCCACGCTCATCGATAGGCCGTCGGACGAGAGGCGGAGCGAGGGGGCGAAGACGTATTCCGCGACGAAGGGAACGTGCCAATGGATGCGGCCGCACAGGGAGAGCTCCTCCCGTTCCCCTTCGCGGCAAAGCTCGATCCATGCCTCGTCGAAGCGGGCGACGGGTAGCTCGCCGTGGTGAAGGTGTGTGTCTTTCGGGCCCGGATTGCCCATCGCGGTCATCCCGCAGTGGATGATGAAGGCCCCGTAATTCTGCAGGAAATTCCGCCTGTAGGCGGGTTCCTCGACGAAGCCCTCGAATTTCAGGCTTTTCCCGTCGACGCTCCAGTCCCAGATCTGCTGCCCAAGGTAGGGAAGCCAGACAAGCGCGCCGCGACCCGCCGCTACGCGGAGCGCTTCAACGCCCGAGCGGTAGCGGAAGAGGCTCGCGGAATAGGACGATGTCCTGAGGAGCTCGCGCTCTTTCTCCGCGAAGAAGGAAGGATTCAACGAGAGCCTGATCGAGTCTTGGCGCATGGCTTCCCTTTTCCCGGTGTTCGCGTTAGGCGCTACGCCTTGCGCGCCATATCAGCGCAGGTAGTGAACTCGCCACCCATCTCTTTCAGCGCGGCAACGAGGGCGTCCATTTGAGCCAGAGCGTACTCGCCGCAGTTACGCACGCAGAAGGCATCCGGTTTCACATAACCTTCACCGCTATATATCTCGCCTTGCGGCATCTCAGCGAACTCCCAGGGGTGGAAGTAGAAGCAGAGGACCGGCTCCTTGGCCACCTTACCTTTCGCGAACTCGA
The DNA here is from genome assembly GCA_964491385.1 of uncultured Treponemataceae bacterium. GTDB lineage: Bacteria > Spirochaetota > Spirochaetia > Treponematales > Rectinemataceae > UBA1306. Next base: position 20,300 of record CAZBGA010000055.1, on the reverse strand, counting down.
GGTAGCCCCGGACGTGCTTCAAGAGGCTCTCTGCGCCCTCCGTGCGGAAGAGGGGCCACTGGTCCCGGTCACGGCCGTACTTGTCGTTGGATTTCATGGAGAGATCGGCAAAGTTGGGGATCTCGAGGAGCCTGAGCTCTCCCCTCTCGGTCCAGTCCCGGGAGGATGGATGGTAGGGCTCAAGCTGCTTCTTGTAGTAGTACATCGGGTAGGAGGCGTCGGCGAGGACGCCGAGCCTTTCGAGCACGTTGACGACGTTAGTCCCGCCGAAGAGGCGCGGCGAGCGGAAGGAGGTTGGCTCGACACCCGTGGCCTCACGCACCATGGCCTTGTTGACGACCAGGCGGTGCTCGAGCTCCTCGGGGAGGAGGGGATAGACGCCGGGGATCGGGAAGAGCTCGTCGCCCACGGTCTCGTGGTACAGGGAGTGGAAGCCGATCTCGTGGCCCGCTCTGACGACGCGTTGGGCGATCTCCGGATTGGCCCGGGCCGCGACGCCAACCCAGAAGAAGGTCCCCTTTACGCCGTGCTCGTCGAAGAGCTCGAGGAGGCGGGGCGTGCCCTCTCGCACTCCGCGGTACTCGGAGGACCAGCTCCCGACGTCGGTCTCCATGTCGATGCCCATGATCACCTTGAAACACATGCTAATTCTCCCTTCGTCCAACGTGGCGCTTTGGGGCCAGAGGATGGGCCCGAGCTTCCCTCAGAGCCAAAGCCAGCCCAGGGCCTCGATGCCCGAGCAGATGATCCCCTCGTCGGGCGCCTCGGGATGGCGGATGTTGTATATCTCCCGCTTGATCTCTTGATACGGATACATGCAGCTCTTGACGCCCGTCTCGCTCACCGGATTGATGTCGAAGAACATCTCTTTCACGAGGTCGAAGTCCTTCTCGTTCAGGCGGAGGATCTCGTCCAGGCAACGCTCCTTCTCCTCGGGCGAGGAGGCCTCCTCGTAGCGCAGCGAGGCGAGGACCATGTCGTAGATCACGGCGTTCCGGCGCTCGGCGTTCTCGATCCTGCGGAGGTGCGGGACGTAGCGCCCGAGTTCGGGCTTCGCCTCGGTCTCGCCGAGGATGGCGCGTATCTCCCCGAGGAGGGCGGGATGGCGGAGCTTGGCCGCCTCGATCGCTGGCGCATCTGCCTTCGATACCTTGTTCTTCTGGAAGGGGAAGGGTGTCTTGTAGAAAGGCATCTGGCTCTCGTGGATCGTGAGGATGCCCCGCAGCACGGCGAGGACCCGGTGGCCGAGGGCCTTCCCGAAGGCGAGCTCGCAGGAAAGGGCGAAGAACTCGTCTTTGTCCATGCGCGAGCCCCAGCCATAGTTGCCGTGGGCCCAGAGGAACATGAATAGGCCGTACCACTCGAATATGAAGCCGTTGATGCCCGCGACACCTTCGGCCACGCTCGACTGGTGCTGCTCGATGTCACGCTCGATCACCTGGGCGTTGGGCTCATCCGCATAACGCAGCATATTGGACTCAAAGACCCTGAAAAGGCGGCCCATTGTCGAGGTGATCGCGTTGGCCTCGGTGTCGCGGCCCCAGATGCGTTCCTTGCCGAAGGCGTCTATCCACTTCTTGAACTCGGTAGGCGGGACGTACAGCGCCGGGGCCCAGAAGAGCATGATGTCCTTGGGCATGCCCGCGACGCAGTCGCGCAAGAAGGCGGGATCCTTCTCGAGGGGCGGCTGCCTAAAGGCCCGTATCCCGATAACGGCCTGAGGATTCACCTTTCGCACCTCGGCGTAGACCCGATTCAGGAGCCACATGTTGGCCTTATGCTTCGCCTCTACCGGCGAGGCCGAGGCCCTGCCCCATCGTTCCGCACAACGCGGGCAATTGCAGAACCAGAAGCCCTCCTCGCTCTCCTCGAGGGTGAATCCGTCGAAGCCGAGGCCGGCTATCTTCCGCATGCTCGCGAGGATGTACTCGATGTTTCCCTCATCCGAGAGGCAGATAGAGTCGAAGTCGTTCATGAAGCCCGAGTAGGCGGGCTTCACCATGCGCTTCTCGGGGTGTTTGATGCTGTATGCCCCGTTGTACGAATTGAGGCCGACGTAGGCGAAGACCTTCACCTCGAGCTTGTGCGCCAAGGCTATGAAGTCGGCCAGGTAGCCGTCCTCGATGTTCGGGTGCGAGTAGCGGACCGTGAGCCACCGCCCGTTCTCCGCGTTCCAGATTCTGACCGGCACGTCCTTTAGCACGGTCTCCTGGTACTCGGGCAGCTCGAAGGGCCAGTAGCCGTACATGACCATGTTGAGCTGATTTATCTTGTTGTCGACGCAGTCGCCCAGGAAGGCGGCCCACTCGTCGTAGCCCCAGAGCTGCATATCGAAGCCGATGCGGCCGTAGCCCGCGTACCAGGAGAAAGTTGGTGCGACGGCCCGGTGCTCCACCGAGGGCCAGTCCGTGATTTCGCACAACGGCAAGACAAAGCCGCCCTCGGCCTCTTCGAGCAGGCGCTTCAGCGAGGTAAGGGCGTTGACGAAGCCGGCCTTCTCTTCGTAGCGCAGCGTCACTTTGACCGCACTGATCTCGAGGCGATAGCCCTGCTTCAGGAAGAGCTCCTCGTTCTCCGAAGCGATGCCCTCGAGGCCGCGGCGCACTTCGACCTCATGCCAGCCCGCCTCGGGGGCCCGCGCGACGCGCAGCGCAGAGACGCACAGGCCCCGGCGATCGGCAAGGCGGAGCCGCGCGACCTCCAGGAGATCCTCGGCCTCGGCCGGCGGAAGGCCGCCCATTCCGAACGAGAGGCCAGCGAAGGACCACGTGCTCCCCGGAAGCTCGCGGGCGATCTTGGGTTCGGGCAGAAGCTTTACCATAGCATTCACCTTTTCTCCGAGGCCGTCATTCCGCGGCGGCCTTGACCGGCTCCGCCTTCTTCGCGACGGTAGTCACGACGTCGCGGTTCGTGTTCGAGTCGATGAGGACGACAACGATGAGGATGACGCCCTTCACGACCCACTGCCAATAGGTGTTGATGCTCATGAGGATCATCGCGTTCGAGATAACCTGGAGGAAGAGCGCGCCGATGACGACGCCGAAGATGCGGCCGCGCCCGCCGGTGAGCGAGGTGCCGCCGAGGACGACGATAGTCATCACGTCGAAGAGGAGCTCGTCGCCGAGGGTCACGTTGCCCGCCAGGGTCTTCGCCGTCAGGCCGAGGGCGCCGACCACAGTCAGCGCGGCGCTGAACACGAAGGCCAGGACGCTGACGAACTCCACGTTGATGCCGGAGAGCCGGCTCGCCTCGAGGTTGCCGCCGACCGCGAAGAAGCTGCGGCCGATCGAGGTATGGGTCGTCAGGATGTACAATACTAGCGCGATCGAGAACATCAGGATGACGGGGAAGGGCACGATCCCCACGTAGCCCGAGCCGAGGAAGTTGAAACCCTCGGGCAGGCCGGAGATGGGCAGGCCCTTGGAATAGAGGAAGATGAAGCCCCGCACGATGTTCATGACGACCAAGGTCGCGATGAAGGAGGGCATCTTGCCGTAGACCACCAGTGCTCCGTTGATGATGCCGATCACCACGCCGATCGCCAGCACGACGAGGATCCCGATCCAGACCGGCATGCCGAGCTTCACGACGAGTCCTGCGAAGAAGATGGACGCCATGCCTACTATGGCCGATATCGACATATCCATCTGGCCTATCAGGATCACGAAGAACTCACCCATCGCGATGATGGCGGTGAAGGAGGCCTGGCGGAGGATGTTCATGATGTTGTTCGTGGTCCTGAATTTCGGCATGAGCAGGCTGCAGAGCAGGACCAGGCCCAAGAGGAGGAGCAGGAGCACCCACTCCTTCACGACCTTCCAGCCGGCGCTGTAGCGTTTCGCCTTCTCCTCGATCGTGCTACTCATTTCCCTTCACCCCTAGCAAAGTATTGATGATGACCTCTTGTGTCTTGCGCTCACCGTCGACGACGTCCATGATCGAGCCCTCGAAAAGGACGTAGACCCTGTTGCACAGGCCGATGAGCTCCTCGAGCTCCGCAGACACGAGGACGACGCTCTTCCCCTGCCTCGTTAGTTCGTTGATCAGCTTATAGATTTCGAACTTGGCCCCGACGTCGATGCCCCTGGTCGGCTCGTCCAGGAGGATTATCTCGGAATCGCGGAGCATCCACTTCGCGATGACTATCTTCTGCTGGTTTCCGCCGGAGAGGTTCTTGACGTTCTGCCACAGGGAGTAGTAGCTCAGCTCCAGCTTCTCGTTGATGTCGAAGGCCGCCTTGGCCTCGGCCTTGTGGTCCTGGAAGACCTTGAACTTGCGGAATTTCGCCATGGAGGGTAGGGTCGTGTTGTCCTTGATGTCGAACATCATGTTGAGGCCCAGGGCCCTCCGCTCGTCGGGGACGAGGCCGATGCCCAGGCGGATCGCCTGGCGGGGATTCCTGATCCTAACCTCCTTCCCCTTGACCCCTATGCGGCCGGAGACGACTTTGTGGTTCCCGAAGATGGCGTGAACGAGCTCGGTCTTGCCCGCCCCCACTAGGCCCGCGAGGCCCACGACCTCGCCGGCGCGCACCTTGAATGAAATATCCCGGAAGGCCTTCGGCGCGGTCAGTCCCTCGACCTCGAGCACCGTCTCACCTAGGCGCTCGTTGATCGGCGGGAAGGACTGGGTCAGCTCGCGGCCGATAATCTTCTTGATGAGGCGCGGTTTGTCGATGTCGGAGACGCGGCCCGAGTCGACGCGGCGCCCGTCGCAGAGCACGGTGTAGGCGTCGCAGCACTCGAATATCTCGCCCAAGCGGTGTGAGATGTAGACGATGCCCATGCCGCGACCCTTCAGGACCCCGATGACCCTGAAGATGTTCTCTATGTCCTTCTCCTGGAGCACAGCGGTGAGCTCGTCCAGGATGAGGACCTTGGACTCGTAGAGCACGGCCTTGGCGAGCTGGACGATCTGCTTCTCCGCGGTGCGCAGGTACTTGACGGGGACGTTTAGGTTCACATCGCACTGGAGGAACTCCATCAGCTCTCGGGACTTCTTGCCGAGGGCTCTCCAGTCGATGAGGCCCGCCTTAGTCCGGTAGTGGCCGATGAAGATGTTCTCGAGGCCCGTCATATCGTTCATCAGCTGGAATTCCTGATGGACGACCCCGATGCCGAGCCGCTGGGACTCCTTGATCGTATAAGAAGAGATGCGTATCTTCTTGCCCTCGACGAAGAGCTCTCCGCGGGTCATGCAGTTTTCGCCGATGATGCATTTCGACAGGGTCGACTTGCCAGCGCCGTTCTCGCCGACCAAGCCGTGGCATTCGCCCGGCATGAGCGCGAAGCTCACGTCGTCCAAGGCCCTAACGCCCGGGAACTCCATCGTGCAGTGTTTCACCTCGAGCAAGGGCAATCTGTCTCTGTGGGCGTCCTCGCCAGCACGGGAATCACTCATAATGCCACGAATCTCCATCTTGGGTCGATTGCCGTAGTCCGGCGAGCTTTACTTCGTGTGAACGGAGAGGGCCGCCGCGGGCGGGGAAGGGACTTTCACGCCCGCGGCTTCGGTTCCGATCGGAACCCTTCATCCGATCAGAGCCAGGACCACTTCTGCCAATCGTAGGTCTTGATGTTGGCGGGAGTGATTCCCTCGGGTTGCGGCAGCTTGTACTCGGGGGGCAGCTTCTCGCCCTTCACGAGGGCGCGGTACATGGCATCGGTGGCCTGGTAGCCGAGGACGACCGGGTCCTGGAGGACCTCGCCGATCCAGGAGGGGTTCCCCTTGGAGAGGAAGGTGAGGACGTCCTTGTCGCCGGCGATTCCGATGAACTTGATCTCGCTTCGCTTCTCGGAGACGGCGGCGTTATAGGCGCCTACCACCTCGGCGTCGTTATGGCCGCATACCACGTCGATGACTGGCTCGCGCTGGAGGACGTTCTCGACCAGATCCTGCGAGGAGGCCCTGCTGCCCGCGCCCGCGTCGCCCTCCTCGATGACCTTCGCCTTCGGGAAGGCGGCTAGGACCGTGTCCCTGAAGCCGACGTAGCGGTCGGTAGAGACCTGGCCGGAGGTCGGGCGCGATACGAAGAGGCAGACGGGGTTCTGCTTGCCTGTGGTCTTGAGGTAGTCGACGGCGATCTTGCCGGCGGTTACGCCGAGAGCCTTCATGTCGTGGCCAACAAAGGTGGCCCAGACAGCGTCGGAGGGCTTGTTCGGCTTCTGCTTGTAGTCGCCAATCACGAACGGGATGCCTTTGGCGACGTTCTGCTTGATCGTGGGGATGGCCGAGGAAGCGTCTGCCGGAAACAGGGTGATTCCCTTGGCGCCCGCGGCGAGTAGACTGTCGATGTTGTTCAACATCGTCTGGACGTCCGAGTGGGAATCCTCGAACTGGAACGAGAGGTTCGCTTCAGGATGATCGGCCGCCCACTTGTTGCACCCGTCGATGACGCCTAGGTACCAGGTATAGGCCGTCAGCTCCATGATGCTCACGCCGATCAGGGTCTTCTCGCCAGGCTTCGCCTGAGCCTTGCCCTGGGCCCAGACGCTGGTCGATGCGAGGAGAAAAATGGCCAACATCACTGCTCCAATCCTTTTCATAGACACCTCCCTCGTAGAAATTTCAAGACCAATAAGATTTGCCATCGTTGTCGGCAACGATTACTATCCTATACCCCTTTCCCAACCTGTCAAGCTTTTTATGCTGATCTGAGGGGGACAGTCCCCGACCCATCACCAACAAGCTTTGAGGCACTCATCAAGAAAACCAAGCCCTTGACATAGTCCCACGTTGTCGGCATCGTTAACGACACAAATTGAGGCCAGTAATAATAGATCTGAAAGTACTGCATCGAGGCCAGGGGTGCATCTACCTCACGCTGACCGCCTTCGCCGTTTCAGCTAATGCCGTCCCGCCCCTCCTTTCGACGATAGCTCGAGATCTGGCCCTTCCGCCCTGGACCATCGGGGCCTGTATCACCCTCCAGTTCAGCGCCTTCGCGGCCATCTCTTTTCTGGGAGAGAAGATACGGAGACGCTTCGACATATCGCTCAAGACACTGATCACGATCGGCCTAGTCCTGGTGAGCCTGGCCCTCATATCAGCGCCGCTCATCCTGACGGGGATCGCCTCCATCCTGCCCTGGATTCTCGTCTTGGGCTGCGCTGGAGGCCTCGTCGAGACCTCAAGTTCGGTGCTGCTGGCCGGCCCTCCTGACGACGAGTCGAGCAAACCCCTCTGCCTATCGCAGGCCTTCTACGCCATCGGAGCCTTCGGGGCTCCAGTAGCCGCTAAGGCCTGTATGGAAGGATCGGGTGGATGGAAGGTCGCCTTCCTCCTCTTTGGCGCCTTCGCCTTGCTCGTCGCAATTCTGTACATCTTGTCGTATCGAGGCCTCGCGCCCGATCCCTCGGAGCCCCATCCCGACGCAAGGGCTTCGAGAAGCGCAGTCGGCGTAGCGCTCTTCTTCGCCGCCCTTATCTTCGTCTACGTGGTCGCCGAATCCCTCTCCGGATCCTGGATGCCCTTCATGCTCGAAGAGCTCCGGGGCCTAGACGCGCCTCGGGCCGCCTCTCTCTCGAGCCTCTTCTGGCTCGGGATGGTACTCGGCAGGCTTGCGATCGTGGTCCTGCCGAAGCGCTTGGGCATGGCCCCGGCCCTCGTCGCGGGATCGGTGGCGGGGGCCCTATGCGCTCTACTCCTGGGGGTGGGCGGCCAGGGCGCGACCCTCGTTGCCTTCGGCTTCTGCATGGGGCCGATCTGGCCGGTGACCGTAAAAGTCGCCTCGGCGGCCCTTGGCTCGGCCTCGCGGGCGGGCGCCGTCATAGCGACAGGAGGATTGGGAGCCGCTATCGGTCCCCTCGTCGGAAGCCTCCTCGTCGGCGAGGGGCTTACGCGGTATTATTTCTGCGTCCTGTCCGCTCTCTGTATCCTCGTGCCCTGCATTGTAGCCGCCGCCCTTTCGGCGGGAAAGAAAGGCGAGGCGTGACCACGCTCAAGGACATAGCCGAGGAGACCGGCTTCTCGATCAAGACGGTCTCGCGGGCGATACACAACCACCCTGACATCAAAGAGGAGACGAAGATCGCCATCATGGAGGTCGTTCGGAGGCGCTCCTTTACACCCAACTGGGCGGCGCAGAGTCTTCGGAGCCAGCGCACCAACACCATCGGCTTTGTCGTCCCGAACATCACGAACGGCTTCTTCGGCGAGATCGGCATAGCCATTGACGAGTTCTTCCGCTCGCGCAGCTACTCGACCCTCATCTGCTTCACCTCCAACTCCAGGAGCAACGAGGTCGCCTCGATCCAGTCCCTCTTGGCCAAGAAAATCGACGGCATCATCCTTGCCCCGGTCGGCCAGTCCGGCGATTTCCTCGACCGCATACCGAACCTCGGGGAGACGCCCCTCGTCCTCATCGACAACAGGCTCACCGGCCCGCCGCGGAACTATGTCCTCCAGGACAACGTTCGGAACGCGGCCCTGCTCACGAACCATGTGCTCGGCCACGGCCACCGCCGCGTCGGTTTCGTCACCGGCCCTCTCGAGGAGTCTTCGGCGCGAGAGCGCCTCGACGGCTTCCGCAGCGCCCTGGAGGCGCAGGGGATGGCCTTCGACGAGGCATTGGTACGGAGCGTGGGATGGGAGATCAAAGACGGTTTCGACGCCACCTTGAGCCTCCTGGACGAGGGGAGCGCGCCGAGGCCGACCGCCCTGATCTACGCCAGCTCGCAGCTCCTCCTCGGTGGCTACCGGGCCCTGCAGGAGGTCGGGCTGTCCATCCCCTCGAACGTGGCCGTCGCCTCCTTCGAGCACCCCGATGTCATCGACGCCCTCTCTCCCCGCCCGACGACCCTCGAGAAGATAGAGGCCAAGATCGGCCTCGCCGCCTCAACCATGCTCCTCTCCCTCATCGAGGCTAAGGGCGAGCTCCTGCCGCCCGAGGTCTTGATCCCGGGCGAGCTCATTGTGGGAGGGTCCTGCGGCTGCCCATCGCTCCGGTAGCAGGCTTCAAATCCGACCCGTTTTGCATATCCCGTATCGGCGTGTCCGCCTATCAGAAGCCAGACTACCAACTCAAGTACTCTGCAAAGGCACCCACGATCTCGCGGACCTCCTTAGTAAAGGAGGCCCGCTCTACCGCGGCGTCGAGACCAAGGTCCTCACCGACGCCGGGGCCGACAAGGACGAATCGAACGGCAACTACTACTATCTCCCGGTGAACGCCGACATCGACAAGCTCGCCTCCGAGGGGAACGGGGCCATCGTGTTCTCCTCGAGCACGGGTACCCAGCACTCCTACGAGGACCCGACCTGGGCGAGTGCTTCAAGACCAACGGCGTGGACGCCCTGCTCTCGGGCCGTTTCTTCGACGAGGGCCAGACGGTGCAGGCACGCCTCTAGCTCACCAACATGGCGAACGGCATCCTCGTAGGCACCGCGGACCTTCAGGTTCCCAAGGCCGCCATCCCGAACGGGGCCCAATCGAGAAGGCGAGGACATGGTCGTCCTAGTCGCGGTTAACAAAGAAGCCTGGGGGAAGGTTTACCACGTCGACGTGAACGGCAAGGTCCGACTCATCTGGCCCAACCGGTTCGGCGGCGGCGGTACGATCAAGCCAGGTCAAGCGGTACGGATCCCGGCTGAGGGCGATCCCTTCGCTTTCAAGATGACCCCTCCCTTCGGATCCGAGTTCATCAAAATCGTCGCCTCTACCCGACCTTCGCCACGAACGAGGCCGACTTCCCCGAGCTGGGCGGCGGTATCGTGGCATTATCTCGCGTGGTCCCAGCGTAGAAGGTTTGGGTAAAACAGAGCAGGCCAAGGCCATGGCGAGCTAGGTCATCATGCGGGCGAAATGAGAAGGTACCCCATTCCTCCGCGAAGAGCTCAGCGGGTCCACGGTGAAGCTCTTTGAGCATCCGCTAAAGCTGGCGCTGGATTCCTGGGACGACTCGCGGCGCTCGCCTTTGTCGCATTTCCTGTCCCGGCCGAGCATGTAGATACTGACATGTAGTGAGGAAATCCTGCCTGGGCTTGATTTCGTTTTAGCCTACTCTCGAGCTCCCTCCAAAACGCCGGGTACACTTGGAATAAGTGTTCGTTTTTCATAATCCCTGTTGCTATATTAGACAATAATACTAAGGAAATCGGAGGCTCCTATGCGCTCCACCCACCTTACCGTCCTCGCCACTCTGCTTTGTGTAGTTTGCTTGGTTCCTGACGTCGCCCAGGACCGCGGCTTGGCGGTGATTGCCCGCGAAGCCGCGGGGTCACCGAGCTTTGATGTCGGGAAGCAGTATGCGGTCATTATCGGGATCGACAAGTATCAGGAATGGCCCGGCCTCCATAGCGCCGTCTCCGAGGCCAAGGCGATCAAACAAGTGCTCGCCGAACGGTACTACATCGACGAGTTTTACGAGCTTTACGATCAGGACGCGAGCGCGGCCAACATCCGCAAGCTTTTCTTGGAGATCCTCCCCACGCAGCTCGGAATTCACGACTCGCTCCTCGTCTTCTATGCGGGGCATGGCCAGCTCGACGCCTCCAAGACGGGCTTCTGGATCGCCTGCGATGGATCTAAAGACATCTACAGCCAGAGCGGCTGGATACCCAACGCCCAGCTCCGCAACATGCTCGACCAGCTCAAGGCACAGCGCATCCTGATCCTCGCAGACGCGTGTTTCGCCGGCGACTTCCTCAACGTGAACCGCGGCGCCTCGCCGACCGTAGACTCCGCGTATTTCCGACGCGCCCTCCAGCTCACCGCTCGGCAGGTGTTGAGCTCTGGCGCCTCGGAGACCGTGCCCGACCAGAGCGAATTCGGGCGTCAGCTTTTCAATCTCCTCGAACGCAACATCGAGCCGCTCCTCGACCCGGTAAGCATGTACGAACGCATCCGCCTGGGCGTCACGCAAACCGAACCTCTTCTCGGCTCTTTGCCGGGAAACGAACAGGGAGCGAGCTTCGTCCTCTTCCTGAGGACCGGCGCAAGCGAAAGCTCTCCGACGGCCGCAACGAGCACGCCACCGACTACGCCGACAATCACGATCACGCGCTCCTACGGCAGCCTCGCGGTGAGCGTCGCGACGGCAGGGACCCTCTACTTGGACGGGAAGCCCATGGGCGACCTACCCGCAGGCGCGAAGGCGACGCTCGACACGGTCGAGGTGGGCGATCGGAACATAGAGATGCACTATGCCAATGGCCAGGTGGAGCAAAAAAGCGTCGAAGCGAAAGAGAACGAGTTGACGTTGGTGAGTTTTATCTTGAAACCGGCGCCATCAATGGCCGTAAAGGCAGACAATATGGTGTTCGTACAAGGCGGAACTTTTTCAATGGGCGCATCGTTTGTGAATTGGGATCCACCTCACCAAGTCACCCTTTCAAGTTACTATATTGACAAATACGATGTGACGGTCGCCGACTTTCGTGCCTTTGTCGATGCTACCGGCTACGTAACCCAGGCAGAACGCATAGGGGGCGGCAAAGTCGCATCTATTAGTGGCAAATGGCCACTACCTGGGGAATATGTGAATAAGACTGATGCAACGTGGAAGAATCCTTACTTCGTTCAGAGCGACAATGATCCAGTTGTAGAGGTAAGTTGGTATGACGCAATAGAATACTGCAATTGGGTCTCCATCCAAGAAGGCCGGCAGTCTGTTTATAAAATCAACGGTACAGATGTAGCGGCGGATTGGTCGGCAAACGGCTATCGCCTTCCGACAGAAGCGGAATGGTTGTACGCGGCGCAAGGCGGCCTGATAGGGCGAGCAAAAGACGCTAAAACAGGGTATTTGAGTCCCAGCAGTCTAGACAGTTTCGCGTGGTACAACAGCAATTCAGGAGGGAAGACCCATCCAGTGGGTCAAAAATCACCCAATTTGCTGGGCCTCTACGACATGATCGGTGATGTATGGCAATGGTGCTGGGATTGGAATGCTGCATCAACAAGTGCGGCGCAAACTGATCCCCACGGAGCTCCAACGGGGCAGTACCGCTTGATATGTGGTGGAAGTTGGATTGACGATACCGGGCTACTCCATGGAGAAGAACAGAGCAATGGGATGCTTTACCGGATCTGCTATAAACCATTGTTCATTACCAACCTCAATGGATTTCGACTCGTTCATCAGTGAGATTTAAAGCAAATCGGAGGCTCCCCATGCGCTCCACCCGCCTTACCGTCACCACCCTCTCCCTCCTCACGCTCTGCGCCCTCGATCTCGCCGCCCAGGCGGGTGGCCCGCGCTACGCCCTCGTGATAGGGAACGGGCACTACGCCTTTAAGTTCTGTCCTTGGCTGCGCCTCTGTTATAGAGAAGAGAGATATTAAAATGTCAAGGTTGAAATCTATATTCGAAGCTTTCTTGGCGGTCTGCTTGCTCGCGGGTATCCAGGCCTGGGCCGATGAAACGCCTCGGGTCGCGCTCGTGGTCGGCAACGCCGCTTACGACGGGGATGCGGCTCTAAAGAATCCGGTGAATGACGCGACCGATATAGCCGTCGCGCTCAGGCGAATAGGGTGGAATGTCACCCTGGTGACCGACGCGGACCATCGGGGGTTCAACCGGGCGGTGGCCAACTTCCGCGATGCCTTGGCGGCGCATGAAGGGGCCGATGCCTTGTTCTTCTACGCGGGCCACGGGATGCAGGCGGATGGGGCCAACTATCTCATCCCGGTCAGGACGGAATTCGACACTCTGGACGATATCAAGACCGATGCCGTCAGTGTCCAGGCCGTCACCGACGCGATCCAACAGGCCAAGGCGGGTATTTCGCTGGTGATTTTGGATGCCTGACGAGACAACCCCTTCGCCAGGAAGATGTCCCGGTCTCTCGGCGGGACACGGGGCCTAACGGTAGTCCAAACGGCTGGCGGGAGTGCCGGATCCGCTATCATGTTCTCGACGAGTCCCGGCGATGTCGCTCTTGACGGGAGCGGGCGTAATGGGGTCTTCACCGGGGCCTTATTGAAGTATATCGACAACGACCTCAAGATCGAGGACCTCTTCAAGAAGGTGACCGGTGAGGTTCATGAGCAGTCCGGCGGAGCCCAAAATCCCTGGATCAATGTCAGCCTATCAAGCGATTTCTGTTTTTTATATCCGATGCTATGCGTGCAGCGCATGCTGCCGAGGCCGCAAGAGCCGCCGAGGCGGCCAGGCAGGCTGAAATAGCGAAAGCGACTGCAGCGGCAACAGCGGCAGCGACAACGGCGTCAGAACAGACAAAACAAGCCCAAGCGGAAGCCGAGGCGGCAAAGCAGGCAGCAGCAAAGGCTCTTGCCACGGTTACCGCGGAGGAGACTCGACCGAGAGGGAAGGTCCGGATCGAAAGTTCTGTATCGGGCCGGATCTACGCTGGCAAGGATTTACTGGGCGATGTGGCGCCCGACGCGCCTTTAATGGCTGATAGCCTGACCCTCGGGAAACAGGATTTCCGACTTGTGCGCGACGGGGCTCCCGACGAAACGAAATCAGCGACCATCACGGACAAGGCATACGTGACAGTAAGGTTCGGCAAAGTACCGGAATCGGCTCCTCAACCAGCAGTCGGCGGTATTCCTGCGGCTTCTGCTTCGGCTCCAACCTTGACCGCGCTTCGCGGATCCGGCAGTGTGATCATCAGCGTCTCAACCGCTGGCAGTCTCTTTTTAGATGGGAAGCCAATGGACAATCTAGACGCCGGCAGTGAAGCGAAACTCGACATGGTCCCCGTGGGTGATCGGAGTCTTGAAATTCATTACGCTGATGGGCATGTGGAGAAGATGAGTGCTACCATTACAGGTGGGCAGGCCGCGACCGTCTCTTTCATGTACCGCGAAAATGGGGCGATTGTTATGCTTCAGCGCAAAACCATCAAACTGAAAGGAAAAGACGAGGATTGGGCCGGAATTGAGCGAGTATTCGACCCAGCGGAAAGTACGAAAACACCTGACATTGCGGGCAGCCAGATCGCTGGGGGAAGTATCTGTCGAGATGACAAGAACCTATATTGTCGGATCGATTTCGTCGACCATAGACCCTATTTAGATCATGGATCTGCCGAACGACTTGTAATGGTACAAGGCAACACTACAGTGTCGTTCGGAGAAGACGCATATGGGGGAGGAGGAATGGGAGGGACTATTTACCTTGCTACTAGGCTACACATTACGTCGCCAAAGGAAAACGGCATGCTTGGAGTCGGATCGTCAACAGATGGAGCTTCCTTCATCGAATTGAGCGTTCCGCTCGCGGAGTTTTCCCGATATCTCGATTTTTCGAAACGCGTAAAAGCACAAGTGGTTTTTGGTACCCATCCCATGAACGGTTGGTACGGACTCGATGTCGCATCGAGCTCGCCTGACGTCGACATCGTCATCGGCGAATGATGCCGCGCGTCCCTTCCCATGACTCCTTCGTCTCGGAGATCAAGAATCAGAGCAAGGCCAGGCTTTTCACCCACCACCAGCAGAACAAGGCGCGGAGACCCAGTTTCAGTTCCCCTTGCTCTCCGATCAGGTCGAACTCTACCCCGACGTCGGACTTGAAATCGAAACGGTATCCGTCCTCTTCATCTTCTATCCCATGCTCGAGGGTTATCGAGGAAAGAACAGCCGCGGTTCCCTGGTCGCTTCGGGCGAACCCGTAGAGCGCCACATCGTTCAGTAGGGGCGACAGAAAACCGCTCAGTCTCGCTCGGGTGGTATGGGAACGTACCAGTGCTTCCCGTCCGGTGCGATGACTTCATCGGTGGGCATGGCGCCCCCTCGTCAAACCACGATGCGGTCCAGCTCCCTGGTCGACACTACTTGGAAGCTCCCAGTATCGCGTCCTTGCACGCCTTGGAAACGGTGAGCTTGACGACGGTCTTGGCGGGGATCTTGATCTGCGCTCCGGTCGCCGGGTTGCGCCCCAGCCGGGCCTTACGCTTGTTGAGCTTCAGGATCCCGAAGCCGGGGATCGCGAACCTCTTGTTCTTCTTGGTCTCGCGATACGCGAGCTCGACGAAGGACTCGAGGAAGGCCGCGACCTGCTTCTTCGTCAGGTCGTTCTTCTCCACGAGCTGGGCGATGATCTGGGCCTTGGTGAGGGACTTGGGGGCGGTTTCTTTAGTGCTGGCCATCAAACAGTCCTCCTTTGAAAACTTCGTCTACTATACTGATGAATCTTATCCTGGCAACAGGCGAAAATGTTCGGTTGCGAAAAGTATCATGTTGCCGGTTCAGAAAGGCGCGGGAAAGGCAAGGACCACCGTGAGGCCGGGGCTCGTTTCCCCTTCTCTTGTCGCGCGCATCGCGAGCTGCCCTCTGAGCTGCGCCGCGAGGGAGCGCACCAGGGTGAAGCCTAGCGACGTGAGCTTGACGGGGCCCGGCGGCAGGCCTACGCCCTCGTCGCTCACGAGAAGTCGTCTCTCCTGCCCGGTGCGGCTATAGGACACGAGGATTTCGCCCGAGTTCTCCTGCGGATACGCGTATTTCATGGCGTTAGTCAGCAGCTCGGTCGCGATCAAGCCGAAGGGTATGGCCTCGTCGATGGTCAGGACGTCAGGTTGCGCGTCTATCCGGACCTGGAATCCTCCATGATAGCTCATCAACTCGCGCCCGATGGCGTCCAGATACTGGCCCGGATCTATGGACGAAAGATCCTTGGATCCGTAGAGCAGCTCGTGCAGGCGGGCCATCGACAGTATCCTCACTTGAGTGTCCCGGTACATCTCCCTGTCCTCCTCGTCGCGACAGGATGATTCCTGGAGCGAGACGAGGCTGGAAATGACCTGCAGGTTGTTCTTGACCCGGTGGTGGACCTCGCGGAGGAGGATTTCCTTCTCCTTGAGCGATTGCCTGATCCTGGACTCCGCCTCCTTGCTCTCGGTCATGTCGATGTTGACGCCGATCATGCGGAGGGCCTTGCCTTCCTTGTCCCTCAATGCGTGGGAAGCGGCCTTGACGAAGCGTAGCGCGCCGTCGGGGCGCACGATGCGGAATTCTGGGCCATATTCGCGCCGCCCGAGGACGGCCATCCGCAAGTCGTCCTCGACGCGCTGGCGATCGTCGGGATGCACCGTGCGCATCCAGGCCTCCCGGATGTCTCGGGGGGCCATGTGCGGGATGCCGTGGATAGCGAACATCCTTTCGTCCCAGATCGTCACGTCCCGCGCCACATCCCAATCCCAGATCCCGATGCTTGCCGCCGTGACCGCGAGCTGGAGACGTTCCTCGTTGGTCGCCAGCGAGTCCTCGGCCTTCCGCCGAGATTCCTGGTGCGAGACAAGCACGGAACTTAGGATGATGCCCGCGGCCAAGAACACGACCAGCGCTATAGCCTCGTGCGGGTCGGCGATCCGGAAGAAGCTCCGGGGGGAGGGTGTGACCAGCAGGACCCTGTCGAACAGCACGAACAGGTACCAGACTAGCGTAGAGCCGATCATGACTATCAGCGCCACATTCCCGTTGAAGCGCGATTCCTTCTTTACCTCGAGGCCGAACAGCCTCCTGATCGCGGGAAGCTTGAGCAGGCAATCGTCAAAAATCAACACGACCCAAAGGACGATGCTGCCCTTGATGAGGATGCCCTGCAATGTGGAGATGGACATGGCTAGCTCTGCCTTGGGATTCCAGAAAGGTGGATTGAAGCGCATCGCGATGGGGAAGAAAACGTACGAGATGGAGTTGAAGACCAGCACGGAGAGCGGGTAGACCAGGTGGGGATGATTCCAAAAAGCTGGGTGCCTTTGCCTCAAGCCCCGCATGTATCCGTTGGCCGTTGGCCAGTAGACCAGCATGACACTCGTGACAAGGCAGGCCCATCCGCTGTCTGACCATATGAAAAAGGGATAGACCGCCCCGAGCCCGACCGTGCTTGCCACAAGGCCGTACCTGCCGCCGAATGCCATCCCCGCAAGAAGGGGCAGGAAATCAAACCAGTTGATGGAAAGGGAAAAAGGCGGGACGCTGAAATTCAGGGTGAAGGAAGACCCGGCGAAGCCGAGCGCGCCGAGGATGACGGAGATTAGGACCTTTTTCGGCTCGAGAAGGCGAGGCGCGCCAATCCCGTCCTCGCGGCCGGCCATGCTAGGTCTTACTCGCGCCAGCGCCTGCTTGCCCCAAGCCACTGCTTCCTCCTCGTCCCAACTTCCATTCTAGGAAGTCCGAGGCGCGCGTCAAGGCAGTGCACGCGACGCCGGGGATAACGATCAACATCCCGCCGCGGGTTTGGCACGAGGTGCGTTGCGTACCTGGCGGAAGACTGCTGCCGATCTTTACATATGCGGGTTTTGACGGCTTCCTCGAAGAGCGTTCGCGGATGATCGATGCGGAGTTTGCCGGCGGTGCCAAAATGACGACGCTTTCGAAAAAGTACGATACCTGGGCACGGCAAGAAGGCTGACGAAGACGGAACCCGATAAGACGATCATTACTTTTCGAACGATCCCAGAAACTTCCGTGCCTCCCTTAAGTTAGTTCAAGAATGGTTATAAGGGAGTATTCAGCGACACCTGAAACAACAAAGCGCTTACCACTTTGGGATAAGTTCAGTCCAGATTACTGAATTGTCTTTGCCGTCCCGAGCGAGCAGGCTTGCCAGCCAGGGCCCGCCCAGGAGTCGGGGACGAGGCGGAGGGTCAACGATTCCGCGAAGCCGGCCGCAAGACTCTCGATCTTGGAGCGCATGAGCTCGATCGCGTTGTCTATTAGGCCCGGCGCAAACCCGGCGGCGCCGAGGTCGACTAGAAAGGCTACGGAGACGACGCGGGAGAGAATCCTGCCCAGCGTCACCATTTTGCGTTGGGCCATGCCAGCGGCGAGCTCGAAGTCCAGGATCCTCTCGAAGTAACCGGCCGCGCGGCTCGTCAAGGCATGGAGCTTGAGGAATTTTGGCAGCCTGGACTCCTTTAGGTCGGCCATCGACTTGAGGAAAGCTGCGGCTATCTGGTCGTACAGCACATCGTTGGAGCCTTCGAAGATCTGGAAGGGCCTGGAGTCGACGACCGACCTCCCGGCCATCCGGTCCGCGCGGTAGCCCTGTGCGCCGGAAAGCTGGAGTAGAGACTGCGCCGACTCCTGCATAAGGTCCGTCAGTACCGATTTATGTATGTTCGCAGCCAGACCCTCTCCCGAGAGGTCGCGCCCGAGGCCGGAATTGGCAGCGGCATGTTTGCAGAAGGCCGCGCTCACTGTGTGGGCCGCCTGCAGCTCGGCGAGCCGCGCGAGGACCTGGTCGTAGGCGATGAGGCGCTTGCCCCCCACCCGACGCTCCTTGCAGTGGTCGAGTCCCTCCTCAAGGAGCCTGCGCAGGAAGCCGACTGCCATTCCGCCGAAGCTCATCCTGCTGCGGTGCAGGAGGTCCATGAGGAGACGAAGTCCGCTTCCCGGCCTCTCCAGTCGGTGGCCTATAGGCACGAGGACATCGACCCTATTGCGGCCGTAGGGGATGGGATGGAGGCCTAGAGAGGGATAGTACTCTTCGACCTCGATCGACTGGCCCTCCGCCCGGGAGTCGCAGACGAAGAAATCGATGTCGCGCTTTAACGCCTCGCCCTCCCTGCGTTCTCTGGCCGTCACCAACCAGTAATCGGCCAACCCCGTCAGGCCCGCCCAATGTTTGGCGCCCCTGATCGAGTATCCGCCCTCCCTCGGCTCGAAGGAGCTCCGCATCGACAGGACGTCGGTCCCGTAATCCGGTTCGGTCAGCATCAGCCCACCCAGCGCACCCTCCTCGATGAAGCGCTTGAATGCCTCGTTTTTAATGCCCTCGCGGCCATATTTCGCCAGGGGCTGAAGAAATAGGGCGCCGTTTATACCGATGGTCAACCCCAAGGACAGAGAGTGGTAGGAGACGGCCTCGAGAAGGGAAAGGATCTCCCTCTGCTCCTCGGCCCTCCCGCCGTACTCCCGGGGTATGAAGCAGGCGAGGGCCCGCGAAGAACCGAGCTCGGCGAAGGCGCGGTTGGTATTCTCCGATCGTAGAGCGTCGGCTAACCGAACCGAGACTTCGGCTAGAAGTGATTCAAAGGCGATCGTCCGAATGCTTGGCGTAGTGGTAGTCGTCATTACCGGTTTGGACACGATAATATAGAAATAGTTGCATATTTAAGCTGTCTCGGTCTCTCCAACTACACGAGGCCTTGGTCGATATTGGCGCCGACGACGTAGTTGCCGTTTACCCCGTACCTCTTGGTGTTCTCGAGGCATGTCGCGTAGATAATGCGCATGAGCGCGCGGAGTTATTGCTCATCTGGGCCCTAGGTGGTGAGCCACCCGCCTTGGCGCCTTCCCCGGTGCGAAGGGGATCTGCTTCTCGAGAAAAAGCTTCCAGGCCGCCGCCGGGCGACCCGTGTCGGATGTCTCGACGAAGAGGCTCAAGCCGTTAGCGTTGGGCTTCTTTGGAGCGTCGCCGCCGACCTTAGCTGCTCGCTGGACCAGGAGCAGAGCCGTGATCGGCGACGCATAGAAATTGGGAACTCAAGCCTCGGAGGCGGCGCAAGCTAGAGGCCTCACCCGGGCCCTGCTCGCGGAGCAGGTCGGGGTGGCCCGGATGCTGTTTCCCGACTACGAGAAAGGTAAAGTGCGGCTCTACACCGACATCCTCGAGAGGATCGCCGCGGCTCTCGACGTGTCGCCCGCGAAGCTGCTCGGCAGGGGTCCGCTGACGGACGAGGAGCGCGTCCCAAGCCTGCGCCTCATGAAGCGGCTCAAGAGGATCGAGCGTCTCGCGCCTGCCCAGCAGAAGGCGCTCCTCACGACCATCGACATGTTCCTGAAGGCGGCGGAGGCGGGCCCGCCCTAGCGATCCGCTAAAAGGGTCGGCCTGTTGATCGAGTAGCTCACCATCTTTTCCAGAAAACTGGAAAGCCCTAACGCCAAGGCGCTTCAAGCTTGCCACAAGGGACCCCGATCGACACAGTTACGTACACGTTATGACTCCGTTCACCCCTCTGAGCACTATCACCCAAGGGTTGCACGACACTGTTCACGACCCATCCCTGATTTTGCGCGTGCGGCTCGTGGTGGAGGCGTTTATTTTCAAGGACACGGGAATCGAGGCTCCTGGAGCGGTGGTTAAACCAGGCGGGAGGTTTTACGAGCGATGCGGTGCGCAAGCTTCTCGACGGCGCGGGATCCCGCCTTCACCTCGCAGACGCTAGATCAGACTTTGAGTAGTGTCTCAGTCTTAGTCACCCCTCGCGATTTTTTTGGGATAAACCCGAATTTCGAGACCCATGCCGATCCCGTCGAGATACTCTATGTATGAGCTGGCATGATACTTTCTAACGCGGCCCTAGAATAATTCCTGCAGCTTGGCGTATCATAGGCGCATCCCTCCGAAAAGCATACCAGGACAGGCCCTAGCATGACCCCTAAAGAC
>CAZBGA010000054.1:0-28123 GCA_964491385.1 uncultured Treponemataceae bacterium | reverse complement strand
TCCTCTCCTACGGCGTGGACGGGACCGCCGAGGCATGCCTCCTCATCAAGTCGGGCGTCATGACCTCCACCTGCCTCCAGAACGCCTATGACCTCGCGACCAAGATCCTCGACACCGCCAACAAGCTGGTCACCGGTCAGTCGGGCCAGATCAACGTGGATATCGACTGTCCCCTCGTAACAAAGGCCAATGTCGATACGTACATCGCCATGCACAAGAAGGCCGGTGCGATAAAGTAAAGTAAGCTTTCGCGGAATCGCGGCGAAGGGCATGTCCGGAAGGACGTGCCCTTCAATGTCTACATCGAACAGGGGTCGGCATGGGCAGCTACAAGCTCCAGGTCCTGAACATCAGCAAGTCCTTCCCTGGAGTCCTGGCTTTGGACGATATCAGCCTGAGCGTCCGAAAAGGCTCGGTCCTCGTTCTCTCCGGCGAGAACGGGGCGGGCAAGTCGACGCTGATGAAGATAATAAACGGCGTCTACCAGCCCGACCGGGGCGAGATACTGATAGACGGCAAGAAGGTCCACATCCGCAGTCCCATCCAGGCGCGGAGCCTGGGCATATCCATGATCTTCCAGGAGCTGAATTACATCCCGGAGCTGACGGTGGAGGAGAGCCTCTTCTGCGGCCGCCTCCCCGCCGTCCTGGGGAAGGTGGACTGGAAGGCCGTCCGGAGACGGACCCTCGAGCTCCTCGAGCGGGAGGGTCTCCCCTATTCGCCGTCGACGCGGATGAAGGAGCTCTCCGTCTCGGACGTACAGATGCTGGAGATACTGAAGGCCGTCTCGATGGACGCGGGCATCCTCATCATGGACGAGCCGACCTCGGCGATCACCCAGCGCGAGGTCGACCGCCTCTTCCAGAAGATAGCCGAGCTCAAGGCCCGCGGGACGAGCGTCATCTACATCTCGCACAGGATGGACGAGATATTCCGGATCGCGGACGACATTGCGATCCTCCGCGACGGGAAGGTGGTCGATTCCAGGCCGCGGGAGGAGCTCGACATCGACAGGGTCATCGCCCTGATGGTGGGACGGAAGCTCGAGAGCAATTTCCCCAAGCGCAGCGTCGAGCTCGGGGAGGAGGCCCTCCGCGTCGAGGGGCTGACGGCCCCGGGCGTCTTCAAGGACGTGAGCTTCTACGCCAGGTCGGGCGAGATAGTCGGCTTCGCCGGCCTCATGGGCGCCGGCAGGACCGAGGTGATGCGCGCCGTCTTCGGCCTCGACCCCCATTCCTCGGGCGAGATCCTGATCCGCGGCAAGCGGGTCGCCATCCGATCGGTGAAGGACAGCATAGCCTCGAGGCTGGCCATGCTCTCGGA
This sequence comes from uncultured Treponemataceae bacterium, assembly GCA_964491385.1. GTDB lineage: Bacteria > Spirochaetota > Spirochaetia > Treponematales > Rectinemataceae > UBA1306. Next base: position 26,800 of record CAZBGA010000054.1, on the reverse strand, counting down.
GGACCGGCGCAGGTACGGCCTGGTCCCCGTCCGGAGCTTGCGGGAGAATGTCTCGCTCTCGAGCCTGCGCAGGTTCATCTACCGCGGGCGCCTCCACGGATCGAAGGAGAACAAGATCGTCTCGGAGATCTGCGCGAGGATGAATGTGAAGGCCCCCTCGCTGGCCACGGTCGTGGAAGCCCTGAGCGGCGGGAACCAGCAGAAAGTCGTGCTCGCCAAATGGATGCTGAACGAGCCGGACGTCCTCATAATGGACGAGCCGACGCGCGGAATCGACGTCGGGGCAAAATTCGAGATCTACAAACTGATGGGGGACCTCGCGGCGGAAAAGAGAGCCCTCGTGATCGTCTCGTCGGAGCTGCCGGAGCTCATCGGGATGTGCGACAGGATCTACGTCATGTGCAAGGGCGAGATAGCGGGCGAGCTCGCCCGGGACGAATTCACGCAGGAGGGGATAATGCGCTTGGCGACGGGACTCGAGAAAAGGGAGAGGGCGGCATCGTGAGCGGAATCGGAAAGGCCCGCGCCGCATGGGCCAGGATCAGCAGAGGCTACAGCATCTATTTCGTCCTCGCCGCCCTGATCGCGCTGAGCTCGATCATCAACCCGAACTTCTTCTCGGGCGAGAACATCTCCAACGTCACCCGCCAGATATCCGTGACGACGATCCTCGCCTTCGGCGAGACGATCCTGATCATCTGCGGCCTCCTCGACCTGTCGTCGGGGTCGGTGCTCGCGCTCTCGGGGCTCCTCTCCGTCGCGAGCTACAAAGCGACCGGATCGATGGCGCTGGCCTTCGCCGTCGCGATCGGCGTGGCCGTGCTCTGCAATCTCGTGAGCGCGGCGATGGTGGCGCGCTTCGCCGCGCCGTCCTTCATAGCGACTCTCGCGATGCAGGAAATGGCGAGGGGCAGCGCCCTCCTCTTCTCGAGGGGGCAGAATATCTACCAGATCGGGGACTACACGAAGGTGGGGCAGGGCTCGATAGGCTTCATGCCCATCCCCCTCCTGTTCCTGATCGGGCTCTTCGCCCTGACCTGGTACATCCTCAAGAACACCCGCTTCGGAAGGTCCCTCTACGCCATCGGCGGGAACCAGGAGGCGGCCAAGGCTTCCGGCATAAATGTGAATTACGTCAAGGTCGGGGCGTTCGCGGTCAACGGCCTCCTCGTCGGGATAGCCGGGGTCCTCTTCATGTCGAGGGTAAACGCGGGCCTGCCCAACGGCGCGATCAACTACGAATTCCAGGGGCTTACTTCCTCGATCATCGGCGGGACGAGCTTCTCCGGCGGGATAGGCACCGCGGGCGGCACCGTCGTCGGAGCTTTCATAGTCGGCTTCCTCAACAACATCATGAACCTCGCCAACGTCAACTCCTACACGCAGCAGATAGCCCGCGGCGCGATAATCGCGCTGGCGGTAATCTACGACATCTGGACCAAGAACAGGCGGACGAGGAGCCTCGTGAAGAGGACGGCGAAATAGGGCCCCGGGCGGCGCCCGCCGCCCGGCTCCTCTTCGCTTGACTTCGCGATGGCCCGCGATTAGGATATCGCAACCGACATTCTTGGAAGCGCAATGCAGAACAAGCTCGTCCGGCTCGAGGATATCGCCCACAAGGCCGGAGTCTCCATCACCACTGTCTCCCACGTGATCAACAAGACGAGGTACGTCAAGCAGGAGACGCGCGAGCTCGTGCTCGCGACTCTGGAGGAGATGAACTACGACATCAAGAAACCGAAGGCCAGGCCGAGCGTGTCGAAGTTCATCGGCGTGGTCGTCGCGGATATAACCGAGGACTACTACATCTCGATAGTGAAGGCGATCGAGACCTATGCCTCCGAGCAGTCCTTCTCCATACTCCTCTGCGACTCCGAGGACGACGTGGAGAAGGAGAAGCGCAATATCAGGAACATCCTCGACAGGGACGTCGGCGGTCTCATCATCTCCCCGATCAACTCGGAGAAGTACCCGAAGGAAATTCGCGAGGCGCAGATCCCCGTCGTCTTCGTCGACAGGAAGTACGAGAAGCACGACAAGGTCTTCGTCGGGATCAACAACTTCGAGTCGGGCTACTTCGGGACCAAGTACCTGGCGTCCAAGGGCTGCGGCACCGTCGCCTTCATCGGCTATCCCGAGACCGTCTACACCGCCCATCAGAGGGCGATCGGGTACCGCGATTGCCTCGCGGAGCGCCTGCCGGACTGCCAGCCCAGGGTCCTCAAGCTCAACTACCGCCAGGAGGACTCCAACAAGCTCATCAGGGAGTTCGTCGAGAGCGTGCGTCCCGACGGCGTCATCTGCGCGACCTCGGACATCTGCTACCAGCTGATCGGGAGCCTCGACGAGATGGGCATCTCGATCCCCGACCAGATCAAGATCGTCACCTACGACGACAACAAGTGGCTCGACTACCTCAAGTTCCCCGTCTCCGTGATCACCCAGCCGACCTCGGAGATCGGCTACACCGCGATCGACATCCTCGTGCGCATGATCCTCCACCCCGAGGAGCGCAAGAAGATCGCCACCGACGTCTTCCTCGAGACGGGCTTCATCGACAGGCTGTAGGCGGGCTCTCCCCCCTACTGCAGATCCGGCTTCATCGTCGGGAAGAGGATGACGTCGCGGATCGAGAAAGAGTCGGTGAGGTACATCACGAGGCGGTCGACCCCGATGCCCATGCCGCCCGTCGGGGGCATCCCGACCTCGAGGCTCGACACGAAGTCCTCGTCGAGGGCGTAGGCCTCGTCGTCGCCGAGCTCCTTCTCGCGCTCCTGCTGGCGGAAGCGCTCGAGCTGGACTATGGGGTCGTTGAGCTCGGAGTAGGCGTTGCCGAGCTCCCGGCCGTAGACGAAGCACTCGAAGCGCTCGGTCATCGTGGGGTCGCCCGGCTTCTGCTTCGTCAATGGGGATATGTCGGTCGGGTAGTCCATTATGAAGGTCGGCTGGATAAGGTTCTTCTCGGCGTACTTCTCGAAGGTCGCGCTGAGGATGTCGCCCTTCGAGCAGTTCTCGAGCTTCTTCTTGAGCTCGGCGTCCAGGCCGAGGTCCTTAGCCAGCTTACGGGCCTCCTCGTCGCTCTTCACCGATTCGAAGTCGGGTCCGCCGTAGGTCTTCACGGCCTCGACCATCGTGAGACGCCTCCAGGGGGCCGCGAACTCCAGCTCGGTGCCCTGGTAGCTGACCTTGGTGCCTCCCGTCGCCCTGAGCGCCGCGTGGGCCACGAGGCCCTCGCAGAGCTCCATCATCCCCTTGTAGTCGGTGTAGGCCTGGTACATCTCGATCATGGTGAACTCGGGATTGTGCCTGATGTCGATGCCCTCGTTGCGAAAGTTCTTGCCCATGTCGTAGACGCGCTCCATGCCCCCGACTATGCAGCGCTTGAGGTGGAGCTCGGTGGCTATGCGGAGGAAGAGCTGGAGGTTGAGGGCGTTGGACTTCGTGACGAAGGGGCGGGCCGCCGCGCCCGAGGCTATCGTGGAGAGGACCGGGGTCTCGACCTCGAGGTAGCCCCGCTCGTCGAGGTACTCGCGGATGGCGCGGACGATGAGGGTGCGCTTCTTGAAGGTCTCCATCACCTCGGGATTCATCACGAGATCGAGGTAGCGGCGCCGGTAGCGGAGCTCGGGGTCCCTAAGGCCGTGGTACTTCTCGGGCAGGGGCTCGAGGGACTTCGCGAGGAGGCTGACTTTCTTCGCGTGCACGGAGATCTCGCCGCGGCGGGTCTTGAACACGGTGCCGGCGACGCCGATGAGGTCGCCATGATCGTAGGTCTTGACGCGGGCGTAGTCTTCGCTCCCGAGCTCGTCGGCGTTGACGTAGACCTGTATGCGGCCGTCCCGGTCCTGGAGGTCGACGAAGGAGGCCTTGCCGATGTCGCGGAAGGACATCATCCTGCCCGCCACCGACACCTCCTTGCCCTCGAAGGCCTCGAAGGCAGCCTTGATCTGGGCGGAATGGTGGCTTTGGTCGAAGGCGACCACGGCGAAGGGGTCGCGGCCCTCGGCCTGGAGCCTCTGGAGCTTCTCTCGCCGTATGCGCTGCTGCTCGGAGAGATCGCGCTCCATCGCCGCCTCGTCGGCCTCTTCGATGGGTTGGGCTTTTGTCGCAGGATCCTTGGCCATGTAGTCGCTCCGTGATCGTCGGTTGGTGGGAGCTATTGTAGGGGAAAGAGGGGCGGGGATTCAATCACGGCGGTCATGGAAAAACGCGGGAGAATTCGGCATTATTATGGAGAGGTATCAATGAAAGCAAGGGTTTTTCCCGTCATCGCGGCCTTGGCGGCGATCTGCTGCACCTCATGCCCCTCGTCGACTTCCTACAACCCACAGCGGAGAGGGGAATATACCCTGGGAACCCACAGCTGCTATTATACGATAATCGGCGCAACGACCACCACCGCGGAGGTCGCCGTCACCAATGCCGTCGGGGGAGGTGACGACCTGGGCATCGTGGCGTTTCCGTACACAACGCCCACCTATACCGTGACCTTGAGCGGCAGTGCCATGCGCGCCGATATCAGCGGAACGGCCATCGATGCCGCGGCGATAAGCATCACTGTCTACATCTACGAGGACGGGACTGTCCTCGCATCGCAAGCCTTCTCGGGGAATGCGTCGGTGCCCTTCGATCTCGGCGCCTTCCTGTAAAGCGAGCGGAAGGAGCTAGGGCGCCGGAGGACGAATCGAACAGTACTATCTTGCCCATGAGTCTCCTCCCGTCATTCCGCATGCACCTCGAAATACGAGACGGCCCACACCCCTCCCGCGCGCCGGAGCCGGACGAGGAAGGGAAGTCCGACATCGAAATCGACGAGGACGACTTCCGGCTCCGCCCGGATCCTGCGAAGGATCCTCGCGATTCGCCGTGCCCGCGATTGCGCCGGCTTCGCCCATTCCATCCTCGCGGGATGCCTCGACGACGAGAGGTAGACGACATCCTCGTTAGCGGCGAAGGCGCGGACGTCCTTGCCGACATCGAACCCCTTGTCTGTCAATTCGTAGGCGTCGCCGGTCCTTCCCTCGCGCAGATCCCCGACGAAGCGATAGGCCAGGCCTATCGCCCCGCGCGGCACGTAGGGAAGAAAGAGGAAGAGGGCGAGCGCGAGGATCGCCGCCAGGGCCATGGCCGACGAAGCGAGGATAGGCGGCTTCCCGACGCGGGCGAACATCCTTCCCATGGACTGCGTCCTCCTGGCCCATTGTACGGCGGTCCTACCACCATTTGAATGCTCGATGCCCCAGCTCATAGATGCCTATCGAAAGTATCGCGCCGATCGCCATATTCCCTACGACCGTCCAGTTGTTACCCATCAGTCCATTAGGGCTTACATCCGTGAATCCCGTGATAGCGCCATTGGTCGTCACCGGCGAAGTCCAGATGGTCGATTCCACCACTTCTCCCACGACTACTCCCGAAAAGGCGCCTATGAATCCTACGGCCAGGATCGGATCGGTGCCGGTCTTCGCATCTTGCCCGGATGCGATTCCCGCGACGATCGATACGAAGACGACCAATAAAAACATTCTCCGCATGCTTCCCCGCCCCGTCCCGATGATGTACCCTAACTTTAGGACAGGTTATCGGACAAAACAAGGTGGGTCTCGCTCCCTGGGCAGTGTGCGTATACGCGGGGAATGTAGGGACATCAAGCGCGTCCCATTCGCCCCCTGCCGGTTGATATACCCGACTGGACGGCGACGGCAGCCCAGTCAAGGATGATATGGAAATCCCCGTCTCGATCGGCGACCCCCGATGTCGAGCCGGAGAGAGAGATCGATGACCGGTGCTGTCGGAATCATTCATAGCGGTTTTCCTGCCCTCACCTTAAAACTCCTCGAAAGAGCCGTCCGTCTCATCGCGGCGTAGCGTTATCGCCCTTCGCTCGACCTTATGCTCGGGTTGGCGCGCGGGAACCGCTTTTTCGGCCGAGTCGGTCCCCGTCAGCTTGAAGAATGCCATCGCCTCTTGCAAGGCGACCGCCTGTCCGGAAAGCTCCTCCGCCGAGGCGGCGAGCTCTTCCGAGGCCGCCGAATTCTGCTGGATGACCGAGTCGAGCTGCGTTATGGCCTTCGTCACCTGGTCGGACCCGACGCTCTGCTCGCGGCTCGCCGAGGCTATCTCCTGCACCAGGCCGAAGGTCCTCTGGATGTCGGGCACGACCTTCTTCAAGAGCTCCCCCGCCTTTTCCGCGACCTCGACCGACTCCTTCGAGAGGACGGAGATCTCGCCCGCCGCCTTCTGCGATCGCTCGGCCAGCTTGCGGACCTCGCTCGCCACCACCGCGAATCCCTTGCCCGCCTCCCCGGCCCGCGCGGCCTCTATGGCCGCGTTGAGCGCCAGGAGGTTGGTCTGCCTCGCTATCTCCTCGATTATCGAGATGCTCGAGGCTATCTGCTTCATCGCCTTCACCGTGTCCTCGACGGCCTTCCCGCCTTCGAGGGCGTCGTCGGCCGCTTTGCGGGAAAGCTGCTCCGTAGCGCCCGCGTTGTCCGTGTTCTGCTTCGTGGTCGCGGCCATCTCCTCCATCGACGCGGAGACTTCCTCGGCGCTCGCGGCCTGCTCGGTCGCGCCTTGGCTCATCTGCTGGGCGGTGGAGCTGATCTGCTGGCTGCCGAGGCTCACGTTCGCGGCCCCGGACTTGACGTTCGTAACGATGCCGCGAAGCTTTTCCACCATCCCGCCCATGGAAAGCAGGAGGAGACCGATCTCGTCCCTGTGCGCCCGCGGAATCACTGTGTCCAGGTCGCCGCCGGCAAGACGGTCGGCGACCTCGGCGGCCGCCTTGAGCGGCTTGAGTCGGGAGCTCATGAAGAGAGTAACGAGTAGGAGGGCCGCGACGATGCCGGACAAGCCCACGATCAGCATCATTCCGGCCATGCCCATGGCGCTTCTATCGATTTCCGCGATGGAAATGGAAGCCGTGACGATCAAGCCGTAGTCCTCGTTCTTTATGAAGGTCTGGACCTTGTCCGTCCCGTTGAGGTTGTAGTAGTTCACGGAGCCCGAGGGACCGGCGAGGATCTTCTTTCCCCAGTCGGTGGTCGATGTGTCCAGCTTGAAAATGAAGTCCTTGTTGGGATGGGCTACGACGAGGCCCGCGCGGTTCATGATGACCGGGAATCCCGTCTTGCCTATGGTCACATGGGTTACGATCCTTTGGGCGAAGGTACCGAGGTCCAGAGGCAGGCCGAAAATGCCGATGACGCGATCTCCATCCATGATGGGAGCCGTGATCAGCACGACGGGCAGGCCCGTGCTCGGCGACTTGGTCGGCTCGCTGACCCAAACCTTGCCGGCGAGGGCGTTGGAGATGTTGGCATCGAAGGCCGCGTTCCTCCACCTCTGGCCTACCGCTACGTCGAGGGCGGCTACGACGATCCTCGTATCCTGCTCGGCCGTGGAGATGAAGGCATTCTCATAGAGTCTCTTCTCGGCGAATAGACCCTTGACCAGGGCGGCGGCCTGATCCGCCTTGCCGCCGCGGGCGGCGCTCTTGACAGTCTCCAGCTTCGCGAGGAACCGCGCCTCGTTCAGGTTATCCTGATAGAAGGAATCGACCTGCTCGTTGATATCCTTATTGAAATTCCTGAGCTCGTCGACGTAGACGCTCTTTTCTTCATTGTAGGCGGAGAAGTACGCTATCACGCAGACAGAGGCCGTCAATGCCACGATGACGACGCCTATTATCAGCGATATGGACACTCTAAGACTGACGATACGTTCGCGACTCTTCATGCTTTCCTCCCGAATTAAACGAACACCGTAAATTGAAAGACCCATGGCCGGCCCGCGGAGATAAAGAATCAAGCCCGAGCCTCCACGAACGGCCGGCCGGCACTGTCTATGAGGCGTTTCCCTTTTCAGAGCCGATTAACCGTTCCGGTTCGGATTTCACCCGGCGAAACGGGAGTCGTCGTCCGTTGAAGATTCGAATGTCACTAACGAATAACTCGATCGATCGATCGATATGTTACTCAATAGGAACACCAAGTTCAAGAGGGTTATGATTGTATTCTCAATATGTCGAATGTAAAGATATTATTCTTTCTGGCTGAGCCAACTTTTAACCTGGCGGAATACGGCCACGCTCGGGTACCCTCGCACGTTCATAAGCTGATTCATAGCCATCCCCCAGAAAAGGCAGTGCATGGCTCTTGCGCTCAGCGCGGGATCCGACCCTTCGGCGAGTTGGGATTCTCCCTCGCCGTCGAAGATCGAGGCCATGAAAATACGCTCCCAGGTCCTCAAAATGTCCCGCATGACGCGTCGCGTCTTTTGATCCCTCAATGCCCTGTTGAAGATTTCCGCCACCACGATATAGCCAGAGGGATTTTTCCTTATAAGGTCAGTTTGGGCGGCAATCGCATCGTCGAGCCCGTTCAAGCCTTCTCCGCCTCGGCGTCCCGGGTTCAACTGCGTCCTAAAATCATGGAGGAGCTTCCGGGCCACGGCCTGTACAAGGTCATCTTTGGAGGGGAAATAGAAATGGAATGTCGATACGCTGATTCCGACACTCGCGGCAACGTTCCTCGTATGCAGCCCTTCGAAACCGAGTTCCGCGATAATATTGAATGCCGCCTCCACCAGCCTTTGCTTCTGGGCCTCGCCGTGCTCCGTGTGGTGCCGTTCATCGTCGATCTTCATCTTCATGGTTTTCTCCGTAGGCCTATGATACCACGGCAACGGGCCGAAGCGCGGCGCTTGGAATCGCCGGAGGCGGCTCCCCTCGCGGAGAGCCCTTGCTTTTTCGGTCAAGGGAGCTATTCTTTTATTATTCCTTTCCTCCGGAGGTTCATATGAAGAAAGTCGTCCTTTCTCTCATGGCCGTCGCCCTCGCCTTGCCTTGCGCGCTGGCTGCCCCCGCCAAGAGCTTCGACTCCTACTGGACCGACAGCGGAGTCTTCTATCCCGCTACCGGGACATTCTCCAAGCCGGCGGCCTGGGTCCCGGGACAGTACGTGGTCATGGGGACGACGGTAAGCGGCAAGCACGATACGGTGACGACCACCCTCGTCGTCCGAAAGGAAGACCAGGGTTGGGTGATCGAGAACTCGAGCGTCGACAAGAAGGGCAAGGAATCGGTGAGCCAGATGCTCCTCGCCGGCCTCGATACGGCCATGACGACGGGCGACCCCTCGAAGATAGACCTGATCTGGATGAAGTCCATGGACAAATCGGGCAAGGTGAACGTCATGGAGGGGCCCGCCATCACCATGCTCAAGGGCCTCATGAAGTCCTCGTGGGAGAAGCTCGTGGTGAACGTCGCCGCTCCAGCGGACGGCGGCGCGGTGACCGTGCCGGCGGGCAAATTCGGCGGGACCTCGACGATCAAGTCGACGGCCAAGGTCATGGGCCGGACGATCGAGGCGCAGTCCTGGTTCTACTCCTCGGTACCCGTGAACGGAGTCGTAAAGACGATGACGAGCGACGGCAAGACGGTCAGCGAGCTCCTCGCCTTCGGGACGGACGGCACGCCCCGGATCCCCTGACGGCCGCGGGAACGGACTTTATGCCTTCCCTCCGCGGTGTTCAAGATGACGATGCTGGTGCTCGCAGCCATGCAGATCGCAGTAGAGCTCCTGCCGCGCGCAGTCGGCCAGCTCCACCTGCAGGGTCGTGTGCTTGATGTCGTAGCGCTCGCACAGCAGGCAGTGGATCTCGTCGACGAGCCGATCGCAGGCCTCGAGAGCGCGGTTGTCGCTCACCCGGACATGCGCGGAGAGGAGCCGCATCCCGGCGGCGATCGACCAGACGTGGAGGTCGTGGATGCCCTCCACCCCGGGTATACGCGAGACGTCGTCGACCAGTCGCTTCAAATCGAGATCGCGCGGCGTCGCCTCCATCAGGATGTCAGCGGTCTCGCGCAGCAGGTTCCACGCGCCTTTCACGATCAATAGCGCGATGCACAGAGAGATCAGCGGGTCCGCGTATTGCCAGCCGGTGAGCAGGATTATCAGTCCTCCGAGGATGACGCCGGCCGATGCGCCCACGTCGCCCAGCGCGTGCAGTCTCGCCGCGCGCGCGTTCAGGTTTCCCGAGGTCTCGGCGCCCAGTCTCAGGCCGATATAAAGATTCACGGCGATCCCCGCGGCGGCCGATACGAACATCGGCCACGGCGTCACGGGCTCCGGACGGCGAAGCCGTCCTACGGCCTCGTACCCGATCCAGCCGACGACGAGGAGCAGCGCGATCGAGTTGAGCAGGGCCGCGAGGATGCCGGCGCGGTGGTACCCGTAGGTGTTGCGCGCGTCGGCCGGGCGCCGCGCGCGTACGGCCGCGTACCACGCGAGGGCGATTGCGACGGCGTCCGTAAGGACGTGCCCCGCATCGGACAGAAGGGCCAAGGAATGCGAGAGCAGACTGCCCGCCGCCTCGACGACCAGGATGAGCAGGGTGAGGAAGAATGCGCTCCGCAGCTTGTCGTTCAGGCCAATTCCCGCCATGATCCTAAGATGCCGCCGCCGGGCCTCCTGGTTCAAGAGCCCGCCGAGTCCGCTTCAGGCCGAGATCGTCACGCCCTCGAATCGGTCCTCGCGGATATCCCTGCCGTTCACCGCGGCGCGGAGAACGATCGCGTAGGCGCCCGGGACCAGTGCCTCGGGTACGCTCGCCAGGACCGTGCCGGGCAGTATAAGGGGATAGAAGGGCGAGCGAGTCTCGGTTCCCGCCGCGTCGACGAAGAAGACTCCCTGGTCGGAGGCCAGCGGGTCGAAGCGGAGGCGCAGTCCCTTGATCCGGACCATTCCGCTCGGGCGGATTCGACCGGAAATTTCGCCCGCGGCCAGAACCGCGCACAGGTTCGGGACGGACAGATTGGGCCTCTCCTCGCGCGAGATCTCGAGCGCGCCCGCGATCGACTCCTCGAAGGCCCTATCGGCCCTGTGGTGGAGGCGCAGCTCGTGGTTGTTCGTCAGGTCCTTCGGCAGATAGGGCTCGTCGAGCGAGCCCATGCTTCCCGCGGCGCTCATATAGAAGGAACCGATCGGCGTCTTCACCGTCTTGCCTTCGACGAGCTGCTTCCGAAGCTCCTCCTTGAAGAGCTGCATGGCGGCCAAAATGTCGATCTGCGAGAGAGTGGTGCGGCCCGCGGCCATGATCTCGACGAAGCTGTCGAACTCGACCATGTCCGAGCTGGAAGAGCGCACGACGTAGGGGCGTGGGCAGTTGGGCAGGAAGGTCTTTAGCACTGCGATCTTGAGAGCCATGGAGATTCTCCTCCGCGTCTACTGACGCGACCTCTAATGACGCGTTCCGAAGCTATTACGCTCGCGGGGGGGGCTTCATGCATGAGCTCGACGGCTAAATTTGAGTAATGTGGAGGATTTTTCAGCTTGAAAAGCGGGACGGGACAGACTGAGAAGTCGTCCTTAACAGACTGAAATGCGGAACGGGACAGATTGAAAAGCCGGCTTGGACAAGCTGAAATGCGGGACGGGACAGATTGAAAAGTCGGCCCGAACAGGCTGATATGGCGGCCGGGACAGTCTGATACGTCCGGCGGTATAAAAAGAGAGGTGCCGTCCGACCACCCCGACTCATGCAGAATATGCAGCCTCCTGCGGGTCGGAGGACGCCTGCCGATGCATTCCCCGCTCGGGATGAGGGGTCGGCTCGATGGAGCGCAATCGGAAGGCATTGAGGATGATGCGCAATACCCTTTTTTTGGCCTGGCTGATCGGCGAGCCCATGCGAACCTTCGACACTGTCCTGATAGAGGAGTTTCTCGGGAACGCGAAAGACGCGCGGCGGTTCGCCGTCATGCCTTCGAGATTGAGGAGCATGATGCCGCGGCTATACCCTGCAGGTATGAATGCCCGGAAAATAAGTATTGGCAATAAAGGGTACTCAACCCTTATCTTTCGCGGGATAGGGGAGTTCCCCCAAGGAGGGCCGATGAAAGCCAAGAGCATCTGCAAGGAGGCGCTCGTCGCGAGCGCTCTCTTCGCGCTTCTCGCCGCCTGCGCGACGCCGCCGAAGGCGGCGCCGGTCTCGACCGAGACCGCCAAGCCGTCACTTCCCGCTCAGGCGGCTCCCGCGACGCCCGCCGCCAAGCCTGCCGTCGCGGCGCCCGACGATCTCAAGGCGCAGGCCACGGAGCTCCGCAAGAAGGCTTTCGACCTGGGGATCAAGGACGTGCTTCCGGACGACTACGCGACGGCGGAATCGGCATATTCCGCGGGGATGGCGGCCTACGGCACGGACAACGCGGCCTCGGGCGCATCCTTCGCCGACGCCAAGGCCAAGTTCGGCGACGTCATCAAGCGGGGCCTGCCGATGCTCGTCGCCGCCGAGAAGGATCGCGCCGCGCATCTGCGCGATACGGCCGTCCAGAAGAAGGCGAGCGACCTCTTCCCCGCCCTCCTCTCGGCCGCGGACGCCGATTTCGCGAAACCCGCCGCGTCCGAATCCTCCGGCGATTACGAGACGGCCCTCGCGGGCTACAAGGCCTCGACGCTCGAGTACGACGTCCTCTACAAGCTGTGCGACGCGTCCGGCGCCCGAGCCTTCCTCGTCTCGCACGACCTCGCCAAATGGGATACCTCGAATTGGGCCCTGGCGGAGGGCAAGTACGCTTCGTCCCAGAGCCTCTTCCGGCAGGATGCGCACGCGTCCTCCGACGCGGTCGACGAGGCGATCCTCCGCTACGGCAATGTCCGCAACACGGCGTACGGATACTACGCGGCGGATAGGAAGAAGGCTTCGGAAACGGAGAGGGACCGGGCCGCCGGCATAAAAGCGGACGTAGCCGTCAAGGGCGATTATGATGCCGCCGCCGCGCTGTACGCGAAGGCTGAGACCGACGAGAACGCCAAGAACTACGAGGCCGCGTCGGCGGAGTACGATAGCGCCGCCGCTGCGTTCACGACGGCCTATACGCACGCCAAAGCCAAGATGGATACGGCGAAGGGCGAGCTCGACTCGCTCGATTCGGCGATCGCGACCGCCGAATCGGCACAAAGCCACTAGGCTCGGGGAGATCGAAAATATGCGTATCAAGACATTCCTCGTAATCGCGACGGTACTGCTGGCGTCTTCCGCCTTCGCCCAGCAGGCATCGAAGGCCCCCGGCGATCCTCATCTCGCGAAGGCCGTCGAGCTCCGAGCCCAGGCCCAGTCCGCCTACGACTCGGGCGACTACGATACCGCGGCCTCGCTGGCGCGGCAGGCCAAAGCCGAGCTCGCCCTCGTACCAGGGAAGGCCGGGCCCGCCCCCGTCGCCGAGAAAGCCGGCCCTGCCCCCGTCGCCGCCGCGGCAGGGCAGGCGAATGCGCTGCCCTTGCCGGCGGAATACGTAGTCAGGCTCATCCCCGAGCGGAGGGATTGCCTGTGGCGCATCGCCGAGTATCCCTTCGTATACGGCGATCCGCTCAAATGGTCCCTCATCTACGAGGCCAACAAGAAGACCTTCCGCGATCCGGCCAACCCAGATCTCATCTTCCCCGGACAGGAGCTCCGGATCCCGAGCCTGGGCGGAGAGACGAGGGAAGGGACCTTCGATTCGACGAAGCAGTACGAGCCTCTTTCCAAGGAGTGAGGAAGGCCGCTTTTTTCGTTCATGAAGGCTCCACCTCCTGGCGATGTAAAAAAGGATGAAGGTCAAGCATTTTGCGCTGACGGCGTCGCTCGCGCTCTTGGGGATGCGAGGGATCCTCGGGACTCCGGCATGGGCGAGCGACGATACCGTCGCTCCCGGCGCGAAGATTCATTTTTCTAAGGAAGATTTCGCTCCTTCGGAGGGAAAGGCCGGAGAGCCCCTCGTCGTCACGATACAGGCCCCTCCGGGCGCCGCGAGGATAGTCTCCTGGGACATGACCGTCTACGATCCCGGAGCCATGCCGTTCATCTCGTTCGAGGGCGCGGGGCCCGGAGCGGAAGTCGCATGGGACGGCCGAGGCGCCAAGGGGGACCTCGTCGAATCCGCGTCGCAGTATATCTTCGTCGCGAGGATCCGCGATGCGCTCGGCAATGTCGGCGAGGCGAGAGCGACGCTCACCACGGGCATCGTCCTGCTCAAGGGAGGGTCCCGCTACCGGATCGGCATCTCGAGCATCGTCTTCAAGCCCGATACCGCGGATTTCCGGGACGTCGAGCCGGCCCAGGTCGCGCGCAACCTCGAGACGCTTCGCCTCCTCGCCGCGAAGCTCAAGCTTTTCCCCGGCTACAGGATCCGCATCGAAGGACACGCGGTCCTCACGGATTGGCAGGATAAGGCGAAAGCGGAGGCGGAGCAGCGGGACAGCCTGATTCCGCTCTCGAAGGCGCGGAGTGAGGCGATCAAGGCGGCATTGGTGAAGTACCGTATCCCGGCGGCCGCCATGGAGACCGCGGGTCTGGGGGCGAAGGACCCGATCGTGCCCGACAGCGATGTCAAGAATCGATGGAAGAACAGGCGGGTGGAGATATACCTGGAAGGATGACGCGTCGGCCGCCTCGAGGTCGTTTAGCCGCGACCCTGGCCGGCCTTCCTGACGCGGTCGTTCTTAGAATCGGCTATATAGATATACCCGAGCCGGTCGACCGCTATCCCGCGGGGATCGTAGAGTTCCGCGGAGGCGGAAGGGAAACCGTCGCCGGCGTCGCCCTGCGAGCCGGTGCCGGCGACGGTCTCGATGATCCCGTCCGCGCCTATCTTTCTGACGCGTTGATTGAGAGTATCCGAGACGAATATATTCCCGGACGAGTCGACCGCTATGCCATCGGGGCTGTCCAGATACGCCGAGATCGCGGCTCTCCCCTCGCCCGCGAAGAGCGGGACGCCATTCCCCGCTATGGTCGCGATGATCCCGCTCCCGTCCACAATGCGTATGCAGTTGTTGCCCGTATCCGCGATGTAGATGCGGCCCGATGAGTCCACCGCCACGCCGCGGGGAGCGCAGAGCTCCGCTCGAGTCGCGGCTCCTCCGTCGCCCGAGTAGCTCGGAGTCCCGTCGCCGGATATGGTCGTGATTACCCCGCGCGCGTCTATTTTCCTGATGCAGTGGTTGCCGGTATCGGCGACGTAGATATTCCCCGACGAGTCCACGGCCACCCCCCTGGGCCCGCTCAGCTTCGCCGAGACCGCGGCCCCTCCGTCCCCGAGGTAGCCTTCCTCTCCCGTCCCCGCCACCGTCCTGATTATCCCGTCCGCGCCCACTTTTCGAATGCAGTTGTTGCCGGTATCCGCGACATAGATTCTTCCCGACGAGTCCGCGGCCACGCCCCTCGGCGCGCTCAGCTTCGCCGAGACCGCGGCCTCTCCGTCCCCGAGATAGCCTTCCTCTCCCGTCCCGGCTATCGTCCTGATTATCCCGTCGGGGCCCACTTTACGTACGCAATTGTTTCCGGTGTCGGCAATGTAGATCGCATTCGACGGCCCGATCGTCACGCTCTCGGGATCATCCAGGGTCGCCAGGGTTGCGACTCCGCCGTCTCCCGTGTAGCCCGGAGTCCCTTTGCCGGCTACGGTCGCGATGATCGAACCGGATGCGCCGGCCTTGCTCGGGGCGCGTTGATACGCGCCGCCGTTCCGGACCGGTTTGTTCCGTAACGGCTGCTGCGTGGAGCAGCCGAAGAGGAGGAGGATCAGGATCAGGAGGGAAGCCGGCCGAATCCGCCTATGCATCCGGAATCTCCTAATCGGACAGCGCGGCCTGGGCCCGCAGCAGGTCGTGGAGAGTCACGACGGTCATGAGACCCCCCGAGGGACTGTCCCTTACCAGAACCATCCCGGACGCGCTCTCCATCAGCAGGGCGCCGACTTCGCGCACGCTCAGGTCCGGATCGCAGAGGACGGCCGGCGCCGGGACGGGCACGGTCTTCCCGGCGAGCGCCGATTCCAGGTCGCGGCGGCTCAGGATGCCGCGGATCTCGCCGCGCACGACCAGAGGGAAGCGCTGATAAGGATACGAGTCGAGGTAGCTCCGCACGGTGGCGCGCTCGAGATCCGGGAGCGCCACGGGGCGAGTCCGCGCGATCTGCGACACCGGGACCTTCTGCCAGCTCCCCAGGTCCCTCGGCGGCTTGATGCGTATGAGCTCGTGCCCGTCCTGGAGGAGGAGGGCGTCGTAGAAGTTGTGGTGGCCCCCGAGCCTCGAGATGGCCAGGCTGACGATCGAGCAGAACATGAGGGCCGGGACCATCGAGAACTGGTGGGTCATCTCGAACACGATCAGGAGGGAGGTGAGGGGCGCGCGCACGACGGCGTTGAAGCAGGCGCTCATGCCGACGGCCGCCAGGACGATCCTGTCGGAGTCGGTGAGCGGGATCCAGAGACCGGCCAAGCCCGCGATGAAGAATCCCGTGAGGCCCCCCATGAACAGGGTCGGCGAGAATATCCCGCCGCTGCCGCCCCATCCGTAGGACGCCACGGTCGCGACGAGCTTGGCGGCGACGAGGAGGCCGGCGATCTGCCAGGGGAGGGCGTTATTGAGCGCGAGCGACAGGTCGCGATAGCCGAGGCCGAACACTCCGGTGTGCCCGCTGACGAGGAAGACGGCGCAGCCGAGGACCCAGGTCGCGAGCGCCCCGATCATCGGCTTCAGCCATGAGGGAAGGCGGCCCACGTCGCGCACCCGCGACCGCAGGGAGAGGGTCAGGCGCTGGAAGGCGACCCCTATCAGCGACGCCAGCGACGCCACGATCGGCAGGATCGCGTACATGAGCCACGACACGCTCTCGACTGCGGGGAGGGTGAACGCAGGCTGCGGCCCGAGGAGCGCGTGGACTATCAGGGCTCCCATGACGGCGGCGAGGACTACGCCTCCGAGGACGCGGCTGCCGAACTCGTTGTTGAGCATTTCCTCGAGCACGAAGGTGATCGCGGCGAGCGGCGTATTGAAGGCGGCCGCCAGGGCGGCGGCGGCGCCCGTCGCGGTCGGCGAGCGGCGGCCCTGCTTCGGCACCCCGAGCGCCGCCGCTAGGCTCGACGCGACCCCTCCCCCGACGAAGACCGAGGGGCCTTCGCGGCCGAGGCTCGTGCCCCCGCCCAAGGTCAGTATCCCGGCGGCGAACTTGACGAGGACCGATCGGAAGCGGACGAAGCCGAGGTCCTTCCAGTAGGCCGCCTTGAGCTGCGGCACCCCGCTTCCCGCGGATTCCGGGCCGAATCTGCTCATGAGGATCCCGGCGGCCAGCGACGTGACGCCGACGACCGCGAGACTCCCGAGGACGAAGGAGAGCGGGGACAGGGTCGCGAGCCTCTCGATCGTGGCGTGGAAGAGGAGATTGGTGAGCCACAGGAAGGCGACGGCGGAGCCGGCGGCCGCCACCGCATAGAGGAACGATTGGAGGATCCCGCGGGTGTCTTCGGGTATCCGGCGGATCCAGGCGGAGAAGAGACTCATATCCTCCGCGCTCTACTGGACGACGGTCTTCAGCTGGTCGATATCGTAGACGGATCTCGCTATGAGGACGAAATCGACCCGCCTGTTCTGCGCCTTCCCGGCCTCGGTCGAGTTGTCGGCCCTCGGACGGAATTCTCCCATCGACGTCGCCACCAGTTGCCGGGGATCCATGCCGCATTTCTCCTGCAGGTACTGAGCCACGTTCGCCGCGCGGGCGGCGCCCAGGTGCCAGGAGGTCGGATAGAGCCTGAGGCTCTCGGGGCTCGAGGCCGCGACCGCGGTGTTCCCCTCTATCCTGACGATCCGGTCGGGCGCGCTCTTGAACACCTCCGAGAGCCTCTTCAGGAGATTCATGGTCTCGGGTCGCAGCTTCGGCGAGTCGGGCGGGAAGAGGGCCGAATCCTTGACGCTGACGATCAGCACGTCCCGGAATCTCCTGATGTCGAGGTCGCCTCTCGCGATCTCGTTCGCGAAGAGGCTCTTGAGCTGCGCGACACGAGCCTCGAGATCTTTTTCGTTTTCCTGCGCGGCGATCTGCAAGGCCGCATCCTGCCTGGTTAGGTCGTCGATCCTATCCTGGAGCGCGGCTTTTCCCTTGTTGAGGGAGTCGATCTCGGCGAGATAGTCCGCCTGCGTATTCGACGATCCGGAGCGCAGGGCGTCGATGTCCGTGAGGAGCCGGTCGCTCGCCTTCTGCAGCACGGCCAGCTTCGCGCCGAGCGTGTTCAATTCCGCTATCTTCGCCGCGTCGTCCTGCTGCGCTCCGTCCAGCTCGGCCTGGATCTTGCCGATCCGCTCGTTCGCCGCGGCGATCTGATCGTCGTCGGCCTTCTTCTGGGCGGTCAGGTCCGCGACCTGGCTTTGCAGGTCGTCCGCCTTGGCCTGCAACTGCTTGATGGTCGCGTCCTTGTCGCCCGCCTCTTTCTGCAGATCCGCGACCTGCTTCTGCAGCGCGTCCACCCGGCCCTGCAATTGCCCGATGCGCGGATCCTCCTGCGGAGGCGGCTTGGGCTGAGTGGCGCAGGCCGCAAGGACGAGGACGCACCCGAATGCTAGAGCTACGCGCGCGGCTTTCATGATTCACCCTCCATCGGCGGTCTTTACTTTACGAGGAAGATGGCCGTCCTGCGATTCTGCCACCGATCGGCATAGTCGCTATCGGGCACGAGGGGATCCGCGGCTCCTACGCCGTCGGTCTCGATCATCGCGGGATCGAGTCCGCGCTCGGCCATAGCCTGCTTGATCGCCTCGGCCCGGGCCTTCGAGAGAGGCACGAGGACGCTGTCTTCCTCGATCTTGCCGAGGACCGGATCGTCCCAATGGATCATGACCGCGTGTCCCAGGATTTTGATCTTGTAGCCGGGGAACTTCTTGAGCGTCTCGGCAAGGCGGTCGAGGCGCGTCGAGTTCTGCGCCGCCAGATCGGGGGCGACGTCGTGGTAATCCGCAGTGAAGGCCTTGAAGTACACGCGCGAATTGGGGATGCGGTAGCCGTCCGCCTCCTTGATGACGATGATGTCGATGGGGATGGTCGACTTGACGAGACCCACGTTCCCGAATTCGTCGCGCAGCTTGGCGACGAGGGGATAATCCTCGGCGGAGACGACGAGGTCGCCCTTGATGCCCTTTCCGTCCCAGGCGACGCTGTCGGTCGGCCACTTGCCGTCGAAGGTCTTGAAAAGGTTTCCGCCCGGATCGTAGATCTCGAGGGACCAGCTGTCGAGCTTGGCCTCGGAGGCGGCCGGGGCGATGGTCATCGTCACCATGTCGCCGGGGTTTATCGGAGAGAACAAGACGGGGGAGAGCTTGATGGTTCCCGTCGGCTTGGCGCTATCCAGGATGAAGGGCGTGCTGGTGGCCGAGACCGCCTTGAAGGCGTCGCCGTAGTCGATCGACAGGGTGGCCGTATAGCTTCCGTCCGGGGCGAGGGCTCCCGAGTCGGTCTTCCCGTCCCATTCGAGGGTGGACGGCAGCTTCGAGCCGTCCCCGGTGAAGGTTCTCTGGCTGCCCTTGTCGCCCGCGATGGCGACTTGCCAGGACTTCACCGCGTCGGCGTTCGAGAACAGGAGCGCAAACTCGATGGTCGTGCGGCCGTTCTCGGCGGTGGGCGAGAATCCCCGGGCCTCAGTCTGGATCAGGCTCTGGCCCGGAGCTATGGGCTGCGCGGGGGCCGCCGCCTGCGCCGCCGACGTCGCCGGCTTGGGCTTCGTCGTCTGGCATCCTACGATAAAGCAGCACATCAGTATCGATAACGCGATATCCGCCGTCTTCTTCATCGTGACTCTCCTTGGTTCCTACGAATCAAACTTATTCCAAGGCAAGACCGAAATACAAATACTATTTTCGATCGCGATCATACCATTTAGATATGTACGCGCCCGGACTTCGCCATGCATACCCTGAAGGTATAAAAGCATGATTTTATAGTATTAGACCGTCCCGCGGGGAATCCTTACTATCTTATTCAAGGGGGCCACATGCTCGATTTCCTGCAAAAAGGCGGCGTAGTCGTCTGGATCCTCGTCGCCCTTTCGGCCTTCGTGATCGCCCTCATCATCGAACGGCTCCTCTACTTCAAGCGGATCTCGGTCGACGAGAAGAAGCTCTACGACCGCATCAAGGTCACGGTCGAGAAGGGCCACATCGACGAGGCTCTGGCGATATGCGACCAGAACCTCTCGCCCTTCGCCGCCCTCATGCGCACGGGGATCGAGAACCGCGACTACCCGCGCACCATCCAGAAGGAGATGCTCGAGGACTCGGCCGCGCAGGAGGCGCCCCGCCTCGAGAAGAACATCGTGGCCATCGGCACGATCGCCAACATAGCGCCGCTCATAGGGCTTCTGGGCACGGTGACGGGCACGATGAAGTCCCTGGGCGTCCTCGGCCGCTTCGGCGCCGTCAGCGATCCCTCGATCCTGGCCGGCGGTCTCTCC
Source organism: uncultured Treponemataceae bacterium (assembly GCA_964491385.1). Taxonomy (GTDB): domain Bacteria; phylum Spirochaetota; class Spirochaetia; order Treponematales; family Rectinemataceae; genus UBA1306. The sequence continues at coordinate 6,540 of CAZBGA010000054.1, read as the reverse complement.
GAGGCCCTCATCAACACGGTGTCGGGCATCATCGTGGCCGTGGTGGCCTTCATCTTCCACAACTATCTCGCGTCCAAGGCCAACGACTACATGCTCAAGCTCGAGGGCCAGGTCAACGGCCTCATCCTCATGATCAACAGGAACCGGCCGGCCGAGGGAGGGGCCAGGCCATGATCAGGCGGCAGCGGCTGCAGCCGGTGACGAGCATCAACCTCATCCCGCTCATAGACGTGCTCCTCCTCATCATCATCTTCTTCATGGTGACGACGACCTTCAAGCTGGCTCCCGGCATTTCCCTCCAGCTTCCTTCCTCGACTACGGCGCACAACGTGCAGAGCTCCGTGCTGAACGTGGTCGCCGTATCGGAAAGCGAGATCTACGTCGACAAGACGCGCACCGACCTCGCAGGCCTGCCCGCCCTCATCCGGAAGAGGATGGGCTCGGGGGACTCGTCCGGGCTCAAGGCCACGGTCGAGGGCGACAAGTCGGCCTCGTACCAGCTCATGGTCTCGATCCTCGACGCGCTGCGCCGAGGCGGCATCGATTCGGTGGGCCTCCGGACGAGGGTGGAGCAGGGAGGCCCATGAACACCAGGTGGATGAGGGTCCAGGACCGCAGGCGCAGCCTGATCGCCGGCGCATCGACGGCCTGCCTCTATGCCCTGGCCTTCGTCGGGGCCTGGCTCATCGGGAGCCTCGCGCCCGCCAGCCTCGCCTCGGTCCCGGGCCCGGTCATCGTCGATCTCGGCGGAAACGATAACGCTCAGGGAGGCATTCCCCTGGGCTTGCCGAGCGCTCCCGACGCGAAGACCCAATCCGCGCTCGGCGCCGCGCCGGCCGCCAAGGCACAGGCCCCATCCGCGGCCGATGTCGCGGCCGCCCAGGCCGCCGAGGCGCGCGCCGCCGAGACGGAAACGGCCCTTCGCGCGGCCGCGGCCTCGGCGGCCGCGCCCGCGGGGCCCCCCAAGACGCGCACCTTCGGCGCGAGTTCCCCCCCGGAGGGCAGCGCGCCCGTGACGACTACCGGGACGGGATCGGCGCCCGGCGGCCCCGCCGGCATCGGCAGCGTCACCTTCCGCGGCTCCGAGATGGGCAGCACCCTCGCGACGACCTTCGGCGCGCCCTCGGGCCAGGTAGGGCGCAACATCTACGTGCCCATCTACCTCTACATGCCGCTCCCTTCCAGGATAGACGATTCGATCTATCGCAACATCCAGGCCAAGGAGACCTTCCGCTCGTATTACCAAGCGTCGGGCTCCCAATGGGTCCTCAAGTCGCAGGTGCCCCTTCCGCAGCGCGGCGATTTCTGGACCATGCTCGAGGCGGCAGGCTACGACGCCTCGACGGCCGACTTCAGGACGGAGCGGAAGCTCGCGCCCGTCGTCCTCCAGTTCGCCGTGAGTCCCTTGATCAATGGCCGGGTCGAGCTGATCGACCTGCAGCTCCTCTCCTCCTCCGGCTCGAGCGAGATCGACGAGGCCGTGATCTACGGCTTCCGGCAAGCTTCTTTCTTCAACAAGACGGACAACGCGGTCCAGGGCAAGTTCGAGTACAGCTTCTAGCCTTCGCCCGATGCACGTAGGCATCGATACTGCAAAGGAGGTGCCATGGCCAGGCTTCTGGATGCCGCCGACAGAATCGGGTTCCTGGATTCCGCGGCCGTTTCGCGCCCGCCCGGCGGCCTGGCCATAGAGCAGATTCTCGAAGCTTGCGGGCTCGAGACGATCCGGGCGGGACGGGAAATATGCGAAGCGGCCGACAAGCCCCAGGCGGCGACGGCGGCGCGGTCTATCGGAAACTGGATGAAAGGCGAGGGCGTCACCGCCGTCGTATACGGTTGCCGCCGGGAGCCCGAGGTCGCCGCGCGCCTCTTCTCCGCCTTCCTGGAGGCGCTCAAGTCCACGCGCTCCCTGGCGACCGAGGGCGGCAGGGTCAGGACGCTCTTCTTCGCGGGCCTTCCCGAGACTTGCGACCTCGTACGGGAACGCTTCCCCGCCGTCGCCGGGTCGTTCCGCGGCGACGAAGGCCCGGCGGAGATCTTCGAAATCCTCGGCTTGCCGAGGGAACTCCTTCCGGATCAGGCCGCCAGGGATCTCGCCTATGACGAAGAGCGCATGGCCTTCGGGCGGGAACTCATCCGCAAAGGCGAGTACCCTTCCGTCGGGCCCGTCGACAGGAGCGGCTCTCGCCGATTCGGGCAGAGGGGCGACGGGATCGCCGCGCGCATCGCGTACGGCGCGGCCCGTGGCCTTCCCCCCATCGTCCGCGCCACCGTCGGCGCCTTCCTTCCCGACAGGAAGGAGGCCGTCGAGCTTCTCCGGGCCTGGGCGACGCGCCTCGCGCGCGGGGGGCTCCTCGACGTCCTCTCGATCGGGACCTCCCGGCTCAGCCGATCGGAGTTCGGTCGCGACTGGGAGGGGATGACGGACGGCGGGGGCGTTCCGATAGGTTCGACGGAAGAATTCGCCGAGATATGGCGCGCCGCCCGTCCCATGCTCGTGAAATCCCGAGCCGGCACCCGGGACGTCGAGTCGATGGCGCGGATACTCGAGGAGAGCATCGACGCGGCTTGGCAGGCCCTCTCGTTCTGGTGGTCCTGCAGGATCGACCGGCGCGGCCCCAATTCCGTCGCCGAGAACCTGCGCCAGCACCTCGCCGCCCTCATGTCCGTGGCCGCCGACGAAAAGCCCGTGGAGCCGGACGTGCCGCACCGCTTCGCGGCCCGGGGCGGCGACGATCTGACCTACGTGCTGTCCGGGCTCGTCGCGGCCAAGGCGGCCAAGGCCGCGGGCGCGCAGAAGCTCATTCTGCCGATAACGCTCAACGCGCCGGGCGAAACCTGGGGCCTCGAGGACCTGGCCAAGGCGAGGGCCCTTATCCATCTCGTGCGGGAACTCGAGGACGGCGACTTCAAGGTCTACCTGCAGGCGAGGAGCGTCTCGGACCCATTCTCGCGGGGCGCCGACGAGGCGAAGGCCCGGCTCGCGGCGGCGACCGCGCTGATGGACGATATCGAGCCCGGCGACGCCTCGAGCCCGCAGATCATGCACGTGACGAGCTACTCCGAGGGCTCCGCTCCCGCGGACCCCGACGCGGTGAACGAGAGTATCCGCATCGCGAGGCATGCCCTGGCGGCCTACCGGGCGTTACGGGAGGCCGGCGCCGTCGAGGATATGTCATCGAATCCGCAGGTGCTCCTTCGGACCTCGGAGCTCCTTCGAGACACCCGCGCCTCCGTCGGGGCGATCGAGTCGTCCATAGCCTTCCCCTACGGCGCCTCCGGCCTCTACGAGATCATGGCCTCGGGATTCTTCGCCGCGCCCGATCTCGCCGAGTGCCGCGAGGAATTCTCCGCGGCGGTCAGGTGGAGGACGAAGCCCGTAGGCGGAGCCATCGTCGCCGTCGACGAGAGCGGCACGGCGGTTCCCGCCGAGGACCGCATCGCGGTCGCGGTCGAGACGGCGAGGTCCCGCGCCGCGCGGGCGAAAGAGCCCGATCACGGGGGATAGGACCCCTGTCTTGCGACAGGATGGACCGATCAATAGAATGCACGCATGGAATTGCGACATCTGCGGTATTTCGCGGCGGTCGGGCGGAGCCTGAACTTCACCAAGGCCGCGGAGATACTCCACGTATCCCAGCCCCCCCTGAGCAGGCAGATCCAGGAATTCGAGGAAGAAGTCGGAGCCGCCCTCTTCGACAGGACCGGCAAGAAGACCAAGCTGACCGAAGCGGGAGAGTACCTCCTGGTCGAGTCCGAGAGGCTCCTCGAAGCCGTCGATGTCGCCTGCCGGACGGCCAAGGCGATAGCCACGAAGACGCGGGCCCTCAGGGTAGGATGCGTCAGCTCCTTCTTCAACACCAGGATTCCCCCCTTCCTCGGGGAGCTAAGCAGGTCGAAGCCCGACTTGAGGCTGGACATGCTGGTCATGCCGACCGAGGCCCAGGTCCACGCCCTCATGTCGGGGGCGCTCGAGGTCGGATTCGTGCGTTCCTGGGCGAGCGAGGAGACGCTCGCCTTCGAGCCGATAGCCGAGGAGCGGTTCGCCCTCGTCTTCCCGGCGTCGCTCCGGCTCCGCGGCGGCGTCGCCGAGCGCATCGCGGCTCTCGTGTCCTATCCCTACATCGGAGTGGCCCGCTCCGCCGCCGAAGGCCTCGCCGAGACCATCGCCAAAGTCTGCGCCGATTATGGACTCGAGCCCGAGCCCGCCTACGAATGCAACGACTCCCTTTCCATCATGGGTCTCGTCGCCTCGGGATTGGGCTGGTCGATCCTTCCCGACTTCGCGTTTCAGGCGGCGATGACGGAGAAAGTGAGCGCCGTCAAGCTCGAGCACAGCCTCGTGCTCGGTTTGTGCTATCGAAAGACTGGTCTCACCGACCAAGCGAAGGAATTCATAGCGGAGGCCAAAGGCTATTTCCTGGACGCGAACCGAGAATCGCCGGGTTCGCCTGACCGCTGACCCCGAGGCCGGTCATTCCTTCCTTCTGTACCAATCGCGCCAGACGATCCGGTAGATGGGGATCCACTTCGGCAGGTGCTTCAGCACGGGGATGAAGGGCGCGAAGAGGAGGAGGAGGAAGAACAGGAGCATGAGGGACCCGACTATCACGTCGGCGTTGGGCGCCGTCGTGAGGGGCGGGATCTGGTACCAGATCGCGTAGGGCCAGAGCCACCAGGGCCCGGGCAGGTTGCCGACCTCGTGGGTGATGCCCCATTGGGAGCCGTGCATGTCGTAGCCGTAGGCGATGCCCTGGTCCACGTCCTCCTGGAAGAAGAGCATGGCCTTCGTGCCGTCCAGGGTGTAGGGGAGGCCTTCGCCGCTCGTGAGCGCGCCCTCGAGGAGTCCCGCCCGGCCGAGATCGAGCATCCCCATCGCCATGACGGGCACGGGGCCGTAGTCGCCCAGGGGGACCTTGACGAAGCCGCCCGCTTCCTGGGCCTTGTCGAGCGCGTCGCCGTATGCCTTGGTCCAGGCCTTCCGCGCATCCTCCGAGGCGGCCTTCCACACCGCGAGCGCGGCGGCGACATCCTTGTTCAGCACCGCCGCCCTCTCCAGGGGGGCGATGACGAGGTCCTTCTCGGCGTCGATGGGCAGGGTCACGCCGAGGATCGCCGCGGGGCCGGGGCCGACGATCCGCTGGATGTTCTCCTTGTCCGCGGTGTAGGGAGGGCCGTAGCTCTCCAGGGCGCTCTCGCCCGAGAGGAGGTCGGCGACGGTCTTCATGTAGGCCAGGGGATGATTCTTCGCCACGTCCTCGCCGCGCACCGTGGGGGCGTCCGGCGACTTGAAGACGAGGGCGAGGACTATGACGAGGGCCGCCACGAAGGCCAGGGCGATCAGCCCCTCGCGCACGAGGTCGTAGGGCTTCATCGGGACGCCGCGCAGGTATTCGTCGGATCTCCTGCTCATTCTCGCGCCTCGCCCTTGGGGGGATAGGGCTTCACCGGCCCCTCGTGCCTCACGAGGAGGACGTGGAGAGCCACGAGGACGACGATGAAGGCGGGCAGGACAGCGACGTGGAGGGTGAGCATCTGGCTGTAGTTGGTAGTGTAGAAAAAGGCGCCGATGCCCATGGCGTTCATCGCGTCCTTGGCCTCGACGGCGTGCCATTGCGCGGACCAGTTCGAGGCGGAGAGGTAGCCGGTGAAGCCGCTGAAGATCGCGCAGCCGAAGGTCAGGACGCCGATCATCCAGGTCTTCCCCCTGCCGTCGCGGAAGGCGCCGAGGAAGTACTTCGTGGCCATGTGGAGCATCATGAAGGCGAAGAAGAGCTGGGCCGCCCAGAAATGGATGGAATTGAAGAACTTGCCGGCGGGCGCGACGTGGTACCAGTTCGGCCCGAAGAAAGCCATGACGATTCCGCTCGCGATGAGCATCGCCAGGGAACAGAGGGTCAGGACGCCGAAGAGGTAGGCCATGGAGTTGAGATAGACCGGCAGCTTCGTGGGCAGGGCGTCCTCGAGCGTGAGCTTGTCCTTGACGTAGCCCTGCGCCTTCTCGGTCAGGCTCATTTCCCGCCCTCCGTATCGCGTTCCCGGCCCCGCTCTATCCACTTGGGCAATCGGGCCCAGGCGGCCGCGAAGAAGACGACTACGACGATCGCCCCCATTACGAGGTTCGGGACCGACCAATCGAAGATGAGGAACTTGATATGAAGAACGCCGGACAGGACTTGCAGGCCGCTTCCTTCCATCGCCGACCTCCTTATGCGGGAAGCATAGGATCCGAAATATTCATTTATTGAATTCCAAGGCGATCTTCGTCCCGTTACCCCGCTCGATCCGGATGCTGCCGCGCAGCTGTTGCGCCAGCATGCCGACGATCATGAGCCCGAGTCCGCCCGACTTGTCGAAGTCGATCGATTCGGGCATTCCTTTGCCGTCGTCCCGGACTACCAGGGAGACTCGATCGCCGGACAGCTTCGTCGAGATGGAGATCCTGCCCCGCCTTCCGCTCGGGAAGGCGTATTTCATTATATTGGTCAACGAGACTGTCGATTTTCTCTCTTTCTCCCCAGATATTCTCGTCGAAATAAT
>CAZBGA010000053.1:0-28346 GCA_964491385.1 uncultured Treponemataceae bacterium | reverse complement strand
GAAAACCAGGCCGAGCATGGCCAGGCAGAGGTTTACCGGCACGGAAAGCCACTTCACGGCAGACCTCAAAGCCGCGGACAGGGCACGGCCGGCGGCGAGGACCATTGGGCGCGACGCGTCGAGGAATCGGTTCATGGGGAAGGGGCGCCTTTCATGCTTTCGAAGTAGCCGACGAAATCGACAAGCCCATTATATACGCCGTCGGCTATGCGGGACAAGTAATCGTCCTCGGTGAGCAGCTTCCCTTCCTCGAGATTGGTTACGAAACCCGTTTCTATAAGGACGGAAGGCATATGGGCGTTGCGAACGACGAACCATTCTTCGGCCCTGATGCCTCTGTTCGGGCTATCCGAGCCGATTTCCGCCTGGAGGCCGGTCATGATGTCGCGCGCCAAGATGATGCTTTCAGTCGTAAATTCCTCTTCGAGCATCGCATTGAGTATCGGCGCGATTTCCTGGCCGGGTCCCCCCGCCTTCTTCGCGTCGACGAGGGTACGCCGGTATTCGGGATTGAGGTACCAAATCTCGAAGCCCTTCGCGTTTTTGTTGAACGACGAGTTGGCGTGGATGGAGACGTAGATGATCGCCTCGTTGGGGGCGAGCTCGACGGAATTGGCCATTTCTACGCGATCTTCCAGACTCGGATAGCTGTCGTCGTCGCGGGTGACGAGTATCTGCTTGTCGGGATATCTTGCTTTGAGCGCGGCGTACAGCTTTTGGGATACGGCGAGCGTAATTTCCTTCTCTACGACCCGCAGCTTCTTGCCCGCGACGACGTGCTCGCCGATCGCGCCCGGATCCTTGCCGCCATGGCCGGGGTCGATAAGGATGGCCGCGACCGAAAAATGGGAGCGGGCAAGGGCTTCGGCCTCCGCGAAGGCTTTCTCGATGGCCGCGCTCGAGGCCGCGGAGAACGAAAGCCCGCCTTCATCTTCGGTCGGAGGATCGAGGAGGATAGATTTGCTCCAATCGAAAACCGCCCGAGGCACGCCGAGGGCGAAGGTCAATCTGTTGCCCGATTTCTCGAAGAGACCGTAGCCGGTGACCGGATCGTAGTATAGACGCGCCTTTAGGCGGGCGGCGAGCGGGCCCGCCAAGGTTGCCGCGTCCGCAGCGGCGGCGGCGGCCGGCGGCGCGGCCGGCGCTGCGGCAGCGGCCGGGGCCGCGACGAGGGAAGGCAGCATGGCTGCGCTGAACAGAATCGAGAGGATCTTCGATCCCGCCCGGACCGGAGAACGCCTCATCGGCCGCCGCTCCGACGGCGCCCATTCCCCGCCGCCTCGTACTCGGTATCCAGGACATACACGGCGGCCTGAAGCCCGCCTCGGGCCAGGGCGCGCCAAAATCGGCCGGCGAGGGTCCTGAAGCGTCCGGCCGCCGCGTCCGGGCGCAGGACGGCGCCGGCGCAAAGGCTCCGTCCCCTTTCTTGGGCCAGGGCTGCCGATTCCGAAAAGCGGAGGCCGCCCCAGTCTCGGCCTTCGACGCTCCCCGCCAGCGAGAAAGGAGCAACCGACGGAATATCGGTTGCCGCGCCTTCAATATAATCAGGCATGGCGGCGAGCTCGCGGGCAGCGGCTCCGCGGACGACGAAGGCCGGAGGAGGCCACATGCCGTCCTTCCCCGCTTCCGACGCGAGGAAGGCCTCCGTCTCGGGCTCCGCGGGCAGCAGGCGTACTCGCATGGCCCTGGCCGCGGATTCCGCCGCCGCGACGGCCTCCTCGCGAGACGGGGCTTGGCTGATCACGTTGCCGCATTTCTCGACGTTGTTCGAGGGGAAGGTCACTCTATCGCCGGCCGAGGCCCGGATGAATAGCTGCTTGACGTAGGGGGTACGCTCCGCTTCGGCTCGGCCTTCTATCCAGGCTACCCTGCCCGGAATCGAGATGAAGGCGCGTTCGGCCGAGGTCCAGCCTCTATCGGGGGGGCTAGCTTCGAGGCCCATCCCGACGCACAGGCGTAAAGCCTCGCGCGTCAGGTCGATGCCGCTCGCATAGGGATAGGTCCAGCCCGACATGTAGCCGCCGGAGAGTCGGGCCGCGATTTCAACGACGAGGGCTCCGCCGCGGGCGGGGGAGTATTTCATGTCGCCCTTGGCCGCGCCGCGCCCGATGCCCAGCGCCTTGACGCCGAGTCGGAAGACGCGCAGGACCTCGTCGACGATCTCGGAGGGATGGGCGGTCGGCATCGTGTGTCCCAGCTCGACGAAATAGGGCGGGAAATGGATATGCCTGTCCGCGACTCCGCGAATCCGGATCTCGTCGCCCTCCACCAGGGCGTCGACGGAGAACTCGGGACCATCTACGAATTCCTCGACGATCGCCTTGCCGGAGCGACTGAACCGCAGGGCGGCCGCGAGCGCGTCGGAGAGCTCGGAGGAATCGCGCACCGCGCGGCAGCCTCTGGCTCCCATGCTGTCGGCCGGTTTCACCACGAGGGGAAAATCGAGCCCCGCGACGACCGCGGATGGATCGTCGGTCGAGTCCGCGGCCGCGTAGCGAGGCGACGGCACGCCGGCGGCGCGCAGCGCCTCGCGCATCCTGAGCTTGTCGGAGGCCCTGACGGCGGTTTCGAAAGGTATCCCGGGCAGACCCAGCTCCCGCGCGACCCAGGCCACGGAGGTCGAGAAGTCGGTCCCGGCGGTGAAGACGCCGTCGAGGCCGAGCTCGGCCCTGATCCCCAGCGCCGCGCCGGCGAGACCTTCGCGGTCCTTCAAGTCGAGGTGGATGAAGCGATCGGCATCCCGGACGCCGGGCGCCGCCTGATCCGCGTCGGCGGCGACGACGGTCCAGCCGAGATCCTTCGCGGCGCGGATCGCCGGAATCTGCATCACTCCTGCCCCGAGAATGAAAACGGTCATCGCTCCATCCGCTCCGCTCAGGTTCCGTTGGGGCCGCGTATCACGCCCCGACCCGTCCTGGTCCCGGGCGCCGGGCTTCGGGCGGGCTCGAAGCCCGGCGCCTCCTCGCGGACGGCGTATATCTCGAAGGTGTCGCCCAGCCCGAAAGCGACGGAAGCGAGGCGGCCCGCCGCCGCGCAGAGGCCGTCGAGAGGCCGCGCGGCTTTGCGGGAGGCGAGGAAGCGCAGACCCGGCAGGCGTTCGGGATGATGTCCCGTGATGCGGATCCTTTCCACCCGAAAGCCGTAGGACTTGAGAATGGCCCGGGCCTTCGAGGGCTCCCATAAGGTGAAGTGGTCCTCGGGGCTCCTCGCGAAGAAGCCGCGTCGGTCGAATCGGCCCGAGGCGCCTTCGAGCGACGGAGTCGAGAACGCCAGTATCCCGCCCGGGCGCAGCAGCGCCGCGGCGTTCCAGAGCGCCTTGTCCAGGCGCTCGAAATGCTCGATCACGTACCACATCGACAGCACGTCGAAGGGGCCGCCGAAGGACGAAGCCGCCCTCTGATCGAGGAAATCGCCCGCGGCGGCGGGTATCCCCAGCTCCCGGCGGACGTAGGCCGCGGCTTCCTCGGCCGCGTCCAGGCCGAAGGGCTCCTGGCCGCGGGCCCTGGCGGCGGCGAGGAAGGGCCCGTAGGCGCATCCCACGTCGAGCATGGACAGTCCCCTGGCCCTTCCGAGACTCGCGAAGGCGATTTTCTCTATGAAGTTCAGCCGAGACTCCGCCAGACTGGTGAGGGCGGGCCAATCCTCGAGGTAGGTCTTCCCGTATTGGCGGCGGTATTCCTCGAAGAAATAGGCCTGCTTATAAGGATTCTCCCTCCCTTCGGAGAAACGCACCATATACACGGCGCCGCAGACGGCGCAGCGGAAGTAGCTCTTCGCGGGATCGCGGTACAGGCTTCGGCGAGACGAACTCGAGCAGGAGGGGCAGTCGCGGCTGCCCGCGGGGGCGAGGCCCGCGATGCAGTCGGCGAGGGATCCGCGATCCTCCGGGAGGAGCCTCGCCAGGGCCGATAGCACTTCGGCCGGCGAGCGCAGATAGCGTCGCAGGGCGCTTTGGTCGGGGTGGAGCACGCCTATTTCCGGGAAGCCCGCGGCCCTGGACAGCTCCCGGTGGTAGCGGCTCGGATTGAGGAGGATTACGCCGCAGCCTGCCCAAGCCGCCTCGAAGGCCGTCAGGCCGAATTGCGTGAATACGAGATCGTAGCGGGACAGGTGCTCCTTGAGGTCCTGCACGGGGCCCAGGATGGTGGCTCCGTCGAGGCCGAGGGGCGGCGCCCCGTGCCTCAACGCGCCCGACACCACGGTGAGATCGGCGGGTTCGACGAATCCTTCGGCGATCAGGAGGCGAGCGAGGCGGAGGCTGAGGCCGACGCCGTCTTCGCCTCCGAACGAAACGAGGACGCGCCGGAATTCCCTCGGCGGGAGGCGACGGGAGCGCGGCAGGTCCAGCAGGCCGATCCCCGACCGATTCGGCTCTCCGCCTCCCGCGCGAGGATGGCGCGGGAGGATATCTATCAGGTACTGGGCCAGATCCCTGGCGGGGCCTCCCTCGTCGATCGCGACCACAGGGGCGAAGCGCTCCCACGCGACGAGCTCTTCGACGCTCGTCGCGCGGCGGTCCAAGGCGACGAGGTCCCAAGGGCTGCGGCGCGCCGAAGTCGGAAGCCGTGATACGACGCCGATGCCGGACAGCTCGCGGGCATAGGCCATCGAGATCTCCGCCGAGCTCCACGAGGTCTCCGATTTGGCTTCGGGAACGAATACCGAGGCCCCGCTCCCCAGCGATCGCGCGAGCGAGAGGCAGCGCACGATGTGGCCCGAGCCGTTGCCTTTCGCGACCGAAGGGACGAGCAGTATCGAGCGGCTCACGCATTCCCTCCGGCCGTCGGCAGGACGGAACCTCTCAGGTAGCCCATCAAGGCCGGGCTCGCGATGGGTCGTCCGTCGTATAGGGCGCCGTAGATCTTCAGTACCTCCCGGTAGTCCGCCTCGGTGTCCACGGTGACCCTGGCGCCGTCCATGAGGTACTCGGGCGGGGCATCAGGCCTGTCTACGCGGAATAGCTCGGGATGGCCGTAGACGTAAGGGCATACGTGCTCGCGCTCCCGCGGTTCCCGCGCCAGGCCTTCGGCCCGCAGGAGGGCTTCGCCGCCTACGAGCTCGACGCCCATCCCGACGGGCATCCCCGCGAAGCCCGAGTAATCCGCGGCGACCGCGGTTCGGCGTTCCAGGAGGAGGGCGGCGAGCTCATGCGAGACCAGGGGATTGTCGCCCGTGGCGCGAACCACTAGATCGATGCCGAAGCGGCGGATCGCCATGCAGTATCGCGCCAGAACGTCCTCGGACGGGCCCACGAGGAGCTCGAAGCCGCGGCGGAGCGCCGCCGGCGCGAGCGCCGACGCGCTCGAGTCGTCGGTCGCGAGCACGCGGGCGTCGGCGGGGACGAGGGCCAGGCGCATCATGGCCTGCTCTACGATGGTAGAGCCGCCCAAGGCCAGGAGAGCCTTGCCGGGAAGGCGTGTCGAGCCCATCCGAGCCTGAAGCACGATGGCCGTCATTGGCCGGACTCGTCCCATAGGTCGACCAGGCTCGCGGCGTCGGTGCGGAATCGGTAGCGATTGATCCTCACCCATTCCCTTCCGGCGCGGAATTCTCCCAACGCGGAAACGGCGCCGCCGCGCCGGCTTCGAAGGTAGGACCAGAAGCGGTTGGGCCGGATGGCTCCGGAATCGCCGTTGAAGCTGGGGGCGAGGTTCTTGAGCCAGAACCATTTGTAGCATTCGTCGGGCGTCTCGTCTTCGGGCGTCGGCGCGTCCGCGTAGGAGACTTTGAGGGCCTGGGCGATCCGAATCTCCTCGCCCCAGAGCCAGGCCCGGAACCCGAAATCGAGCTTCTGCCAGTAAGGATTGGGGATGCCCGCGTCGAAGCCGCCCGTAAGCACGAACTTCTCGCGCGAGTAGATGCCCGCGTAATCGAAGGGGAAGAGAGTCCTCGTCCCGTCTTTCCTGGGACTGAGGCAGAGCAGCTTCAGGCCGGAGCCGTCGAATGCGGGCGATGCCGCGGCAGGCACCTGGTCGCCCCCCCGCGCGAAGAGGGCGGGCGCCTGGCAGAGGACGTTCCGCTCGGACAGGCGCTCGAAGAAGCGACTGGAGAGCCCCTGAGCCGCGAGCGACATGTCGGTCCATATCACGAACACATAGGGTCCTGGAGACTCCCGGATCGCGAGGTTGATCTGCACGCCGGGCGATGCGGGCTCCGAGAGGAGGAGGAATCGCGTACCGGAATGCCTGGCCGAAAGAGCCTCGATGTCTCGGGAATCGGGCTTCGGCTCGACCGAGACTATCGGCCCCAAGCCCGCGCGCTCGAGCTCGCCCAGGGCGTCGCCCCTATACAGCCTGGAGCCTCGGTTCAGAAGGACTACCGATAGGGCCGAACGGTCCCCGCCCGGTCCCGACTTGGACGCCCCGACGACGGTGTAGGGCACGGCGCCCGCGTCAAGCGTTGTATGTATAGTATTCATCGCAGGTCTCGCAGGGAGAAGGATACCTGGAATTCTCGCCCGACCGGAAGGCGTCGATATGGGCGGCATGATAGGCATCGCCCGCGGCCCAAGCCTCCGCCAGGCCCGCGGGGCCGCCGAAGGCATTGCCGAGGATTATATCGCCGTAGGAGAATTCCCGGCAGAGCGGCACGGTTCCGTCGATGAGGACGGAAAGATCGCGCTTCAGGTGCCAGCATGGCTTGCGTATGAGGGGCGAGAGGTCCGAGACCTTCCGCTCGGGGAGGAGGCCCGCGAAGCGCGAGTACTTCTGCACGATGACCTTCTCGGTCTTCTTCTTCCAACCGCGCCAAAAAGCCTCGAGCTCGGACTCGTTTTCGCGGGCCCGGACCATCTGGACGTGCGCTCGGCCGGGAAAGAGATCGAACATGCGCTCGGCGAACGAAGTCGCCTCCTCGTAGCCCTTGCCGCGCAGCCGGGCATAGAGCTCGGGGCTTGCCGCGTCGAGGGAGATTATCCAATCCAGGCGCCCTTCGCCGCCGGAGTCCGCTATCCGCCTCGCGAGGCCTTTCTCGAAGGCGCCGCCCCAGCCGATTCCGGAAGTCTCGACTATGAGCGAGAGGGAGGGCCGCGCGAGGACCTCGCCGATCATTCCTCCGATATCGGAGTGCAGGCTCGGCTCGCCCCATAGCGATATATCGATGACCGCGTCCTCGCAGAGATCGACGGCCTGATCGAGCAGCGAGGAGAAGCTCTCCCTCGGCATGTCCTGCCGCAGCGAGAGGATGTCGCCTCCGAACCGGGGATAGGGGCAGAGAGCGCAGGCTTGAGGACAGCCGGCGGCGATCTGGACCTGGATGAAGGCGGGCAGGGTCCGGAGGAGGCCGAGGCTTTCCGGGATGAGTCTCAGCGCGCTCTCGGCGTCGGAAACCCCCGCGGAGGCGAGTCGCTCGACGAGGAGGAAGTTCCTCTTCGTGTCGCAGGCGAGGCTCAGCCGCAGATCGCGGAGATCGACAGGGGAAATATCGGTCTCGATATCGAAAGCGTTGATGTCTTTCTGTATTGCCGAGAAGAGGGAAGACCGCGCGGGATCCGAGGGGGGCGATGAGGCGAGCTTCCGAACGGCCGGAATCACCCGCGGAGCGAGGAGCTCGGCGGCGAGGCCTCCCGGATAGCCGTCGGCGAAGCCGTACTCGGCCCTATACCGCCTGAAATCCTCGATCATCTTGGCGGCGAGCTTCCCATCGAGGAAGGGCTCGTCGGCCCAGACGAGAAGCACGGCGTCCGCGTCCCGCCCGACTGCCGCCATTTCCTCGAGAACCTGGTCGAAGTTCCATGCTTCCCGGCGATGCCTCGGGAATTCCCCATCGGGCAGGGACAGCGCGCCCTCCGCGACTACCGCCCTCTGGAGCCCCGGCAGGCTTCGAACGAAATGCAGGCAGCGCTCGTAAGCCGATCCGCCTTGGCCGATCGGCTTGAGGGCATGCGAAGAAAGGGAACCGCCGTATATGACTGCCGCTAATTTCATAGTCTCTTCTAGTTATCGGGAACTGCGGAAGCCCCCCTTAGCGGGGACCGTCCCGTTCGGAGCATCAGCTCAATGATCAGAGTAACGCAGAAGGGGGTGAGCTTGGGTAAAAATAATTGGATTTTCTAGCTATTGCGCTTGCAAATGGAACAACCCCAATATATAGTGTCCCTCGACGATTTATTTATTAAATTTATGCCATATAGTAATTCACTAATTGTATGGAGGCATAGTGTGAAATTCGAGAGAAAATTCACGAGGAAGGGCTCCGGCCCCTATGAAGGCATAGAGTGGGTCGCAAGAAAAAGCGAAATCCGCAATCCGGACGGAAAGTCCATTTTTCATATGGAGGGGGCGGTCGTCCCCTCGTCCTGGAGTCAGATCGCGACCGACATCATCGCGCAAAAATACTTCAGAAAGGCCGGAGTGCCCGCCGACAAGGCGGATTCCTGGAAGACCTACGTTCCCAAGGCCCAGCGATCCCCCGCTTCCGCGGGCGGCGAGGGCGAGACCGACGCCCGGCAGGTGTTCCACAGACTCGCCTTTACTTGGACCGAATGGGGCAAGAAGGCCGGCTATTTCGACTCGGAGGACGATTCCTCCGCCTTCTACGACGAGCTGCTCTACATGATGGCCAGGCAGATGGCGGCGCCCAACAGCCCGCAGTGGTTCAATACGGGCCTCCATGCCGTATACGGCATCGAGGGTCCGTCCCAAGGGCATTATTACGTCGATCCCTCGACCGGCGAGCTGACGAAAAGCTCCTCCGCCTATGAACGGCCACAGCCTCATGCATGCTTCATTCTCAGCATCGAGGACGATCTCGTGAACGAAGGCGGCATCATGGATCTCGTCACACGCGAGGCGAGGCTCTTCAAGTACGGCTCCGGCACGGGTTCCAATTTCTCCAAGATACGTGGGCTTCACGAGTCCCTGTCCGGCGGCGGCGTCTCGAGCGGACTTCTATCCTTCCTGAAGATAGCCGACCGCTCCGCCGGCGCGATCAAATCGGGCGGCACGACCCGGCGGGCCGCCAAGATGGTCATCCTCGACGCCGACCATCCCGATATCGAATCGTATACGAATTGGAAGGCCGAGGAGGAGTACAAAGTGGCCTGTCTTGCCGCCGGGTCCGGGCTTCTCCGCGCCAGGGCGGCCGCGCTCGCCCAGGCAGTGCGCTCGGGACCGCCCTCGGGCGCGCCCGATGGCGACGGCAGCGACGCCGGCGTCGCTACGGTCGAGGAGCGCTTCTCCTTCGATCTCAATCCGGCTCTCCGCAGGGAGGTGAAGTCGGCCCTCCGCGCCGGTATCCCCGCTCCCTTCCTTCACCAGCTGCTCTCCATGTTCCGCCAGGGCGACTACTCGGCCGTGGACGACTTGAAGAAATACGACACGGCCTGGGAAGGCGACGCCTACAACTCCGTCTCGGGCCAGTCCTCCAACAACTCGGTGCGCCTGGACAACCGCTTCATGCACGCCGTCCAGGAGGACGAGGACTGGGAGCTCACCTCGAGAACGACGGGAAAGGTGATGAAGAAGCTCAAGGCAAGGGCCTTATGGGACGGCATCGCGCGCGCCGCCTGGAAATGCGCCGATCCCGGTCTGCAATACCATGGAACCGTCAACGAGTGGCACACCTGCCCGGCCGACGGGGAAATCCGCGGCTCCAACCCCTGCTCCGAGTACATGTTCCTCGACGACACCGCCTGCAACCTCGCCTCGCTCAATCTCCTCACATTCTACGACGAGGGGAAGAGACGCTTCGACGACGAGGCCTACCGGCACGCCGTGAGGATATGGACGACCGTCCTGGAGATATCGGTCGTGATGGCGCAATTTCCGTCAAAGGCGATCGCGCGAAGGAGCTACGACTACCGCACACTGGGTCTCGGCTACGCGAATCTCGGCTCTCTCCTCATGGTGATGGGGCTCGCCTACGACTCGCCCGAGGGGCGGGCGGCGGCCGCGGCCCTGTCAGCGATACTCACGGGCGAGGCCTACGCCCAGTCGGCGCGCATGGCCGGAGCATGGGGGCCCTTCGCCCGCTACGAGGCCAACGGCGAACACATGCTCCGCGTCATGCGAAACCATCGCAGGGCGGCCTATGGCGCTCCGGACTCGGAGTACGAAGGCCTGACCGTGACGCCCGCCGGGCTGGATGCCTCGGCCTGCCCCGATAACCTCGCCGCCGCCGCGCGCGACGCCTGGGACCAGGCCCTCTCCTTGGGCGAGCGCTACGGCTACCGCAACGCGCAGGTGAGCGCCATAGCGCCGACCGGCACGATCGGCCTCCTCATGGATTGCGACACGACGGGAGTCGAGCCCGACTTCGCCCTCGTCAAGTTCAAGAAGCTGGCGGGAGGCGGCTATTTCAAGATAATCAACCAGTCGGTCCCCCCCGCCCTGCGGGCCTTGGGCTATTCCGAGACCGCGATCGGGGAGATAGAGGCCTACGCCCTCGGCCACGGCACGCTGAAGGGAGCCCCCGGCGGGCTCTCCTATGAATCGCTGGCGGCGAAAGGGCTTCCCGAGGCCGCTCTCCGCAAAGTCGAGGGCGCGCTCAAGGACGCGATATCCCTCGAGGCTTCTTTCGCTCCGTTCGTGCTCGGGGCCGAAACCTTCGAAGCCCTCGGATTGCCTCAGGCGACCTACTCGCTCCCCGGCTTCAGCCTCCTCAGGCATCTGGGCTTCTCGGAATCCGAGATCGAGGAGGCCGAGCTCTTCGCGTGCGGAACCATGGGCCTCGAGGGGGCCCCCGGTCTCGAGGCGGCCCAGCTCCCCGTATTCGACACCGCGACGCCCTCGGGGAAAAAGGGCAGTCGCTCCATTTCCTGGACCGCCCACATAGCGATGATGGCCGCGGTCCAGCCTTTCGTCTCCGGCGCCATCTCGAAGACCATCAACATGCCCAACTCCGCGACCTACGAAGACGTCAAGGGCGCCTACATGCTCGCGTGGCGCTCCATGCTCAAGTCCATCGCCCTGTACCGCGACGGATCCAAGCTTTCCCAGCCCCTGTCGGCTCTCGCTCCGGGCGCCGACATAATCGCCGACTCCATAGTAGCCTTGGAAGCGGCCACGCTCGATGCGAGCGCCTCCGACGGCTCCGAGGGTGACAGAACCTCGCGGGAAGCCAATTCGGCCATCGAAGCGGGCTTCGCCCCCGAAGCTCACGCCCAGGACCTGCCCGGCATGCCGGCCGCCCCGCGAGGCGTGCGACGGGCCCTCCCCAACAGGAGGTCGGGCTATACCCAAAAGGCCAAGATCGGCGGCCACTCGGTCTTCGTCCGGACGGGAGAGTACGACGACGGCAGCCTCGGCGAGATCTTCCTGGACATGCACAAGGAGGGCGCCGCCTTCCGCTCCATCCTCAACTCCTTCGCCATCGCCGTCTCCCTGGGCCTCCAGTACGGCGTACCCCTGGAGGAGTACGTCGACGCCTTCACCTTCACGCGCTTCGAGCCCAACGGCATGGTCCAGGGCCACGACTACATCAAGATGGCCACCTCCGTCCTGGACTACATCTTCCGGGACCTGGCGATCGCCTATCTCGAGCGCCACGAGCTCGGCCAGGTCAAGCCGGAGGATCTCGTGGCGACCTCCGCCCTGGAGCCTAGGTCGCCCAACGGCGTGGCGGGCCACAGGACGGCCGCGACCTATGCCGGCGCGGCTCCCGCCCACCGCCCGCCGGACGCGGGAGAGGCCGCGCGCATCGCGCGCACCGATACCGAGTCGGCCGCGCGCTTCAAGGCCGCCCGCGAGGGGAGCCGCGTCGCCCGCCTCAAGGGCTACGAAGGAGACCCCTGCCCCGTCTGCGGCCACCTGACCCTGGTCCGCAACGGGACATGCCTGAAATGCGAAACATGTGGATCAACTACCGGCTGTAGTTGATCGAGCTGCCGCGTTTCGCATTTCAGGAGGAACGGCCACGACGAAGCGCGCATTTTTGGAGGCGCGCTTCGTTGCCGCGAGCGCGTTAGCGCTCGCGAGAAACTTGCGGCAGCACTACTGGATGCAGCTGACGCAAGGCTCGCACTTGAGGCGGAACGGCCCCGACGAAGCTCGAAGAGCTTCGTTGCCGCGAGCGCGCCAGCGCTCGCGAGAAACATGTGGATCAACTACCGGCTGTAGTTGATCGAGCTGCCGCGTTTCGTCGCCTACTCGATGAGGACCATCCGCTTCTGCAACGACGCCTTCCGCATTCGAAGAGCATCTTTGCCGGGCGGAAGTCCGTACAATCGGCTGTACTCGTAACTGAACTGCGAGGCGTTGTCGTAGCCCACGGCGAAGCCAACGGCGGCCACGTCTTCCCGTTGGACCATGAGCCGGGAACGCGCTTCCTGCAACCGAACATGCTTCTGGTATTGAATGGGACTCATGGCCGTGGCCGCCCGGAAGTGCCTGTGGAACGACGAGGCGCTCATCCCCGCCAGTCGAGCCAAATCCTCGACGCGAAAGCGCTCGGCATAGTGGGACCTGATCCAACGGATGGCCTGGCTGATCCGCGAAATGCGACCGTCGGTCAGAACGACTTCGCGCACCACGGCCCCTTGGTCGCCCGACAGGAGATACCAAAGGATT
Source organism: uncultured Treponemataceae bacterium (assembly GCA_964491385.1). Lineage (GTDB taxonomy): Bacteria > Spirochaetota > Spirochaetia > Treponematales > Rectinemataceae > UBA1306. The sequence continues at coordinate 15,840 of CAZBGA010000053.1, read as the reverse complement.
TCTCGTTCCGCCAAGGGGGCCAGCACGGCGAGATCCCGCGGACGATCGAGCAGCCGCAGGAGCCGGGCGACGGCTCCTACCAACTCGGCCGAGGCCAGTCCGATTCCCATGCCCGAGAGCGAGGTGGTCGGCGCATCGCCGCCGGCGTCCAACAACAACTCGGCGATCATCGTCGGCTTCAATTTCAAGCTGACGGTCATGAAAGGCTCTTCAGCCGTCGCCGAAACCACCTGGCTCGTGACCGGGAATTCCTGGGAAACGACGATGTACTGTCCCGTGACGCAGTCAAAGACTCTGTTGCCGAGGACGACCCGCTTGGCACCTTGGACTACGAGGCCGAACATGGGTTCATAGAGGCTGGGCATCGATTCGGTAGGCATTCCGAAGGTCATGACCTTGAGGTTTTCCCAATTCGTATCGACGATCGCGGGCTTGCCACGGGCTGCGAACCGGGCGATCGATCTTCGGATCTGTTCTATTGATTCCATGGTTCTATCAAGCCCGTAGAGTGTCAGAAATGCAAGGCGAATTCTCAACCGGCCGTCACATTGACAGGATTCTGCAAGAAGTTGCCAGAATCCCTGTACAGTTCGGGGACCCCTATAAAGTATCTCTATGATAGGTCGAATGTCGAAGCGGGTCGGATCACAAAGGTTTGACCCACAAGAAAAGGAAGGAAGAAATGATCGTACTCACTGCACCAACAGGCCTGATCGGCCATCAGGTGCTCAAGAATGTTCTCGCCAGCGGCGAGGCTGTCCGTGTCATCGTCCGGGATCCCTCGAAGCTCCCGGCAGACGTCCTCAAGCGTGTCGAGGTCGTCCAGGGATCGCACGGCGCCGCCGCCGTGGTGAACAAGGCCTTCGCGGGAGCGGACGCCGTGTTCTGGCTCGTACCCCCTGACCCTCAAGCCAGCAGCGTCATGGCCGCCTACGTCGACTTCAGCCGACCGGCGTGCGAAGCGTTCCGGAGCCGAAAGGTCAAACGGGTCGTCGGAATATCGGCCCTGGGCCGCGGGGTCGATAAGGAGGCCGGGCACGCGACAGCGTCATGGGCCATGGACGACTTGATTGCCAGCATGGGCGTGGCCTACCGGGCGGTAATCAACCCTTCGTTCATGGACAACCTACTGCACCAGGCCGGGGCCATCAAGGACCAAGGTATGTTCTTCTCGCCGGTTTCCGGGGATCTCAAGGCTCCGACCTGCGCCACCCGGGATATCGCCGCCGTCGCGGCCAAGCTGCTCCTCGATCGCTCCTGGAACGCGAACGCCAGCGTCCCGGTCTTGGGCCCCGAGGACCTGTCGTTCAACGACATGGCGAAAATCATGTCCGAGGTGCTGGGAAAACTAGTGCGCTTCCAGCAAATTCCTAACGAAGCGTTCAAGTCCAGGCTGATCGGATTCGGGATGTCGGACGCCATGGCGCAGGCCATGCTCGACATGCAGGTGGCCAAAAACGAGGGCCTCGACAACGCCGAGCGGCGCACTGCCGGGTCCACAACCCCCACCAGCTTCCGTCAGTGGTGCCAGGAGATATTGAAGCCCGCGGTCCTCGGCTAGTCGGAGTGCGCACAACTTAGTCGAATCTGAACGGCGTTCCCATGAGCTTGGGAACGCCGTTTCTGCAAGGACCCGATGGAATGATGAGTCGCCAGGAAGTTCCCGCGCCGGATGAACTGAGCTCGATCCTTCCGCCCAATTGCTTGGAAAGCATGTCGACGAGGGAGAGGCCCAGGGTCTTCCCGTCGAGACCGTCCGTCGTCATGCCGACGCCGTCGTCTTCGACGCATATCGAATCGCGGTCGGGATCGCGATCGATCGAGACGCGGACGATCCCCCGCGATCTGCCCTGGAACGCGTACTTGAAGGCATTGGTCACGAGCTCCACCAGGATGAGCCCCACCGGAATCGCGCGATCGATGTCGTAGCGCAGTTCTTGGCCGTCTATCCTTATCGCGATCTTGCCTTCCTGGCCGCGGCTCGAGCCGATGCTGTTCGCGAGTTCTTCGGCGTAGGCTTTCAGATCGATGGTGGCCAGGCTCCTGTCGCTGTAGAGCAACTCATGCACGAGCGCGATCGACGCTACCCTCGCCTTGCTGTTCGTCAGGGCCTCGATGCTGGAGGGGTCCTTCATAGTCGCGCTCTGCAGCGAGAGCAGGCTCACGATGATCTGAAGGTTGTTCTTCACACGATGGTGCAGCTCGCGGAGGAGAGCCTCACGCTCCCCGACGGCTTCCCGGAGACTGGCCTCCGATGCCTCTCGATCTCGGACATCTCGCGCGATCCCGATCGCCAGGAGTCGACCGTCGAGCTCGAACACCTGGGCGCTTATATCCACCGGGATCCTCTCTCCGCGCTTGGTTGCATGGACCCTATGGAGCAGGGCCTTATCCGAGGCTTGCAGCGGGGAATCGTCGCCCCGCCTGGGATCCTCCGGAGCCTCGATATCGCTAGGTCCCATGCTCAGCAATTCCTCCCTTGAGTAGCCTAGATAGGCGGTCGCTTGGTTGTTGACCTCGATGAATTTGCCGAGATGCCTTCCCGAGAAGTCCACGATGAAGACGCCGTCATTCAGGCTGTTGAAGAGCGCCTGGTAGCGGAAGGCCGAACGTCGCGCCTCCTCGCGAGAAGAGTCGAAGAGGATGATGGCGACCGCGATTCCCAGCGCCGTGCGGAGGAATGTGCCCAATTGATAGGCCAGCGGAGCGAGCAGTTGGTCGGGGCGGACCCAGAAATAGGTGAGATTGAGGGATCCCAGCAGGAGGAGGGAAAATGCCGCCAAGGGGACGCCGAAGCTCCTCGGTTTCGCTCGGTATATGAAGAAATGAATGCCCGTCGCCATCTGGATGGCGCCGCAGATGAGGAAGACGACGAGGATCAAGGCGGGCTTGTCGAAGCCGATGGCTTCCGACGCGGCGATGGCCAGGGATGCGGCGAAGAAGGCGATGACGGCGACCCTGCCTCCCCGCCGGGCGCGACCCAGGCTCGACGCCGCGACCAGCAGGAAGACCGCCGATCCGCAGAGCGAGATGAGATTGCCCGAGGTGATGCCCGGGAGGCCGGGATCGAGGGCCCCTACGACCTCGAAGCCCGATCGCGCCGTGTAGAAAGCCCAACCGATGAGCCAGTAGCTGGAGAATCGATCGCGATAATTGCTGCGCGCGATCAAGAAGACCGTGAAGAGCAGTATCGTCGACAGACCCATCAGGAGGATCGATGTCAAGAGCGGCAGCTTCCCTGCGAAGTCATTCATGTGCCCTGCATTCTACCGGACAACTACCTTTCGTCAATGCGCTTCGGCACGGGGCCCATGGGCGAAAAAGCACAGAGCGTTCACATCTCCTTCACAGTCCGCGGGCTTCGAGCCTTGACGAAGCCTCGCTGCAAGCATATCTTTTTATCCGTACCCTCCCCCACGGGGTGGGGGTATAGCGAGGCAAGCATGGATCACTGCAGCCACGACAGCGCCAAGGCGCTCGGGCATCTGAAGACGGTTCGCGGGCAGATCGACGGGATAACCCGCATGATCGAAGAGGATCGCTACTGCATCGACGTCTCGAACCAGATCTCGGCCGCGATAGCCCTGCTCAAGAAGGCCAACCTGATCATCCTCAAGCAGCACATGAACACCTGCGTCGCGGACGCGATAAAGGCCAAGGACGGCAGCGAGAAGATCGACGAGATCTCGATGATCCTCGAGAAGTACATAGGCTAAGGAGACTCAGGATGGTACAGGCTCTTCAATTTCAGATAAAAGGCATGACCTGCGCGGCCTGCGCCCAGGCCTCGGAGCGGGCGGTCAAGAAACTGCCGGGCGTCGAGGAGGCGGCGGTCAATTTCACGACCGAGAAGCTCCTGGTCAAGTTCGAGGACGGCAGGCTCACGATCGACCAGATAAAGACCGCCGTCGCCAAGGCCGGCTACGAGGCCGTCGACGATCGCGAGGCGAAGGAGGTCGCCATACCCATAGGCGGGATGACCTGCGCCGCCAGTGCGAAGACCATCGAGCGCGTCGCCGGAAAGCTGCCCGGCGTGGATTCTGTCTCGGTCAACTTCGCGACCGAGAAAGCCTCCATCAAGTACGACCCGGCAGTAGTTCGCCTTTCCGAAATCAAGCGCGCGATAAGCAAAGCCGGTTACACCCCGCTGGCCATCGCCGAAACAGGAGCCCGGACGGACGAGCACAAGGCGGCCAAGGAGCGCGAGATACGCGTGCTGTGGACGAAGTTCGCCGTCTCCGCGTTCTTCTCCATTCCGCTGCTCTACGTCGCCATGGGCGCGATGCTCGGCCTCCCCCTCCCCTCCGCGCTGAGGCCGATGGACTACCCCCTGCGCTACGCCCTCCTCGAGATCGCCCTCGTCCTGCCCGCGATCGCGGCGGGCTACCGCTTCTACCTCGTCGGCTTCAAGGCGATACTCCGGCTCTCGCCCAACATGGATTCGCTCATCGCGATGGGCACCTCCGCGGCTTTCCTCTACAGCCTCTATTCGGTGTTCCAGATCGGCGCCGGCGACCTCAAGGCCGTCGAAAGCCTATACTTCGAGACCGCCGGCGTGATCATCACCCTCATCCTCCTGGGCAAATCCCTCGAGGCCGTCACCAAGGGCCGCACTTCCGAATCGATCAAGAAGCTGATGGGCCTCGCGCCGAAGACCGCGACGGTCATCCACGACGGCGCCGAGATCGAGATCCCCATCGACGAAGTGGAGTCAGGCGACGTGGTCATGGTCCGCCCCGGCGAGAAGATCCCCGTCGACGGCGAAGTCCTCGGCGGCCATACCGCGATCGACGAGTCCATGATCACGGGCGAGAGCATCCCCGTGGAGAAGGGACTGGGCGATCAGGTCATCGGCGCGAGCGTCAACAAGAACGGAAGCATCACCTTCCGGGCCACCAAGGTCGGCGCGGACACGATGCTCTCCCGGATCATCAAGCTGGTCGAGGACGCGCAGGGCTCCAAGGCCCCCATCGCCCAGATGGCCGATATCGTCTCGGGCATCTTCGTGCCCATAGTGTTCGCGATCGCGCTCGCGACGGCGGGCGCCTGGCTCCTCCTGGGGCACACGGCCGTCTTCGCGCTGACCGTCTTCGTCGCCGTCCTCACCATCGCCTGCCCCTGCGCCCTCGGCCTCGCCACGCCTACGGCCATCATGGTCGGCACCGGCAAGGGCGCCGAGTACGGCGTCCTCATCAAGTCGGGGGCCGCCCTCGAGACGGCGCACAAAATCGATACGATAGTCTTCGACAAGACCGGTACCATCACGAAGGGAAGGCCGGAGCTCACCGATATCGTACCCGGGCCCGAGCTTCCCGCCCTCGGACTCGATCAGCTGGGCCTCCTCTCCCTCGCGGCTTCCGCGGAAAAGGCCTCGGAGCATCCGCTCGGCGAGGCGGTACTCCGCGCCGCCGAGGAGCGGGGAGCGCCGGTCATGGCCGCTACGGAGTTCGCCGCCGTGCCGGGCCACGGCATCGTGGCCCTGATCGCGGGCAGGCGAGTCCTATTGGGCAACGCTCGTCACCTCGCCGCCGAGGGCATCGATGCTTCCGGCGGCGCGGCCGACGCCGATCGTCTTTCGGGCGAGGGCAAGACTCCCATGTGCATCGCGATAGACGGAAAGTACGCCGGTCTCATCGCGGTCGCCGATCCCGTGAAGGAATCGAGCGCGAAGGCCATCGCGGCCCTGCACCGGATGGGAATCTCGGTCGCCATGATCACGGGCGACTCGAGGCGAACCGCCGAGGCCATCGCGCGAGCGGTCGGCATCGACACCGTCCTCGCGGAGGTATTACCCCAAGACAAGGCAGCGGAGGTGAAGAAGCTCCAGGCGGAGGGTAAAATGGTCGCCATGGTCGGCGACGGCATCAATGACGCGCCGGCCCTAGCCCAGGCCGAAATAGGAATAGCCATCGGCTCGGGCACGGACGTGGCCATGGAGAGCGCGGACATCGTGCTCATGCGCTCCGACTTGATGGACGTCCCCACGGCGATCAAGCTGTCCAAGAACGTCATCCGGAACATAAAGCAGAATCTCTTCTGGGCCTTCGGCTACAATGTCCTCGGCATTCCCGTGGCCGCCGGCATCCTCTACGCCTTCGGCGGCCCCCTCCTGAACCCGATCCTCGCCGCCGCCGCCATGTCCATGAGCTCGGTCTCCGTCCTGTCCAACGCACTGCGACTCAAGGGCTTCAAGCCTTACAAGTAAGTTTTAAGGAGGTATGATATGAAGAAGACGCTTTCGATCGAGGGCATGAGTTGCGATCATTGTGTCGTTCATGTAAGGAACGCGTTGACCGGAGTATCGGGAGTCGACAGCGCCGTGGTCGACCTCGCCGGGAATAAAGCAGTGGTGACCGGGAGCTCCCTGGAGGACTCGGCCCTCAAGGCCGCGGTGGCCGAAGCCGGCTACGAAGTGGTCGCCATCGTTTGATTCCCGGGAGTGCCCATGCCGCTAAAGTCCTCGTCGCCGACGACGAGGAAAAGATCGCCAAGATGGTGGGGAGCTACCTCGAGGCCGCGGGCTTCGAGGTCCTCCTCGCCTTCGACGGCGGTCGGGCTCTCTCGCTTTTCAAGGGCGAGTCGCCGGACTGCCTCGTCCTGGACATCAACATGCCCGTCGCCGATGGTCTCGAGATCGCAAAGGAAGTTCGAAAGAGCTCTGCGGTCCCCATCATACTCCTGACCGCCCGGACCGAAGAGATAGACAAGGTCATCGGCCTGGAGCTGGGCGCGGACGACTACATCTCCAAGCCCTTCAGTCCCAGGGAACTCGTCGCGCGGGTCCGCGCCGTCCTCAGAAGGAGCTCGGGCGGGGGTCTTTCCGCCGCGCCCGACCAGGTCGCCGCTTCCGCTCCGCTCAGGCGCGGCGATTTGGAACTGGACCTGAGAAAGCGAAGCGCGGTCGTCGCCGGCCGGAGCGTGAGCCTGACGGCGATCCAGTTCGATATCCTCTGCCTCCTCATGCGGGAGCCGGGCAGGGTGTGGACCCGCCTCGAGATCCTCGAGCGCGCCGTCGGCGCGAGCTATGAAGGCTACGAGCGGACTATCGACGCCCACATCAAGAACATCCGCAAGGCGATCGGGGACGACAGCGAGAACCCGAGCTACATCGGCACCATGCGGGGAGTCGGCTATCGCTTCCTGGAGCGACCCGATGAGACTTAGGCGCCGCCTATCCCTCTTCTTCTTCGCCGTCATCCTGGTCGGAGCCCTCTCCTCCCTGGTGCTCGTGCGGCTCACGACCGAGAATCTCTTCCGTTCCTTCGTCTTCTCCGGGGATGCCGCCAAGGCCAAGGCCTACGCCACGATCCTGAGCGAGTACTACGCGGCCAACGGCGGTTGGGAGAATGTCCAGACCTTCCTCTCCGAGATACCCAAACAGGTCTTCCTGACCCTCGACAAGAGCATCCACGGCGACAGGGGGGATGTCTCCGGCAGAACCGGCGCCGGCGAAGGCGAAGCCGCGACGATCGCGGCCTACCCTTACGAGACGATTCGGAGCCTCGTAGCCGACCGTGTAGCGTTGGCCGATCTGCGCGGGGTGATCGTCGCGGACACTTCGGGTAAGCTGCTCGGAACGGTCCACCCGCCCAGGCATCTCGCCCACGGCTACTCGATACGGGTCGACTTCCAAAAAGTGGGTACGGTCCTGGTCGGATCCATGGTCGACTCCTCGCTCACGGGCGTCGACGAGCGCTTCCTCGACTCGGTCTCGGCCTCCATACTGTGGGCCACGCTCGGCGCGAGCCTCATCGCCCTCCTCATGGGGCTTCTCTTCACGCGCCGCGTGACGCGCCCTCTCGCTTCCCTCAACGCGGCGGCCCGGAGGGTGGCCGCGGGCGACTTGTCGACTCGCGTCGAGATACGGAGCAGGGACGAGCTGGCGGAGCTCGCGGTCTCGTTCAACACGATGACCGAGGAGCTAAGGCGGCTCGAGGAGGCCAAGAAGAGGATCATCGCGGACGCGGCGCACGAGCTGCGGACCCCCGTCACCCTCCTCCAGGGCACCGTCGAGGCGATGATCGACGGCGTCTATCCGCTCGACACGGCGACTCTCCGGTCGATGCACGAGGAGACGATCCGGCTGTCCCGCCTCATCGACTCCCTGCGCGAGCTGGAGACGATCGAATCCGGAGAGCTCGAGCTGGATTTGAAGGAGGTGAGTGTCCCCGAAATCGCGCGGAAGGCGGTCTCGCTCTTCTCGGCGCAGGCAAGCGCCAAGGGGATAGAGCTCACGGTCGTAGAGAACGATTCGGGAAACCCGAGACTGGTCGCCGATAGCCTGCGCCTCGGCGAGGTCGTCTACAATCTCATCTCGAACGCCATCAAGTATAGCCCGGCGGGCAGCCGCGTCCGGGTAAGCGTCCGGGCCGATTCAGCCTTCATCTGTATCGCGGTCGAGGACTCGGGCCCCGGCATTCCCGAGGACGAGCGCGAGCGGATCTTCGAGCGCTTCTATAGGATAGATCGCTCGCGCGCCCAGGATTCGGGCGGCCGCGGGCTTGGCCTCGCCATCGCCTCCGAGATAGTGAAGGCCCACGGGGGGCATATCGAGGTCGGGGATTCGGAGCTGGGAGGGGCGGCCTTCCTCGTGAAGCTGCCCGCATCCCGCTGGCAACGAGCATGAAGGATGCCGGAGTCAGGACGGAATTTCAAAACGGAGGAAGCGTTTTTCTGTAAGCGCAAACGTCGTTCATCGGGCATTCGGGGCAGTGAGGCTTGGTGGGCCGGCAAGTTTCCCTGCCGAGAAAGGTCAGTGCCAGGCCTAGGGCGTGCCAGTCCATTGCGTCGATTTTTTCCATCAGTTGTTTTTCGATTTTCTCCGGCGTCGTTCCCTGCGCTATTCCTATCCGCGGGGCGACGCGCAGAGTATGGAGATCGACGATGACGCCCTCGGCCGGGGCTCCGGACTGACTCATGATGACGTTGGCCGATTTACGTCCCACGCCTCTGAGAGCGACGAGCCCTTCCATCGTAAGAGGAATAGCCTCGTCGGTTTTCAGCGTCCTCGCGATTTCGATCAGCCATTCGGCTTTGGACTTGAAGTTGCTGACGCTGCCGATCAAGGGAACGAGCTCGTCGAGACTCGCCTTCGCCAATTCGGCCATCGTGGGAAACTGGGCGAACAACGAGGGCGCCAGTTGGTTGATATGCTTGTCGGAATCTCTGGCCGACAGCACGACCATCACGAGGAGCTGATACGTATTCCCGTAGTCCAGAGGATGCTTGCGTTCCCGGTATTTTTCTATCAGGGGTTTCAACGCGACTTTCCAATCAACGCTCGCCATGTCGGATCCTCCTGGTTCGTTCTAGAGAGCCACTTCCCCCTCATGATAACACCATTCGGTCAACGCTAGTCTCAAGTCCTCGCGGATCGTATTCACGCATGGCGTCGCGATTTCATACAGTGAGCGTCCGGCGTTCATACTGCGTTCACGTCGGCCCTGTATGGTTCCATCCGGTAAAGCATCAATCCGAGCGAGGTAGCCGCGATGGCCAGCAGACAGACGACGTTGTTCGTGGAAGGAATGACCTGTTCTTCCTGCGAGGCGAGGATAGCCTCGGCCCTCCGTAAAATCGATGGCGTGATCGAAGCCACGGCGAATCTCAAGGGCGGGACCGCCGTGGTGGATTACGAAGATTCCAAGGTCTCCATCGACTCTCTAAAGGCGGCTATCGAGAAGATAGGCTACGCCGTCAAGGGTAAGAAGAGCGCCGCGGGGACGATGATAGCCTTGGGGATCGGCGTCGTACTGGTCGCCGCCTATATGATCGCGACTGGGGCCGGATTGTTCAGCGCCTTGCCGAAGGTCGACGCGTCCATCGGCTACGGAATGCTCTTCGTGATCGGCCTCTTGACCTCGGTCCACTGCGTCGCCATGTGCGGGGGCATAGCCCTGTCGCAGAGCATCGGCCCCACGGGACCGGCCTCGAGCGCGACGCTACGGGCCGGTAAGCTCGAGCGCCTCGGCCCCGGCCTCCTCTATAACGTCGGCCGCGTGATCTCGTACACGATAGTCGGCGCGATCGTGGGCGCGCTCGGCGCCGCCTTCAGCTTCTCGCCGATCGTAAAGGGCATCATCGCCGCGGCCGCGGGCCTCTTCATGGTCCTCCTGGGGCTGAAGATGCTCGGCATCGTCTCCAGGGTCCCCTCCGCCTCCCGGATTCTCCCCGCGGGCCTTCGGGAGGCCTTCGGCCGCTTCGGCGCCGGTTTCCGAAAGCGCGGCCCCTTCGCGGTGGGACTCCTCAACGGCCTCATGCCCTGCGGACCTCTGCAGACGATGCAGCTCTACGCCCTCGGGACCGGCAGCGCCTTCGCCGGGGCCCTCTCGATGTTCATCTTCTCCGCCGGCACCGTTCCTCTCATGCTCGTCTTCGGCCTGGCCGCCGCCTTCCTCCCCAGGAAGGTCGTGCCCATCATGGTGAGAGCGAGCGCCGTCCTCGTTATGTTCCTCGGCGTCGTGACTTTCGCGAGGGCGGCGTCGCTGGCGGGTATCGCCCTCCCCGAGCTCCCCTCGCGGTCCTCGGGCATCGCTCGGGCGAATGCGAGCGGTGCCCTCGCCGAGGCCAGTCCCGTTTCTGATGCACCGGGGCAGGCCCAGGCACCACTTGCGGCGACGCTCTCCGGCGGCACGCAGACCATCACCACGGCCTTCGCCTCGGGCCAGTACGTACCCTTCGTCGTCCAGGCGGGCGTTCCGCTCAAGTGGATCATCCGCGTGACCGCCGACGACCTCAACGGCTGCAACAACCCGGTCACCGTACCGGCCTACGGTATCCAGAAGACCCTCGTGCCCGGCGACAACCTCGTGGAGTTCACGCCTAAAAAGGAAGGAGTCATCGCCTACAGCTGCTGGATGGGCATGATCAGGAGCAGGATCACCGTCGTGCCGGACCTCGGCAAGGCCGCTTCGCTTCCGCCCGATCAGGGCGGCGATCTCCTCGGCCAGGGCCCCCTTCAGGGGAACGCGCAAGGTCTGGGCGGCTGCTGCTCGGGCGCGAGCAACCCCGCTTTCGCGGGCGGCAGGGTTCCAGTGGACAGCATCGGCGTTCCCGTCATCAGGGCCGGAGTCCAGGAGATAACCGTAAACGTGACCGGAACAGGCTATTCGCCCGCGGCCCTCGTTCTCCAGAGAGGCATGAAGGCGATCATCAAGTTCAAGGTCCAGGGCCTGACCGCCTGCACGAGCCAGGTCATCTTCCCCGAGTACAACGGCGGTCTCGATCTGTCCCGAGGGCAGCTCGAGACGCCGCCCATCCCTATAACGGCCGACTTCACTTTCCAGTGCTCGATGGGCATGCTCCACGGCTACGTGAAGACCGTCGACAACCTCGCCAAGGTCGACATGGGCAGGATCAAGACCGAGATCGGAGCCTACCGCGCATCGGCCGGAGGAGGAGGCTGCTGCGGCCGCTAGCCGGCCGTGCCGCGTGGCAAGAGTAAACCGGCCCGTATATTGACTGACTACCCGCTCTCTTATTATAGTAGTCATGAAGATTGTGGAGAAGAAGCATGGCCAGACCGAAAAGCGACGACAGACGGAGCGCGATCTTATCGGCGGCGATCCGCGTAATCGCCTCTCAGGGCCTGGGCGCGCCGACGGCAACGATCGCGAATGAGGCAGAAGTCTCCAATGGGTCGCTATTCACCTACTTCGAGACGAAGGCCGACTTGTTCAACCATCTCTACGTCGAGCTCAAGACGGAGATGGGTGTGGCTGCCCTGGACGGACTCCCATCCGGGAGCGACATCCGCACACAGGCGCTCCATATGTGGTCCCATTGGCTGCACTGGGCGGCATCTTTCCCCGACAAGCGCCGGGCGCTCGCGCATCTGGCTGTCTCGGATGACATCACGCCCGCCAGCCATCAGGCCGGCAAACAATCGATGGCAGGCATAGCCAAGCTTCTGGAGCGGAGTCGCGAGAACGGTCCGATGCGTGGGGCCCCATTAGATTTCGTCTCCGCTCTGATGAGCGCGCTCGCGGACACGACCATCGACTTCATGATCCAGGACCCGGCCAATGCGGACAAACATTGCGCGGCGGCGTTCGATGCCTTGTGGCGAATGGTCTCCTAATTTTTTTCTTATTGATGACTGACTGGACATACAATTAAGGAGAGGAATCATGTCGGATCCTATTTTGGAGAATCGATCAGATCGCAAGGCGTACATTATCACCGGCCCGACTTCCGGCATAGGCCGCCGCACGGCATTCGAGCTGGCCAAGCTCGGCACGGTCGTTCTGGTCGGCCGCGATCGCCGAAAGCTCGACGAGGTGCGGAAGGCCATCGAGCAAAAGCGCCGGCACGCCGTTTCGGTCCTGTGCGACTTGTCGGATATTGCGAGCGTGCGGAACGCGGCCGCCCGGATCATCGCGCTCCATCTTCCGATAGCCGGCCTGCTCAACAACGCGGGCATCATGCAGATGCGCGCCACGAAGAACGCGCTGGGCTGGGACATGACCTTCGCGACGAACCACCTCGGAACCTTCGCGCTGACCGAGGCGCTCGTGCCGTATCTTCCCGATGGTACGAACGTCGTCTTCGTCGTCTCCGCCGTGGAAGATCCCGAGCGAAAGCCCGCCGTCGCCGCCGGTTTCCGCGGCGGTCGATATATCTCGGTGGAGGCGAACGCGCGCGGCGAGTGGAAACCCGGCGGTTCTGCGAAGCCGGGCAGGGACGCCTACGCCACTTCGAAACAGGCCATCCTCGCGGCGGCGATGGCGTTCGCCCGTGAGACCCCACGTCTGCGCTTCAACGCGGTCGAGCCGGGCCTGAATCCGACCACCGGTCTCGGGGGCGATCTCGGCGCCTTCGTGCGCTTTCTGCAGGCATACGTCATTCCGCTGCTCGTGCCGCTGCTCAGGCCCTTCATAAAGATATTGAGCAGCCCGAAGCGAGCCGCGCGCGTGATCGCCAAAATCCTGATCGACGCCTCCGGTCGGACCGGCATATACTACGACGAGAAGGGCGATCCGATGCTCGGTTCCACGCTGGTGCGCGACCCGAAGTTCCAGGATCTCGTCGTCGCCGAGACGCGCGCTTTGCTGTCAAAAGTTCCGGCATGAATCATCCGGCCGGTAGTTCATCGAGCCGCGGCCCCAGGCACGGTCGCGAGAGGCGAAGGGACCATCATCAACGTGTCGGGCATGCTGGCGTTCAGCGGACCCGCGTCCATCGAAACGCTGCCGCTTCGCCGGGCCGTGTACACGGGAACGCCGGCCCATATCGTCGCGCTGTCGGGGGGTGGTCGCGACAGAGTTCCACGAACGTCAAGGACTCGACCTCGGCGCGGTGCCTCGCATGTCGGCGGACGACGTCGTGACCGCCGGCCAGCAAGGGCTCGCCGCCGGCGCAGTTCTCTGCGCCCCCGGCGTCGAGAGCTCCGATCTGCTCGAAGCGGCGTTCCAAGCCGACCTCGCGGCGTTCGCCGCGCAGGCACCGCGGCTCGCGGAGCGTTACCGCAGGCCATGAGGAGTGACGTCCGACTCGATCCGCCCCTATAGACGGTGGATGGGTCGTGCATCCCGCTCTAGCGAGCGAGTCAGCCGCGCGCATCGCGTATTGCCTCCAGCCCTTCGCGCGCGACGAAGTAGACGAGGCCTAAAGCCGCTACCGCATCGATCCACCACCATCCCAAGAACGCGGTGAACACGACTCCGCCCAGCACGATCCACGACATATAGGCGCATACCATGCTGCACGAGCCGTCGGACTCCAGCGCTCGGCTGCCGATGCGCCTCCCGATTCTCTTTTTCCCCGCCGCGAGGAGAGGCATGAGGATGCTCGAAGCGGCGGTGATCCCGATGCCGAGAGGGGCCGCCTCCGGACCTTCGCGCGCCAGCAAGGAGCGGATCGAGGCGACGACGATGTAAAGAGCGAGGAGGAGGAGGCTTATGCCGACTATCCGCGAGGCCCGTTTCTCGGCCCTCTCGACGCGCTCGATCCCGGCGCCATTCGCCTCGACGTACAAACGCCGAAGGAGGGCGGCGCCTGCGACCAGCTCTATGATGCTGTCCGCTCCGTAGGCGATAAGGGCGACGGAACGAGCCATCGCTCCCGCCAGCAAAGCCGCCGCCGCCTCGACGATCATCCAGGATGTGGAGACCCACTCTATTCCGATGCCGCTCCGAAGGAGCGCATTCTTTCTATCCATCGTGTCCATACTGCCAACCCTTTCCCGGCCCTTGCTTCGTTCAGAGCATCGTAGAAATCCTTGACGGAGGCTATTGCCTTCCCGTTCACAAGCGAACGATTCCTTGCAGCTCGCTGCGAGGTCGTTCATTCCCGCCGACGATGCCGGAGTCTTGTCGCCGACGCCCGCCACGAAAGCGCCTCCGACACCCTTCGGAAGCCGCGCCGTCGCCGCGAACCTCGATGAAGACGCTCAGTGTCGACTTCTTGCCGCCTCGGATGACATCTATCGGCACCGTCTTCCCCGGAGGTAGATCAGCCACGATCCGCTGGATTTGTTCAGCGCTCTTGGTCTCTTCGCCGTTGACCTCGAGGATGAAGTCGCCCGGCAGCACGCCTCCCTTCTCGGCTGTTCATCTCTACGACTTCGCCCTTGATGTTCCATCGATATCGTGGCACACAACCTATGTTGGAACGACCGACTTCATTTATCAGCTACCGATTATGAACAGGATATATGCCAAAACTCTTTCGGGCAACAAGTCCTGGTCCCCTGTCATCAACGACCGAGGTCAGATGCCTGATCTGCGTGCGCACGTATTGTCTTGGGGAACATCCCAAGACTCTTTTGAAGGCAGCGCTGAAGGCACTCTCGGACTCGTACCCGAGAGATGGCGCAATCTCGGAGATGGGATCATGGAAGTCCATCAACCGTTCTGTTGCCTTGAACATCCGCCATTGGGTCACATATTCCATGGCCGAACTACCGACTGTCGCCTTGAACCTCTGGGCGAAAAGAGAACGGGACATTCCCGCTATCGCGGCCAATTTCTGAAGAGTCCATCGTTCGGCCGGGTCGCCATGGATGGCGATCAGCGCACGGCTGATTTTTTCATCGGAGAGAGCGAACAGCCACCCGGAAATGCCGTTGGAGCCTTCGGACAAGTAGACTCGTAGAGCCTGAATCAGAATCAGGGAGGCGAGGTGCTGTTCCACAAGGCCACTGCCGGGTCGCGAGGTCCGAAGCTCACGCATCAAAAGATCCAGGGACCAGTGAAAAGCAGGATCGATCGACTCTTTGCGGATGTGAATGACGGGAGGAAGGAGATCGAGGAGGACATTGGCATGGAGGCCCGAGAGGAGAAAGTGTCCGCCGAGGGTCAAGCTATCTCCGCCTCCGTTGAGAGTAACGATGTCCCCATTGTGCCGGATCGCCGACTTAAAGACCGCCGCGTCGGTGGCCGGCAGCGACGGGTCGGTCGTCAGACAACACGGCTGTCCTCCCGAAAGCAACACACAGTCTCCTCCATCGAGGCGCAGCGCTTCCGGCCTTCCCTCCACCAACAACCAAAGCCGACCCGAGACCAGGGCGTAGTACTTGATGCCCTCAAACCGTGGAAACTGTACCGAGTGCTCTCCACCCACATCAAAACCGCTGCAGGTATAGCTGTGAGGCTTGAGAAGCGATATGACATCGGAAAGGGGATCCACGAGTCCTCCTGGACGATCTCGACGATAATTTGGACTCAAGAATATAGCTCGTACGAAGTCAATGTACTACCTTCCTATCTAAGGAGACAAACACATGCCATTTACCGATGTCTCGTTGCCCCTGAGTTTCAATGCCCTTGCGATCTCGCAGGCAGGACATCCCGTGAGTCTTCAACGGAAGACCATTTCGTCCTTGGCCCCCGACGAGCTTCT
>CAZBGA010000052.1:0-29927 GCA_964491385.1 uncultured Treponemataceae bacterium | reverse complement strand
CATTTCCACCCAGATTCATCCTCAGGCTCCTTTGGACAAGACTGACCATGCTACTAGGACTCTGAAAGCGACCTTGAAGCGGACGCTGCCATTTGCCTTGACACCGGGCCAGGCTGCTATAGAACGGGGGCATCGAGGGAAGGGCTCCCTTTGACTTCAGTTTCGACAGCAGCGACGTTCGGTACTCGAAAGAGACCACGCTCTTCGGCGAAGATCTGGTTTATTGCATCGATTCCAATAATAATCCCACCTTCGAAGATTGTCGGCGCCGGTGGTAAATTGCCGGAATTAGACATTACCGGCATTTTAAAACCGACCGCGACATCAATCATGCAGTCCGGATAAAAAGATGTATTTTTTCCAGATCCCTTTCCATCTTCGCTTTCGTTTCTCGAATATCGATTTCATTCTGCAAATTGAGCCAAAACTTATGTGAATTTCCAAAGAACCTAGAGAGCCGTAGTGCCATTTCGACAGATATCTTCCTTTTGTTATGAACTATGTCCAATATCGTACTTGAAGAAACATTCAGCTCCTTTGAAAGCCGATAAGGAGTAATCTTCAAGGGATCAAGAAACTCCTCCTTCAGTATTTCTCCGATATTTGGAGTTTCTATTTTCTGGTTCGCCATTTGATCAACCTCCTAGTGGTAGTCAACTATTGAAACATCATAGGCATCGCCATCCTTATATTTGAATCGAATTCGCCATTGATCATTTACTCTTATTGAACAATATGCCTTTAGCGGACCCTTCAAATGTTCAAATCTATTTGATGGCGGTATTATCAAATCGTCTTCGCTTACTGCCGCATCAATCATTAACATTTTGATTAATGCCCTTTTTTGAATATCCTGCGGAAGATGTCTTGACCTTTCCTGATTAAAAATTTTCTCTGTTTCTTGATCCCCGAAAGATTGGATCATGAATTCAATATACGCTGCACAGATATATCTGTCAACCAGATAGTACATAATTCCCGAACTAATACTCTTCCGTTCAAATATTTTTATAGACAGTACTTATCATGGGGCCCTCCTTGGCTCAGCGCCTGACCGAGCTCATCATGCGCTTCTTGAGGGTTTCGAAGAGCTTCCATTGGACGATGGGGATGCCGAGCAGCGCCTTTCCCGGTATCGAAAGCAATTCGGCATCGTCGATTGCCCGTGCCCTTTGCGCTTCGCCCTTCTGCAAGACCTCGTCCCCTCCGAACACCGAGCCCATGCCGATTTCGGCGACGCGGCGCGCCTCTCCTCCGAGTCCGGTCCGCCCGAGGAATTCATTTCGTACCGCGAACGCCGCCGGAAAGATCGAAGACTTCGACGATCCCCTCCCGAAGGAAGCGCTGGACCCCACCTGCTTCTGCTGATCGGATAGAGGTCCCGCCACGTGGCTGATGAGAATCCGGGGAGAAGGGTCGCTTCGGAAATCCATGGCCGAGCCGTGGATGCTGCCGCCGCCGGCGTCTATCTTCTTCAGGTCGGCCCGCGCGAGGAGCTCGCGCTCGAGGCGCTCCTGATAGGCCCTCTCGACGCCCGGCGCGACGCCATCCTCCGTAACCATCTTCCGCAGTATATCGAAGGTAGGTATGTCAGCGAGGTGCGCGTAGATGACCGGGCCATCCGCCCCGCAGGCGCGGAAGAAGAGCACCGTCGTCTCGACGGGATGGGCCGACAGCACGGGCCTGACCTCGAGCCCTTCGACGTCGTTCCAGACATCGAGGGAGAGGTCCGCGACATCGAAATACCGGTCGAAGCTCTCTCCGCTTTGGAGGCTCAAGTCCACCGTGAGCGACGACGCCCCGCAGGTGAACTCGTAGAGGTTGAATCCCTTCCTGCGCACGAAAGCCCCGTTCCGAAGCTCGGTCGCCTCGGAGCCCGCGACGCGGAGGTCCGGGAGCTCGCTCGCATCGCGCATCCTTCCGAAGGCGAAGCGCAGCTTCATCCGCATGATCGCCCGGGCCAGCTCGGGCTCGCAGCCCGATTCCACCAGTTCTTCGACGGAGGGGACTCCGTAGGACCCGTGCATGATATAGCCGCTCTGCGCCTGTCGCTGCTCCTGCAGGCCGATCAGGAGGGGCCGCGTGCCGTCGTTGCGCGGATGGCCCGGAACGATGAGCCCCCGCTTGAACAGCTGCTTCACGCTGTCGGCGGGACAGCCGCACTGTACGAACAGGCCGGCCTTAGGCAGATTATACAAGGGAAAGATCGAGCTGCGTGATTTTACGGGAAAAACTGGGCCTCTGTCCTCGAAGTTCTCATAGCCGTGGATAGTGAAGGCCATAGATGGAGAATGATCGGCAGTCGGTCGGGTCCCAGTCGCTTATCTTGCCTTTGGCCCGTCCAGCAACTGTTTTACCCGGAGCCGGTCTTCGTGGCTTGCCGGGGTAAAGATTATCAGCTTCAGTCCGGGGTGCTCATCGACCGAAAAAGTCGATAGCTCGAATGTCAAGGGCCCCCGACCAGGTAGAACAAAGGTCTTTATCGGATCGAAGTGCAGCCCCACATCGAGTTCGCTCCACAGTCGCCGGAACTCGGGCGAGCTCCGGACAAGGCCTTCGACCACTTCCTGGGCGCGAGGTCCGAAACCGGCCTGAAAGGCCTCGGTTCTGAATTGGGACACCACGGCGCGGGCCACCGAAGTCCAGGTCGCTTCGGGATCTTCGCCCCTATCGTCGGCACGAGCGAAGAAGCTCTCCAAGATGTTGTACCTATCGGGTATCGCCTCCGTCGGGGCGAAAATGACCCGGGCAGCCAGGTTGGCGGCCAACACGTCCCAAGCCGAGCTGCGGATGGCCGCAGGGCTCAGCTCGAGCGAATCGAGGATGTGCTGTAGCCCGGGACCTATCACCTCGGGTTCCCGCGGGACGAGCTCGGGGGGCCGGTTCTGGGCGAGTAGGTAGAGGTGCTCCCGCTCGGCGTCGGTAAGACGCAGGCCCCGTGCCAGCCGGTCGAGGACGTCGGTCGAGGGAGTACCGCCCCGTCCCTGCTCGAGCCAGGTGTACCAGGCGGGGCTCACGCTGGCCAGCAGGGCCACCTCCTCCCGGCGCAGGCCTGGGGTGCGCCTGCGTGTCGTGGGGAAGCCGAGGCTGGCCGGGTCGATCCTGCTGCGCCGGTCCCGTAGAAAATTTCCCAGGGCATTGTCATCGGGGTTCTTGGGCATCCTGGTAGTCCCGCTCCTACGATAAGGTCACGTCTTTTCCGTCGGTCCTAGAGACTGTAAATTAGGACTCGGCGCGAATCAAGACCGAATGACCGCGTCTGTGGTCAAGTATTGACGCAAAGGAGCACAGACATGACTTTTCCATTTTCCTTCGACGCACTCGCGATCGAGCAGCCGGGCTCCCCCGTGAGCCTTGTAAAAAAAACCATCGAATCCATCACCAAAGACGAGATACTCGTCCGTGTCGACTACGCGTCCATCAACAAGATGGACCCGATGATGGCCCGCAGGAATCTGTTCCAACTTCCGGCCCCCTACGTCCTGGGCTTCGACTTTAGCGGCGAGGTCGTCCATGCGGGAAGCGAGGGCGGGCTCAAGGCGGGAGATCAAGTCTTCGGGACTGCGGGTGTCGGCGGCTGCTTTGCCGAATACCTCGTCGCCAAGAAAGAAAGAGTTGTGCGGCGAGGAGGGGTTCCGGCCAAGGAAGCCAGCACTTTCGGAATTGCTTTCCTGACCGCCTACGAGTCATTGGTCATCACTGGCGACATCCGGCGGCACCAAGGGAAAACCATCTACATCGCCGGCGCCGCCGGCGGAGTGGGACACTTTGCGGTGCAGATCGCCAAGCTCCACGGACTGAAGGTCATCGGGAGCGCCGGCAAGGCGGCATCGCTCGATCTTCTCGGGCGGCTCCACGTCGACTACATCGTCGATTACTCCCAGGCGGATGTCGTGCGTGAGATCATGAAGCTCACCGGTGGAAGGGGCGCGGACCTCGTCTACGATTCGACCTATTCCCAGGCTTCCTACAACGTGTCGGCCGCGGTAGTGGCGTCCGGGGGCGAGTACATCCGGCTTGGCACCCCGATGCAGCTTACGGCCTTCGGCATCGAGGACATGACTTCAGTCGTGGAACGCCGCGGGGCGAAAATGGTGATCACGGACTGCGGCAGGTACAGCACCGACCCGGTCTACATTGCGCAAGCGTACAAGCTTGCGGCAGGCATGAAGCAGGCGGTGCCGTGGTATGAGGAGGGAAAGCTGAAGCCGGTGGTGACCCAGATCGTGCCCTTTGCTCCCGAGTCATTGCAGGGGGCCTTCGAAGCCTTTTTGGGAGGGATCAACAACGTAGGGAAAATCGTCGTCCGGTGCGGCCACTAGGCAAGGACAAGCATGATGAATGTTTTTGTCACGGGAGCCACGGGATTCATCGGCTCGGCCGTCGTCCGGGAACTGTTGCAGGCCGGCCATGAGGTGACCGGTTTGGCCCGCGGTGATCGAGGGGTTCTTCTGAAGCATTTCCAGTGCGGCGGCATAGCCGGTTTCGCTTTGCCAATTCGTACCGCCATAAACGAGATCGGGCGTGAAGGGTTGGCATTCGACCGTTGATATAGCCAATCCGCGAATGCCCAAGATCGATCAGGTAGTCGACGGCCCGTATCGCCCCGGCAAAGTTGTCATAATCCACTGAATCGGTCGCGTATTCGGAGAATTCCGGGTTGATCAAGACGAATGGGATGCCCGTCGCCAGCACTGTCCGATAGAAACTTTCAGTCCTCATTTCCCCGAAGATCAAGCCGTCGACCTTTGACCGGAAAGACTCGACGGACCGGGAGCTGTCCTCCTCGTCCTCCCGAACGAAAGAGAAGATCAGATTCGTGTCTCGGACGAGCAGTTCCGACTGGATGCCTTCCAGGATCTCGGAGTAGACGAGGTCTCCGCGGATCTCGAGCGGCCGGTTGCCGTGGCTACATCGGAGAAAACCGATGGTTCTCGTGCGGAGCCGCTTGTCGTTGATATACGTGCCGCTTCCCGCACGCCGCGTCAGAATTCCCTCTTGAGCGAGCGACTGAAGGGCCGACCGTACAGTGATCCGGCTGACCCCGAAATGGATCGACCTCGAAAAGAATTCCGCATGGCTGGTGTCGGCGGGAAACTTTCATCAGAAGGGGGGAGGTTCCATTACGCTTTTGTCGCCTCGCCGGTGAAATTCGGTACAGGCGATTTCGAAGCGTCACCGGAAGTTTCGACTGAATTGGGCGATTACCGGGTCGAACCGCTGAGCGATACCGAGATCAAGCTTTCGTGGCTTCCCGTACAACGGGCCTTTCCCTATCGAGTCTTCCGCGACGGAGTCAAGCTGAAAGATATTGCCGCGCAATACCCCGCGCACTACATCGACGAAGGCCTGGATCCCGGACAGTCGCACGAATACAAGGAACAAACACATGCCTCTGATAGTGTCGTCCATCTTGTGGTAGATCGGCCGTGTCCTAAGGACGGTTTTCTTTGGACGGAATGCAGCCTCGACCATTCAGAGTTGTTTATATTGATGCGCGACAGCTATGGCCGTTAGGTCGGAGTTGGTCTTTAGGACCCACACGCCGTCGAACTTCTCTTCATAGCGGACTACCTCTGCGCCGATCTTGATCACGTTCTCCCGCAAGGTCGTCATCGTCAAGTGCCGCACGCTTTTCGGTAGCGCAGCCTGACGGAAAATTACCCAGACTGCACGCGAGTCGCGAAGAGCCGCAAACGGACTTGGTTGTAGGCAAAGTCGCGGCAGGCCAGGCGCGTCCGCCTCACCGCCGAAGACGCAGTGTGGTACGTCGAGGCGCCAGGATTTTACGACGGGATTATGACCTATGGCGAAAGCTTGGAGACGGCAAAGGAAATGGCTTCCGACGCGATCACTGGTCTGATCGAATCCTATGTTGATAGGCAGATCCCTATTGAGATCCCGACGTTTACTGCGGCTCCCGATATCTATCTCGTCGAGCCCACGCCCTCGGTGTCTTTTGCGCTATGGCTCCGTGAAAAACGCAAGGCCTCCGGTATGACGCTTACCGATGTAGCTGACAAACTCGGTGTCAAATACCAAGTGTACCAACGGCTCGAGGACCCGGCGAAGACCAATCCGACCTTAAAGACTATCGCTAAGCTCGAAAAGGTCTTCGGCGAACGCCTTATCGCGGTGTGAATTTCATTTTTTGATCTTCATGATTCGCAAGCGGGACGCATACCCCGCAGCTCCGCTTCAGGGAGTCCGTCGGCGATGGCCGACGGTCTGTAGCAGCTCGATCGCGAACCAAGCCAGAGCTACTATATAGGCGATCACGCCGAAGGTTCCGGTTGTCGCCCACCACCAAGACATGGCGATACCTCCACCCCCTGGAATGCTCAGGAAGCCGAGAACGAAGCTGGCCGCCGTGAGTACGATGCAGCCTACGCCGAGCCGGCGGGAGAAGATCTTCGCCCGGATGGTGGCGACTCCGAAGAGGACTCCGCCCAGCGAGACGATGGCACTGACGATCGCGAAGAAAATGGTGAACGACACCGGCCCTTCGTTGAGGACTTTATTCGAGACGTTCATGGTTGCGATCCAGGGGAAGATCAGAACCTGGATCAGAGCGAAGCCGAGGACGCCGCTCTCCGCCCGCTGGCGCAGGTAGACGGACGGCAGACCCGCCATGACCGGCACCGCCCCGACGAAGAGCATCCAGGCCGAGATCCGGTAAAGAGCCCTTTGGGGCAATTCTCCACCAGTTCCCTCCATAGCCACCTCCGGCTCAGTAAATCGCCGCGACCTTGTCCTTCGGCGTCATTTCTGGCTTTCCTCGAAGGCGTCCGGTTGAGCCTTGCCGGTGGCGATCAACCTTCGCAGGTTGCCGCGCACGAGCGTGCTCCACGCGGTCGAGCAGTCGCCGTAGCACTGGAGCGCGGGGACGAGGCCCGCATGCGTGAATTGGACTTCCGTCTTGTCGCCCCTCTTCGCGATCTCGAAGACGATGTCCGTGCCGATCCATTCGTCTTTCCTGTCGAAGCTGAGCTTCGCATCGGTCACGTGCCAGACGACCTTCTTGCCCGGGACGAGCTCCGTCACTTTCTGCCTGGAGAGGTGCGCGTCCCCGTAGCGGTATGTGAACTCGGCTCCTACCTTGTCGAAGCTGCCGAGGATCTCCCCCGACCACCACCCGCGGACGTTATTTATCGCATCGAAGACCTCTTTCGGAGACTGTTCCACCGAAAAGGTCGCCGTGAAGTCTTTGGATTCCACTCGTGCCATGCTTTTACTCCTTCCGAAGCAAATGTATGGATGGAGCTTGCGATAGGCAATCCTTTCTGCACGCGGGTATCGATCGATTTCCGACGTTTTCGCTTTACCTGCGGCCGAGACCATGGCATATTTTTAAGTGCCGGCATATCTGAAAGATCCGCCATGACAGCGCGGGAAAAGGAGGTTGTCGATGAATGAACACTCTATGAGGGCTTGGGACCTGTAGAAAGTCGAGAACTTCCTAGGGCCTCGGGCCCTTGAAAAAGTACGCGTCCTAACGCGATCTTCCGGCCGGCCTTATCAGCCGGCCGGTTTCTTTGGCGCGCCCGGCAGGGCGGGCAAAAAGGGTATGTTGATTTCTTGGAGTGTGCAGAATAATTTAAATATCTGAAGGAGTACCTATGAGCGAGGAAAACTTCGAACTCATCGACAAGTACTGGCGAGCCGCGAACTACCTTTCCGTTGGCCAGATTTACCTCTACGATAACCCCCTCCTTAAAAAGCCCATAACCATAGAGCATATAAAGCCACGCCTCCTCGGCCACTGGGGCACGACCCCGGGCCTCAACTTCATCTACGTCCACCTCAACAGGATCATCCGCGAGCGCCGGCTCAAGATGATCTACATCGCCGGTCCGGGTCATGGAGGGCCCGGTCTTGTCGCCAATGCCTACCTCGAAGGGACTTACAGCGAGGTCTACCCGAACATCGCCCAGAGCGAAGAGGGCATGAAGCGGCTCTTCACGCAGTTCTCCTTCCCCGGCGGCATCCCGAGCCACGTCGCGCCCGAGACGCCCGGCTCCATCCACGAGGGCGGCGAGCTCGGCTATTCCCTGGCCCACGCCTACGGCGCGGTCTTCGATAATCCGGACCTCGTCGCGGCCTGCGTGGTCGGCGACGGCGAGGCCGAGACCGGCCCCTTGGCCACGAGCTGGCACTCCAACAAGTTCCTGAACCCCGTCGGCGACGGCGCGGTCCTTCCCATCCTCCACTTGAACGGCTACAAGATCGCGAATCCGACCGTGCTCGCCCGCGTGAGCGAAGAGGAGCTGAAGAGCCTCTTCATCGGCTACGGCTACAAACCCTACTTCGTAGAGGGCGACGACCCGGCCAAGATGCACCCCCTCATGGCTTCGACCCTTGACAAGGCGATGGACGACATCGCGGCCATCCAGAAGAAGGCGAGGACTGAAGGCTTCGACCCGAACCATCGTCCGGCCTGGCCGATGATCGTCCTCCGCACGCCCAAGGGCTGGACCGGCCCCAAGACGGTGGACGGCAAGCAGACCGAGGGCTCGTGGAGATCGCACCAGGTGCCCTTCTCGGAGCTGTCGGAGAAGCCCGAGCACGTGAGGCTCCTCGAGACTTGGCTCAAGAGCTACAGGGCCGAGGAACTCTTCGACGAAACGGGGAGGCTCAAGGCCGAGATCGCGGCGATGGCGCCCAAGGGCGAGCTGCGCATGAGCGCGAGCCCCTACGCGAACGGAGGCCTCCTCCTCAAGGAGCTGGACTTAGGCGACTTCACGAAGTTCGCGGTGGAGGTCAAGAAGCCCGGCACGAGCCTCGCCGAGGCCACGCGGGTCATGGGAGCGTACCTGGCCGACGTGATGAGGCGCAGCGCCGTGAGCCGCAACTTCAGGATCGTCGGCCCGGACGAGACGAACTCGAACCGGCTGGGCGCCGTGGTCGAGGCCGTGGCGCGCGCCTGGGACGCCGAGACGCTCCCCGGCGACGATCGGCTCTCGCCCGACGGTCGGGTCATGGAGGTCCTCTCCGAGCACCTCTGCCAGGGCTGGCTCGAAGGCTACCTCCTCACGGGACGGCACGGCCTCTTCTCCTGCTACGAGGCCTTCATCCACATAGTGGACTCGATGGTGAACCAGCACGCGAAATGGCTGAAGACGACGAGGGGCATTCCCTGGCGGCGGCCCATCGCCTCGCTCAACTACCTCCTCACGAGCCATGTCTGGAGGCAGGACCACAACGGCTTCAGCCATCAGGACCCCGGCTTCATCGACCACATCGTGAATAAGAAGTCGGATGTCGTGCGCGTCTATCTGCCTCCCGACGCCAACACCCTCCTGTCGGTCACGGAGCACTGCCTCGCGAGCAAGAACTACATCAACGTGATCGTGGCCGGGAAGCAACCGGCCCTCCAGTACATGGACATGGACGCGGCCATCAAGCACTGCACCCGCGGCATCAGCATCTGGGATTGGGCCTCGACCGACCGGGGCGGAGAGCCCGACGTGGTCATGGCCTCGGCGGGCGACGTCCCGACCATGGAGACCCTCGCGGCCGCGGACATCCTGAGGCAGAAGTTCCCGGACCTCCGGGTCCGCGTGATCAACGTCGTGGACCTCATGAAGCTCCAGCCCTCGAGCGAGCATCCGCACGGGCTGTCCGACCGCGACTTCGACATGCTCTTCACGACCGACAAGCCGGTCGTCTTCGCCTTCCACGGCTATCCCTGGCTCATACATCGCCTGACCTACCGCCGGCACGGGCACGACAATATCCATGTGCGCGGCTACAAGGAGGAGGGGACCACGACGACACCCTTCGACATGACGGTGCTGAACGAGCTGGACCGCTTCCATCTGGCTGGCGACGTGATCGACCGCGTGCCAAGGCTGGGGACGGAGGGCGCCTACGTCAAGCAGTGGCTCGGCGACAGGCTCATCGAGCACAAGGCCTATATCCGCAGGCACGGCGACGACATGCCGGACATCCGCGACTGGAAGTGGCCGTACTAGTTTTCCGTCCCGGAATCGGCTTGTCTCAAATGCATTCGCCAATCGTTCGGATTGGCTCACCTCTTCATTCATTCGATATCTCCCCAACCCTTTTTGTAATCGTCGCCGTCCGAGATTTCCAAAAAATCTTTCGCATAAATTATTTTTGATCCCTTGATTTTGACCATACTGACGACACAATTTGTACACTTCAGTCCTTTCTTATTCGTAAGTTCCAAATCCAACTGCGCAAATATCGTGTTATTGCCTGCCATGTCGAGGATATTTTCAACTCCTACGTGCCTGACGGTAAATTTCCTTTGAGGGAACTGGCTGATGAATTCCTCAAACCATCTTGTCGCTTCGGGTTTTCCCGTAAATTGTCCGCCAGCCTCGACTTTGCCCGTGTAAATAAAGACACAGTCTTCGCTCCACGGCCTCAAGAATTTCTCCAGATCGCCTTTATTTAGCGCGTCGAATCCCGATCTGATGGCTCGTTTTGCGACGATCGCTCCTATCATTTTCTCTGCTCCTTCAGTACAGGCCCTTCTTGAGGGCCGTCTCAATCGCTTTCAACATGACCTTGCTGGATAAGCTCGCGCCCGACACGGCGTCGACCTTCAGACTTTGCGCAGCGACGACGCGGTCGATTATCGCGTCGGCCCCGTGACCCGGCCCGTGGCTGTGCTCGAGTACCTTGATCGCCGTGATGGCGCCCTCCTTGACGACGACCTCGACTTCGGCGGTGACGGGTGTGTTTACCTGCTTGCCTTCGTACTTCCCATCCCTGACGGCGCTCGGGCTGATGTCGTCGACGACGAGCTTTTTGATATCGTCGGCGAAACAGCCGGCCAAGGATAGGGCGAGGGCGATGCTCAGAAGAGCCATGAAGCAGTTAGGTGCTTTAGGACGCATTACAGTACCTCCTCCTCAGAAATGCAGGCCGAACTCCAGGCTGAACGGCTCCCAGTTCTCGTTCCGGTAGTTTGTCGTATTCAGGATGAGCGTGGTATAGGCGGCGAGGTAGCCCTGGTCGAGCAAATCCACGAAGACGCCCAGGCCGGCGCTGACGCAAGCTCCCGATCGGAGGAGAGAGGAGCCGGGGGCTCCCGGCGGATCGGCGTAATATCCGGCATCTGTAAATATCGCCGAACCGACCAGGATATCCTTGCTGAAAACTGCGGGGAAGTTGCAGCGCAGTTCCAGGCTGCCGACTGCCTTGAGTGTCCCGTCCGCCCAGCCGTTCCCGAGGCCGCGGACCGCTCCGCCGAGTCCATCACGATATACGCGGCCGCCGAAGCGCTGCGATACCGGATAGGGTATGCCCTTCGTCTCGTCCGCTCCCAGCCCCGCGATGTAATCTAGGCCGGAGAAGCCGGCCAGGTAGAAGCTGAGGAGGTTCCATCCCCGTTCATCGGTCCTTTCGTAGAGCGGGAGGAAGCCTTTTGCCGAGACGTCGAATTGAGCGTAATCGGTACTGGCGGGGACGCTCAAGGTGGGCGGGGCGTATTCGGTACTGGCGTCCAGCCACCAGCCCGAAAGGACCTTGGTCGAGGGATCGACGACCGTAGCGTCGTACTGGAGATCGGCCTGGAAGGAGTGCGTCAGGATCCGGCCGCGGTAGGGGTCGCTCCCGTCGGCCAGCAAGGAATCGCCGGAGGAGCTCGCTACCGGGTCGGTCCAGGCTCCCCGCCATGACAGGAGCAAGGTCAAATCGTCGCGATCGGTGACGGGATCGAAATGCAGACCTTGCTGGATGCCCAAGCCCCAGAGCGCGATGATCTTATTCAAGGCAGTCTGGCTGTAATCGGTACCGGGGAAAAGGTCCTGTCGATACAAGCCGAGGTCGGCGGTCCGATAGTAGTCCGAGAACTTGTAGGCTCCTTCTGCGCGAGCCCACAGGGCGGTGTCGACTCCATCGAAGAGCCTGAAGCCGATGAGCGCATCGGCTTTGGCCCCAAGTATCTTCGGGCCGGGCTTGAAATCGAAATACCGATAGTACGGCGGAGCCTTTTCGTCGGTTTGGGCGAATAGGACCGCGCTCCGCATGATCAGAAGAACGATGAGCCTAGTTTCGCGAAATGACATCGCGGTAGCTCGCTTTTTTGAAATAGAGAAGCGTCAAGCCGAGGCTCGCCAGCGTGAGGAAACCAAATAGCAGGGCGAAAGGCGCATTCCATGTCAGTTTATAGAAGGGTTTGAGGAATTCGGCCAATGCGACCGAAAGGCCTAGCGTAAATCCCTTGATGAGCAGCGCCGGAGTCAAGAGGATCGCGAAGTGGCTCCCTCTCAGCAGCATGACCGCCATCATGGCGAAAACCGGCAGCAGGAAGCACATATCGAGGATATAGACATTGGAATTGGCTTCCGGCACTCGCGTTTCTCGTATGAACGGCCACATCGAGACGATCCACAGCGGATAAAAAATGATGGGGATGAGAAACAAGAAGACCGCTGAGACTCTCCGGACGGTCTTGGGAATTCTGATATTATCGGACGCTTCATTCCCGATATTCGCTATGCCGAACACGAGCGAATAAAACGAGAGACTGAAGATCGCCATGTAGAGCAGATAGAGGGTATTGTAGATTTTACCAACCACATAAAGCCCATACACGTAAAACAGGTATCCTGCGATTCCGAACAGTATTAATCGCTCTACGAGATCGCCTTCCTTGATTCTGACGATCAGAAACAACATCGTGAGCGAAGCCGAAACCGCGATCAGGTCCTGGGATAGCATAGCGGGGAGGGCAGCCGCGATCCTGAAATTCCGGTAAATGCCTTGGCGCGCGACGCCGATCGAAGAGGCGACCAAGGCCATAAGGGCGATGAGAAGCCATGATATCTTGTCCCTTTGCAGTTTATTTATCATGAACATTCCTAATTATTAACCTTTCGCTGAAATACGCTCCTGCCACCACAAAAATCGTATCGACGATAGCCCGTCCGAAAATCGCATCTACGAACGAGCCCTGGAATACCGAAGGGAAGAACAAATTGAAGATCATCCAGCCGGGCCCGACTATCGCTAATCCGAAGAACGCGGATTTTTTAATCGGGCTCTTCTCGCTTGTATTCCGGCCGGACGCTATATAAAACGTTCCGAATGAAATCCCCGCAGCCAACGTCCATATGAATGTCTCGACGGGGCGTTCGATATATCCGGACTCGATTTTCAATATCGTATAGGCGAAATATCTGCCAATGACATAGGACGCCGTCATTACCGACAAAGTTAAACTATTATTCTTGATATTCGCCTTACCGCTGCGGTTGTCGGATGCGAAGAATTTTCCCGCCAATACGCCCAATGCGATTATACCCAGTACGTCGATTAAACCTAACCTGATATCCGCAAGGAGAGAGGTCTTCCCATATACCGGATACCATTCGATTGCGCCGAAGAAATAGATCATTCCCCATGAAATGGCGAATTTTAGACCTTTGGTGATCTTGCTTCCGTTCATCCATTTTTCCGCGATTAGAAATGCGACGGACATGCCGGAGAGAACCACGATAAACCATATCGTTATGAAGGCCATGACGCCGGAAGCGCCATGAGTTTTAGAAAAGGGCGATAAGGGAAGAAGTTTTATCGGCAATTGCGTACCATCGATCATATGGGCCTGACGAATAATAAGAATCGTGAGTATCGTTAAAAACAATATTTGCCACCAATTCTTCTTTAAGCTCAGACTGGGAATGAAATCAAGAAATACCGTCTTCATGACTATCCCCCTCCTCCGCGGATGAATATACAATAGAGGCCGCTAAACGCTGCTAAAACTGGAGTTAAACGAGATATAAACGAGGCGGGATCACGACGCGGGAGACTTCGGAATCGATATGACGAACGACGTGCCGGCGCCGGTGTCTTCCGAGAGGCATACCTGCCATCCGTGCGCGGATACGACCGATTTCACTATGGACAGGCCGAGGCCCAAGCCTTCCTCGTTGCGCGCGCGCGTGCCGCGGTAGAATTCGTCGAAGACGCGCTTGCGGTCTTCCTTCGGGATTCCGGGACCGTCGTCGCGGACGACGATGTCTATGCGCGCATCGTCCTCGTCCGCCTCCAGCGCGACGCTGTCCCCCGGCCTCGTATAGCGCATCGCGTTCGACAGCAGGTTTTCGAGCACGCGCAGGAAGAGGCGCGGATCGGCCTTGACCGCGGACTCGGGAGAGACGCGAATCCGCGAGGAAAACTTCCTGTCGGAGACCTCCGCGTCGCCGGCGGCGGCGCGGGCTATCTCATCGAGGAAATCGAGGAGCCTCAGGTCCACCAGGCTCGCCCTCCAGACCGCGGTCTCGAGACTGGCGAACTCGATGAGCTCCTGGATGCGGCTCTCCAGGAGCTCCGCCTTCGCCCGGAGGATGCCCAGGAACTTGTCCCGCATGGAAGGATCGCTCGCCATGCCCTCTTCGAGGGCTTGGAGATAGCCCTTGATCGACGTCAGAGGAGTCCGAAGATCGTGCGAGACGCCCATGAGGAATCGGGAGCGGCTGTCCTGCGCCTCGGCAAGCTCTCGCCGCATGTCGTCGAATGCTCGATAGAGCATCGTGACTTCGTCGTTGCCTCTTCCTTCCAGGGCGAAGGCGAGATCTCCCCTGGCGATGCGCCTTGCCGCCTCGCTCAGGCCCAGTATGGAAGAGCTCGTCCTCAGCATGAAGATGACGCCGACTGTCACGAGAAGGCACTCGAGCGCTAGGATGAAGGCCATCCCGATGACATGGAGGTCCAGGTACCACGGCCCCGCTTCCGGCTCGACCACTGCGACGTAGCTGCCGCCGGGATCGCCGCGCACCGATTCGGCGATGTAGCCGGCGTCGGGATAGGCCGAGGCGACCCGCTCGAGGAGCTGGCCTGGGCTTAAGCTCTCGCCCTTCGCCAAACCTCGCGCGTTCGAGAAGACCACGACGCCATCGTCGCGCCGGATAGCCATCGCGGCGATTTCGGGGGATAGAGCGCGACGCTTTCCCTCCTCTCCCGAAAGGGTCTGCGCCACCCAGCGCCTCGTGCGCGGGTTTCCCGCGATTTGCTGATTCCGATCCGAGGATTCGCTCCGGGCGGAGTAGAAATAGCTTCCTGCCCCGAAGATCGAGGGTAGCACGATTATGACGGCGATCAAGTTGAACCTAGTGTGCGTCTTCATCGGGACTCCCCTCGCCCGAGAATCGATATCCGAAGCCCCTCACGGTCTTGATCCAGCGGGGAGCGACGGGGTCATCCTCCACCTTCTTCCTGAGGCGCTGGATATGGACGCTGACGGTCATGATGTCGCCGTAATTCTGCTCCCACACTTTCGCGTAGAGCTCGCGCGTCGAGAAGACCGCGCCGGGGTTCCGGAAGAGGAATGAAAAGAGCTCGAACTCGCGGGGGCTCAAGCCCACGTCCTTCCCGTCCTTCGCGAGGCTCCTGCCCTCGATGTCGAGGGCGAATGGGCCGCGGCTCAGGGCGGGGTTAACGCCCCGCGGCCTTTCCCCCTCGTCCCGATCGTAGGCCGCGCGGCGGAGATGGGCCCGTATCCGCGCGGCGAGTATCGCGGGGTTGAAGGGCTTTCCGACGAAGTCGTCCGCCCCGCCCGAGAACGCGCGAAGCTTGTCCTCGTCGGCCTCCCGCGAGCTTATCACGACCGCCGGCACCCTGCTCACGCGGCGCAGCTCCTCGAGGAACTCGAATCCGTCGCGGCCCGGGAGGTTGAGGTCCACGGTGACGAGGTCCCAGTCGCCGCCGCGGAAAGCGGTAAGCGCTTCCTCCGCGCTGGGGACCGATTTCGCCGTTATGCCTTCCCTCACGAGGTACAGGCTTATCAGGTCCGCGATCTCCGCGTCGTCCTCAAGTATCAGCACGTTGGCGCGCATCGCTCATTATATCATCGGCGCCCTGAAATCCAAGCGTTTCGGCTCGTACCGGACGCGACGCGGCGATAAAGAGTATGAGGAGAATCGGAATCTGTTTGCGAATGCGTTCTCGGTCCCGCGTGCGCATAGCTTTACGCTCCTCCTGGCGAAGCCTTCCCGCGTCCGGGGACTGTCGCGGAGGAATATACATCATGGAAATACTTCGACTCCTACGGACTTGTCTCTTTGCTTGCCAATTGCTTCCATGTCGGATACCTTGGTGACCAAGGTATTGAACCAGGACGTACAACGGAGGGGACGGCGCATGATCCCTTATATTTTCGACCCCGAGGTGATCGACGAATGTGCAAGGGCCGGCCTCGGTCAGCCCAAGCCGGCGATGTTCGACGTGATAGCGAAAGAGATCGAGAAACGCTATCCCGGGCGCATCTATCATGATCAGCCGTGGATTTACAGCATTGCCGGCGGCGCCATGATCCAAATGAAGCTCTACTTCGCCTCGCTTTTCGAATATGTCATGATCTGGGGAACCCCGATAGGATCGGAAGGACACTCCGGACGCCACCGGGTCGCGTTCTGGGATACTGTCATCGACGGCGAAGCCTGGTATTTCGCCGAAGGACAATTTGAGAAGCGCGTCTATCGTCCCGGCGACCGCATCTTCGTGGGAAAGGGTCAGGCATGCGGGATGAACTTCACCGACGGGGTTTGGGCCGTGGAATACGCGCGAGGCCCCCTCATGCTGAGCCTTCCCTTCGGGCTGGCCGACGAGCTCTTGAGCACCCTCGACTATACTGCCGCTTTGCAGACCGTCTCCATCTATACCTCGCTCATCGGACGGCATTGGGCCGCTCGCTACAATCGCGACTACCCTTTGCTCATACCCTTCAAGAAGCTCGCGGCTCTCATGATGAATCTCATCGGCCCGGCGATTACGAAGGCGCTCACGCCTCCCCCGCCCATCGAGCTCAAGGTCCCGAAACGGTCATAATGGGTTCCCCCGTTCCGAGCGACTGTACATCGCCCTGGTGCCCCGACTGGCGAGGGCGATGGCCAGTCTTCGCGGCAGCAGGCGTTGCGTGAACCAGACAGCGACTTTGTTCGGAGTCCCAGGTACGACGATCGGCTTCCGGCCGAGCGCCCGGAGCGTCTGCCTGACGACAGGTCGACAGTCCATCAGCGGGGAGGCCAGCCAGCGGGGTCGGACAGGCCCTTCGCGTCGGAATGTCGGAGTGTCCACGATTCCGGGGCAGCAGGCCAACACGTGCACGCCCTTCCCGCGGAGCTCGTTCCACAAGCCCTCGGCGAGAACGCGGATGTAGGCCTTCGACGCCGCATAATGCGCGACGCAGCCGGTGCCCTGGAAACCGGCCATCGAAGAAACGAGGATGATGCCGCCCCGTCCTTGCAGCGACATTCTTCGGCCGAATTCCCATGCGAGCAAGGCTGGCGTCCGGCAATTCACTTCGAGCACGCGGTCGTGCGTCGCCCGCGCATGTCCGATAAACGGCCCGACGGGAGCGGAGGCCGCATTGCAGATCAGCAATCCGACCTGCAGGCCGGAGCTACGTTCCACGATCAAATCGACGGAGCTAGGATCCGCCGAGTCCAGCGTGACGGTCACGACCTGCACGCCGAAATGTTGCGTGAGCTCGTCGCCGAATCGTTCCAGCAGATCGGGGCGCCTGGCCACGAGTACGAGATTCAGGCCTTGCGAGGCCAGCTGTCGGGCAAACTCCGCGCCTATGCCGTCCGAACCGCCGACGATGACGGCCCATGGACCATACATAGTCTGAAATGTAGATTTATCCGGCTGCATATGGCATTCTACTATGGAACCACTTTGAAGAGGTGCCCTCAAATGAGAGGAAAGAAAATGATGGAGAAGACCCTATTACTGGGAGTCCTCATGGCACTCCTGCCTTGGCTGGCAGGGGCGCAGACGGTTACCGATCTGGCGGCGCTGAAGGGACTCGCGCCGATAGCCATGCTGGCCAAGACCCCCGGCGGAAACGAGGCGCTGGCGTCCAACTACGTGGTGACCGGCGGCCTGCAGAACGGCACCCTGAGGCAAGCCGACTTGCTGCCCTTCGCCGATCAGCAGCAACAGGCCTTGCGCGATGCATTCATCACGGGCGCCAACCTGGCCGAACTGGCCGACGGCCTGGGAACCACGCTCGGCAGCGCCTATCTGGCCCGCGCCCACTACATCGACCCGAGCCATTTTACCAGCCTTTCGCCCGCCGTCGCTTCGGTGATAGCCACTGCCGTCGCGACCTCGGGAGCCAATTCCGGCTCAGCCAAGTGCTTCTTCGCCAACGCCACGACCAACGGCAAAACGCCGGTCTCCGCCGAAGCGATGAAAATCCTGCAAGAGATGGGTGGGGACACCGACATCTTCGGCAAGAGCTATGGTTTGCCGGCAGGGTCGCCGGGGGCGGATTCCTACGGCAACTCGCGTCCTTTCCAGACCGAACCGAGCATTGCGCCGATCGTCGGCCCGGACTATTTCAACGTTCCCGCAGATAATCTGGTCTACAGTCGCGGGCCGCTCATGAACCTGGTCGATAGCCCGTCATTCCCCAGCGGCCATACCACCTACGGATATACGGGCGCCCTTCTGCTGGCCATTCTGGTGCCCGAGCGGTATCAGCAGATGATCGTACGAGGCGCGGAATACGGCAATGATCGCATCCTGGTCGGCGCGCACTACGCGATGGACGTGATCGGCGGTCGGACCCTGGCCCTGTACGACATGGCTCACTTGCTCGCCGACGACCCGGCGTACGTGAACCAGGACTTTCAAGCCGCCATCCGCGCCGCCCGGGCCGATATGGTCGCGGCGCTGGCGGCGGCTTGCGGCAAATCCGCGGCCGAGGGCGCCCGCGAGGACACCGGCAGGTTCAGCAACGCGGCGGCCGACGAGGCGTTCTATGATTCCACTCAGACCTATGGCCTGGCGATTGTCTATCCCGAAAATGCCGACAAAATCGAGGATGTCGGCAAGCTGACTCCGGAGGCCGGACGCCTGCTGACAGCGGCCTTTCCGTCGCTGACCCTGGAACAGGCCGACCGGATCCTGACCGAGACCGAAGGCCCCGGCGGCGGCTTCCTCGACAACGGTTCGGCCTTCGGCGTCTATTCCCGTCTCAACCTCTATGCGGCGGCAGGACGGGCAGCGGCGCTCGGCAACTGAAATTCCGCCTCGAGCTCTCGCTCGCCGTGGTGAGCCCGAGAGCCGTGGCGATCAAGGCGAACAGGGTAGCGCGCAGAAGAGCATGCGACGACAATGCCGGCGCCGCCGGGGCTGTGCGCCATGTCGAGGCGGCGCGGAAGATCGCGAGCGCGGCGGCTATCCCTCGTACGACGCCAGCATCTCGCGAAGGCCCGCCGCGACGATCTGCCGCCACTCCCGCGGCTCGAGGAGCTCGGCGCCCGGCCCGAGCCAACGCAAGAGCTCGACGGCCGCCTCGGGCCTGTGCTCGCCGTAGACCATGACCAGGCGACCGTCGGCCCCCGGCTCGAAGACCGCGTTCCCGTAAAGCCAGTCTCGGCTCAGGCGCTCGGCCTGTTCCGGACTCATCGCGATGCGGGTAGGCGACTCGGCCCGCCACACATCCATCGCCACCCGCAGCCATTTTCGATCGAGAAGCTTTCCGACGTCGAAATCCGAGACCACGGGCGGCATCGATCGGCCCGCGGCGATGGCGAGTACGCGATCGGCCCTCCACGTACGCCTCGCTTGGCCCGCGCCGCCCAAGCGACCCACGAGGTACCATCTATCGCGATCCCAAATCATCCCCAGGGGCTCGACCTCCCTCGGGGCCTCTTTCTCCCTATAAGGCGAGCCGTAGGTCAGCATGACCCTCGAACGCGCGAGGATGGCCCGAAGGTAGGCCCCCAGGATGCCGCTCTCGGAGGCGGAGCCCTCTGCCGTCGACCCGCGCCGCTGGGCGACCAGCGGGTCGCCCAGCTCGGGGTGGAGGAGATCCGGGGGGACTTTCTCGAAGCCGATGATCTGCGTCGCCCTCTCCATGACCTCGCGGGTCTCGGGCGGCAGCGCCGCGAGGAGCTTGCGCTCCGCGAAGTCGGCTTCCTTCGGGAAGGGCGCGACGCGGAGCCTTCGCATGAGGATCAGGCCGAGGAGAAGGGAGACCGCCTCCTCCGCGCCCAAAGTAACCGGAGGGAGGAAGTAGCCTTCGCGAAGCCGAAAGCCGCCCGCCCTGCCCATGTCCGCCGAGACCGGCACGCCCAAGCCGCTCAAGACATCGATATCGCGATACACCGTGCGCACCGATACCTCGAAGCGCGCGGCCAGGTCTTTGGCGGAGACTACTCGGCCGCCTCGCAGGAGAAGGAGGAGGCCAAGAGTCCTGTCGAGCCTATTCATGCGGATTCCTCGTAAAGTATGACAAGTTCCGACACTTCCAGCCAGTATATATATTACTGCCGAGTGACAAATGGTGACACGACGGCGATGAAGGAGGGAACGAGAATGAGTGCAGCGATGACGATGAATGGCGTTTCCGGCGATTTTACGCGCATCTCCCGCGATGCCGGCGGAGCGCGAGGCGAATACATAGCGGCGGCCTGCGAGGAGCAGGAGGCGCGGCGAACCCATCTGCGTTATCGCGAACAGCTTCGCGTCCCGCCATCCTCGAAAAAATTGCGCATGGTCGAAGGCACTGCCTGGGTCACCATGGGGGGCCTCGATTATGTCCTTATCGGCGGCGATTGCATTTCGGTCTCCGGAAGGAAGGGCGACGCGATCATCTCGGCCCTGGGCGAGGAGGGCATAGTCATCGAACTGTCCTGAGCAAACGGCAATAGTTGCCGTCTATCCGGGGAATCTCGGTCAAAACCGCAATCCAAAAGAAGGCCTCCGGTGTAGTAGATTGTACGGAGGTTCGAAGATGAAAATCGAGGAAGTGAAGACGGGACTCGGCCGGAAGGGCTTCCCGGCCCTGCGGTCGGCGGCCTCTCGGCCCGCGGCCACTTTGTGGATGGCCGCCCTGGCCTTCGCCGCGGCCTCGCTGTGGGCGCAGGCGCCCGCGGCCCAGTCGGCCGTCGCCCAGGGCGACGATGTTTATTTCGTCCAGCTCTCGGATACGCATTGGGGCTTCGACAATCCCAAGATCAATCCGGATTTCGCGGGGACCTTGAAGAAGGCCATCGTCCAGATCAACGCGCTCGCCGAGAAGCCGGACTTCATAGTCTTTTCCGGCGACGAGACGCACACTACGGACGACCCCGCGGTCAGGCGCCGGCGCATGGCGGAGTTCAAGGACATCATCTCGGCCCTGGACGTGAAGAACATCAAGTTCCTCCCCGGCGAGCACGACGCGAGCCTCGACAACGCCGCGGCCTATACCGAGTTCTTCGGGGAGACTCACTACACCTTCGACTTAAAGGGCGTGCACTTCATCGCCCTCGACAATGTCACCGATCCGACCGGGAGCCTCGGCGAAGCCCAGCTGGCCTGGCTCGCGGGAATCCTGAACGGGTACGACAAGGATTCCCAGATCGTCGTCTTCGCGCACCGGCCCCTCCTCCCCGTCTACGCCCAATGGGGCTGGAAGACGAAGGACGGCGAGGCCGCCCTCGCCCTCCTGAAGCCCTTCAGGAACGTAAGCCTCTTCTACGGCCACATCCACCAGGAGCGGCGCGACGCCGTCGACGGGTTCGTGCAGTACGCCGCCCAGGGCATGATGTTCCCGCTTCCGGCTCCCGGCTCCGTGGACAAGCCCAACCCGGTGGCTTGGGATCCTGAACATCCCTACCGGGGCCTCGGCTACAGGACCGTGCGCGTGAATGCGCGCACGCACGAGTTGGTCGTCACGGAGTATCCGATACTCGCGCAGAGCGCGGCTGCCGAGGACGGATCGGTCGTCAAGGTGGTCGCGAAAAGGTTCGAGTTCTCTCCCGACGTGATACGGCTCAAGAAGGGCGTGACCGTCACCCTCGAGCTTTCGACGCTCGACGTGACGCACGGCTTCAACTGCCCGGACCTCGGCATATCCGCG
The DNA here is from genome assembly GCA_964491385.1 of uncultured Treponemataceae bacterium. Classification (GTDB taxonomy): domain Bacteria; phylum Spirochaetota; class Spirochaetia; order Treponematales; family Rectinemataceae; genus UBA1306. The sequence continues at coordinate 8,089 of CAZBGA010000052.1, read as the reverse complement.
GTCATCATGCCGGACAAGGTGACGACGGTATCGGTAACGCCGGACAAGGCCGGAAAGTTCGCGTTCTTCTGCGATGTTTTCTGCGGAGAGGGACACGACGGGATGACCGGCACGATCGTGGTGGAGTAGGGGGAAAAAACGAGGGCCTGGGCGCGGTGAAGAAGAACGCGGAACCGTATTCGCGCGAAGCGTCTCGCTCGGCGAGCGACGAAGACCTCATGCAGAGCCTCTCCGAAGGTCTAGAAGAGGCGCTCAAACCGCTATTTGGCCGCTACGCCCCCCTCGTGTATCACATCGCCGCCCAGAGCCTCGGGACCGCGGCGGCCGAGGACCTCGTCCAGGAAGTCTTCTTCTCGGTTTGGTCCAAGGCGACCGGCTTCGAGCGGGAGAAGGGGCTCTTCAGACCCTGGCTCCTCCAGATCGTTCACTTCAAAGTGCTCAACGAGCTCCGCCGCAGGAGCCGCGGCCCTCAAGCCGAGCCGGACGCGGACGGGCAGCTCATCGACGGGTTGCCCAGCCGGGACGAGGGGCCCGTCGAAGAGGTCTGGCTCTCCTACCGGACCGAAGCCGTGCGCGCCGCCGTGGACCGGCTGCCTCCGGCGCAGCGCCAGGCCTTGAGCCTGGCCTTCTTCGAGGACCTGACCTACGACCAGGTCGCGAGCGCCCTCAAGCTCCCCCTCGGCACGGTCAAGACGAGAATTCGCGGCGCAGTGAAGGAACTGCGCCGCCTCCTCGTGCCCTACGGGCTCGCCGCCATCCTCATCGGCAGTCTCGCGGTCGCCGGCTTCGGCCTCCGCTCCATCATCCAGACCGCCAAGGCCCAACGCGCGGACCGCGCGCTCTCCTTCGTGACCGCCAGCGACATCACGACCTTGCACCTCACGGCGGCGCCCGGCCAGGCGTCACGCACCCACGGCTCATACCGCGGCCGGGCCGGCACTGCTCTGGCCGTGATGGCGCTCCACGACTTCCCGCCGGCCCCCGCCGGCAAGGTCTACCAAGGCTGGGCCCTGATCGGCGGCGCCTGGGTCTCGGTAGGAAAGGCCCTGCCGGACAAGGACGGCAACGCCCTCCTCATCGGAGAGACCCCTGCCCTGGCCGCGCTCCCCGAAGCGGTGGAAGCCACCCTCGAGCCGTCCTCAGGCGGCGCTTCTCCCGCCGGTCCTGTCATTATCGAGTGGCGCCCGGCTCCGGCGGGCAAATAGGCGGCTATCATGCCCGGTTTCGACCCTGAGCCCGACGATTGACGAAAGTCATTCTGTAGCTAGAATTTATCGCCAGGTGGTAGTGCCCGATGCCCGGCGGTTCCCCGATGATTCCCTCGCTGCTTCAATACGATGTGTTTCGCATCGCCGGGTGGCTCATGACCCTTGGATCGCTCGGTTTTTTCTTCGCCGCTTTGGCTCCCGCACGTCGTCGCGCCCCCGCGTTCGCGCCCTTCCTCGTCTTCGCGGCTTCTACCACCGGCTACCTGGTCGCGAACACGATGGAGATCTGCTCGGTCTCGGCCGGGGAAAGTCTCTTTTGGTCCCGGCTTATCTACGTATTCATAGGCTACATGCCGATGGTCTGGCTCGAGTTCAGCCTGCGCTTCACCCGCGAAGGCCGCGGCATGCCGGCTTGGCTATTCGCAGTAATCGGCCTGTTTCCGCTCGCGACCATGATCGTCGTGTTCTCCGGCGGTCAGATGCATCTTATGTGGACATCGATGCAATGGTTCCGCGAAGGCCCTTTCGTACTGTCCGTCAGGACTCACGGTCCCTGGTTCGTCTTCTATGCTACGTATACCTACGTGTTCCTCCTCGCGGGCGTGGCCATCCTCGTACGCGCCTTCATGCTCCATCATTCTTTCTACAGAAGGCAGGTACGGTCCATATTCCTGGGTTTCGCGATACCCGTCGCCGCCAGCCTGGTCTACGTGTTCAGGCCTTTCCCCGGGCTGACGAAGGACTTCACCGCTCTCGGCTACGCGGTCGCCGTCGCCTTCTTTTACGTGGCTCTCTTCCGCCGCGACCTGTTCGCCCTCGCGCCCGTGGCCAGGAGTCTCGTGCTCGAGCGCATGCAGGACGGAGTCCTCGTTCTCGACAAGGAAGGCCGGATCGCCGACGGGAATGCCGCCGCTCTCGCGATGTTCGACGGCGGAGAAGCCGCGATAGGCGAGAGGTTCCGGGCCGCCGAGCCGGAGGTCGGAAGGCTCCTGGCATCCGCCGAATCCGGAGAGGTCATCGAATTCTCCCGGAGCGTCGGGGGATCGATCCGGCACTACTCGACCCTTTCCATGCGCCTGGGCGATCGCGGGGAAGGTGTGGTCGTCGTCGTCAGGGACATCACCGAGGCCAAGAATCTCCTCGCGCGCGTGGAATCGCTGGCGAGGACCGACGAACTCACCGGCCTGCCGAACCGCAGATACTTCATGGTCGAGGCGGAACGCGAACTGGCGATGGCCAGGCGGCACGGGACCTCCCTATCCGTGGCGATGTTCGACATCGACCGCTTCAAGTCCATAAACGATTGCTACGGACACGCCGCGGGCGACATCGCCCTCAGGGGCTTCGGGAGCATTCTGGCCGCGGAGGTCCGCAAGGACGACATCGCGGGGAGAATCGGCGGCGAGGAATTCGCCCTGCTGCTTTGGAGCGCGGAACTCCAAGACGCTCATTCGACCTGCGAGCGGATTCGCTCCAAGGTCGAATCCCAGTCCTTCGCGGACGCGGATGGCTGCGCGATCCGCATGACCGTGAGCGCGGGCCTGGCGGCTTTCGGTCCCGGGGATGCCGACCTGGACACGCTATTGGCCCGGGCCGATTGCGCCCTCTACGAAGCCAAGAGCGCGGGGCGGAATCGTGTGGTCGCGCGGCGACCGGTGGAGGAGGGAGATAAGGAGAGGGAAGCCGACTAGCGCTTTCCTATGATCTTCGCGGGGCCTGGCTGCCCGGGAGCGCTACAGCACGAACCTGTCCGCGGCCGCTTTGACGTCGGCGATGAGCGAGGAGTTGCGGGAACTCATATCCAGGGTGCCGGAAACAGCCTCGTTGATCCCGCGTGTGCCGGCGGTGATCTCCTCGTTGTTCTGCAGGACGACCGTGGTGACGGCATTGAGACGGTTCACCTCTTGAAGTATGGCCTTGTTGCCCGCCGCCATCTCTTCCGAGCCTCTCGTGATCTCGCCCGTAAGATTCCGCAGCCGGCCGAGGCCGTCGAGTATCCGGCCGCCCATGCCTTGCTGCCGGGTCATCGCCGCGCCGATCGAGGCGATGGACTTGCCGACGGAGCTCGAGGCGAGGAGGATCCGGCCGAAGGAGTCCACCGCCTCGACCGTGGCGCTTTGAACGTACAGGATCGCCGTCGAGACCTGCTCGAGCGAGGCCGCGATGTCTTTCGCCTGCGCGGTCGACTGTTCCGCGAGACGCTGGATCTCGTCGGCCACGACGGCGAAGCCCTTCCCCATCTCGCCGGCGTGCGCCGCCTCGATGGAGGCATTCATGGCGAGAAGACTGGTGTGATCCGCGTTCTCGGTGATCAGCCTGGCCGCTTCTCCGAGGTTCTCGGAGTTGCGCACGATGGTGGCCACGGCGTCCGTCACATCGGAGATCTTGGACTTGCCTTCGCCTCCCTCGGTTGCCAGCCTCGTGGCCTCCCGCGATGAGGCCTCCGCCTCTCCCGCCGCGGACTCGACGGAGCCGATCATCTCCTCGACCGAGGCGGACGACTCGGCGATCACCTGCGCCTGGCGGGAGATCATGGAGCTCAGCGTCTCGACGCCCCTGACGAGCTGCTCGACGCCGGCCGTGACTCCCTGCACGGCGTCGGACTGGCTGGAGAGTTGACCCTTCGTGTTGGCGATGCTCGCGTTGATCTCGATGATCGCCGCCCCCGTTTCCTCCATGGCGCCGGCCAGTCCCTGCCCTGTGCCCTCGAGGTCCGCAAGCCTTTCCTTGACGGTGCTTATGAGCCCGCGGAATTTGTCGTTCAGATCGTTCAGGCAGGCGCCCAGCTGGCCCAGCTCTCCCGAGCCGGCGTCATCGCACTTTCGCGAGAGATCGCCTCCGCTCATTACTTCGAAGGCGCGGACCAGCGAGGATAGCGGCCTCGTGATCGATTTGAAGGTCAAGAGGACGACCAAGGAGACCAAGGCCAGCATGGCGAAGGAAACGGCCGCCACGTACATCAAGGCCGCCGCCGCGGCCTTCCGGCCTTGAGTAGCCGCCGCCGTAGAGCCGCTCATGGCGATACCGTTCAGCTTGTTGAGCTGCCCGAAGAGAACGTTCAGCGAGATGCTCGCGATCTTGAAATCGCCCTGGGCCTCGGACGAGCGGGAGATGAGGGCATTTCCCGCTTGATCGGTCTCCGTGAAGAACTCCCGGAAATCGGCCTTGAGGTCCTGGAGTACGGCTTCGTTGCTCCCGCTGCCTTTTATGGCGAGGAGGGATTTGAAGGAGCCGTCGGCGCCGGCGGCGTCTCGCTTGTACTCGTCGAATGCGACTTGGTCTTGGCCGTCTCCGGAACCGACCGAGGTCTCGAGCCCATAGAGAGCCAGCCAGGCCACGGTGACCTCCTGCCTGAGCTCGGAGCTCGCGGCGAAGATCGCCGTAGTGTCGGCCTGAAATCGGATGATGCGCGAAAGATCGACGACGGACTTCCATGCTATCCAGATATTGAATCCCATGCCCCCGAGAACGACGACGGCAAGGATTAAAAGATTCGATCTGATGCCGATTCCCGCGCGACCACTCTTCACCCTGGGACTCATGGACTTTACGGCTCCCCTTTCTCGACCAAGCGCTCGTGACAGAAGGAATGATGGTAGGCCATTTAAGGAAACTTGAAAGGGGCAAGACTGCACAGAAAGTAGGCCGAAACTGAACTGTGCGCTTGACCATTGAGGAATGGATCATTAGATTACCTTCTAAGTAATATATGGCTTGGCCATTATCGATCTTGATGTGCATATCACAAAACGAAGCCAGGCGATCTCCTATTATTGAGGAGGTTTGTCGTGAAGAGAGCCTTGGTTCTTCTTTCCCTTGTTTTTGGATTGAAAATCATTTTAGTCGGCCAATCCGCACCGCCTGCAACCGAGACAGAACCTGGCGCAGCCGTTCAGCCGGCAAGTCAAATCTTCGAAATTCCTACCCGGAAAGGCGTAACGGAGAGCTTTGAATTGATAACACCGCAAACCCCTACCGCAGTAGTGGTATTGTTTACCGGCGGGGACGGTAGAGTCTATTGGAAGACGACTCCGGATAACAAAAACGGTAATTTCCTGTTGCGAAGCAGAACCTTATTCGCGAAACAGGGCTTGGTCGTGGCTTCATTCGCTCCCCCGTCCGACAGAAAGAACTTGACCGGATTCAGAGAGGATTTAAGGCATGTACAGGATATAGAATCCGTGATCGCATGGCTCCGGCAAAAATACTCGCTTCCCGTGTGGCTGGTCGGGACGAGCAACGGAACGCTGTCGGTCGCCTTTACTGCTGTCCACGCCTCTAATGGCCCGGATGGTATTGTACTCACCTCGACTATCCTCGATTCTCCGCGCGGTTGGAAAGGCGAGGCGTCGGTACCGTCTTTGGCTTTGGATAAAATCAGCATTCCCGTTTTCGTAGTGCATCATAAATCCGATGGGTGTCCCGGATGCGATCCTCGCTATCTTTCAGATTTGATGGCGAAATTGAAAAACTCGACTCGGAAGGAGTTGTGGGTCGTAAGCGGCGGCTCGAATGTCGGCGATCCCTGCCAAGCGGCCGCCTATCACGGCTACAACGGGATCGAAGAACAGGTCGTCGAAAAGATCACGGAATGGATCGGAACGGGCAGTGTCAGTTCCCCGACGCCGGCACAGGGGTCCTAGGTATGGCTTGAATGTCGATATTTCGAGTTCATGCGCGAGTTTAGGAGCTATGCAGATGAAGAAACTACCACTTCTTTTTATTTTTTGCGTCCTGACAGCCTCCCTCTATGGGATCGGCCCGCAGGGGCCGGACACTGCAGATTCGTCGATCCTCGTTGGAACTATCCGGTTACAGGCGCAAAATTTTGTGGTATTTAATGCCGGATCTATTACCGTGAATGGAATTCACACCAGCGGAATTGAGCTGATATTCAGTGACTTGACCACTGGAGAAAAGACGACAATAGTATCAAAGCGCGATGACGGGCTGTTCTTTTTTTTCCCTATTCCCGGGCATAATTACGCTCTGGTAAAGATCCATTTTATCGTCCAACGCGGTTCCAGCTGGGCCGATGTTTGGGCCGACAAAGCGCTTTCGTGGATAATACTTGAGAATATACACAGCGGAGTCAATATCCTTGGTCATCTCGATTGGCAAGCCAATAAGATGGCGGCAACTCATCACGTCGTGACCATCGACCCGGACGATGAAGGCATCCGAAAGGCCTTTCATGCGGCTTTCCCAAACAGCAAATGGAACCTGAACGACGGGACAATGGTTGCCATAGCCCCCAGAAAAGCGGATAACTCTTCCGTTCAACGACCCGCCCCCGTAGCGTCGGGCCAAGCGCCTACGGCCAGTACGACGACTATGCAACCAGAGGGGGAAAGAGTTGCCCTGGTCATTGGCAATGGGAATTATAGCGGCATGCCGCAACTCAAGAACCCCGTGAGCGACGCTACCGATATTTCCGATAAGCTTAAAGGGCTTGGCTTTGAGGTCACATCCATATATGACGCGAACCGGAAACAGATGGACCAGGCCGTAACCGAATTTAGGGAAATGTTGAGTCGGGACCGTCAAAGCGAAGGGTTCTTCTACTATGCAGGGCATGGTATTCAATCGAATGGAGTCAATTATCTGATTCCGACAGGGGCAGATATCAGTTCCGATGCGGATTTGGAAGATGAAGCGGTAAGCCTTCAACGCGTGCTGGACAATATCGAAGAGGCGGGCAACCGCGTCAACATTGTCGTATTGGACGCGTGCCGAAATAACCCCCTCCCGGTGAAAGTTCGTAGCGCCGAACGTGGTCTTGCGATAGTCGCTTCGGCCCCTCCCGAAAGCATTGTGTTGTTCTCGACGGCCGCGAATCAAACCGCGTTGGACGGCGATGGACGCAACAGCCCGTTCGCGAAAGCGTTGCTCGACCACATGGCCGACCCGGGAGATATCACGAATACGATAAAACTGGTCACTTCGGAAGTAAAGAATCTTACGGCGGGCAAACAAGCACCCTTTCAATACACGAGTCTGGATCTGGATTTTTCGCTCGCGCCGCGATGATGGAGTTCATAGTGCAATTTCGCATTTTCTCCGCCAAGCTCAAATCATTGCCGGACTGATGGTTGCGATTCTATCTATAATTTAATCATTACATGGAAATACGGCTTGAATGTTGATATTTTGAGTCCATGAGCGAGCTAAGGAAGTCCAAGAGAATCCCCTTCTCTGCTCCAATCGAGCAGATTCTCATATATCAAAATGATTACCCCAAGCTTGGAGGGCGCGAAGTATTCGATGCCAAAGCCTTGGATCTGTCGCCGAGCGGCATCGCCTGCGAAACGCAGTCGAAGATCTTCCCCGCTTCCATGGTTTACTTTATTTTTTCGGTCCCGACGCAAGAAGGATCCCGCCGCATCGGCTGCGATGGCTACGTCGTTCGCAGCAGACTGGAGGGTAAGAACTTTGTCCTAGGCATTCATTTCATGGATCTTTCGGAGGAAGATCAGGCGATCATCGATGCCTATGTCGAATCACACGGGTAGTCGCCGCATGATGCGATGATTGACTAGAAGAAGGTAAGCCGTATGAAAAAATACCCGATGCTGATTTTTGCTTCTTTTGTTGGGCTACAAGCGGGGTTCAGCCAGATACACCCAGTAGGACGGCTTCCGGATGGTGAGGTTGTCTATAGAGCCGAGGTCGATTTTCGTCGATTTGCGCAGAGATTCGCCCTACAACGGGCTCCTGAGTGGTGTTGGGCCGCCTCTATCTCCAATATATTCGCCTTTTACGGCTATGATGTTCCACAAGAAGAAATCGTGACGCGGGTATACGGCGGCCTGGTGGATATGCCTGCACGTAAGGGGTGCTGAAAAAAATAGAATAAACAGCACCGTAAAGAAATAGCTGAT
>CAZBGA010000051.1:0-30045 GCA_964491385.1 uncultured Treponemataceae bacterium | reverse complement strand
GGGCGACCGACACCCTGCGCGGCCTCAAGGAGAACGTCATCATCGGCCACCTCATCCCCGCCGGCACCGGCATGAGGGCCTACCGCAACATCAAGCTCTCCGACGCCGAGAACGAAGACCTGGACGCCTTCGTCGAGGAGGTCCTCGAGAAGCGCCGGCGGGAGAAGGAGCTCCAGCCCCTGCCCGCCCTGGAGGAAAGGGCCGAGAACGGCGCCGCCTTCGAGGAGGACGAAATATTCGAGAACGACGAAGGCTTCGAGCCCGTCGATACGGATTCCGAAGAGGACTGATTTATGGGATATGATAACCGCGCCATGGCGGAGCTACCGTATTGACAGCGCTCCGGCCCGCGGTTTATCGTTCTGGTTCGTGCTGGCGAAGCCGGGACCTGGTTCCCGGCGGTGAATTGAAGGTTCTTTTGCGTACCAATATATCGTCGGGCCATGCTGAGGCCCGGCAACACAGGGAGTCGTAAGCATAGATGCCGACGATCAATCAGCTTATCCGTCTAGGCCGCAAGGCTTCCGCATGGCGGAACAAGGCCCCGGCGCTCGAAGAGTGCCCGCAGAGGCGCGGAGTCTGCACCCGCGTCATGACAGTCACGCCCAAGAAGCCCAACTCGGCCCTCCGCAAGGTCGCCCGCGTCAGGCTCTCCAACGGGATCGAGGTCACCGCCTATATCCCGGGCGTCGGCCATAACCTCCAGGAGCACTCGGTGGTCCTCATCCGCGGAGGGCGCGTAAAGGACCTGCCCGGCGTGCGCTACCACATCATCCGCGGCGCGAAGGATACCCTCGGCGTCGAAGACCGCAAGAAGGGCCGCTCGAAGTACGGCGCCAAGCGGCCGAAGGCATAGGGGGGAGTCGCATGGGCCGCAAGAAGAAGACGATCGATAGGGGACACCTCCCCGATCCCAAGTACAATTCCGTCATCGTCACCAAGTTCGTGTGCCGCATGATGTGGCAGGGCAAGAAGTCCGTCAATACGCGCATCATGTACGACGCGATGGACGCCATGCAGAAGAAGGCCAACGTCCCGGCCCTCGAGATATTCCTCAAAGCGCTCGACAACGCGAAGCCCCTCGTCGAGGTCAAGTCCCGCCGCGTCGGCGGCGCGACGTACCAGGTCCCCGTCGAGATCCGCGACATCCGCCGCGAGGCTCTCGCGATGCGCTGGCTCATCACCGCCGCGCGCAATCGCTCGGGCAAGGCGATGGCCGACAAGCTCTCCGACGAGCTTCTCGACGCCTTCAACAACACCGGGACCGCGGTGAAGAAGAAGGAAGACACCCACAAGATGGCTGAGGCAAATAAGGCCTTCGCGCATTATCGCTGGTAAGCGCAAAAGCTTTATGAGCTCTCGCGACTGGGCTCGCCCAGTCGCGTTGGCCTTCGCGGCATTCGCCCATTACAGGTGGTAGGTTTCGCGCGTATGGAATACGAGCCCCGTCCGATCCGGACGGGGCTTTTCATTGGCCCTGGAGTCCGCGCTCGGGACCGGCCGGGAGGTCGAGACGACGGGGGGAGCCTCATCCTCAGCCTATATCGGCTCCCCATTCCCTCAGCCTGGACTCTATGAAGTCCAGGCAGCGCTCGTGCTCGGCCTTGCCACGCCCGCTCACCGCGATGGCGTCCCCGAATTCCATATGGACGACGCGATCGCGGTGGACGGGGCCGAAGCCCCTGAATAGGCCGCTCGAGCCCCAGTAGTCGGTCTTCAGCGCCACGGGCAGGACCTTCGCTCCCGCCTTGGCGGCGAGCTTGATGCCCAGGCTGTTGAAGCCTTCGCGTTTCCATACGGCGGTCCTCGTGCCCTGGGGGAAGACAATGACCGAGATGCCCGAAGCGAGTCGCGCCTGGCCCTCCTTCAGGACGATCTCGAGGTCGCCGCGAGGGTCGGTCCGCGAGACCGCGATGGGATCGCGGGAGCGCATTATGGGGCCCCAGAAGAATCCGCCGAGAAGCTTCCGTTTGACGACGTAGGTGACCGGCTTCATCGGGCGGATGAGGCCGGGGAGGACCAGGGTCTCGAGCGTGCTCATGTGGTTCGAGACGAAGACGAGTGGACCGTCCGCCGCGCGCACCCTGTCCATGCCCGCGATGCGGAATTTGGCCGAGCAGCGTTCCAGGTTCCGAATGACCTCGAGCGAGCTGCGCGCCCAGGCCTCGTCGTCGTAGAGGCCGCGGAGGGCGAGGGCCCTGCTCCGCAGTATGGTCCCGATGAAGTGCGAGTAGACGCTCCAGCGGGAGCGGAGGAGGAGGTACTCGCTCAGGGCTCTGGGAACGGTCTCGGGAGTCGAGTAGTCGCTTCCTGGGAAGAGCTCCGTCATCCGGCCCCCTCGGTCATGGCCGGACGCGGACGGACACTCCGCCGAAGAGGGCGAGGCCCTCGACGACGATGGTCGGCGCGTTCGGATCGTCGACTTCGTTCTCCATCCTGTCGAAGCCCCCGAAGATGCCGATGCCCCTGACGCGGACTCGCATCCCCGGGGGGACGATGATGTCGACGCCGCCGAAGAGGCAGAGGCAGCTTATGGCGACGCCTTCCTCGGGGACGATGGCCCTGCGGAAATCGATGCTCGATCCCCCGAAGACGCAGAGGGCCGTGAGGCTGCGAGGCGCCTGCCAGACGCCTTTGAAGTCGGAGCCGCTGAAGATCGCCACCGCGTAGTCGCTGGGCCTCGCGTTCTCCGAGCCGATGCGCCAGCTTGCGGATCCCGGCGGCGCGGACGGCCCGCCCGCGCGGCGCCCTCCCGGCAGATCGGGCAGGTCCGCCACCTGGGCGACGAGCTCGCCCCTGGTCGCGGCCTTGGAGACGAGGTCGGACCTTCGCTCGAACTCGGGCAGGTCCACCCGCTCGAGGGAGTATTGCCGGACCAGATCGTCCATCACCCTGTCTCGGAGCTTCTCGATGGGAAGGGACTCGTAGCGCGCCGAATCGATCATGACTACCTCCCGGGCGGCCTCCGGAAGCCGCCGTACGCGCGCCCGCGGATGCCCCTCATACGCTTGGGCGGACCTAAGGCCGCCTTGAGTCGTGGTAAATATATCCTATTTTCCCGTCGGCGCGAAGCGGTCAGATGCTGTAATCGAGCTCCAGGCCCTGGTACATCTCCAGCGAGGGTTCGTCGGTAGTCGGCCGGCCGACGATCTTCGACGGGACTCCGGCGACCGTGCAATGCGGCGGCACGTCCTCGAGGACTACGCTGCCCGCGGCGACTTTCGAGCCGTTCCCGATCCGCACGTTTCCCAGGATCGCGGCTCCCGCGCCGAGGAGCACGCCGTCGCCGACTTTGGGGTGCCGGTCGCCGACTTCCTTGCCCGTGCCCCCGAGGGTCACGCCGTGGAGCATCGAGACCTCGTCGCCCACCACCGCCGTCTCGCCGATCACCACGCCCGTGCCATGGTCGATCAGGATGCCCTTGCCTATTCGCGCCGCGGGGTGTATGTCGATCGCGAAGACCACGGAGATCCGCTCCTGGAAATAATAGGCCAGGGCGCGGCGACCCTCGACCCAGAGCCAATGCGACGCCCGATGGGCTTGGAGGGCGTGAAATCCCTTGTAGTGCAGGAAAGGCTGGGCGAATCCCTGGGCCGCGGGATCGCGCTCGACGGCGGCATTCAGGTCCCTGCGGATCGCCTCGCGAATCTCGGGCGATCGCGAGAAGGCTTCGTCGATGACCTCGCGAAGCGACATCGCCGAGAGATAGGCCGTCGCGAGCTTTTCCGCGAGGAGGTAGGAAAGGGAATCCTCGAGGCTGGCATGATTCAGGACGGTCGCGTGCAGGTAGCTCGCGAGCATAGTCTCGGACTTCGCGATGGCCGAGACTTCCTCGCGAAGCGCCTGCCAGCTCCTGTCGCGGTCGTCCATCCCTTCGACTCCCTTTCCGGCGTCGCGCGCGGCCGTCGTTCCGCTCCGTACGTCCTTCTCGATCCCGACTCCCGAGAACCGCACCATGCTCCCTCCGTTATATCAGAAATGGCGATATTTGCCTGCGGAGCTCCTCGTAGGACACGAGGCCATGATTGACGCGGCGCGGCGAGCCCGCGCCATGACCGCCAGGCCTACCAGCTTCCGGACGCCGATGCAGAGAGCGGCGAAGAGGATAGCCAAGCCGGTCCGCGCGACTATACCCGCGAGCATTCTTCCTCACGCCCTATCGGCCGCGGCAGCCTGCGCAGCTCTCGGCTTCAGCCCGGGGAAAGTCCCTTCGGGCGGCTTCTTCGAGAATCCCGGAAGTCTTAGCCTCGCGGGCTGGTAGTAGACGAAACAGCCTGCGCAAAAGCCCGCGAAGGCGTTGAGCGAGGCCAGGACGATGACGAGCCAGACGAGGGACCAGCCGAGACCGGAGAGGCCGGAGAAGAGCGCGGCCGAGCCGCCCAGGAGCACGACCGTGCCGAAGCCCTGCGCAAAACGGTGCGGCTCGGGATTATCCTTAATGATGTCCGGTTTCGCCCAGCCAAGCGGCCGTGAAATCCCCGCGTAGACGGGGAAGAAGCCAGGCTTCGCGAATATCGTACCGAGCGCCATCACGATGGCGGTCCCGAAGGCAATCCACGGCAGACTGAGGATAAACGCGAGGAGACTCAGCAGGATTATGGCGATCTGGTTTGCTTTGAGCGCAGCGTGATCTACAGGACGAAGCGCGTCCGGCACGAACAGCCTCCTGATAATCCTGACTAAACGGACCCAGATATTTACTAATGCATACCAACATACTCCTATTGAAATAACACTGTCAAGTCGCTACTACAATGTGGTATCTCGTCCTTCGGTGAACGCTCCCATTTTTAAAGTCCGAAGGATATACTCGACGCCATGCGCTCGCCCCGACGTCTCCGCGACATAGGCATACTCGCCCACATCGACGCGGGCAAAACGAGTCTCACGGAGAGGCTCCTCTACGTCTCGGGCCGGATTCGCAGTCCGGGCGACATCGACGCGGGTACGACGGTCACGGATTACCTCGAAGTCGAGCGCGAGCGCGGGATTACCGTCAAGGCGGCGGCCGCGCGTCTCGAGTGGGATCGCCCGCCGGCATCCGAGGCCGGCCCCCTGCGCGTCAACCTCATCGATACGCCGGGGCACGTGGACTTCTCCTCCGAGGTTGGGCGCTCCCTCCGCGCGCTCGATGGGGCGATCGTGCTGGTGTGCGCGGTCGCCGGAGTCCAATCGCGCACCGAGGTGCTCTATCGCGCCTGCGCCCGCCTGGCGGTGGCCAGACTCGTTTTCGTCAACAAGATGGACAGGAGGGGCGCCTCCTTCGAGCGGGTGCTGGGAGACTTTTCCGCCATTCTGGATCCGGGCGCCGTAGCGGTGCAGCTGCCGTGGGGCGAAGGGGACGCCTTCCGGGGGGTCGTGGATCTCGTGGAGATGAAGGCCTACGATTTTTCCGACTCCGATACCGAGGACTCGGGGCCCGGCGCGAGGCTCGGACCGCGCCGGCCCGAGCCTCGGCCGATCCCTCCCGAGCTCGCCGCTTCCGCCGCTCGGGCGAGGGCCGCCCTCGCCGAGGCGCTGGCCGGCGGCGCCGAAGGCGATCCCGCCATTCTCGAGGACTTCGTGGCGGGGAGGGAGAGCCCGCCCGAGAGGATCCGCGCGGGCCTGCGCGCGGCCACCCTCGCCGGCCGGGCGGTCCCGGTGCTCTGCGGATCGGCTTTCTCCGACGGCTCGGCCTCCCTCCTCCTCGACGCGGTAGCCGACTACCTCCCCGCTCCCGAGGAGGCCGTCCGTCCGGAAGCCGCGGATCCCGCCACGGGCGAGGTCTTCGTCCCCGGCCCCGTGGATCCGTTCTCGGGGCTCGTCTTCAAGACGGGCGCCGATCCGCACTTCGGGAGGCTGTCGTGGCTGCGGGTCCGCTCGGGCAGGATAGCCGCCGGCGACAGGGTCCTCGACGTGGGGGCCGATAAAACCGTTCGCATAACGCGGATCTTCGGCATCCACGCCGACCGGCTCGAGGACGTCCCGGAAGCCGTCGACGGGGATATAGTGGCCCTGGCCCTGGGAGTCCGGGGCGGGGTCGAAGACGCCCGCGGGGCCGTAGGATCCACCGGGACCACCCTCTGCGACCCGCGGAGGCCGATGCTCTACGAGCCCATCGAGTTCGACCCGCCCGTCGTCTCCCTCGCCCTCGAGCCCAGGTCGAGGGAGGACGGGGAGCGCCTGCGCAAGGGAGCGGCGGCCCTCGCGGACGAAGATCCCTCGATCAGGCTGCGCGAGGATCCCCAGACCGGGCGCATCGAGCTCTCGGGCATGGGCGAGCTCCACCTCGAGGTGGCCGCCGATCGCCTGGCCCGCGGCTTCGGTGCCCGCTTCAGGGCCGGCCGCCCCCGCGTCGCCTATCGCGAGCTCCTCGCCTCGTCGTCCCGGACGGAAGAGGCTTTCGATCGCGACCTCGGCGGCGAGCGGGCGAGGGCCACGGTGGCGCTGCGCCTGGGGCCCGGCGCCGGCTCGAGGGGCTTCTCGTTCGAAGTCGAAGCGGCGCTTCGCCTGCCTCCTTCATTGATAGAGGCGTCGCGCCGAGGCGCCGAGGCGGCGCTCAGCGTGGGCCCGAGCTCGGGCTTCCCCCTCGAGAGCGCGTCGGTCGTCCTCGAAGGCCTGTCCCTGCCCGGCGCCTCGCTCGCGTCTCCGGGCAAGGTAGCCGAGCGCGCCGTCGAGATCGCCTCCTCCCTCGCCGCGGGGCGCGCCCTGCGCGAGGCGGGGACGCGAGTGGTGGAGCCGGTCATGCGCATAGAGATGACGGTGCCCGAGGACTTCCTCGGCGCGGCCGCCGCGGCGGTGTCGGGGAGAGGGGGCAGGATCGAGGCGATGGACGCCGCTCCCGGTGGAGGCAGTCTCGTATCGGGCGCGGCCCCGCTGAGGCGCCTCTTCGGCTTCGCGAGCGAGCTGCGATCGGCCACGGAGGGGAGGGCGGAGTACGCGGCGCGCTTCCTGCGGTACGAGCCCGTGCCGCCGGGCTTCTCCGATTATTCCTGATTACCGCGGGACGGAACCCGGACGTTCGCCCCTTGATTCGCTCTTGACTCTCCTATATAATCCGGAAGCTCACCAGGATCGCAATTGGCGGGACGAAGCTAAGGAGGAGTTTTATATGGCCAAAGAGAAGTTCGAGCGCACCAAGCCGCATATGAACGTCGGTACGATCGGTCACATCGACCACGGAAAGACGACGCTCAGTGCCGCCATCACCCAGTACTGCTCGCGCAAGTTCGGCGATAAGGCCATGAAGTTCGACGATATCGACAATGCGCCCGAAGAGAAGGCCCGCGGCATCACGATCAACACCCGGCACCTGGAGTATCAGTCCCAGAAGCGCCACTACGCGCATATCGACTGCCCCGGCCACGCCGACTACATCAAGAACATGATCACGGGCGCCGCGCAGATGGACGGCGCCGTCCTCGTCGTGTCGGCCCCCGATTCGGTCATGCCCCAGACCCGCGAGCACGTCCTCCTTGCCCGCCAGGTCGGCGTCCCCTCCGTCCTCGTCTTCCTTAACAAGGTCGACCTCGTCGACGACCCGGAGCTGCTCGAGCTCGTCGAAGAGGAGATCCGCGACCTCCTCACGTTCTACAAGTTCCCCGGCGACAAGACCCCGATCATCAAAGGCGCGGCGTTCAAGGCCCTCTCCGAGCCCGACAACACCGAGGCGACCAAGTGCATCCAGGAGCTCCTCGACGCGATGGACAGCTTCTTTCCCGATCCCGAGCGCGTCACCGACAAGCCCTTCCTGATGCCCATCGAGGACGTCTTCTCCATCTCCGGCCGAGGCACCGTCGTCACGGGCCGCGTCGAGCGCGGCATCGTGAAGATCAACGAGACCGTCGAGATCGTCGGCATCAAGCCGACCAAGTCCACGGTCGTGACCGGCATCGAGATGTTCAACAAGCTCCTCGACGAAGGGCGGGCGGGCGACAACATCGGGACCCTCCTGCGCGGCATCGACAAGAAGGAAGTGGAGCGCGGTCAGGTCCTCGCCAAGCCGGGATCGATCACGCCGCACACCAAGTTCAAGGGCCAGGTCTACGTCCTCAACCAGACGGAGGGCGGCCGCCACAGTCCCTTCTTCGCCGGGTACAGGCCCCAGTTCTACTTCCGCACGACGGACATCACCGGTACAGTAACGCTTCCCGAGGGCCGCGAGATGGTCATGCCCGGCGACAATACCGAGATCAACGTCGAGCTGATCTACCCGATCGCCATGGAGAAGGGCCTCAAGTTCGCCATCCGCGAGGGCGGCCACACGGTCGCGTCGGGCCAGGTAACCGAGGTTATCGAATAATCGCGATGCGATTATTCGCCGCGGAAGTCTGATTTCCCGCCGTCGCCCGCTATACGCGGTCCCGGCGAACGTGATATTGTGATCTGCGGCCGGTCGCCCCCTGGCGGTTCGGCCGCGCAACGGCGGGGCTCCCCGGCCCCGCAGCGCTTCGTTTCGGCCGCTCGCCCGCCAGGGTACGGCAGCCGGAGGCGGGCGCAAGAGATCTTTGGAGGATTGGATGAAGGACAGGATTCGAGTCAGGCTCAGAGGCTTCGATGTCCGTCTTATCGACGACAGCGCGAGGGGTATCGTACAGACCGTCCAAAAGGCGGGCGCCAAGGTCTCGGGGCCTATCCCCCTGCCCACGCGCATCAACAAGTACACGGTCCTTCGCTCTCCCCACGTTCACAAGAAATCGCGGGAGCAGTTCGAGATGAGGACGCACAAGCGCCTGATCGACATCATCGATCCGACGCCCGATGTCATGGACGCGCTCATGAAGCTGGAGCTGCCCGCGGGCATCGACGTGGAGATCAAGCAGTAGCGGCCTTCGCCGTAGCTGCGAAGCTGTAAACGCCCGGCCGGGTTTGGCTGCGCCAAGCCGAAGCCGCCGCGTTCAACGCTAGGAGTTGAGGAATGATCGGACTAATCGGCAGGAAGACGGGCATGACCCAGGTCTTCGACGACACGGGGCGGCTCATACCCGTCACGGTGATCGAGTTCGCACCGAACGTCGTCGTCGGCAGGAAGACCGCCGACAAGGACGGCTACGATGCCGTCGTGCTCGGCGTCTACGACAAGAAGAAGACGGGAGTGACCAAGCCCTACGGCGGTCAGTTCCCGGAAGGCGTCGCTCCGACCAGGATACTGCGCGAGCTGCGGGACTTCGAGAAGGAAGTCGCGGTGGGCGAGAAGCTCGGCGTCGCCGCCCTCGAGGGCCTGCGCTTCGTCGACGTGAGCGCGACCAGCAAAGGCAAGGGCTTCCAGGGCGTCATGAAGAGGTGGAATTTCGGCGGAGGCCGCAATACGCACGGCTCCAAGTTCCACCGCGAGCCCGGGTCCACGGGCCAGAGCACCTACCCCCACAAGACATTCAAGAACGTGAAGCTCCCCGGACGGATGGGCGGCGAGAAGGTCACGGTGCAGAACCTCAAGGTGGTCCGCATAGACTCGGAAGGCGGATTTCTCCTGGTGCGCGGCGCCGTTCCCGGTCCCCGTACCTGCGACGTGCTCGTTCGCGGCGCGGTCAAGAAGACGAAGTAAGGCGGAGGACCCAAAATGGAAGGGAAAGTCGTTTCCTTGCAGGGAAAGGAGCTCAGGAAAATCGAGCTCTCCGACGCCGTGTTCGGTCTTCCCGTGAACGATGACGTCATCTATTACGCGATCAACAACGAGCTCGCGAACAAGCGCGTCGGGACGGCGTGCACGAAGGATCGTGGGGAAGTCCACGGCTCCAACCGCCGGCCCTACTCGCAGAAGGGGACGGGCCGCGCCCGCCAGGGCGACTTCAAGTCCCCCGTCTTCGTCGGCGGAGGCACGGCATTCGGGCCCAAGCCCAGGGACTTCTCCTTCGTACTCCCCAAGAAGGTGAAGCGCCTGGCCATGAAGACCATCCTGAGCCTCAAGGCGCATGACGGCAGCATGGCCATCGTGGAGGACTTCACGGTAGAGACGGGAAAGACCAAGGACTTCGTAAAGACGATCGCGGCCCTCGCTCCGGCGAAGGACGCGACCCGCACGGTGGTCATACTCAAGGACGACGACGCCGCGGTGAAGCGCGCCGGGCGCAACCTGCCCTGGCTGAGCTTCCTTTCGTACAACCGGCTCAGGGCCCATGACCTCTTCTACGGAAGGAAGGTCATTCTGCTCGAGTCGGCCGCGAGGGGACTCAACGAGTTCTACGCGGACAAGTAAGGAGCCGGATGATGGAATACGATTCGATCCTTATCGCGCCGGTGCTGACCGAGAAGAGCAACGTCGCCCGAGACGGCGGGCACTACGCCTTCAAGGTCGACCCCCGGGCCGATAAGCGCCAGGTGCTCGAGGCGGTCCGCCGCATGTTCAGCGTCAACCCGGTCGCCTGCAACATAATCAACGTCAAGTCCAAGCCGAAGCGGCTCCGCAACCGCCCCGGCAAGACCGCGACCTGGAAGAAGGCCATCGTCAGGCTGTCGCCCGGCGAGAAGATAGCCATCTTCGAGGGCGCGTGAGCGCAGGGGGAGCAGCATGGGCATCAAGACATTCAGGCCGATAACGCCGGGCATAAGGCACCGCGTCCAGGTGGTCAATTCGGAGATCACGGACAACGCCAGCGCGCCCGAGAAGGCCCTCACCCGCGGCAAGAAGTCCAACGGCGGGCGGGCATCCAACGGACGCATCTCCGTCCGGCATCAGGGCGGGGGCCACAAGCAGAAGTATCGCGACATCGACTTCAAGCGGGACAAGTCCGGGGTTCCGGGCGTCATCGCCTCGATAGAGTACGATCCCAACCGGTCGGCGAACATCGCCCTCGTCAAGTACGCGGACGGGGAGAAGCGATACATCATCAGCCCGAAGGGCCTCGAGGTCGGCAAGAAGGTCATCGCCGGCCCGACCGCCCCGATCGAGCCGGGCAACGCTCTGCCCCTCGAGGCCATACCGGTCGGCATCACCGTGCACAACGTCGAGCTTACCCTCGGCAAAGGCGGCCAGCTGGCGCGGTCCGCGGGCGCCAGCGCCCTCATCGCCGCCAAGGAGGGCGATTACGTCGTCCTCAAGCTGCCGTCGGGCGAGCTGCGCATGGTGTTCAGGAAGTGCATGGCGACCATCGGCTCCGTCGGAAACGACGAGCACATGAACGAGCGCCTGGGCAAGGCCGGCAGGACTCGCTGGCTGGGAGTGCGCCCCACCGTGCGGGGTACCGTCATGAATCCGGTGGATCACCCGCACGGAGGCGGCGAGGGACGGGGCAAAGGCTACAAGCAGCCGGTGTCCCCGTGGGGCCAGCCGGCGAAGGGCTATAAGACGCGCGATACGCACAAGCCGTCCGGCCGCTTCATCGTCAAGCGCAGGAAGTGAGGTAAGAGCCGATGTCCAGGTCCGTAAAGAAGGGGCCCTTCATCGAGAAGAGCCTGTACAAGAAGATCATGGAGATGAGCAAGACGACGGGGGACAGGAAGATGGTGAAGACCTTCTCCCGAACCTCAACGATCATCCCCGAAATGGTCGGGATGACCGTGTCGGTGTACAACGGTAAGACGTGGATACCGGTCTACGTGACCGAGAACCTGGTCGGCCACAAGCTGGGCGAGTTCGCCCCGACGCGCGTATTCCGCGGTCACGCCGGCAGCGACAAGAAAGCCGAGAAGAAATAGGGGCGGGAAATGGCTGATACCAAGACCGGATACATCGCCACAGCCAAGTGGCTCATGGCGTCGCCTTCCAAGGTCCGCCCCGTGGCGGACCTCGTGAGGAAGAAGCCCTACGCCGAGGCGATAGCGATCCTCGACAACGTGCCCAACAAGGGGGCGGGCCTCATAAGGAAGGTCGTCGTCTCCGCGGCCGCCAACGCGCTCGACCGGAACCGGAAGCTCGACGAGGACATGCTCTACGTCCGGGAGATCCGGATCGACGAAGGTCCCCGCATGAAGCGGGTATGGTTCAGGGCGCGGGGGCGCGCCGACATGCTTCTCAAGAGGATGTGCCATATTTCCTGCGTTATCGACGAGATCGGAAAGAAGACGGAGGCGTGATGTGGGAAATAAAGTAAATCCCATCGGGTTGCGCTTGGGAATCAACAAGGACTGGAAGTCCCGCTGGTACGTCGACCCGCGCGATTACGCCAAGACCCTGCACGAGGATCTCGGCCTTCGCCGCCGGATAGTCGAGCTGCCCGAGTGCAAGGGAGCCGACATCTCCGAGGTGGAGATAGTGCGCCACCCGCAGCGGGTGACCGTGGTGATCCACACCGCGCGCCCGGGCGTCCTCATCGGAGTCAAGGGCGCCAACATCGAGCGTATCGGCATGGAGCTGCAGAAGATCGCGAGCAAGAAGGTCCAGATCAAGATCAAGGAAGTGAAGAAGACCGACACCAACGCCCAGGTCGTCGCGCAGAACATCGCGAGGCAGCTCGAGAACCGCGGCTCGTTCCGCAAGGCGATCAAGATGTCCGTCGCGAACGCGATCAAGGGCGGGGCGCAGGGCTGCAAGGTCCGAGTCTCCGGGCGCCTCGGCGGCGCGGACATGTCGCGCACCGAGGAGCACAAGGACGGGCGCGTCCCCCTCCACACCCTGCGCGCGGATATCGATTACGGGTTCGCCGAGTCCTCCACGACCTTCGGGCGCATCGGCGTCAAGGTCTGGATCTATCAGGGCATGGTGTACCGGTCCGACAAGAACGAGGACGCGGGAATGCTCGTCAGGAAGCAGCGCCGCGATTTCGACAATTCCCGAGACGACGCGCGACGCGACGATCGCCGTCCGCGCGGTCCCGCGGCGGGAGACGATCGCCGTCCGAGCCCGAGGCCGGAGCGGCCCGTCCGCCCCAGCGACGGCCGCGAGGGCGAGGCCCCGCGGCGCGGTCCCGCGGCCGACGATGCGCCGCGAGCCGAGAGCCCGCGGGCGAGGAGCTAGATCATGCTGAGTCCCAAGAGAGTCAAGCATAGAAAAGTCCAGAGGGGACGGGTGCACGGCGAGGCCCACGTAGGCAACACGATCGCGTTCGGCGAATTCGGCCTGGTATGCATGGAGCCCGAATGGCTTACCAACCGTCAGATCGAGGCGGCTCGCGTGGCGCTCAACCGCTACATAAAGCGCGGCGGCAAGCTATGGATCCGCATATTCCCGGACAAGCCCTATACGAAGAAGCCGGCGGAGACCCGCATGGGCAAGGGCAAGGGCAACCCCGAGTACTGGGTCGCGGTCGTGAGGCCGGGAACGGTCCTCTTCGAGCTCGCGGGCGTGGAGGCCAAGGTCGCCGAGGAGGCGATGCGCCTCGCGGGCTCCAAGCTGCCCGTAAAGACCAAATTCACGCTTCGCGCGGATACGGAGTAGAGGCCATGAAGAACAGCTTCAAGGAGCTCAAGCTCGACGAGCTTATCGCCAAGCGCGCCGAGCTGCGCAAGAAGTATTTCGACTTCCGCTTCCAGGCGGTCGTCGGGCACGTCGAGAACCCGGTTCAGGCGAGGGTGCTCCGGCGCCAGATCGCCCGCGCGGAGACGCTGATCAGGAAGGTCGGCAAGACCGGCGTCGGCGGGACCGCGGCCCCCGCCGCGGCGCGCGCCACGGCAGTGGCGGCGAAGAAGTAGGGCGAGGAGACATACCGTGGAAACCGTTCAGGGCTCCAAGAACAAGCAGACCTTTCAGGGCGTCGTGAAGAGCGACAAGATGGAGAAGACCATCGTCGTCGAGATCACGATGCGCAAGCTGCATCCCCTCTATAAGAAGTACGTGACGAGGTCGAAGAGCATCAAGGCCCACGACGAGAAGAACGAAGCCCACGAGGGCGACACCGTCCGCGTGATCGAGTGCCGGCCTCTCTCCCGCGACAAGCGGTGGAGGCTGGTCGCGGTCGTCGAGAAGGCGAAATAAGGCAGGATCGATATGGTACAAGTAGAGTCCATGCTGGTCGTCGCCGACAACTCCGGCGCCAAGATGGTCCAGTGCATCAAGGTGCTCGGCGGCACCAGGCGGCGATACGCGGGAATAGGCGACATCATCGTAGTGGCGGTAAAGGCCACTACCCCCAACTCGGCGATCAAGAAGGGAACCGTGGAGAAGGCCGTCGTCGTCAGGACGCACAAGGAGTACCGGCGGCCCGACGGCACGTACATCCGCTTCGACGACAACGCCTGCGTCATAATCGACGCCAACAAGAACCCGAAGGGCAAGCGCATATTCGGGCCGGTGGCGCGCGAGCTCCGCGAGAGGGACTACATGAAGATCGTATCCCTCGCGCCAGAGGTCCTGTGAGGAGACCGGAGATGGCCGAAATCAAGTACAAGCTCCGCAAGGAGGACCAGGTCCAGGTCGTGGCCGGCAAGGACAAGGGCAAGCAGGGCAAGGTGATCCGGATCGACCGCGACAAGGGCAAGGCGATCGTCGCCGGCTGCAACATGGTCAAGAAGGCGCAGAAGAAGCGCAAGCAGACCGACCGCGGCGGCATCGTGGAGATCGAGGCGCCGATAGCGCTGTCCAACGTCATGATCGTGTGCCGCAAGTGTGGGCCCACCAGGATAGGGTACAAGATCGAGGGCGACGCCAAGAAGCGCGTCTGCCGCAAGTGCGGGGAGGCGCTCTGACATGGCCGAAGCGAAAGCGCAGGTAAACCCGAAAGCGGCCGAGGCCGCCGAGAAGAAGAAGGCCAAGGCGGCCGCGGCCGCCGAGAAGAAGTCCGGCGGCGAGAGCGCGCCCCCTCCGAAGGGATACGTGCCCCGCCTCAAGAAGATCTATCGCGAGAAGATCGCTCCCGAGCTCCTGAAGGAGTTCTCGTACGATTCGTCGATGCAGGTGCCCCGCTTCGTCAAGGTCATCGTGTCCATGGGCGTCGGCGAGGCGAAGGAGAACAAGAAGCTGCTGGACGCCGCCGTCGAGGACCTTGCCCACGTCACCGGTCAGCGGGCCGTCAAGACGAAGGCGCGCAAGTCGATCGCGACCTTCAAGATCAGGCAGGGGCAGGAGATCGGCGCCAGGGTGACCCTTCGCGGCGCGATGATGTGGGAGTTCCTCGACCGGCTCATGAACGTCGCCCTCCCTCGCGTCAAGGACTTCAGAGGGGTCAATCCCAACGCCTTCGACGGGCACGGGAACTATTCGCTCGGCCTTACGGAGCAGATCATCTTCCCGGAGATCGACTTCGACAAGATCGAGAAGATCATGGGGCTCAATATCGCGATCGTCACGACCGCGAGGAACGACAAGGAGGCCAAGAGCCTCCTTGCCAAGATGGGCATGCCCTTCAGGAAATAAGGAAGGCCGAAACATGGCGCGCAAGGCGATGATCCTAAAGTCTCAGAAGAAGCCGAAGTACTCGACCCGATTGGTCCGGCGCTGCAAGGTTTGCGGCCGTGCCCGCGGATACCTGAGGAAGTTCGACATGTGCAGGATCTGCTTCCGGAAATACGCTTCCGAAGGCTTGATCCCCGGCGTGACGAAATCGAGCTGGTAGGAGGTAGCGATGAGCGTTTCCGATCCCATCGCGGACATGCTGACGAAGATCCGCAACGCGAGCTCGGCCCGTCACGAGAAGGTCGACATCCCGACCTCCAAGCTGAAGCTCGAGATCGTGAAGATCCTCAAGACCGAGGGCTTCATCAAGAATTTCAAGAAGATCCAGGCGGAGGGCTCCAACGTCATCCGCATATTCCTGAAGTACGACGACGCGAACGACCCCGTCATCCACGGCGTGGAGAAGGTGTCCAGGCCCGGCCGGCGCGTCTACTCGGGGTACAAGGAGCTTCCGCGCGTGTTCAACGGCTACGGCACCCTCATCGTCTCCACTTCGGAGGGCGTGACCACGGGTCGCAAGGCCGTCGAGAAGAAGGTGGGCGGCGAGCTCATCTGCACCGTCTGGTGATCGGGAGAGCGAAATGTCGAGAATTGGAATGAAGCCGGTTCAGGTGCCTCAGGGCGTGAAGGTTACGGTCGGTCCCGATCTCGTGACCGTCGAGGGGCCCAAGGGCAAACTCTCCCAGTCGTACGTCCCCGAGGTGGATATCGCCGTAAAGGGCGCCGGCGCGGGCGCCAGCGTCGTCGTGACGAGGAAGTCCGACTCCAAGCAGGCGAGGGCCTACCATGGGCTCTACCGCAACCTCGTCAACAACATGGTGATCGGCGTGTCCGCGGGATTCGCGAGGACCCTCGTCATTAACGGCGTCGGCTACAGGGCGGAGATACAGGGCAAGGTCCTCGTGCTCAGCCTGGGATATTCCACGGACTTCGGCGTGGCCATACCCGAAGGCCTCTCGGCCGTCGTCGAGGCGAACGGCCAGAAGGTCGTGATCTCCGGGCGCGACCGCCAGCAGGTCGGGAAGTTCGCGAGCGAAGTCAGGGGCCTCCGCCTCCCGGAGCCGTACAAGGGCAAGGGCATCAGGTACGAGGACGAGAAGATCAGGAAGAAGGTCGGCAAGACCGGCGTGAAGTGAGGCCGAGAACATGAGCGTCAAGGAATTGAGCGATAAGCTGCGCAAGCGGAATCAGCGCAAGCTGCACGTCCGCAAGACTCTCTCCGGCACGCCGGAGAAGCCGAGGTTGACCGTCTTCAAGTCGAACAGGTACCTGTACGTCCAGGTCATCGACGACGTGGCCGGGGCGACGCTGGCTTCCGCCTCGTCCCTCGAGGAGACCCTGAAGGGCTTCAAGAGGAACGTCGACGGGGCCGCCAAGCTCGGCCAGGAGATCGGCAAGAGGCTGAAGGAAAAGAACGTGGCCGCCGTGGTCTTCGACCGCAACGGCTACAAGTACCACGGCATAGTGAAAGCCATCGCCGACGGCGCCCGGAAGGCCGGGATCACGTTCTAGGGGGACGGCGTGGACAATAGGGATAGAGGAAGGCGAGACGACTCCGGTCGCGACAATTACATGGAAAAGCTGGTCAAGCTCAACCGGACGGCCAAGGTCGTCAAGGGCGGGCGCAGCTTCTCCTTCTCCGCCCTGACCGTGGTGGGCGACCGCCAGGGCATGGTGGGCTTCGGCTTCGGCAAGGCGAAGGACGTCACCGAGGCGATCAGGAAGAGCATCGAGCGGGCCCGGCGCGTGATGGTCAAGCTGCCCGTCAAGAACGGCACGATCCCGCACGAGGTCGTCGGCGAGTACAAGGCGACGCATGTACTGCTCAAGCCGGCCTGCCCGGGTTCGGGGATAATCGCCGGAGGGCCCGTCCGCGCCATCATGGAGGCGGGCGGGGTCACCGACGTCCTCTCAAAGTGCGTGGGCTCGCGCAGCTCGGTCAACATCGTCCGCGCCGTATTCGACGGCGTCGACAACATGATGGACGCGAGGACCGTGGCCAAGAACCGCGGCAAGACGCTGAAGGATCTGTGGGGCTAAGCCATGGCTAAGAAAATCGAAATCACCCTGGTCAAGAGCACGATCCACCAGAAGCCCGAGAAGCGGGCCACCGTCCGCTCCCTCGGCCTCCGGAAGATCGGCTCGAAGACCGTGCAGGAGGCGACGCCGCCCGTCCTGGGCATGGTGCGGGCCGTCGAGCACCTCGTCGAAGTCAAGGAGATCGAGTGATGGCCGACTTCAACCTCCACGCGCCCGCGGGCGCAACGAAGAAGCCGCGCAGGGTGGGCAGGGGCCAGAGCTCCGGGCTGGGCACCACGGCGGGCAAAGGCAACAAAGGCCAGCAGTCGCGGTCGGGCGGAAAGACCTATCCCGGCTTCGAGGGCGGCCAGATGCCCCTGTACAGGCGCCTCCCGCACCGCGGATTCTCCAACACCTCGTTCAAGAAGGACTGGCAGATCGTCAACCTCGAGCAGGTAGAGGCCAAATTCTCCGCGGGCGACGTCGTCGACGGCGCCTCCCTCAAGGCGAAAGGCCTCGTCAAGAAGGCCGACGGGCTCGTCAAGGTGCTCGGCGACGGGCGCCTCACGAAGGCGCTCACGTTCCGGGTGGACAAGGCCTCCGCCTCGGCGAAGGCCAAGATCGAGCAGGCCGGCGGCGCGGTCGAGACGCCTCCCGGCGACTCAGCGGCCGTTTAGCAAGGCGCGAAGGGCGGATCATTATGGCGAGCAACGCGTTCATCGACATATTTCGCGTTAAGGAGCTGAGGCAGCGGATCCTCTACACGCTCATGTGGCTGGCGCTGTTCCGGCTCGGCACTTTCCTGCCCATACCGGGCATCAACGCCAGCGCGCTGCAGTCCTATTTCGCCTCGCAGAGCAGCTCGGGCGCCGGCGGCATCACCGACTACCTCGACTTCTTCGCCGGCGGAGCCTTCAAGAACTTCTCCCTCTTCATGCTCGGCGTCATGCCCTACATCAGCATGCAGATCATAATGCAGCTGATGCTGGTCGTGTCGCCCAAGCTCAAGAAGGTCTCCGAGGAGGACGGCGGCAAGAAGAAGATCGCGCGCTGGACCAGGATCGGGACCGTGTTCGTCACCATCGTCGAGTCCTATTCGATCACGGTGTGGGCCGACCGCATACCCAACGCCATCGCCATGGCCCGCCTTCCGTATACCTTGATCGCGATCCTCACCGTCACCACGGGCTCGATGTTCCTCATATGGATAGGCGAGCAGATAACCAAGAGAGGCATAGGCAACGGCGTCTCGCTCCTCATATTCGCCGGCATCGTGGCGCGCCTGCCCAACGCCCTCTTCGAGCTGTACAAGAAGATCCAGCGCGACGAGCTGAACGCGATCTACGCGATCGTCGTGCTGGCGATGTTCGTGCTGGTCGTGGTCATGGTCATCTACGAGCAGCAGGGGCAGAGGAAGATCCCGGTCAACTACGCCAAGCGCGTCGTCGGCCGCAGGATGTACGGCGCGCAGAACACCTACATCCCCTTCAAGATCAATCCCTCGGGGGTCATCCCCGTGATCTTCGCGAGCTCGATACTCACCTTCCCGCTCCAGATCTCGAGCCAGCTGGGCGTGAACGCCAAATGGCTTCGGGACTTCTCCTACTGGCTCAGGCCCAGCGGCCCCGCCTACAGCATCGCCTACGTGGCGCTCATCATCTTCTTCGCGTACTTCTACACGCAGGTCACGCTGAACCCGCAGCAGATCTCGAAGAACATCCGCGAGAACGGCGGCTCCATCCCGGGCATCCGCAGCGAGAAGATGGAAGAGCACCTCACGAGGATCCTCAACCGGATCATCCTCCCCGGGTCGATCTACCTGGGCTTCATCGCCCTCATTCCCAGCCTCGTGCAGAGCCTGTTCGGCTTCCCGAGCCAGCTGGCCTATCTCCTGGGAGGCACCTCGCTCCTGATCCTCGTCGGCGTCGACCTGGATACCATGTCGCAGATCAACGCCCTCCTGAAGATGCATCACCACGAGGGCCTGACCCGAAAGGGACATATCAGGTCCAGGAACCTGTAGATTCTTTTGCCGAAAAGGCTTACAATTGGCGGTCGATCGCCGCCGGCATTCGGCGGGCGGAGGAGTTCGGTATGAAAGTCAGGACCAGCGTCAAGAAAATATGCGATAAATGCAAGGTGATCCGCCGCGAAGGCGTGGTCAGGATCATCTGCGAGAACCCCAAGCACAAGCAGAAGCAAGGCTGAGGGGAGGAGGTAGCCCATGGCACGCATCGCGGGAGTCGACCTCCCCAACAAGCACGTGGAGGTCGCCCTGACCTACATCTTCGGCCTCGGCCGGGCCAGCGCCCGCAAGATCTGCGAGGCCACCAAGGTCGAGCCGAGCAAGAAGATCAACGACCTCTCGAGCGAGGAGATATCCGAGCTCCGCAAGGTCATCGAGAACGACTACAAGGTAGAGGGACGCCTGCGCTCCGAGACCGCGCTCAACATCAAGCGCCTCATGGACATCGGATGCTACCGCGGCCTCAGGCACCGCAGGGGCCTGCCGGTCAACGGACAGCGCACGAGGACGAACGCGCGCACCCGCAAGGGCAAGCGGAAGACCGTCGCGAACAAGAAGAAGGCCGTCTAGCGCCCTTCGGGCGCCGACTGAGAGGAAATTGATTGTATGGGTCGCCTCGGCGACCTGCGTATAGCCAAGGCAAGGAGAGCGAACGTGGCAGTCGCCAAGAAGAAGAAAGAGAAGAAGAGCGTATACGAGGGCAACGTCTACATCCAGGCGACCTTCAACAATACGATCATCACGATCACCGACCTCAACGGCAACGCGATTTCGTGGTCCTCCTCGGGAGTCCACCAGTTCCGCGGCGCGAAGAAGTCCACCCCCTTCGCCGCCCAGACCGTGGCGGAGACGGCGGTGCAGAAGGCGCTTACCGTCGGCCTGCGCGAGGTGCACGTGTACGTGAAGGGGCCGGGCGTCGGCCGCGAGTCGGCGATACGCCAGCTCGGCGCTCTCGGCCTCAAGGTCAAGAGCATCAACGACGTGACGCCCATCCCCCACAACGGCTGCCGGCCGCGCAAGGCGCGGCGCATCTAAAGGGGGAAGCGAGATGGCGCGATACACAGGACCAGTATGCCGGCTTTGCCGGACCGAACAGCGCAAGCTCTTCCTGAAGGGCGACCGCTGCAAGAGCGACAAGTGCCCGATCAGCCGCAAAGCCCTGCCGCCCGGGAAGGCGCCCAAGTCCCGCCAGGCGAAGCAGTCGGACTACGCCGTGCAGCTCCGCGAGAAGCAGAAGCTCAAGAGGACCTACGGCCTCATGGAGACGCAGTTCCGGAACACTTTCGAGAAGGCTTTGCGGATGAGCGGCAAGACGGGCGAGAACCTCTTCGGCCTCCTCGAGCGCAGGCTCGATACGGTCGTGTACCGGATGCGCTTCGCCTCCTCGAGGGCCCAGGCCCGGCAGCTCGTCCTCCACGGCCACATCGCGGTCAACGGCAAGCGCGTCGACGTCCCCAGCTTCATCGTCAAGCCGGGCGACCAGGTCGCCGTGCACCAGACCTCCAAGAAGCTCGGAATATTCAAGGACGCCCTGCAGGAGTTCGGACGCTCGGGCGTGATGCCCTGGCTCGAGGTAGATCCCGACAACATGGTCGGAAAGTTCAACGCGATCCCGCATCGCCAGGACATAACCGACATGGCCGATATCCGCGAGCAGCTCGTCGTAGAGCTCTACTCGAAGTAAGGAGCCGAAATGGCGCGGAAGAACCTACTCAAGGGTTTCAAGAGACCCAAGGGAATCACCTACGAGCAGAGCGAGTCCGGCCCCGACTACGGCAAGTTCCTTGCCTACCCCTTCGAGCCGGGCTACGGCACGACCGTCGGTAACACCCTGCGCCGCATCCTCCTCTCTTCGATCCAGGGCTACGCGATCACCGCCGTGCGCGTCGTCCGCTACGATGGCGAAGGGGCGCAGCACATCGTCACGAGCGAGTTCGAGACCATCCCGGGCGTCGTCGAGGATACCATTGAGGTGCTCAACAACCTGAAGCAGGTCCGGATCAAGCTTCCCGACGACGAGGAGCAGGCCACCTTCCTCTACGAGCTGAAGGGGCCCGGCGAGGTCGACGGCGCATTCTTCGCGAAGGACAAGGCGCTCGAGGTGCTGAATCCGGGCATCAAGATCTGCACCCTCATGGACGAGGCGAAGATCGACCTCGAGATACAGGTGGATCTCGGCCGCGGCTACGTGCCCTCCGAGGTCAACGAGAAGTACGTGGAGGTCGTCGGGACGATTCCGATGGACGCCATCTTCTCGCCGGTCCGCAAGGTAAGGTACTCGGTCGAGCCGACGCGCGTGGGGCAGCGCTCCGACTACGACAAGCTGGTCCTCGAGGTGTTCACCGACGGGACGGTAAAGCCCGAGGACGCGCTCGCGGAGGCCGCCAAGATCGCCAAGGACCACTTCGCCATATTCGTGAACTTCGACGAGGGCGAGGCCGGGGGCGACGACGAGAGCGACGAGGTCGAGGAGCGCGTC
Source organism: uncultured Treponemataceae bacterium (assembly GCA_964491385.1). Taxonomy (GTDB): domain Bacteria; phylum Spirochaetota; class Spirochaetia; order Treponematales; family Rectinemataceae; genus UBA1306. The sequence continues at coordinate 8,277 of CAZBGA010000051.1, read as the reverse complement.
AGGCAGATCCTCAATACTCCGGTCGAGGAGCTGGAGCTTTCCGTCCGCAGCTCGAACTGCCTGAAGAACGCCAATATAAAGACGATCGGCGACCTCACGCGCAAGACGGAAGACGATATCGCGAAGACGAGGAATTTCGGGAAGAAATCGCTGCAGGAGATCAAGGACAAGCTCAAGGAATGGAACCTCGGCCTGGGCATGACGGACTACTCGGCTCTCCGAAACTACCTCAAGCTGTCCATGAAGAAGGAAGAGAGCGATGAAGCATAAGATAGGATTCAACAAGCTCAACATGATGCCGGCCCATCGGAGGGCCACCATCCGCAACATGATGACCGTCCTCTTCAAGCACGAGCGCATAGTCACGACCAGGGCCAAGGCGGTCGAGGTGAGGCGCTTCGCCGAAAAAGAGATAACCCGCTCGAAGGAAGATTCCGTGCACAATCGCCGCATGGTCGCCCGCAAGATCTACGACGAAGCGATCGTCGCCAAGCTCTTCACCGACTTGGGCCCCCGTTTCAAGGAGCGCAAGGGCGGTTACACCCGCATCGTCAGGCTCGGAGAGCGCGCTCACGATGCTGCGGATATGGTCGTCCTCGAGCTCGTCGAGCGCAAGGACGACGGGAAGCAGGCCGAGCGCGAGAAGCGCAAGGCGGAGAAGAAGGCCAAAGAGAAGGCCTTGGACCAGGCGAAGTAAGGAAAGGAAGAGGATATGTCCAAAGCCCACCGAGGAAAAGGTCTCAAGGAAGCCGCGGCGCACGGACGCGGCGGCTGTCCCGTATGCAAGCGCGACGGCGTTAAAGTTCTTTACGAGCAAGAAATAGACGGGCAGAAACTGAAAATCTGCAAGACCTGCAAAGCCACGCTCGCCAACAGGAAGAAGGTCGCGACCGCCAAGTGAAGCCCGGGTGTCCGTCGGATGCCCCTTGGGCCCCAGGTCTTGCGCCTGGGGCCCGGCTATTTGGGAGAGACCTGTGCAAATTAGGTCCTATTTTATAATTTCGTACTACAAGCCGGGCAAAGTACGATATATTTGGGCTGTCTATTCATAGTCGAAATCGCTCATTAGGATCAACCCGATGCCAAAGAAATCGATGCGGTCGTTCTTGGCGATTTTATCCTTCTCAATATTGGGCCTTCAGGCCTTCTGCGCGCCCCAAGTAAGCCTACACGTCACTCCCGAAGCCTGGATCCCCTACGGAAATTACGCCAACGGCCTGGTGAGCTCCAGCGGCTCGAAGCTCGACGATTATTCGGTCGGCGGCGGAGTCGACCTGAGCGCCGATATGTCCTTCCTCGGCTTCTTGAGCCCTTTCATCGAGACAGGCTACAGTCTGGTTCCCCTATCCAACGTACCGGGCAGCTCCCTCACCTTCGTTCAGGGTGGGGGCGGCCTCTCGTTCTACGCCTTCCCGATTCCCAGGCTCGTGGCCAGGATCGGCGGATCGGGAGGGATCGCCTATGCGAGCACCAGCGACGCGGGCTCCGGCCTCGCCGCGTATTGGAAGGGGAAAGCCGAGTTCGGCTACAGGTTCAGCCCGAGCTTCAGCATCCTCGCCGACGGCGGCTACTCCCAGCTGTTGGGGACTCAGGCCCCATTCTTCAACGGCTTCTTCGCCGGCCTCGTCTTCAATATCGGCCTGGACAAGCTGGGCGGAGGGAGCTCGGGAGTCAAGACCGACCTGACGAAGGAGGAGATCCTATTCCCGATCACTTATTACAAAAGCGATAAGACGCCCATCGCCTATCTCAAGTTGACGAACGGCGAGTCGGCCGAGATCCGCGACGTCAAGGTCAGCTTCTCCGCCGGCGTCTACACCTCGCGCGACGCTTCGTGCGGGCAATATCCCCTTCTCCTCCGGGGCAAGAGCGTCGAAGTACCCATCTACGCGAACTTCAACGACAAAGTCCTGGGTTTCTCGGAGACGACGAAGATCCAGGGCGACGTCGTGGTCGCATACAAGATTCTCGATGCGCAGCGGAGCGCGTCCAAGGCGATCACCGTAGTGTTCAATAACCGCAATGAGGCTACATGGGCCGACGACCGCGTCGTCGGAGCCTTCATCTCTCCGCAGGATCCCGTCATGCTCGAGATCTCCAAGTACATAGCGGGATTGGTCCGCGTGCGCTCCCGGCCGGAGATCGACAAGTTCCTCCAATACGGGATGGGCATGTTCGAGGGTCTTCGGGTGTACGGAGTCACGTGGACCGCCGATCCCAACATGCCCTATACGGAGGCGCACGCGGACAGCTCGAAGCTGGCCTACATCCAGTATCCCTACCAGACCCTCTCGTACAAGTCCGGGGACTCCGACGCGGTCGCCATTACCGTGGCCGAGGCCCTGGAATCGGTCGCCGTGCCCGCGGCGATAGTCGACCTGCCGGAGGACGTGATCGTCGCCTTCCCCCTCGAGATGGGCGAGGCGCAGGCGCGGACTACCTTCACCAACCTCGGTAATTTCATCTTCGATTCGGGGAAGGTGTGGGTTCCCCTGCGCTCGTCGATGATTCGGGACGGCTTCCTCCGCGCATGGCAGGCCGGGGCGGAGCTCTGGCGCTCCCATTCGGACGGTCCGGGAGCCCCGGCCGCCCTCCTTAAGATCGACGACGCATGGAAAGAGTACCAGCCCATCGCCCTGGCCGACGTCGACTATAAGCCGAGCAAGCCGTCCGAGGACGCGGTGAACCTCGCCTTCGAGAGCGTGCTCGGGCGCTTCGTCACCGCGGAGGTCGAGCCCAAGGCCAAGCGACTCCTGTCGGAGATGCAGGGCGACGGCACGGGGAGGCAGCGCAACGGGCTCGGCATCGTCTACGCGCAATACGGGCTCTACGACCAGGCCAAGGCGGAATTCGAGAAGGCGGTGGCCAAGAACTATCTCCCCGCTATCGTCAACCTGGCGAACGTATCCTTCCTCCTCAAGGACTACGATACGGCGGCGACCTACTTCGAGAAGGCTCTCGCGGCCCAGCCGGGCAACAAGGCGGCCCTCATAGGCCTCGCGCGGGCCCGCTACGAGCTCGACGCCTACGCCGAGGCCGACGAGCTCTTCGCCCAGGTAAAGGCGATCGACCCCGCCTTGGCCGATCGCTACGCCTATCTATCGTCCAAGGTCGACGCAGGGCAGGCTCTTCGCGCCTCCTCGGCGGCCGCCGATCGCGGCGGCGGCATGACCTGGGACGAGGAAGAATGACGGAATCGAGGCGGAGAAAGGCGTCGCTCGTCTTCGCCGCCCTCCTCGCCTGCTTGCCGGCGGCCGCCCAGACCGCCGGCAAGTTGTATGTACGGCCGGAGGCCGAGCTCTACTTCCCCCTCGACACCTATCAGGGCTCTCCCCTCTATTCCTCGGTCGGTTTCGGAGCGGGCTCCGCCCTGGACTTCTCGCTGACTCCCTGGCTCGAGCCCTTCGTCCGCGGACAGTACGTCTCGATACCCTACGCGGGGGGGGCCTCTCTTCAATCGACGGAGGGAGATCTCGGCCTGGGCCTCGTAGCGAGACCTATTGACAGGCTGGCCTTCCGGCTGGACGGCATGGGGGGCGTCGCGGAGCTCAATTCTTCCGCGGGAAGCGGCGCGGCCTACGCGGCGGGCGCGCGCCTCGGACTCGAGTACCGGCTGTCTCCCGCCCTCACCCTTTCGGCGAACGGAGGCTACTCGGCCTACTTCGGGACCGAGGCGCAGATACTCTCGGCGGTCGAGGCGGGGCTCTATTTCAGCTACGACCTGTCGGCGGTCGGAGGGCTCAAGTCCCGCCTCTCGGTGGAGGACGTGAAGCTCGACGCCGTGTTCCCCTCGCTCTACGCCTACTACGACGACAACGCCTTCGGCACGGTCAGGGTCGTGAACCGCGAGGACGCCTCCATCCGGGACGTGAAGGTATCGTTCAACGCGGGCCGCTACATGGACCAGCCCAAGGTCTGCGGGGAGTACGGCAGCCTGGCCAAGGGCGGATCCGTGACCGTTCCGGTGACCGCCCTCTTCACCGACTCGGTCCTCAACATCACCCAGGGCTCCGACGCCAAGGGCGAGATCATCGTCGAGTACAGCTATCTCGGCTCGGACCGGGTCGTGCACGCCCCGATCGACTTCCGGATGCACCACCGCAACGCGATCACGTGGTCGGACGATCGGCGCGCCGCGGCCTTCGTCTCCCCCACCAACCCCGCCGCGATGTGGTTCGCCAAGTACGCGTCGGGAATCGTGCGCGACAGGCTTCGCGGCGACATCAACAGGCCCCTCCAGTACGCGATCGGCATGTTCGAGGCCGAGCGGCTGTACGGACTCAACTATGTCGTGGTCCCGGCGAACGACTACTCGGTCAAGCACGGCCTCAAGGACTACATAGACTCCGTGCAGTTCCCCCATCAGACCTTGGCCAACCGCGGCGGCGACTGCTCGGACTTGGCCATCCTCTTCGCCACGCTCATGCAGTCGGTGGGCATCGAGGCCGCCTTCATCACGATCCCGGGCCACATATTCGCCGCCTTCGACACGGGCCTCGACGAGGCGGCCGCGCGCGCGAGCTTCTACGACCAGGGACTCCTCATCTTCCGCGACGGCAAGGCCTGGATCCCCGTCGAGATCACCATGGTGAACGACGGCTTCATCAAGGCGTGGAGGGTCGCGGCCAAGGAATGGGCCGACAACGAGCGCGCCGGCGCCGCCGCCTTCTATCGGCTGCCCGATTGCTGGAAGGTGTATCCCTCCGCAGCCTTTCCCGACGTCAATCCGCGCTTCGCCCTGCCGGACGAGTCCGAGACGGCCCTGGCCTTCGACGGCGCCCTCGACCGCTTCGTCGCGCGCGAGATCGACCCCGAGCTCCGGTCGCTCGAGGCCGAGCTCGCCAAGCAGGCGCCCGAGATCCGCGAGAACGAGGTCGGCATTCTGTACGCGAACTACGGCATGCTCAAGGAATCCTGGAAGCAGCTGTCCGACTCGGCCAAGGCCGGCTGCCGGCAGGCCTGGACCAATCTCGGCAACGTAGCCTACCTCCGCAAGGACTTCAAGCTCGCCCTCTCGTATTACCAATGGTCCCACAAGCTCGACGGCGGCGACGACAATGCCCTCCTGGGCATCGCCCGCTGCCAATACGAGCTCGAGGACTTCGACGCGTCGGACTCGGCATACGCCGAGCTCAGGGCGCGCGACCCGAAGCTCGCGGGCAGGTTCGGCTACCTCGCGTCGATATTCGGCGGCGAGGGCCGCGCCTGGTCCCTCGCCGAACGCTTCGCGTCGACGAGCTGGGCTTCGGCGCTGGCCGCCGCGGCGCCGGCCGCGCCGGCTCCTGCCGTGGCCGAGGCGCCTCCCGCTGTCCCGTCGCCTGCCCCTGTAGCGCCGGCTCAATCCGTAGCGGCTCCGGCGCCCATCGCGCCGATTGCCGCTCCTGCCGCCGTCGCGGCGACTCCCGCGCCGACGCCCGCCGCCGTCACTCCGCCTCCGGTGCCCGCCGCGATCGCGGCGCCTGCGGCGGTCACACCAGCTTCCGCGCCCGTCGCGATCGCGGCGCCTACGACGGCAACGCCAGCTCCCGCATCCGTCGCGATCGCGGCGCCGACTCCCGTCGCCGTGCAGCCCTCCGCGATCGCGGCCCCGGCGATCGCGACCGAGCTCCCGACGGACGCGGAGCTCGCGCAGAAGGCCGCCGAATTCGCGGCCGCCAAGAAGGCGGCCGCCGAAGCTGCCCAGGCGACGGCGCCGGCGCCGATCGAGCCAATCGCGAAAGCAAGCCCCGTCGCGCCGCCTACGGCTCCACCCTCGATAGCCGAGCTTCCGACCGACCAGGACTTGGTCCAAAAGGCCGCGCAGGCCGCGGCGCAGAAAGCGGCCGCCGAAGAGGCCCCAAAGCCGGCGCCCGCCCCGATTCAGCCCGTCGCCGTGGCCGTCGCCGTCGCGCCGAGTCCCGTCCCCGAGAAGCCGGTGCCTGCGACCGTCAAGCCGGCAAGCGTACCCGCTCCCGCAGTGCCGCGGCCATCTGCGCCAGCAGAGGTGCCGGCATCGGCGCCTGCAGCGCCGCAGCCTCCTGCGCCGCCCGAGGCAACGCCGAAAGTGGCCGAGGCGGCTCCGAAGGTGGCCGAGGCGGCTCCCACCCCGACAGCGGTCGAATCGGGTCCGCCCGTCTCGACCGGCAAGGACCTCCTCATGGAGGGCTTCGGGTCGACTACGCCGATCGTGGGCCAATGGGTGATCGCGGACGGTACGGCCAAGCAGATCGATCCCGACGCCTTCTACGCCAAGCTCGCGGCGCCCCTCGTGCAGGATAAGCGGACCTTCAGCTATTCCTTCACGGCGAAATCCGACGCACGCGGCCGAGGCTGGGTCGGCCTGGGAATCCACGTGTTCACGCCCAAGTCCTACACCCTCAAGGGCTACGGCTCCGGGGATTCCCTGTGCATCTGGCTCACGCGGGATCCGGTGCACCTCAGCGAGAACATCACGAGGCTCCAGCTCTACCGCTCCACCGACGATTGGAACATGGATCTGGTGGACGAAATTCCGGTGAGCGAATCAATCTACGACGCGAACCGCTTCGAGGTCGGCGTCGATCCGCTCGCGGGAACGGTCTCCGTCTCGATGAACGGGACCGAGAGACTCGTCGCCAAGGGAATATCGGATTTGCGGGAAGGCGTCTACGTGCTGCTCCGCTCCCTCGACACGGCCGAATTCTCCGAGTTCAAGGTCGAGGTCCCCAAGTGAAAGCGCACCGCGCCGGGCATTCGGGCCGGTTTCGCATAATAGAATTTCGAGGCTTCGGGGGACGTCATGATTGAGGCAAGGAACTCGCTTACCATCTCGCGCGGCTCACGTGCCGCGATCGTCGGCATATCCCTCGCGGCCATCCTCATGTCCTGCTCGAACCTGCTCACGGGCAACGATATAAAGACCAAGATTGGCACGGACGTAGCGGCCGCGAACGCGGCTAGCGTGACGGTGACGATCAATGCTAACCCCGCCACCGGTGGTACGCTCTCACTGAGTGGGACTCAGACTGAAAAGGTCGGAGTACCCTTTACACTCACCGCGACTGTCTATGATGCATATGTATTCGGCGGCTGGACTGCCACAGGTTCTGGGAATGTCACATTTTCTGCTGCCAATGCGGCGACGACGACCGTAACGGTAGGTACCTCCGCGAGTGATATCGTAATTAACGCCAATTTTACAGCTCGGCCCGTCGTAAAAATTTACTCACCTGCTGCGCAGGCTACCGGGATTGTGACGAATCAACCTATCACGGTGACTTTTTCGAAAGCCATGAATGCGACTAGCTTCAGTCAAAATGGCAATATCACAGTCACTTCCGTACCGACGGGTGGCGGCACAGGTGCGACTACTACGACTCTATTTTCTTCCGGTACTACTTCCTTGTACTTTGGTTTTTCGTCAACTAGCACGGGTTTTACTTTAACCCCTCTCATCTCTTCTCCAAAAATCTATATGCCCCCAAATTCTACGATCTCGGTAGCGATTTCTCCCTTGGTCACCGACTCTGCGGGGAATACTATGGATACCTTGAATCCCTTTGCAGGCTGGTATTTCTTTACCTCCAGTTCGTCAGATAGTTCTACACCAACCGTAAGTCTTAATGGTATATTGAATGGCGGTTCCATCTCGTCTCCCGCCGCGGTTGCCTTGCCATTAGGCACTTATTCCGGGGATTACGCGGTCAATTCTTCTTCAATAACCTTAAATACTATAGGGACCGGGACAGTCGCAGCTCCTGTCTCAACCCTGACAATTACAGAAACAGATACAACTACTGGAACCTCCAAAACTATTACGGATGGATATTCCGAATCCTATGTATACTCTCTGCAGACAACTAATGAGGGTGAAAAGTCCTTATCTTACTATGTGACAAATTCCATAGGGACAAAATCGTCCATAGGTACTGTGAAGATTTACTACGACCATACAGCCCCGGCCATAAGTGTGGCAGTGCTGTCGAGCACTGGGAGCTGGGCGAAACAAGGAAGTTTAATAACCCTGACATTTACCGCATTGGACAACATTTGCGCGTCGGATGGCGCTCCAGCAACAGGCCTGGCAAGCACGAGTCCTGTTGTGACGATGAAGAGTGGCGGGAACGCGATTACCGGGACTGGAGCTAACGCGCCTTCGATAACAAATGTCGGAAGTGCATTTACATGGACCTATTACATGCAGTCGGGAGATTCTGAAGGAGCGATCACGTACTCGATAGCCGCGAGCGATGTTGCGGGGAATGCGGCTACGCCGGTGACGACAGGTACGGGAAGCGTAACGTACGATCACACGGCTCC
>CAZBGA010000050.1:23655-30227 GCA_964491385.1 uncultured Treponemataceae bacterium | reverse complement strand
GTGTTGGCCGCGATGTTGACCGAGAGCGAGGCGACGACGAGGCCGATCATGCCGACGATGAGCACGATGGGGTTATGGAACTTCGTGATGAGGACGGAGGGGTCCCAGATGGCCTCGTTGAACACGACGGCGGAGGCCGAGGTGATGAGGACGCCCATCGCGGAGAAGACCAGCATGGTCGGCGGCAGGCCGATCGACTGGCCGATCATCTGCTGCTTCTGTCCCTTGGCGAAGCGCGTGAAGTCGGGGATGTTGAGCGAGAGCGTCGCCCAGAATCCGACCATGCCCGTCAGCGAGGGGATGAAGATTTTGAAGAAGGAGCCGAAGTCCTGGAACTTGCTCGGCTGCGCGAGGACGGGGCCGAATCCCTTGGCGGCGGTCACCATCCAGATCACGAGGACGAGGGCCATGGCGATGACGATCGGCGCCGCCCAATTCTCGAAGACGCGGACGGCTTCCATCCCGTTGTAGATTATCCAGATCTGGAAAAGCCAGAACACGATCAGGGCGATTACGCCGTGGAGGCTCAGACCTGCGATGGCCATGCTGCCGCCGATGTTCTTCCAGCCGGGCAGGAGGATGCTGAGCACGCCGTCGATGGCGAGCGACCCGATGAAAGTGTTGATGCCGAACCATCCGCAGGCGACGATGGCGCGCAGGATCGCCGGGATGTTGGCTCCGAAGGTGCCGAACGCGGACCTGGCGAACACCGGGAAGGGGATGCCGTACTTGGTCCCCGGATGGGAATTGAGCAGCATCGGGACGAGAACGATCAGATTGCCGAGGGTGATCGTCAGAAGAGCCTGTAGCCAGTTCATTCCGAGGGCGATCATCCCTCCGGCCAGCATGTACGTCGGTACGCAGTGGGCCATGCCGACCCATAGGGCCGTATAATTGTAGGTGCCCCAGGTGCGCTGCTTGAGGGAAGTCGGGGCCAGGTCCTTGTTGAAGAGCCGGTGGTTCATGGAAACGTCTTTCTTCAACTCATACATCTCATCGCTCATAAAAACCTCCTATCCTGATTTTCTCCGCATTTTTCGAAGCCTATCCAGGGGAATCCCGATGGTCTTTCGCCTTTTCGGATGCCCCCTGCTCCTGCCATGCCCTCCTTTCGTCGAAAAAATCATATGTATATTAAAGGGGGGCCGGGTTCGGCCCTCGGTCCCCCCCCACGACTTTATAGGGCGCCTACGCCGTCAGCGTGTCCGTATACTCGAGCCCCTTCTCGACGATGGCGACGATTTCGTCGATCTGCGCCTTCTCGATTATCAAGGGCGGCGAGATGAAGATGTAATCCCAGTTGCAATAGAGATAGAGCCCGTTCTCCATGAAGATCTTCCCGAGCTGGGCCGACACGTTGCGTATCGCGTTGTTGTAGCCGGCGAGCGGGGCCTTGGTCTTCTTGTTCTTGACCAGCTCGATGCAGGCCCAGAGTCCCTTGCAGCGCGTGTCGCCGACCGAAGGGTGCCTGGCCTCAAGTTCCTTGAGCTTCCTCTCGAGGTACAGGCCGTTCTCGGCGGAGCGCTCGATCAGCTTCTCGCTCTCGTAGACCTCGATGTTCGCGATCCCGCAGGCGCAGGCCAAGGCGTGCCCGGTGTAGGTGAGGCCGCTCACGTAGACGCGATCCTGGAAGGAATCCCAGATCTTCTTGCTCCAGATCATCGCGCCCAGGGGGACGTATCCCGAGGTGATGCCCTTCGCCGTGGTGATGATATCGGGGACGACGTCGAAGTTGTCGATGCCGAACCATTTTCCGGCGCGTCCCCAGGCGGCCATGACTTCGTCGGAGATGAGGAGGATGCCGTTCTCGTCGCAGAGCTGGCGGAGCCCCTTCATGTAGCTCTTCGGCGGGATGACGATGCCGTTGGTGCCGACTATCGGCTCGACGATGATCGCGGCGACCGACTTCGGATTCTCGTACATGAGCTGCTCTTTGAGCACCGCGAGAGTCCGTTGCCCGCATTCCTCCGGGTCGTCGGTGCCGAAGGCGCAGCGGTAAGGATAGGGACCGAAGAAATGCACGACTCCGGGAATGCCCGGTTCCGCCGGCCACCGCCTGGGATCGCCGGTCAGCGTCACCGAGCCGGCCGTCGCGCCATGGTAGCTTTTCCACGCGGAGTAGATCTTCTGCCGCCCGGTGAACCAGCGCGCGCTCTTGATCGCGTTCTCGTTCGCCTCGGAGCCGGCGTTCGTGAAGAACACGTAGTCGAGGTCGCCCGGCGTGTGCTCGGCCACCTTCGCGGCGAGCTTGGCCCTCGGTTCCGTACCGAAGCCCGGGGCTATGAAGCAGAGTTTCTCCATCTGCTTCCTCATGCTCTCGAGGACATGCGCGTTGCCGTGCCCGATGTTGCAGTTGAGGAGCCCGGCGCAGCCGTCGATGATCCGGTGCCCATCGTTGTCCCACATGTAGATTCCCTCGGCCCGATCGATCACGGTCGGCACCCAACCGCCCTGCTGCTTCCAGCTGTAGATCAGGTGCTGTCGGTCGAGCTTCTGCAGTTCCTCGGTCTTCATTCTAGCTCCTTTCATATGAAGGGGATCGGCTCGCGCTTGATGAAGCGCCCGTCGCCGACCTTTCCCACGAATTTCATCCGGTCGCCGGCCCACTCCGCCACGCGCTTGCCGCGCGAATACACGATTTCCGGCATGCCGGTCATCTCGAGGCCCTCCCAGGGAGTGTAGTCCACGTTGTGGTGGAGCTTGTCCCGTGAGATGGTGAACTTCCGCTTCGGGTCGAAGACCACGATGTCGGCGTCCTTGCCCGCCGCGACCGCGCCTTTGTTCGCGAGCCCGAACATCCGGGCCGAGCCGGTGGAAACCACCTCGACCATCCGCTCGAGGCTGATGCGTCCCTTCACGACGCCCTCGCTGTGCATGAGCATCAGCATCGTCTCGATGCCGGGAGCGCCATTGGGGATCTTGCGATAGTCGTCCTTGCCCGACATGTCCTTTTGCCCGACGAAGTTGAAGGGGCAATGATCGGTGCCGATGGTCTGTACGCTGCCGTCGCGGAGGCCGAGCCAGAGCTCGTCGAGGCTCGCCTGGGGACGGAGCGGCGGCGACATGACGTATTTGGCGCCGCCCCATCCCGCCTCCCTGTAGCGGTCCTCGTTGAGGGTGAGGTACTGGGGACAGGTCTCGGCGTAGACGCGGAGGCCGCGATCGCGCGCCTGGCGCACCTTCCAAAGACCCCTGTCCGAGGACAGGTGGACGATGTAGATCCGGCTGCCGGTGAACTCGACCGCCGTGACGGTGCGCTCGATGGCCGCTTCCTCGGCGAGGACGGTGTGCGCCCTCGCGTGATCGAAGGGCGTGAGTCTCTTCTCGGCTTCGTTGAGCTCGTCCATCCGCTTTATGACGTCGAAGCTCTCGGCGTGGACCTGGACGAGGCCGCCGTACTTCTTCGTCTCCTCGAGGAGGCGGACCATCGCGTAGTCGTCGACGCGGAAAGGGTAGAACAGGAAGATCTTGAAGCTCGGCGTCCCGTATTCGTTGACGGCCTTCTTCACTTCGTCGATGATGTCCGGCCGCGCGTCGGTGACGCCCGGGTGGATCGAATAGTCGACCGCCGTCTTGCCGTCGGCCTTGCCCTTCTGTCGCTCGACGGCGTCGCGGAGCATCTCGCCCTGGTTCTGCAGGCTGAAATCGAGGATCGTCGTCGTGCCGCCGCAGGCGGCCGCGATGGAGCCCGACTTCCAGTCGTCCGAGGACGTCGTGCCCATGAACGGCATCTCGATGTGGGTGTGAGTGTCGATCGCGCCCGGGAGGATGTACTTCCCGGCGGCGTCGACGACTTCGTCCGCCTTCTCCGCGAGGCCGACCCCGACGCTCTTTATCCTTTCGCCCTCGATGAGGACATCCGCGGTCTGCGACCCCGAGGACGTGACGACCAGGCCATTCTTGATCAAAATGCTCATGGCAAATTCCTCCTGATACGTATTACATCGATCTCGCGCCGCGGCGGACCGTTACGCGGATATAAAGGGCTCGAACCTCACGCGCCGGACCTCGCCCTCGTCCATCACGGGCGTCGGCTCGCGTTTCCACGACTTCGGCTTCTCGGCGAATCCGATCAGCCCTGGCACCGGGCAGACGAAGCTGCAGATCATGCACGAGAGGCACTTCTCCTCGATCAGCTCCGGCCTCCGCTTCTCGGCATCCCACTCGAGGGCCTGGCCGCCGGCATCCCGGCAGACTATGTGGCACAGTCCGCAGCCGACGCACCTTTCGAGATCGTAGGTGGCGACGCCCTGCCGCCCGAGGTCGAACTCTCCGGTTTCGCACAGCGTGGGAATGGCCTTCCCGATGAGCTCCGTCGCCTTCCCGATTCCCTTTCCGATCATGTAGTCGCTGAGGCCCTCGATCATGTCCTCCACGATGCGGTAGCCGTAGTGGATTATGCCGGTCGTGACCTGGACAGTGGTCGAGCCGACGAGGAGATACTCGAGGGCGTCGATCCAGGTCTCGATTCCGCCCATGCCCGAGATCGGGAGGGCCAGCTCCTTGCATTGCGCCATCTCCGCGACGAAGCGGAGGCCGACGGGTTTGACGCAGCGGCCCGAGAGGCCGCTCACGGCGCCTCGGCCGAAGACCTCGGGCTTGGCCACCCAGTCGTCGAGGCCGATCTCGGAGATGCCCCGGACCGTGTTGATCGCCGATATGCCGTCGGCCCCGCCGTTCTTGGCGTATATCGCCGGCTCGGTGATATCGGTGATGTTCGGCGTCATCTTGGCGAGCACGGGGATCTTGACGGCTTTCTTGACGGTGGCGGTGAATTTTTCGAGGAGGTGGAAGGATTGGCCGACCTTGTAGCCGGAGCCCTCGACCGACATGTGCGGACAGGAAAAGTTCAGCTCGAGCATGTCAGCGCCGTGATCCTCGGCGGCCTTCGCGAGGAAGCCCCACTCGTCGTTGGAGAAGCCCATGATGCTCGCTATGATCCGCCGGTCGGGGTACTTCTTCTTGAGATAGAGGATGTCGGCGAGATTGTCGCGCAGGGGCCTGTCCGATATCATCTCCACGTTCTGGAGACCCACCAGGCGCTTCCCCTCGTAATCGTAGCCGTTCATCCGCGGCGAGGGATGGACGATCGGCACGCGGTCGGAATTGAGCGTCTTGTAGCACACGCCGGACCAGCCTCGCTCGTAGGCCCGCTCGATCATCTCGGCGCAATTGGAGACGGGCGAGGACGAAAGAAGGAACGGATTCTCGAATCGGACGCCGCACATCGTGACCGAAAGATCGACCTTGTTTCCCGCGCTCATCGCGCACCTCCCGCGAGGGCTTCCAGGATCGCCCGTGCAGCGTTCTTCCCGTCCCTCACCGCCTCGACGACGAGGCCCGGACCTCCTACGATATCGCCGCCCGCGAAGATAGCCTTCGTCGAGGCGCGCCCCGTCGCCGAGTCGGCGACGATCAGGCCCCGTTTATCGATCCTTACGTCACCCGACCAGTCGGCTTCGTCGGGACCGTTGCCTATCGCCTCCACCGCGACCTGGACGTCCAGGATCCAGTCGGAGCCGGCGATGTCCTCCGGCGAGCGTCGCCCCGAGGCGTCCTCGGTCCCGAGCCGGCATCGCCTGAGCTTCAATCCGGAGAGGCGGCCGTTCCCGTCGGTGGAATATCCGACCGGGCGGTTCAGCATGACGAAATGAACGCCGTCGCGAAGGGCGGCGACGCGCTCCTCCTCTTCGGCCGGCATCTCGACGAAGGAGCGCCGATAGACGAGGTACACGTCGCGGGCGCCCAGCTTCCTGGCCGACTCGGCGCAATCGATGGCGACGCTTCCTCCGCCGATCACGGCGACGTCCTTTCCATCGATTTGCCGGGCGAGATCGGGGACCTTCCCCTCCCGCGGCTTCGATAGGAAGGAGACTGAGTCGTGGACCTCGGCGATGCCCTTTCCCTCCGGGAGGGAGACGGCCTTCCAAAGCCCCGGCGCGAGGAAGACGGAGCGGTAGCCCCCGGCAAGGAGCTCCTTCGCCCCCCGGGCGCCCTCGACGCGCTTATTGCAGACGAACTCCACGCCGAGACGACGCAGGTCCTCGAGTTCGTGCTCGAGGAAGTCCCGGTCGAAGCGATACCCGGGAACGCCATAGCGGATCACTCCTCCCGGCTCGGCTCTTTCCTCGAACACGGTCACGCCGACGCCCGCCTTGGCGAGCTCGGCGGCGCAGGCCAGGCCCGCGGGCCCCGAACCGACCACCGCGACCTTCTCGGGCCGGGCCGCCGGTTTCTCGAATACCCGGAAGCCGATGCTCCAGGAGTGCTCCACCAAGGCGCGCTGGATTTCCCCGATTTTTATCGGGAGCCCGATGCCAGTGGCGCTGCATTCCCGCTCGCAGAGGCGCGAGGCGGGACACAATACGCCGCAGGCGCCTCCGAGGATGTTGTTTTCCTTTATCGTGCGGATGGCTCCGGTCACGTTCTTCAGCCGAAGCTTGCGGATGAAGGCGCCCGGTTCGGTATTGGCGGGGCAAGCCTTCGAACAGGGCGCATCGTGGCAGAGGAGGCAGCGATCCGCTTCGTCGACGGCCTGCGCCAGGGTGAAGCCCCGGTTCATTCGATGCAAT
>CAZBGA010000050.1:0-23555 GCA_964491385.1 uncultured Treponemataceae bacterium | reverse complement strand
ATCCGCTTCGTCGACGGCCTGCGCCAGGGTGAAGCCCCGGTTCATTCGATGCAATCTCTCGTAATCGGCCATCATTTCGTCTCCTTGGGAATTGATCATCCGCCGAGGCCCCGGCGGCGGGGAATCGGTCGCCCATGACGGCCCATGGGCGACCATGGCGGACTCACTTCCCCAGGCGAGCCACGATCCAGGGGATCGTCTTCTCGGCGAGCTTCGCGAGAGCTATCGCGCTCATCTCGAGATGCTCTTCCTTCGTATCCTCGATCTTGTTGTGGCTGATGCCCCTGAGGCTCTGCACGAAGATCATCTGCGTGGGAATCCCGGCGCGGCAAACCTCCGCAGCGTCGTGAAGCGGCCCCGAGGGAAGGCGCCATGATTTGCCCGCCGTCTCCTTGATCGCCTCGTCGCACAATTCGGTGATTTCCTTGTTGAAGAGGATGGGCTCGATCCGCCAGAGGTCGCCGAATGCCACCTCGACATTGCATTCGGCGGCGAAGCGCCTCGCCGCCTCCTGCGCGTCCTTCCACATCGCCGCGAGCTTCGCGGGGTCGAGGTGGCGCTGGTCCAGGGTAATGGTGCATTCCTCGACGACCGAGGTGACGATGCCGGGCTTCGTGACGCAGCTGCCTATGGTGCAGACGCCCGAATGCTTCGCGGCGATGGCGTAGATCTCCTGGGACATCATGCCCGCGGCCTTGAAGGCGTCGCGCCGGCGATTCATCGGCGTGGAGCCCGAATGCGCCGCCTGCCCGCGGAACGTGATGAAATTGCGCTCGACTCCGACCGTCCCGAGCACTACGCCGAGGGGATAGCCGAGATCCTCGAGGACCGGTCCCTGCTCGATGTGCAGCTCGAGATAGGCGGCGCAATTCTTCTGCTCGAGCTTGGCCTTGGGCGCGTCCTCGAGCTTTATGCCCACGGATTTGAGCGCGTCGACGAGGAGGACGCCGCCCTTGTCCTTGAGGTTCCGCACTTCCGCGATGTCGAGGTGGCCCGAGAACGCGCTCGAGCCGAAGAGGCTGCGACCGAAGCGGGCGCCTTCCTCGTCGGCCCAGTTCACGAGCTTGATGGTAACCGGGGGCTTGCCCTTGGCCTTGAAGTAGCGCATCACCTCGAGGCCAGCGATCACGTTCCAGCAGCCGTCGAGCCAGCCCCCGTTGGGCACCGAATCGAGATGGCCGCCGATCAGCAGGGCCTCGGGGCGTTCTCCCTCGAGGGTCGCCCAGGTATTGCCGGCGATGTCCTGGCGATGGGGAATGCCGATCTCGTCGAGCTTCCTGTTGAAGAAGTCGAGGGCCTTGAGCCATGTTTCGGTAAAGGCGACACGCTGCGCGCCCGATTCATCCTGCGTCAGGGACCTGAGTTCCTTCAGGTCCGCGACCGCCCGCTTGGTATCCATTACAGCCACGGAACGCCTCCTCGTATTGTGATGAACGGGCGACGGATCGCCGACCCGCCGCCCGGACTGGCCTATTTCTGGTCCGGCATGGTGATCATGCCGTCCCAGCTGTTGAGCACCTTCCCGCTCTTGGCCTCCTCCTCGGAGAACCAGTGGGCCGTGACCGTCTTGAGCTCCGTGAAGAACCTGACCGCGTCGGTGCCCTGCATATGGAGGTCGCCGAAGAAAGAATGCTTATGGCCGGTGAAGCTGTAGATCCCGAGGGGCACGGGAATGCCGACGTTGATCCCCACCATCCCCCCGTGGGTCCGGACGGCGAACTCGCGGGCGAAGTAGCCGCTCTGGGTGAAGATCACCGAGCCGTTGGCGAACTCGTTGGCGTTCATCAGCGCCAGGCCCTCCTCGAAGTTCTTCACGCGCTTGATGCAGAGGACGGGGCCGAAGATTTCCTGGTCGCCGATCGACATGCCCGGCTTGACGTGATCGAAGAGGGTCGGGCCGAGATAGAAGCCTTTCTCGTAGCCCTTGACCACTTTGTTCCGGCCGTCGACGACGAGCTTCGCGCCTTCGTCCACGCCTTTCTGAATCCAGGCCTCGACCGATTTGCGGTGCTCGGCGTTGATGAGGGGGCCCAGCTGGCTGTCCTTGTCGTAGGCCGGCCCGACCTTGAGGTCCTTCAGCAGCTTGGTGAGCAGGGCCACGAGCTCGTCGGCGATGATATCCTCGACGACGATGGTCGTGAGGGCCATGCAGCGCTCGCCGGCGCAGCCGAAGGAGGAATTCACGATGCCCTTCGCCGTTCGGAGCAGCGCGGCGTCCCTGAGGACGAGGCCGTGGTTCTTGGCCTCGGTAAGCGCCTGCACGCGCTTGCCGTTCGCCGAGGCGGTCGAGTAGATGTGGAGGCCGATCGAGGTCGAGCCGATGAAGCTCACTCCCTTGACGTCCGGGTGCCTGAGGAGGAGCTCCGCCTCGTTGCGCGAGCAGGTCACCAGGTTGATGACGCCCTTCGGCAGCCCGGCCTCCTCCCAGAGCTCCATGATCCTGATGGCCGACTGCGGGACGAAGCTCGCGAGCTTGAGCACGAGGGTGTTGCCGGCGGCGATGCAGATCGGAGCGACCCAGCCCATCGGCAGCATCGCGGGAAAGTTCCAGGGGACGATGCCGGCGAAGACGCCCATCGGCTCGCGGAATTCCGAGGTATCGTAGCCGTTCGTGCAGTTGAAGCTCGCGGAGCCCTTCATAAGATGGGGAATGCCGCAGGCGAACTCCACCAGCTCGGTGACCCTGAGAACGTCGCCCATCGCCTCGCCGAGGACCTTCCCATGCTCCTTCGCGGTGAGCAGCGTGAGCTCGTCGAGGTTCTTGTCGAGGAGGGTCTTCAAGCGGTAGAGCACCTGGACTCGCTGGCTCGCCGGCGTCGCCGACCAGGCAGGGAAAGCCGCGGCGGCCGCGGCTACGGCCTCGTCGACTTCCGCGGCCGAGCACTGGGGCGTCTGCGCAATGACCTCGCCCGTCGACGGGTCGTAGCAATCCATGTATTTTCCGCTCTTGGACTCTTTCCAGCCTGCTGCGTAATACTTGAGCCTCTTGACCTCTGCCATCGCGAACTCCTTCTTCCTGCAAAAATCTTTCTCTCCAGGCCGGTTACCCCAATCGAGGAGAACTGCCGGGCGACAGCCAATCGCCTTAGGATACGGTGTTGGTTATTCCGGGAACTATATATGAGGTTAAAACAGCCGTCAAACTAAAACCGCTTCCGCCACTCGCCCTCCGGCGAAGGCGGCATCGCCTATATAAAGTTTTTTATATTTCGAACGCGGGATTATTTTCGGATCGCATAACGGCCAATGTCGTAAGACTCGCGGATGGGTTCCCGATCCTCGATCCCCGATGATATCGTGGAGGGAATCGGGGGTAAGAATGGATTTTACCGGGATCGAGACCGAGGCCGATTCGCTGTTCGCCGGCTCAGGCGAGCCTCGCGGACGGCTTCAAGCCTTTTGCGATCTCATGAGGAGGCGCGTTCCCCGCTACGACTGGTTCGGCTTCTACATCGCCCGCCGCGGCGAGAGGCTCCTCGACCTGGGACCCTTCGCAGGGGAGCCGACGGAGCATATCCTCATTCCCTTCGGCCGCGGCATCTGCGGCCAGGCGGCGGAAAGCCTCGAGACCTTCGTCGTGGACGACGTGAGCTCGGCTTCGAACTACCTGGCTTGCAGCCTGAAGGTCAAGTCCGAGATAGTCGTTCCGGTGCCGAGCCCCTCTTCGGGCGAGCTGGCCGGCGAGATAGACATAGACTCGCACAGGGTCGCGGCCTTCGGGGAAGGCGACCGCGCCCTCCTCGGGCGGCTGGCCCTGCTCGTCGCCGCGGACGTCGAAGCCCTGAGGAAGTGAAGCTCCGGCGACCGCAGCCTCGTCATCCCGCCGGTTCCAGCTCCACCGTAAAGTGCCGCATTATAGGGGCTTCGCGCGTTATGCGATAGCCGCGGGCTATCCGGTCCCGCCTCTCGTAGACCGAGCCGATGACCGCCGCGGCGTAGTCCATATGGTCGTTGGTGTAGGCGCGGCGGGGCACGGCGAGGCGCAGGAGCTCGAGGCTCGGGAAGCGGTTTTCCCTGGTGCAGGGATCGCGGTCGGCAAGGATCGCGCCGACCTCGACGCCGCGGACTCCGCCCTCGACGTAGGCTTCGATCCCGAGGGTCTGGGCGACGAATTCCTCGCGCGGCACGCCCGGCAGGAAGCGGCAGGCGTCCACGAAGATGGCGTGACCTCCGTAGGGCCTCAGCACGGGTACGCCGTATCCCTCGAGCCGCGCGCCGAGCCGAGCCACCTGCCCGATCCTCGATTCGAGGTAGTCGAGCTCCGTCGCCTCGCGCAGGCCCACCGAGAGGGCGCCCATGTCCCGCCCTGCCATGCCGCCGTAGGTGTTGAAGCCTTCGTACATGATATTGAAGGGCATCGCCTCGCGCATGAGCCCTTCGTCGCGGAAGCATAGGAGGCCCCCGATGTTGACCAGACCGTCCTTCTTGCTCGACATGGTGCATCCGTCCGCGTAGGAGAACATCTCCAGCGCGATCTCCCGGATGCCCTTGTCCGCGTAGCCGGCCTCCCGCTTCTTGATGAAGTAGGAGTTCTCGGCGAAGCGGGCCGCGTCGAGGAAGAGTGGAACCCCGTACGCGCGGCACAGCGCCGATACGGCGCGGACGTTGGCCATCGATACGGGCTGGCCGCCCGAGGAATTGCAGGTGACGGTCACTACGCAGAGCGGGACCCGGCCTCGCGCGTGGGTCTTGAAGACCGCTTCGAGCTTCTCCAGGTCCACGTTTCCCTTGAAGGGATAATCCGTCTCGGGATCGAGCGCCTCCGCCGTCGTGCAGTCCACCGCGCGCGCTTTCCTGAATTCGATGTGGCCCTTCGTGGTATCGAAGTGGGCGTTGCCCGGCACGACTTTGCCGGCGCCTTCCGCACCGACGCCGAGGAGGGCCGAGAACAGGACGTTCTCGGCGGCTCGTCCCTGGTGCGTCGGCAGGAAGTGCTCGAAGCCGAGGATCTCCCGCACGGAATCCCTGAGCTTGTAATACGAGGAGGCCCCAGCGTAGCTCTCGTCGCCGAGCATCATCTCGGCCCATTGGGCGGAGGACATCGCGCCCGTCCCCGAGTCGGTAAGGAGGTCGATATAGACATTCTCCGCCTTGATGTTGAACAGGTTGTACTTCGCTTCGGCGATGATTCGTCCGCGCTCTTCGCGGCTGGTGCGCCTGATCGCCTCGACTGTCTTGATCCTGTAGGGTTCGGCGAAAGGGAAGTCCATGAATGCCTCCGATATCCTCGCCTACTGTAGCCTCCATACCCCGCTTGATCAAGGTAATGACTCGGTAAATCGCTATGTTGTAATTACTTATAGAAACATAAGGCCTCGTGTCCGCTTTATCCTCGCCTCTCGCTCGCCTTGCCTTCGCCTACCGGCTGGGATAGGATGCGGAGGGAGGGCAAGCCGATGGCGCTTTGGTCCGATGACGATGTCGAGCACAGGGGCGCGGCTTCGAGCCGCGGCCTCCGCGCCGCGCGCGAGCCGAGGGACGACCGCAAAGGCGAGGGCGCCGTAAAGCTGCTGGCCGTCGTCGTCGTCCTTCTCGTCCTGGTCGTCGCGGCGGGCAGCGTGTACGGCCTCGCCGCGGGAACGCGACAGAAGAAGCTCGCGCGAGAGGCCGACAGGGCCCAGACCGCGGCCGATCTCGCGGGACGCGCCTCGTTCACCGGTATCGGCACGATTCGCGCCAGGAGCGCCGACGCCCCGGCCGCCGTCGTCGTTGCCACGATAGCCTTTCCCTACGACTCGAGCGACGGTCCCTTCGCCGAGGAGCTCGGCCGCAAGGCGCCCGTGCTCAAGGAGGCCGCCCTCGCCGTGCTCTCGGCCAAGAAGGCCGCCGATCTCGCGCCGGCCTTCGAGGGTACCCTCAAGGCGGCCCTCCGCGACGCGTTCAACGCCCGCCTGTCCCTCGGCAAGGTGACGGAGATCTGGCTGTCGGATTTCGCCGTGATACAGTGATGCATCGGTCGGCTCGGATTCATCGAGCCTGCTTTTCCCCTGTTGCCGCCTCCCAAGTCTTGTAGAGGTACCGCTTGATCTTCCTCGACGAGGTCTTCTCGAACTCCACGGAGCGGACGTGGAAGTCGGAGATTTTCTTGTAAGGCGGTAGCGAGCGGTTGACTCGCTCCACCTCGGCCTTCACGAGCTCGCGCAGCGCGGCCTCGTCTCCGGCAAGCTCGGCGCCCAGGTCGGCCTTGATGGCCTCGTAGTCGGGAACCAGGACCGCGGCGACTTTCTCGGCCGCGATGCCGCCCTCCGTTCCGCCGGCGCCGGCCTCGCTCTTGACGAGGGTCTCGCCCCTCGGGAGGGCGAGGTCGGGCTTCCCGACGATGAGCGCCTCGCGCACGACGCGGGAGCCCTCGAAGAGGGCCTCGATCTCCTCGGGGTAGATATTCTTGCCTCCAGCCGTGACGATGAGGCTCTTGATGCGCCCGGTGATGTAGATGAATCCGCGCCGATCGATCCGCCCGACGTCGCCCGTGCGGAGCCACCCGTCCTCGGTGAAGATCGCCGCCGTCGCCTCGGGATCCTTCCAATAGCCCTTCATGAGCGAGGGAGAGCGGACCTGAATCTCGCCGACGCCCCGTTCGTTCCGATCGGCGATGCGTACCTCAGTCCTCTTGACGACCAGTCCCGCCGAACGGTGGTCGTGGTGGCGAGGAGTGTTCGTCGAGATGAGGGGGCCGTTTTCGCTCATCCCGTATCCTTGCACGATGCGGAAGCCGAACTCGTCGAATACTCGCGCCGTCGCCGTGCTCAAGGGCCCGCCTCCCGCGACGAGGAGCCGCAGCGAGCCGAGGCCCGACCTGGCGCGCAGGCCCTTGAAGAGAGTCCGACCCAGGCCGGGAAGCCCGAGGCCGCATCCGGCGCGGGAGAGCGCGCGCAAGACGCCGACCGCGACGCTCACCGGCGCGCCCTTGGCCTTGATTCCCTGCTCGAGGGCTTGGGCGAGCTTGTCGTACAGGAGAGGGACGGCGATCATGACCGTGCCGCCCGTGTCTCGCGCGTCGTCGATTATGACCCTGCCCACGACCTTCTCGACTATGGTGATCGCGGCGCCGACGGCCAGAGGCGAGACGAGACTGCAGGTCGTGGGGTAGGTGTGGTGCAGGGGGAGGACGCACATGAAAACGTCCTCCTTGGATATGGGCAGGGAATGGATCGACGCGTCGAAATTGGCGATGATCCCCGCATGGCTCAGGACGACACCCTTGGGCGCGCCCGTGGTTCCCGACGTGAAGATGATCGCGGCGTCCGCGTCGGGAGGGATGGACTCGGGCGGGGGGAAGCCGGGACCGCCGGCGAAGGCGGAAACCAGGGCCCATGACGCCAGGGCCGGCGCCGGAGAGCCCTTTCCCGGCGCTCCCTCCTTCGGCGATTCGTCGAGCCCTATCGCGACCGAGGCGCTCGCGACTCCGGAGAGAAGCTCGCCGAGGCGGGCCGAGAAGCGGCCGCTCGCGATGACGGCCCCGACCTCCGCGGCCTGGAGCACGCGCCCGACCTCCTCTTCCGGCAGGAGCGCGTCGATGGGAACCGCGACGAGGCCCGCGGCGACGACGGCCATGTAGGCGGCTCCCCACTCGGGGCGGTTCTCGGACCAGATCGCAACGCGGTCGCCGCGGGAGAGGCCTCGCGAAAACAGGAAGGCCGCGAGGGCCGCGCCCTCGCGGCCGAGGCGCTCATAGGTCCATTCCTCGAATTCCCTGGCGCCCCGCGCCCGGTATCGGAAGGCGACGCGGCCGGAGAAGCGCGAGCAGATGTCCCTCAGCATATAGTTGAAATTGGGCCAGTCGTAGGTGGGTAAGCCCGTCGCGAGGTAATTCTTGATCATTTTTTATCTCCGCGAGATCGAATACTAGCCTCGGGCGCGGCGATGGGCAAGGGCGGATCTGCGCGATATTATTACGCGTTTGATGTCGGCCCAAGGAGTCCCGGATGGAAGCTTCCAAGACCATCGCCCTCGTCGCCCACGACAACATGAAGCAGGATCTCGTCGAGTGGGCCGAGTACAACTATCATACCCTGCTGCGCCACCGCCTCGTCTGCACGGGGACGACGGGCGCCCTCATCGACGAGGCGATCAGGGGCAAGGCGGCCGACGAGCTACCTTCCGATTTCAATATCACCCTCCTCAAGTCCGGGCCCCTCGGAGGCGACCAGCAGCTCGGGGCCCTTATCGCCGAGGGGAGGGTGGATTGCATCATATTCTTCTGGGACCCCATGTCGCCTCACCCGCACGACGTCGACGTCAAGGCGCTGCTCAGGATCGCCGTCCTCTACAATATTCCCATGGCCTGCAACCGCGCGACCGCCGATTTCCTCATCTCGTCCTCGATCCTCGACAAGGCATACGACCCGGTCGTCAAGGATTTCACGAGCTATCTCATGCGCCCGATGCCGTGAGCGGGGCATATTATAATGGAAGAAAACACCGATGGATGGCCGGCATATTATTCCCGGCCGGCGGCGATCATTTCGACGATTGAAAAATTCTTTTGCGACTGTTGTTTTACACTTTCGCGACGATTGAGTTATAACGTTCCGACAGTTGAGTTACATTGTTCCGACGATTGAGAAGCTTTGTTCCATAGATTGAAAAACTTTGTTCCGACAATTGAAAAACTTTTGTCCGACTGTTGGAATCTATGACCATAAAACCGACGTAGAGGTGGTATCGAAAGAATTCGATTGACGCTTCGCGCAGGGGACATTCGGGAGGATTTGATCCGGCGAGAACCGACTGCAAGGACAATATCGGTGTGCCTACTTCGCTTTCGATGAATATACATAGTATATTTGACAAATGAATATTCATAGGATATACTTTTTATCGGAGGCGTCTATGCAAACCCTTGTCCAAAAATGGGGAAATAGCCTGGGAATTCGAATTCCGAATCACTTGGTCAAGGAATTTCACCTGCGGAACGGGAGTCCTGTAGACGTCAGAGAAGAAGAGGGCAAGCTTGTCATTATTCCAAGGAAGCTGAATCTCGAGCAGATGCTGGCGGAAATCACTCCCGAGAATATTCCAGAAGCCATTGAATCCGGACCGTCTGTCGGGAAAGAAGAATGGTGAGGCCAACTTACGTGCCTGCGAGAGGCGACATTGTTTGGCTAGATTTCAATCCGCAACTCGGTCATGAGCAACGAGGCAGAAGGCCTGCACTTACCATTTCGCCGAAGTCGTACAATGAAAAAGTCGGTTTGGGGCTCTTTTGTCCTATAACCGGCAAAACCAAGAATTTCCCGTTTATTGTCGGGATTGCCGGAAACAAGATCAATGGGTCAATACTGAGTGATCAGATCAAGAGCCTGGATTGGACCGAGAGAAATATTGAATTCATTGAAAAAGCGGAAGACCAGCTTACGGAAGAAGTCATAGAAAGAGTTTTAGTTTTGATCCAATAGAATTCATGAATCGGATCAAGAAAACAGGCAGTTAAAAATAATTAAGAAAAGGAAGAAATCGAACAACGACTCGACCTGACTCACCCCATAAAGGGGATTCGCAGGTCAAATAAAAATAGTGAATCAATTGGGTGCATGATGATACGAATGATGGCTTTTAGCCGTTTTTTAGGGAGCTACAACCCCCGTCCAGATGCCTCCGTAACTTAAGGCTACGGCAAGACGAGTTCCATCGGCACTTGAGGCGACTGAATACCAACTCTGCGAGCCCGCAGCTGTTTGGTTGGTCCAAGTGGCCCCCAAGTTCGTCGAGGTCCAGATACCTCCTATATATACGACCGCGGCGAGATGGGTGCCATCAGCACTTGAGGCGATTGAATACCAACTCTGCGAGCCCGCAGCTGTTTGCTTGGTCCAGGTAGCCCCCGAGTTTGTCGAGGTCCAGATGTCTCCGCCGTTTACCACAGCGGCAAGATGGGTGCCATCGGCACTTGAGGCGATTGAATACCAACTCTGCGAGCCCGCAGCTGTTTGCTTGGTCCAGGTAGCCCCCGAGTTTGTCGAGGTCCAGATGTCTCCGCCGTTTACCACAGCGGCAAGATGAGTGCCGTCGGCACTCGAGGCGATTGACCACCAAGCTTGTGGGCCTGCTGCCGTTTGGTCATTCCAAGTGGCCCCCGAGTTCGTCGAGGTCCAGATGTCTCCTCCGCTTACCACGGCTGCGAGATGGGTTCCATCGGCACTTGAGGCAATTGAGGTCCAATACTGCGAGCCAGCTGTTTGGTTAGTCCAAGTGGCCCCCGAGTTCGTCGAGGTCCAGATGCCATAGTCAGGTGCCACCGCAGCGAGATGGGTACCATCGGCGCTTGAGGCAATCGATTCGAATCTCATACCGTAGTAAGTTTCGCTGGCCGTGCTAAACTGGGTCGTTGAGGTCCATGAGCCCCCCGAGTTTGTCGAAGTACTAATGCCATATCCTGCAGCGGCGAGATGGGTACCGTCGGCGCTTGAGGCGATTGAAGCCCAATCCTGCGAGCCAGCAACCGGATGATTGGTCCAGGGCCAAGTTGCACTCGTTGTGAAACTTGCGACCGGACTCCACGTAGTCCCCCATCCGCCAGCAACCTCGGCCCGCGCCTTCCAATAATAGGTTACACCATCAACCAGTGAGGCGGCACTAATATTAATGACATTTGACGTATAACTCGCATTGTCATAAAGAGGACTGGCAGTGAGCCCGGCTGGAGAGGTCGCCAGCATGATCTCGTAGTTCGTCGCGCCCACTACCGCGCTCATCGTGAGCATGCCGTACAGTGTCCCCCCGTTTGAAGGTGACACCGAGAGAATACCGGCTGAGGTCGTCACCGTCGGATATCCTTGGTAGTTCGAAGCCGACGGATCGACCGGGTTGTTCTGTGGTCCCCATACATTGCATGAGGAGAGGAGCGTGACTAAGGCCACAATAGCAAGGGCCACAGTTTTTATTCCCCATGAACCGCTGCGAACATGTCTCATGGGTCCCCTCATTTCCTTAGCGCCGTGATCCCCTCGTTGAGGGCATCGATGGAACGCTGGAGGGCCTTGGGATCGGGGCCGCCTGAAAGGAAGAAGGGGGAGAGTCCCAGCCCAACGCCGCCAACTCCCGCTGAAGCGTAAAACAGGTCCTGATAGAGTCCCACATTGCTCCAGCGTGCGGTTGCCGTTGCGGTATCCGTAGCGGATTGGTACTGATTCATCGCATGGCTTCCAATGAAATAGAAGGCGACAACCCCGGCGACTCCGACGATGCCCGTGACGAGACTCGTAATACCGATCGTCGTCTTCGTGTGGCGGTGAGCAAGAGCTTGCGCGTCCGCTTCCTTCAATGCGTCGAGATCTCCAAGCATCGCACTCCTGTAGTCCGACGGTTCGGTGGCTGCATTTGGGAGGACCATCACCGTAAGCGTACAGTCTGTCCCCTTTGAACCGTCGTGGATTCCCACGCTGTACTGTCCTGGAGGAAGCGGAGGAGACAGGTAGCCTTGTCGCCCCTCGTTATTCAGTATGATTTTCGGAGCCGTCTCGATATCGACGACCGCTCCCAATGGTAGCCACGGCAAGGTGAAGCGGCCAGAGGGAATGTCGAGCGTACGGGTTTCGCCCTCGCTGAGGCTGACTTGTTGGTCGGGAATATTTGTCGTCGCGCCTGCAGTGGATATGAAGGCGACACCAACTGGTAGGCCGCAGGGAATCCGTTCATACAGGACTGCACCGTCGGGCCCGTCTTTGCCCTTTATTTGAAGGTCCTGGATCTTGATTACAATTGGGCTCCCCAATCGTGGCAAAACGATGGTTCCCCGAGTAAGCTCGGTCAGGTTCGTCGTTATGATAGTCCGCTTCCCAGCCAGGACAGTGAAAGATATCTCCTGGTCGTGGTAGCCGGGGTGCTTGATTACACCAGTATAAGATCCTGGGGTGATGATTGCGGCTTCCGTATTCGTTTGAAGCGTTTTCTCCGCGCCTAAGAGGCACTGCGAACCGGCGGGGTTTACGGCGAAGGAGATGACTCCCAGCGAGTAGGGATCCCAACTCGCCTCTACGCCTTTTTGCAAACTAAAGGTGGTTGAGAATGCCGGGTTGTCGCCGCCACCTGATTTAAGGCTGTACTCTCCGGTTGGAATATGGTCAAGACTTGCACTACCCGAAATCGTCGTACTATAGGCACCGCTACTGATGGTGGTTTGAACATCGGAAGGGACTTTTATTTCCAGGGATCCAACCGGACGGACATTCGCCTGTATCTGTGTGGACGTATCGGCTCCAATAGAAATCGCTTGTGAGAAGTACAGTTCCTGCCCGACGAGCTCTAGGCGATGGTCCCCGACGGGCTGCTCGTGAAAGACACCTGAGCCTAAGGCACCGAGATCATTCCCATCGAGTATGACCCGAACGGCGGTCTCATTCGAGGTGATGAACAGGTCCCCTGTCCGATGTAGGTCCGCCTTGAGAACCGTGATGCCATGCAGCGATGTATTGAGCCGCAGCACAGCCGTAAACATGCCGTTGTCACCACGCACCACTATCGTCGACGCAGAATTGGTCACCGGTATAATGATAGGCGCAGCGCCGACCTTTTCCCCGTTGATAAAAACCGTAGCGCCTTTTTCACTCTCAACGGATACCTTCGATGAAACCTCTATTCCACTTGAGACTACCGGCTCGGGCGGAGTGGCGGGTTCAGCCAGTGCACGCAATACGACGGGCACCGAAATCGCCGCCGTGCTATTCTTCATTTCAACGCTCTGGATTTCCGAGTCCTGTCTCGGAATCTCAATGCCCTGCTTGGAGAGGAAAGCGCGAATTCGATCGACGCCCAACGCCAAGAAAAGGCTGTTCCCCTCTTCGATAGTCGCGGTATTCATGCCGAGCACCGTTCCGGAGCCATCCACGAGTGGTCCTCCCGAGTTACCATGGCTGATCGCGGCGGAATGTTGAATCCCGAGGTCCTCATTCCTGATGGCGGAAATCATGCCCCCGTTCATGGTGACGACGAGATCTTTGAATCGTCCTCCCAATGAGGCACCGAGAGGGAAGCCGAAACTGAAGACCTCTTTCCCTATTAATTTCGTATTGAGAGCCTCGGCATCTGCGAGAACGAGACCATGGGTGAACCCTCCCGGCAGTTTTAGGACGGCGAGATCAAGACCGTTTTCCTTGGATATAGCCACCGTTTCGATGTCGGTTACTACCGTGCCGCCAATCGTTGCGCTGAAGCGGTAGCTGCCCTTGGTGATCATTGAATAGACATCAAGCTTGAGGACCCGAATATCTTCAGCGGAAAAACCGTTAGGAGGAGATTGCTCCAGCTTCCGTGCGTATCCGTTCGCGGTGTTCATCCGTATGTCGGCGAGATTATCGATCTGGACCACGTGCCTGTTGGTGAGGAGAATGCCCTCGTCGCCAATAAGGAACCCCGAACCGCTGAATAGGGGAAAATACGACGAGAGAAGTTTGATGTTACTCGCCGATTCCCATTTCTTGAATAGCTCGACGTTTCGACACAGTGTAGGATCCATGAAGACTGCATGCACTAGGTATGCTGTAGCGGCGGAAACACGCACATAGAGTTGGCCCGCGTTCTGTGCAAGTACCGGTAGGCCGATAAGGCTTACGATCAGAAGGCTAGCAAGTTTTTTCACGTGTCTTCCGTCCCTTTGTTACGGTTTAGGCATCAGCGCAGCGAACGGTCGTGGAGCACAGGTTATTTCTTCCATTGGACGAACGCGGAGTCATTCCGAAAATGCTCGAGCAGTTCTTCGCGTTCCGCGTCGGTGATTTTTCGAGAGAAATAGCTGGTCATGATATTTCTCCCGGATTTCACTGCTTTCGTTACGAACACAAAATCGGCGATCATGAGATAGCCAGGTTTATATGGTAGAACAGCACCAAACTTATTGTCGTTAGCTGGTCCACGCCAGTTGAAATTCGTTCCGCTCGATATCGATTTCACGCTGACGGCAGGCTCTCGTACAACTACAATCGTATATTTGTCTTTTATAATAACTGGGGAGTAGTCGCCAGAAAAATTGTATTGGTAGACGCGGCAGTGTTGTTCATTATAGGTAAGATATGGGTTGTCGACAGAATCTGATTTTATCACGATGAGGCAATCGTCTGGACTCGTGATACTGGGTGCCGCGCTCGCGGAGAAAGAGAGAAGAACGAGAATAGCTGTTACCAGGCCTGCATGAAGGATTTTTTTAAGCATACAGACACCTTCCAATAAAATTATTCCGAGATTTCCCGATTGGGTGGACGACTTTGCCTTTCGTAGGAATCTTCAGGTCTCTAATCCCATTTTACAGCGGCTGTGGATGGCGTCAAGCCAATTCCGTGTTATGCATATCTCGATATCATCCTTTGACACCTTTGCCAGGGGGGCGCTTCAATCCGCCCAGGATCGCATCCATGTCCGACAGTACTTCCTCACCCTATCGTTTCAACAAGAAGCCTGACCATCGAATCCTACCAAGGCTAGCCGTAAACAATTCCCACGATTAGGAAATGATTGTATGCGCGGCGAAGCGCCGCGCGACGTGATGCGGGGCTCCGCTTCGCGAAGCCCCGCTGGCCGAGAGGAATGGATCGTAGTGCACGCTAAAAGCGAGCGTCGGTCTACATTGGTCGGCCGTTATTCCGCTTTCTTTACGATCGCAAGATGCAATTCCCCTAATTGTTTCTGGTCGACTTCGCTGGGGCAGTCGTCCATTGGCGACACCGCGAAGCTGTTCTTGGGGAAGGCGATCACTTCCTTGATGGAGGTCTCGCCGGCCATAAGCATGACGAGGCGGTCGAGGCCGGGGGCGATGCCGCCGTGGGGAGGGGCGCCGTACTTGAAGGCCTCGGTGAGGAAGCCGAACTTGCGCATGCCCTCTTCCTCGGCGATGCCGACGATCTTGAAGATGCGCTTCTGGAGCTCGGGGTCGTGGATTCGTATCGACCCCGAGGCGAGCTCGAAGCCGTTGAGCACGAGGTCGTAGAGATCGCCCTTCACGGATCCCGGGTCGGACTCGAGGCTCTCGCGGTACGCTTCCTGAGGCATCGTGAACATGTGGTGCGCGGCCGCCCAGCGCCTCTCGTCTTCGTCGTACTCGAACAAGGGGAAGTCCAGTATCCAGGCGAACTCGAAGGCCTTGGCGTCGCACAGCCCGAGCTCCCTGCCGAGCCTCGAGCGCACGGCGCCCAGGGACTGGTTGGCGACCTTCCGATTCGGGTCCGCGACCATGAGGATGAGGTCGCCCGACTCGGCGCCGAGGAAGGCGAGGAGCTCGGGCTCGAGGCCGGGGGCGGCTCCGTCTCCGGCGAAGAATTTCGAGACGCCGCCCTCGAGCTTGCCCTCGGGATTCACCTTCATCCACGCGAGGCCCTTGGCGCGGAAGACCTTGGCCGCCGCCTCGAGCTCCTCGATCTGCTTGCGCGAGTAGTCGGCCTTGCCCCGCACGACGAGGGCCTTCACTGCGCCGGCCCGTGGGCGCGCGCCCGACGGCGCGTCCTCGGCCCCGCGGGCCCCGCTCTCGTCGAGAGCGTCCTTGAAGGCCTGGAAGGACGACCGCCGCGCGAAGGCGGAGACGTCCTTCATCTCCATGTCGAAGCGGAGATCGGGCTTGTCCGTCCCGTAGAGATCCATGGAATCCTCGTAGGCGATCCGGCGGAACTTCGGCGGAAGGTCCATGCCCAATGTCTTATGGAAGATATGGCAGAACAGGCCCTCCGTCATCTCGAGGACGTCGTCGCGCCGGACGAAGGACATCTCGATGTCTATCTGCGTAAACTCGGGCTGGCGATCGCCGCGCGCGTCCTCGTCGCGGTAGCAGCGCGCGAGCTGGAAGTACTTGTCCATCCCGCTGACCATGAGGAGCTGCTTGTACAGCTGGGGCGATTGGGGCAGGGCGTAGAATTTTCCTGGGTAGAGCCGCGAGGGCACGAGGTAGTCGCGCGCGCCCTCGGGAGTCGACTTTATGAAGGTAGGCGTCTCGATCTCGTAGAATCCCTTCTCGCCGAGGTACTCGCGCACCGCGAAGGCGACTTTGTGCCGCAGCTCCATCTTGCGCTGCATCGAGAAGGACCGCAGGTCGAGGTAGCGGTACTTGAGCCGGAGCTCTTCCTTTGCGTCGCTCTTTTCGTCTACCATGAACGGGAGGGTCTCGCAGCGGCTGAGCACCTGGATGGAGTCCGCCACCACCTCGATCTCGCCGGTTTCCATGTCCTTGTTGATCATGGTGTCCGGTCGAGCGCGGACCCGGCCGCGGACGGCGATGCAGTACTCGAACTTGAGCTCGGCCGCGGCGGCCTTGAGCTCGGGCTGGGCGTCGGCCTCGACGACGGCCTGGGTTATGCCGTAGCGGTCCCTGAGGTTTATGAAGGATATGGGACCGTGGTCCCGCTTCCGGTGTACCCATCCGTTGAGTACGACGGTCTGGCCGGCGTCGGCCGCGCGGAGGGCTCCGCAGGTAGTGGTGCGTTTGAGGTATTCCATCAGGCCATTCTATCCGAGCCGACTCCGAAAACGCAAGATTGAGGGCCTCATTCTCCCCGATACCCTTTGCCAGAGGGGCTTCGCAGCGATAAGTTAATGGGCGAACGAATGAATCCGAGCAAGGGGCGCAAAGCTTGAGACCAAGGACGATACGCGGCGACCGACTCATCGCCGCCCTCAAGGGCTCGATGATACTCCAGAACCTGAGCGCGCGCGAGCTCAAGCGCTTCGCGAAGATCTGCGAGCCGAGGGACTACGACGCCGCCGAGCGCCTCGTCGAGCAGGACGCAGTCGGCTCCGACCTCCACATCCTCCTGGAGGGCGCCCTGGACATCTCCGTGCGCGGCAAGGGAGGCGAGGAAGTGCGCGTGAGCGAGGTGCGCAAGGGCGACGTATTCGGCGAGGCTTCCATCTTCATGGACCTTCCGCGCACGGCGAGCGCGATCGCCCGGGGCCCGTGCCTCGTCGTCGCGGTCGGCCGCGAGCGCCTCTTCGCCTACTGCGAGCGCAATCCCCGCGCCGGGCTCAAGATATTCGGCTTCGTCATCTACAGTCTCCTGACGCGCCTGGGCTCCACCAGCCGCGAGCTCGTCGCCCAGCGCGAGTCCGTCGTCACCGCCTCCGACCTCGAGGAGCTCGGCGCCTGCTTCCCCAAGTCCCTCGAGGAGATGCTCGGATCGGGCGGTTGGAAGGGCTATTGAGGCTCGCCCATGCCTTCCCGCCCGCGCCGTCGTTTTCCGCTTGCGCGATCCGGTTTCCCGTGCGAGTATCTAGTGAAATCGCTAGATAGCTAGGTAGATGCATGGCTTCCTTCGTCAACGATGCCGCGACCTCGGACCATCTCGCGGGTTTGCTCAAGGCGCTCGCCAATCCCGCGCGCCTTCGCATCGTCGCCGCCCTCTGCGAGGGGAGCGAGAACGTGGGCGCCCTCGCGGAGCGCCTCGGCCTGGAGCCCGCCATAGTCTCGCAGCAGCTGCGGATCCTCAGGATGAGCGGCCTGGTCGAGGCCTCGCGGTCGGAGGGCTTCGCCATCTATCGGCTGGCGGAGCCTAGGCTCAAGGAGCTTGTGCGCTGCCTGGAGAAATGCCGATCCGAACCCGGCAGGAGGAAATGAAGATGGCGTTGGACGTCGAGAAGGAGATCGCCGGGCTCAAGGCGCAGGCGGAGGCGAGGCCGGGAGCCAAGCGCAAGCTGTCGATGGTCGTGTTCTCGGGCGACCTCGACAAGCACATCGCCTCGATGATCATCGCGACCGGTGCGGCCGCGATGGGGATGGAGGTCGTCGTATTCTACACTTTCTGGGGTACCGCCGCATTGCGCGATCCCAGTAAGCGCGTCGGCGGCAAGAACCTGGTGGAGAAGATGTTCGGGATGATGCTGCCCAGGGGCCGCGACATGACCAAGCTCTCCAAGATGAACATGGCCGGCGCGGGCACGGCGATGATCAAGGCCGTAATGAAGAAAAAGAACGTCGCGAGCCTCGGGGAGATGTTCGACCTCGCCGGACAGCTCGGCGTCAAGATCATAATATGCGAAATGTCGATGGACCTCATGGGCTTTAAGTTCGAAGAGATGATCGACTACCCCGGCCTCTCGATAGGCGGCGTCGCGACCTTCCTCGCGGACGCGGGCGAGTCCGCCGTCCAACTCTTCATCTAGGAGACCCTCATGCCGGACTACAAGATCGCGAAGACCTTGGACTACAAGGGCCTCAAGTGCCCGATGCCCATCGTGAAGATCAGCCAGGAGATGCCCAAGCTGAGCCTGGGCGACGTGGTGGAGGTGCAGACCACCGACCCCGGCTCCCTCTCGGACTTTCCCGCCTGGGCAAAGACCACGGGCCAGCAGGTCCTCGAGACCAAGCAGGAGCCGGGCCTCATCACGATCTACGTCAAGAAGACGAAGTAGAGGGCGAAGATGGCGGGAAATCTCGTTGCGCAGGCCGTCTCGGCGGCGACAGCGTCGGCGCCCGCTCCCGGCGGCTCCGCGGCGGGAGCCGCGGCCGATGCCGTCAGCGCGGCCTCTGTCCTTCCCTCGGCGGGGCCGAGGTCGGGCTTCGGGCTCGCCCTGGACCGACTGGAGTACGGCATCATGGTGCCTTTGTTATACGTCGCGCTCGCCTTCCTCCTCGTCGCCCTCTCGGCGCGTCTCGTCAGGATCCTCCGCGCTCCCGGCCCTCCGTACCAGCTCGCCATATATCCAGCCCCGCGGCTTCCCCTCCTCGCCGCCCTGCGCGACGCCTTCGGGATGCCGCAGGTCCTGAGGCGCGCGCCCCTCTTCTGGGTCTTCCTCATGATGTACCACGTCGGCGTCCTCGCCCTCCTCCTCGGGCACCTGGACCTCTTCCCCGCGATCCGCATAATGCCTGCCGGGTCGCGGCACATGCTCGGCGCGGGCCTGGTCGGCGTCATGGTGACGCTTCCGACCTTCTATTTCCTCGGAAGGCGCTTCATGGGCGAGAACCGCAAGATATCTACGCCGGGCGACTATTTCCTCCTCCTTCTCCTGCTCTTCCTATTCCTCTTCGGCGACCTCATGAGCTGGGGCAATTCCTGGACGGCGAGCGGCTTCGTCATGACCAAGAGCGACTTCTCGCGGTACTTCGGCATCCTCGCGAACTTGAGCTTCGCCGATCCGCGGACCGTGCTTCACGGCGCGCACTACCACTTCATCGTCATCCACGTCTTCCTCGCCGAGCTCTTCTTCTTCGTCCTGCCCTTCACCAAGGTCATGCACGCCTTTCTGGCGCTTCCGGTCGAGGCTCTGAGGAGGCAAGTATGGAAGAGATCGTGAGCGCGGAGGCCCGGGCCGAGGCGCTCAAGGAGCTCTTCGAGAAGAAGCTCAACTCGGCGATGAGGCTCTATCTCGAGAGCTGCGCGCGCTGCGGCCTCTGCGTCGAGTCCTGCCACGTCTTCGCGTCCATGCCCCAGACTCGCTATACGGCCGTGGGTCGCGCCGAGGTCGTGCGCAAGATATTCAAGCGCTACTTCAAGCTCCAGGGGCGCTTCGCCCCCTGGCTCGGCGAGACTCTCGAGCTGAACGACTCCTCGGTGGACGCGCTGTACGACGCGGCTTTCTCCTGCACGGGCTGCAGGCGCTGCATGGTCCACTGCCCCTTCGGCATCGACACCCAGCTCATCATGTCCATAGCGAAAGCCCTCCTCATCGGCGCGGACAAGGAACCCAAGATCCTGTCCATGCTCGCCGACATGTCGATCGCGAAGGGAGAGTCGATCGAGGAGACGAAGGCCGACTTCGCCCAGGCCCTGGCCAACCTCGACGGCGAGGTGCGCGAGCTCTGGCCCGCCTCTCCGACGCCGGCCGTGCCCTACGAGGTCCCGGACTCCCGCGTCCTCTACGTCGCCCTCGCGGGCTCGCACTCCATCGTCAGCGCCGCCGCGATAATGAACGCGGCCGGCGAGAGCTGGTGCCTCTCCTCCTTCGAGGCGGTCAACTTCGCGGCCTTCCTCGGCGACGCGCCCAAGGCGAAGAGGATAGCGCAACGGATAGTGGACGAGGCGAAGCGCCTCAGGGTCAAGGAAGTCGCGGTCGTCGAGTGCGGTACGGCTTTCCGCTACCTCAGGCACATGATCGAGCCCCAGGGCTTCGAAGTCGTGGCTTTCGCCCAGCTCATCGACCGCTACCTCGCCGAGGGCCGGATCCGCCTCGACCGATCGCGCCTCGCCGAGAAGGTGACCTACCACGATCCCTGCCAGCTCGCGCGCAACTCGGGCGTCATCGAGGAGCCCAGGCGCGTGCTCCGCGCCCTCGCATCGGACTTCGCGGAGATGACGCCGAACCGCGCGGAGAACTGGTGCTGCGGCGGGGGAGGGGGCCTCGTCGCGATGGGCGAGGAAGAGTTCAGGATGAAGTCGAGCAAGGTCAAGGCCGATCAGATGCGCGCCTCGGGCGCATCCGTGATAGTCACCGCCTGCGAGAACTGCCACAGCCAGCTCTCCGACTTGAACAGGCATTACGGCCTGGGGATGCGCGTCGAGTTCCTGTCCCATTTGGCCGCTCGGGCCTTGGTCAGAAGTCGATGATATTTAGAAATAATTAATATTCCCGATAGACTCCTGTAATCGCCCCACGGTATCCTTCCGCTTGATCTCGATCAAATCATCCGGAGGACAATCGATGGAGCGGCGGACTGTTTCGGGCGAGAAGATGCGGGGCGATCATGGCCTTTAGGCTATCCTCGGAATGGAGGCGCCTGCTCGCTTCGTCGCTGCTTTGCGCCGCATTCGCCGCCAGCGGATTCGCGCAAGAGGCCGCGGATACCGTCGCGCAGCCTGCGCCCGAATCCGCGCCGGCGATGAGCCTCGACGATTGCCTCGCGGCTTCGCTGACCGCGGCGCCCGGTCTCAAGACCGCGAAGCTGAGTCTCGATACGGCCTCGTCGCAGGAAACATACACCATCGGCGGCAACGGATTGACCCTGGGGGAGTCGGCCGGTTACTTCTACCAGTGGCCCGTCGGAACGGCCTCGTCTGCCTCGACATCGTCGAGCGCGCTCGGGGCGAACGGCAACAACGTCAAGGCCGGGCTCTCGCTGACCGGCCCCTCGACGACCCTCGACGTTTCGGTGCAGCCGGAATTTCCTACGACCGGCGGCATAGCGACTGCCCTGAGCGCGACCCTGAGCCAGGTGGTCTACGACGGCTATCCCGGAGGGCGGCCGACGGGCTTGGTCAAGCAGGCCCAGTATACGTTTCGGATAGCCCAGGTGGCCTACGACCAAGCGCTCGAGACGCTCGCCTACCAAGTGAAGCAAGCCTATTACACATTGCTCGGGGATCAGAAGAGCCTGATCGCCAAAGATGCCACCGTCAAGCAGGCGGAGATAGAGCTTTCGCAGATGCAGGGATACCTCACCGCCGGACGGGCCACGAGTCTCGACGTCCTCCAGTTCCAGGTCGCGCTGACCCAGGCCCGGCTCGATCTGCGCACGCAGCAGAACACGATCGATACGGACCGGAAGAAATTGTCCCTCGCCGTCGGATGGCCCCTCGACAAGGCCTACAGCGTCTCGGACGTCGCGAGCCCCAGCCTTCCCTCCTTGGACCCGAAGCAGGCCCTCGAGACGGCGTACGCATCCAGGCCCGAGCTCAAGACCTTCGATCTCGATGTCGCCTTCGCCGGCGTCGATCTCTCCCTCCAGAAAAGCCAATACTCGCCGTCGGTTTCGGTCAACGGAGCCGTGGGCCTCGCGCAGGACCTGACGCCGGACACTCTCAACGGCGGCTCGATATCCCTCGGGGCCACCATAGCCCTGCCGCCGATCTACGACGGGAAGCAGCAGGCGTCCCTGGTGCGCCAGAAGGCCAACGCGATCGAGAGCTACGGCGTCCTGCGGGAGCAGGAACGCCAGAGCATCACGATCGCCGTGCAAAACGATCTCTTCGCCGTCAAGGACGCGAGCGACCGTCTCGATCTGGCGAACCAGACCCTCGACGAGGACCAGGGTCTCTACGATCTGCAAAGAGCCAAATTCAGGGCCGGCACCGCTTCGTCCGTCGATGTCATGACGGCCTTTTCCAACCTCGCGGCCGCGCAGGTCGGACTCGAGACGGCGAAGTCGACCTATAACCTGTCAATCCTGACGCTTGACTTCGACATGGGACAATAAGGGAGTTACCGCATGAGTAAGCGATCGAAGACGATCATAGCGCTAGTCGTAGCTGCGGCCGTAATCGTGGGGGCCTGGCTTTCCTTGAAGCAGCACGCGAGCAACGGAGCGAGCGTCCATTACGTCGCGCGGCCCGTCGGCTACGCCGATATCTCCGCCACCGTGAGCGAGACCGGCACGGTCAACCCGGTCACGGTCGTGGACATAGGCAGCGAGGTCTCGGGAACGATCCTTACCCTTTCAGTCGACTACAACTCCCTCGTCCGTAAAGGGCAGGTCCTGACGACCCTCGATCCGACGACCTTCCAGGCAGCCGTCGATTCGGCGCAGGCGAACCTCAGCCTGGCGGAGGCCAACCTCGAGAGCGCGAAGGTCAACGTCGGGAAGATGAAGGACCTCCTCGATCTCGCCAATTTGACGCTCTCGCAGGACGAGCCGCTCGCCAAGCAGGGCCTCATCCAGGAAAGCCAGATCGAGAGCGAGAGGACGGCCTCCCTGACCGCCGGGCAGGATTACCTCGCGTCCCAATCCGCCGTCAAGGTCGCCGATGCCCAGGTCCTGGTCGCCCGCGGCCAGCTCGACCAGGCGAAGTTCAACCTTTCCCAGACCATCATCACGAGCCCCTTCGCCGGCATCATCATGGCGCGCAACATCAGCATCGGGCAGACCGTCGCCTCTTCCCTGCAGACTCCCACCCTCTTCACGCTGGCCACCAACCTGACGGACATGCAGGTGGACACTTCGGTAGACGAGGCCGACGTCGGGAGCGTGAAGATGGGGGAGGCCGCCGAGCTCACCGTCACCGCCTTCCCCAACCGCCCCTTCGCGGGGACGGTGAGCCAGGTCAGGGTCAATCCCACGACGGTCCAGAACGTCGTCACCTATGACGCGGTGGTCCTGGTTCACGATACTTCGGGCATGCTCCTGCCGGGCATGACCGCTCAGGTGAATATCGAGGTGGGGAAGCGGGTCCACGTCCTCGCGGTGCCGATAGCCGCCGTCCTCTATAGGCCCCTGGCCGCGCCGAGCCAGGCCCAGGGCCAGGCCTCCGCCTTCGGAGGCGGATTCGGAGCCGGGGTCGTGCAGTCCGGAGCTCCCCCCGCCGGGCAGGCCGTGGCGGGCGCGCCGGGCTCCCAGGTGACGCTCTGGCTCCTGAGAGCGGGCCGACCCTTCCCGATGCAGGTGGTCATAGGACTGTCGGACGGCAAGAATATAGAGATAAGCAGCGGCGACCTGACCGAGGGCGACCAGGTGATAGTCGCGCAGTATCGTGGAGGGGCCCGTAGCGGAGCGGGCAGGCCTTCGGCCAACGGCGGCGGCGCTACGTCGCCCGCTTCGCCCTCGGGCGCGAGCGGCGCTCCGAACCCTCCGCGCCAGCCCGGGACCGCGCCGAGCGCCCCGGCCGCAGGCGCCGCGCCTAGCGGCGGCGCGCCTACTGGCGCGAGAGCCCCGGCGGGACAATAGGCATGATAACCCAAGGCGAATCGGAGGACCAAAGCCCCCTCATCGAGGT
>CAZBGA010000049.1:0-30595 GCA_964491385.1 uncultured Treponemataceae bacterium | reverse complement strand
GGGTCGCCTACTACCAGGAGCAGTCCCGAGGCAAGGAAGATCCCGGCGCCGTGGCAGCCGCTTACATCCTTCAGGGCTTCTGGGGATACGTCGTCGGCACGCCGTGAAGTTGAGCCTCCTCTTCACGAAACGCTTCGAAGGGGCTTGAGCCGTTGGGGCATGACCTCTTTGATCAGGGCCGGATCCAAGAGGGGGAACTCGGTCTTGACCCGTCCCATGGCTCCATTCCCACCACGCTTGACAGCGTGTAACGATAGCGTTACATCAGACGAAGCTGACCGCGGAATGCTGAACAGTATCCTGAAGCAAGCCGGCCTCAAGGAGTGAGCATGGATTCCCTCGTCATCATCGAGGAAACGAATACGGGATTTTCCGCCTACGCCCCGGACCTCCCCGGCTGCATCGCCACCGGGAAGACTCGCGACGCGCAAGCGAATGCGCGAGGCGGTCGAGTTTCATATCGAGGGTCTCCGGCTCGAGAGGCTTCCGGTCCCGGTGCCCACGTCTCAGGCCATATTCTTTGACCTGGGAGTATCCGGGGCGGTAGCGGGCGAGCGCCGTGTCGAGACCCTCTATGATGTCCGGACCTTACGGAGGCCGACATCGAGGCGCTTCCGAGAACTGTCAAGGTGCCCGAGGAGGGCGACGCAAAACATCGTCGTCCCCCGGTTGCGGCTAACTCCTGGGCCCGCCGGGAGCACCCAAAACCTCGCAAGCGCGTAGAAACCGGACGGGGCTAGTCCCTTACGCCTTCCCGACGCAATCGCCGCAGCGACCGTAGAGCACCCGTCTGACCGACTCTACCCGAAAGCCCGGAGGACCCGCCTCGGGCCCGCTCGTGGCGGCCCGAGGCAGGTCGAATATGGTGCCGCAGCGGGTGCAGTACGCGTGGTCGTGGGACGAGGTATCCGGATCGTAGTTCACCTCCCCCGCGGAGACTCTGATCTCGAGGAGGAGGCCGGCCTCCACGAGACATCGGAGCGTGTTGTAGACCGTGGCGAGCGCCATGGTCGGATGCTCGGCTCGGAGCGCCTGGAAGACCTCCCCCGCGGAGGGATGAGTCTCGTTGCCTTCGAGGTAGCCGAGTATGGCCGTTCTCTGAGGGGTCAGCCTCAGGCCCATCCTTCGAAGGGCGGTTTCGCTCTCCGTCATGCCGTGAAGTACTGCTCCTTGCCGCGCTGGCTCGTCTTCATGGTCTTGCCGCCCTTCTTGAAGTTGGCGGGGCAGACTTCGCCCACTTCCTCGAAGGTCTGCAGCGCGTCGACGATCCGGAGAGCCTCCTCGGTCGAGCGTCCAAGGGGAAGGTCGTTGACGAGCTCGTGCCGCACCACGCCCGATCTGTCTATAAGGAAGAGACCGCGAAGGGCGACGCCCGCGTCGAGGAGCACGCCATAGTCAGCGGATATTCGCTTGGTGATGTCGGCTACGAGGGGAAAGCCGATCTTGCCGATTCCGCCCTTCTCCCGCTCCTGCTCGCGCCAGGCGTGATGCGAGTACTCGCTGTCGACGGAGACGCCGATCACCTGGACATTCCGCTTCTCGAACTCTCCCAGTTCGGCGTCGAAGGCGAGTATCTCGGTCGGGCACACGAAGGTGAAGTCCATAGGGTAGAAGAAAAGGACGACGTACTTGCCTTTGAAGCTCGAAAGCTTGAACTCTTCTTGAATGGTCCCGTCGGGCAGGACCGCCTTGGCGCTGAAGTCGGGCGCCGCTTTCGTGACTAGCGAGCTCATATGATTCCTCCCAAGACTAAGATGACCCCCAGTTTAGAATGATTCTAAATTACGTACAAGGGGCTTCGGCGTCGCTACTTCGGCCGGCGGTCCTTCCGCCCTTCTCGAGCGCTTCCCAAAGGCCGTTCAGGTAGGCAATGCCGAGGGCGCGGTCGTACAGGCCGTAGCCGGGGCGGGCCTGCTCTCCCCATATCATCCGACCGTGATCAGGTCTGACGTAGCCCGCGTACCCGGTTTCGTACAATGACCGCATCATCTCGTACAAGTCGAGCGAGCCTTCGCTCGAGAGGTGCGCGCTCTCGATGTAGTCGCCGTTCGAGAGTCTCTTGATATTGCGGATGTGCGCGAAATGGACTCGTCCCATCCTGGAAAAGCGGCGAAGGATTGCCGGGACATCGTTCTCGGGATTCGCCCCGAGAGAACCGGAGCAGAGGGTAAGCCCGTTGTAGGGACTGTCGACCAGCGCGAGGATCCTGGCCAGGTCTTGCTCGTCGCTGACGATCCGGGGCAGGCCGAAGATGGGCCAGGGGGGATCATCGGGGTGAATCGCCAGCCTGATGTCCCGCTCTTCGCAAACGGGCATGAGCGCGCTCAGGAAATAACCGAGATTCTTTACGAGTTCCTCCTCGCCGAAGCCTTCGTAGGAGCGGAAAAGAGAGCCGAGCTCCGCGAGCCTCTCTTTCTCCCATCCGGGAAGGATGAAGCCTTTCGATTCTCTCTCCATCGATTCGACGATGGACTCCGGCGAGAGCGCCTTGACCTTCGCCGCTTCATAGAAGAACGCGGTCGATCCGTCGGGTAGGGGATGCGCGAGATCAGTCTTGAACCAGTCGAAGACCGGCATGAAGTTGTAGCAGACGACTTTGACTCCGGCTTGCGCCAGGCGATCGAGCGTCACTCGGTAATTCTCGATGTACCGGTCGCGGCCGGGCTT
The DNA here is from genome assembly GCA_964491385.1 of uncultured Treponemataceae bacterium. Classification (GTDB taxonomy): domain Bacteria; phylum Spirochaetota; class Spirochaetia; order Treponematales; family Rectinemataceae; genus UBA1306. Next base: position 27,928 of record CAZBGA010000049.1, on the reverse strand, counting down.
GCCCAGCTTGATATCCTCATGGACATTCACGCTCTCGATCACTTCGAGCGACAGGCCGTATTCCTCGGCCTGCCGCTTAAGGCGCTCGATGCCGGCGACGGGATACGCTTCGCCGACCGCGACGTCGTACAGCGCGCCGACGATGCCGGTCACGCCGGGTATCTGGCGAATGTAGGCCAGAGGCACGGAATCCTGATCCGCGCCGAACCAGCGAAACACCATCTTCATTGGTCCCCCCAGTACATTATTAGGATCCTCCCTTGGATGCAATTGCAGGCTCTCCTCCAGCCCGTCCATATGGGTTATTCTGCCTTCATGCGGTTCCCCTTGAAAAGACTGGCGATGGACTTCCGAACCCAGGTCTTCCGGGAGGTGTTCGGGCTCTACCTCGCCAAATGCCTGATCGGGGCCTCGGTGTGCTACGGACTCTACGTTCTTTTCCCCGGGGTCCAGTTTTCATGGAGCATCGTCTCGGTGTTGCTGGTCCTCTCCCCCGATTTCAGCGACTCCCTCAGGTTGGCCTTCGATCGGATCAAGGCTAACCTGATCGGCGCCTCCCTCGGGCTGGCCGCCTATCTGGTCCGGCCTCCCGATCTGCTGTCGCTCGGGGCGTCTGTCCTCGGTACCATTCTCGTTTGCACCTTTTTCCGGCTGGGCAACGCCACCCGGACCGCCTTGGCCGCCGTGGTTATCGTCCTGATCCAGGAGAAGGAGCGCAACAATTGGAACTTGGGGCTTCAGCGGATGGCCGCAGTCGTCATCGGCAGCTTGGTGGGCCTGGTGCTGACAGTAGTCTTCAGGAGTCTCCTCTCCCGGCCGACCCCCGGGGAAGGGGAAGGCTCCCCGGAATAGGTCGAATCGCTTTCCCCCAGCCTAGAGATCTGCGCCGGCTTGGAGCGCTCCTCTCTCTATTTGCGGCGGCCTTTTATTTTCAAGTTTGTTGAAACGGTTCGACATGAAGTACCAGGCATCCTTTGTATAGTTGCGGGGCAGCGAAGAGATTACCTTCAGCAGTTTTCCGGGAACGCGGCCGCCGACGACCAGTTCCCTTCCGGCCTGCTTCAAGGCCTCGCCTACGGTCAGCAGATGCGAGTAGAGGGTGGGCTCCTCGTATAGCGCCGTCGCTCCCGGCCTGATCACCTCCGCGATCAGGGGCGCCCTGAAACTCCTGGCATTCCTTCGAAACATCTCGCTCAGGGGCTCGAAATGCTCGCGTTCAGGGAACCCGTTGGTCGCGAACATGGCCGTATATCGTTCAATGGCCGGTCGATAGAACGGATGCCGGGTAATCTTCCCGAATCTCGAGAACTGATTCTTCATGGTGATGAACTGCCGATCCATCAATGCTTTCAAGCGGGCCGGCACGGAATCGATATAGACGGGAAATGCATAGATCGTCAAATATGACTCGAATATCCTCTTCACGATTTCCGATGCCCCGTCATTCATGACGCATTTCCCTTCGCTCTTCCCTTCCCAGCACGCAAAGCAGCCCCTGCAGGGCTCGAAGCCGATGCTTTTATCATAGATATCTATCTCTTCCGCATCCACGCCGGCGCCCTCGATGCCGTCGATGAATTGGCGCAGATAATAATGCGTATACCCGCTCCTCGCGCGCGGACTGCCGTTTATCACGAGGATTCGCCCGGGTTTTTCCCATCTCGTTCCCTTGGGCTTCTCCCACTCTTCCGCCTCGTCCCTGAATCGTATCGAGTTGACGCTCAACGCCTTCCCCAGGGCCCTGAACAGCCGCATCTCGCCTTTTATCCTGGTCCTTCCGAGCAGGATGCTCTTGGCGGGATTCGCGGTCTGATTGGCTATCTTCAGCCATTCATCCACGGTCGTTCCTACGATAAGATCCGGCCTTGGGTGCCTGCCCTTGCGGTACTCCATCTTTCTATCCTTGATATCCAGGTAGTAGGAATGCTCCTTTTCTTTTCCCTCCAGATTGAATTGGTACACGACGTCCTTGTCGATGAAATTGCCCGGAGTATAGATCACGGGTCCCGTCAGATAGAAAAGCCTATCCAGGTTCTCCTCTTCGGACATCGTCTTCAGCATTTCCTTGTCTCCTTTTGTCCCGTACCTCCCATTTCCGGAGGGCGCACGGAAATATTTATTAAAAGAACAGTTTATATATTAAACTATAATACGTCAAGCCGATTTCGCTTCTTTCGGGCAGGGTCTTGGATGGAAAGGTCTTGACCTGATAAAGTTCTTCATGCTAACTGTTTGGATTAAGAACTATCCGGAACTCCCCGAGGGAGGGGATGAAAGCCCGCCGGAGCCGCAAAGGGGACTGTCCGTGGATTTCGAAGGATCGGAGCTCTATCTGCTCCATGAAACCGTGCTATTCCTCGACCGCATCGCCGAGGAGGAAATACTGCCGCCCTTCGGCATAACCTATGCCGATTGCCTCTTGTTGATAATGATCCGCCGTCATCCCGGCTCGACCCAGCAGGAGCTCTCCCGTTTGTTGAACGTCGGGAAATCTTCCCTGAGTCAGCGATTGGGCAATCTGCTCTCCCGAGAGCTGGTAGCTCAGGAAATCCGTCCCGGGAACAGGAGGGAAAACAGCATAACCTTGAGCCGGAGCGGACGTAAGCTGACGGAGCGATGCGAAACGGAGCTTTCGCGTGCCGGCGACCATATTTTCAACGGGACGGCGACCCAGAGGGACACTTGGCGGGCTCGGCTCATGGCCATCCGGAACCTGTTGGCGAAGGAAGTCTCGAAAGATTGAATCGGCAGAGGAGCGAGGACATTTCTGCTACGCCTGAGAAACCGATGGAGGCCAACATGGAGGATTCACCCTCGCTCTTAGGCGCCTATGGCCCGTGGATCAGTGAACGAGTGTCCGCGCAACCGAAGGAATACTCCTTTCTCGACGACCGATGGAGCGACCTGTCCGCCTGGAGCAGAGAGGCGAAGGAGCGCTTTACCGCGCTCATTCTGTCCCAGGATCTGGCATCGCCCGAGGTAGAGGTCGTGGGAAGTCGGAGTTTCGACGGGCTCATTGCGGAGGAGCTGGCTTGGAAACTGCCGTACGGGCCTCCGACTCGGGCTTACTTCCTCAAGCCGGCCGGCGCGGCGGGGAAGCTTCCCGCCGTCCTCGCGCTCCACGACCACGGGGGAAACAAGTATTTCGGAAAGGAAAAAATAGCTGACGCGAGCGGTAAGGTTCATCCGTCGATCGAAGACTATAGAAGACTCTACTACGGAGGCAGGCCCTGGGCCAACGAAATCGCGAAAAGGGGATACGGGGTCCTGGCGCATGATATCTTCCCCTTCGGGAGCAGGAGAATGCGCGCTTCCGAGCTGCCCGGCTTCGTCGTGGGGCGGACGATGCTCGACCCGGAAAAGCTGCGGGAGTTGAGTCCCGAGAGCGATCGCTTCGGGACTGCCAGAGCCGAATACGATGTGTCGGAGGGCGAGTCGAAGGCCGAGATCGACCGATACAACGCCTTCGCGGGGCAGTATGAATCGACGATAGCCAAATCCCTGTTCTGCGCCGGGCTCACCTGGCCGGGCGTCGTCCTCGCCGAGGACAGGGCGGCCCTCGAGTACCTTTCATCCCGGCCCGACATAGACTCCGCGCGCATCGGTTGCTGCGGCCTTTCGGGAGGCGGGCTCAGGACGAACTATCTCGCCGGCTGCGATGCCCGGATCCGCTGTTCCGTCACCGCCGGGTTCATGACGACTTGGGCGGATTTCGCCATGCATTCCGCGTATACCCATACCTGGATGATTTATATTCCCGGCTTGCCGCGGCTCATGGACTATCCGGATATCCTCGCGATGCGGGCGCCTTTGCCTTCTCTCGTGCTGGCTGCGAGGGACGATCTTCTCTTCGATCAGGACGAGGTGCGCAGGGCCGGGGCGTCGCTCGATGCGATCTATCGGAAAGCCGGTGCGCCGGAACGCTTCCGGATGTCCTACCACGACGGGCCGCACCGATTCGATGCGGCGATGCAGGAAGAGGCGTTCGCGTGGTTCGACCGATGGCTATGAGAGAGGCGCCGAGATTAGAGCTCGCCGAAATCGACGAGGTAGACGGCGGAGATCTCCGCGCTCTGGAGCGAGTAGCCCGCCGCCTTGAGCGCCTTCGCGGCGTCGGACTTGCCGAGTTTGGGATTGGCCTTCTTCAGCTCGTCGAGCTTCGCAGCGGCGGCCGCGTTGATGGGCTTCGAGCCGTTGAGGGCGGCGAGGATGGCGGCGCGGGCCGCGAGCCATTGAGCGTCGCGTGCGTCCTCGCGGGCCTTGAGGGCCGCGAGCTGCGCGGCCATATCGTCGAGGCGCTTCCCGATGTAGAGAGGATCCCGGTCGGCGATGAAAGAGGCGGGATCCTTATACGCCGCCAGCACGGCGGCGTCCAGGTCGTCCTCGCCGGTGAAAGCGCTCCTGACGCGCGCGACGTAATCGCCCGACTTGACCTTGAAGTCGTAGTCGATCGCCGTATCGTAGAAGAGATGTATGCCCTCGGGGACGGAGGCCGTCAGGTCCGTGCCGCCCACCGTGAAAGAGCCGGGGACGAGGGTGATTTCCAGCCGGTCGGTCGAATTCGTGGCCCTGAGCTCGGCGATGACGAGGTTCTTCCAGGACCGAAGCTCGGAGACGAGGGAGCGGAGGCCGGCGATCCGCGCGGCGCTGGGCTCGGCCTCGGCCGCGAACAGGACCTTGCCGCCGGATTCGTCGGTGAGGACGATGGTCGAAGAGGCCACCGAGCTCCCGGCCTCCTCCGTGAAGCCCGAGCCCGCGAAGTCGAAGGCGGCTGCCGAGAGAGCCGAGATAGCCAGGGCGAAGGCGAAGGCTGCCCTCTTCATTATATTTACTCCCTTCATTGGGCGGCTTCCGGCGATGCCGAGACGAGGATGGAGTCGAAGACTTCGGGTTTCTTGCCCTCCTCGATCTTGACGACTCGAGCATAGACGCTGCCGCCGCCGAGGCTGAACGCGACCGTCGCGACCGCGGTGTCGCCGTGGACGACATAGCCGACGCTGCCGTCCTTGACCGTCACGCCGGGATCGAGGCAGACGAGGAGCTGGGCTCCGTCGCCGACGTCGATCACGTATCCGCTCTCGCGATTCTCGCGGGCGTAGGCGGCTACCGCCGCGCGGTACCTATTCAGGCCATTCTCCGCCGCCTCGGCCCTGGCCTTGAGCTCGGCTATCGTCTTATCGCGGGATTCGAGTCCCGAGCCCGCCGCCTGGAGGGCGGCTCTGTACGCGGAGACGGAGAGTCGCGCCTCGCCCTCGATGCGGGACAGCGCCGTCGGCACGGAATTGATATAGGGAACGGCTTTCAGCTTCGACGAGAGGTATTCCAAGTTCCCGAACGACGCGTCGAGCGCCGTCTGGGCGGTCGAATCGAGAATGCCCGCCGGCCCCAAATAGGGGTGAAACGGCGCGAGGGGGGCATCGGTCGGCCTGCTCCAGCCCGAGAGGAGGGAGGTCGAGAGCGAGTCCTGGAAGCTGGGGTTGTAGCGGGCGGTGATCGAAGCCGCGAGCTCGTTCCTCTGGCGGGTCAGGTCGGCCATGTCGCGATCCCTGGCCGCCTCGATCTCGGCTATCCTGGACTCGTAGAATTGGGCCTGCTGCTTCTTCTCGATGTCGAAGGCGACGCGCTCGTTGGCTAGGGTGGACTGCTCCTCCTTGGCCTGGGCAAGAGAGCGGCTGTCGTATTGGTCGATGCGTTTCTGCGCGGCCGCGATCTCCTCGCGTTTCGCGGCGGCCGCGACGGAGTAGTCTACCCTGAGCTTTCTCTGGACCGCGTCCTTGGTCGCGGCCGCCCGGGCGATGCTCCGACTCTCATCGGCGCCGCCCAGGGCCCTCGCGCGGATCGACTCGACGGAGGATCGATAGTCGCGGTCGGCAGTCTCGAGCCCCGATTCGAGGTCGCCATCCAACTGGGAGAGCTCGAGCTTGGCCCGATCGAGGTCGGCTTCGTTCCGCTTGGACGAATCGAGGATGTCCTTGAGATGGAGGTCCTCGAAGGCCGCTACGTCGACAGGCGCCCGGGCGATGTTCCTCTCTATCGCCCTCGTGACGGCGACGGCAGCTACGCCGAGGACGGCGATCGTGATCGCCGTCGCTCCGATCACGACGAAGGATTTGTTGCGTCGGGTCCTCGCGAACTCGGCCGTCAAGTCGTACGCGGCCCCCTTGCCTTTCGACTCGACCAGGGCGTTCTTGAGGAAGGACTCGGATTCCCGCCTGATGAGGTGCTTTATTTCGTCGTCATTGCCCATATTCCGTTCCAGTCCGCGGGGGGCTCGCCGCCCGCGATGCGTTCCTTGAAGACCTCGACCAAGGGAATCTTCACGTCCTTCCAGGTTTCCGCCGCCCGTGTCCAGGAGCCCGAATAATAGAAGCCGAGGCCGGCGGAGAAGGCATCGAGCTCCGAGGACAATCTCGGATCGAGCTCGGCCCGCCTGATGGGCCAGTATATCTTCTTCACCTTGGTCTTGCCCTTCACCTGGACCGAGTCGAGCTCGAGGAAGCGGTACGCCGTAGTGCCGGACATCACTTCGTTCTTGATGAACTCCGAGCAGACGATGGGCACGCGGTAGATCCGCGTGAGCCCCTCCAGCCTGCTCGCGGAGTTGACGTTGTCGCCTATGACCGTGGTCGTCATCCGCTCGTAGGAGCCGATGTTGCCGTAGAATACGTCGCCTCCGTCTATGCCGACGCCGACCTCGAGGAGGACCGCCTTGTAGATGGCTTCCTCGGCCTGGGTTAGCGCCCCCCGCCGCTCCATGATCTCCTCGCGCAGGACGTGCATGTCCTTGCGGAGGCCGGCCGCGACTTCCTGGATGCCGAAGGCGGCGCGGAGCGCGTCTTGGGATTTCACGGACGATTCTCCCAGGGTGCCGAATACCGCGAGAAGCGCGTCGCCGATGATCGAGCCGACGATGCCTTCCTCGTCGTGGATGCGGCCTATCGCCCGCTGGTAGTGGAGATTGAGGACGTCGATGATCTCCGTGCCCAGGGTCTCCGTCATGAATGTGAAGCCCTTGATGTCCGAGAACAGGATGGTCAGGTTCTTCGTGGTGCCTTCCAGGCGGATCTCCCGCTCCCGGTAGGCGCGTTGCGCGATGTCCTGCGTCACGAAGCGGCGGAAGATGGACAGGAGATTGTCGATGGTGGAGGAGAGCGAGTTGAGGGAGGCACCCATGTAGGAGATCTCGTCGTTGGGCGCGCCGGACAGGTCTATGAGGGCCATTTTCTGGTCCGTCTGCATCTTCATGATGCTTTGCGTGATGCGGCCGACGTAGCGGAGGATCCGGTTCACGAGGAGGGCGCCGACGACGATGATGACGGCGGTCATGGCGAGGATGATGCCGGCGATGCGCCAGAAGATCGCGTCCGTGTCCCTCTGGAACTCGCGTGTCTCCTCGGCCCGGACGATGTAGGCCTGCCAGTTGTCGTTGTACTTGTAGACGCCGAAATAGGCCGCTCCCCCGAGGCTGAAGTTGAGCTTGCCCTCGCCCCTGGAGTCCGAGCCCAGCTTGGCGACCAGGTCCGAGCCGTTGAACCGGTCGGGCCGGGGCTGCCTCGAGGCCCAGAAGAGGAGGCTGCCGTCCTTCCTGATGCCGAAGGCGGTCGAATGGTCCCTGGCGAGGTTCTTGATCGCGCTTTTCTCGATCGCGCCCACGGTGTCGGACAGGTTTCCGTTGAACGAGTAGATCTCGCTCTGCGTCGAGGCGAAGCTGTACAGCTCGGCGAGGTCCTTCACCAGGAGATTGTTGGTCAGGCCGATGAGCTCGCCCCGGTTCATCTCCAGGTTGATGTAGTTGGAGCCGAAGCTCGATACAAGGAGGAAGACCGAGAACAGGGCCACGATCTTGGTCACGATCGGCACGACCCGCGTGCCGCCGAATTTCGTGCCGAGGATCGACCTGATCGGATTCATGCCTCTCCGAGACTTCCCAGGGAGCTCAATTTTGCCATGCGTCAAGGGAACCCTCCCGCCTTCGGCCCAATATTACCGAAGGCGGCCTTGGAGTCAAGGTTGACGGACCCTCTCGCGCGAGTCGCTCCAAAAGCTCCACCCGAGACCGAAGTCCACGAATCTCGGCAAAGGATGAACTCTTACAAATTTAATTTAAAAGCTCCGAGAGCTTGACCTTCGCCTTAGCTGATAAAAATACTAGTCAATACTGTTTTGCCGATTTCGGCTTTGGGGAGTCGATTATGGATGATAGAGGTTTTTCGATAGTCCCATGCACTGATTTGGCTCGAAAGATGGTGGTGGCGCGGGAAATGCTCGCGAAAAGCGAGTCGCAGGAAGGGCGCTCGACCGCATTGAGGGAATTCGAAGCGCTGCAGGAGGCGATCGCCGAAATGCAGTTTTTTTCCGAGGGTTGCGCGGAGCCCGAAGACGAATCCGATCCGCTGGGCGAGTTTCACCGCGATCTGTACGGTCGCGACAGGGCCTAGGCCTGCGCCTTCATTCGCTTGAGTATCTCATAGGCGACGATCGGAGCCGATTCCGTAGCCCTGCCCGACTCTAAATCCCTCGTCAGGATCGCGAGCAAATCGTCGAATCCCTCCTCTTTCTGGTTTACCAGGACGTGGTGCGCGCCCTGCCGCAGCCGCACGGGATCCTTCGTATTGTTCATCAGGGCCTGCATCAGGGGGGGCCATGCCCTCTTCCCGAACTTGGCGAGCGCTTCGGCGGCCAGCCAGGCCACGTCGGGATCGCGGTCCCCGAGAGCGTTCACCAGAGGCGTTATCGATCTGGCGTCGCCGATCGCTCCCAGGGCCTTTGCCGCTTCCCATCGAAGCTGCTTCGAGCCTGAATTCCTCAATGCCTCGTCGAGGGAGGACACCGCGCGCCTTCCCGAGGCCACCAAGGCTTCCCGCGCAGTCTTGCGAATCATGCCGTCCTTGCTCTCAAGCGAGTCCATGAGGGATTCCAGGTCCGCGCGGTTCGGTCTTCGCTTGCGCATCGCAGCCAAGAAGTTACTACGGCGGCAGGCTCGTTGACAAAACATCTCCGTATGCGTAATTTGTGGATAGACAGAGAACCTGGGGAGCTCGGTAGGGACCGGGCTGAGAATGCGGCTGTCAGCCGCAGACCCATTGAACCTGATCTGGGTAATGCCAGCGCAGGGACGGCGCAACAGCGATCGCAACCGCCCCTCGAGAGGGGGCTTTTTTTTTGCCCCCTCGCGCAGTCGACACGTTGAGCAGAGGAGGGAGTCGCGCGATGAGCATCAAATTCCAGGCGCCGCCCGAATGGGGGATCGAGCCTGTCCCGAGGGAGAAGAGGACCCTCTCGTTCAAGGACTTTTCCGTGCTCTGGGGAGACCTGGGGATAGGCCTCCTCGTCATCCTCGCGGGAACCTTCCTGGTCCCGGGCCTCGGTCTCGGCGCGGCCTTGACCGCCATTCTCGTCGGAACCGCGCTGGGCTGTCTCCTGCTGGCCCTTATCGGGATAATCGGCAGCGACTCAGGGAGGCCGACTATGGTCCTCCTCAGGCCCATCCTCGGCGTGCGAGGCTCCTACGCGCCGACGGTCCTGAACATTCTCCAGCTTCTCGGCTGGACCGTCTTCGAATTCATCATCATGGGAGTCGCGACGAACGCGATCTGCCGTCAGCTCTTCGGCTTTTCGTGCTACCCGCTCTGGGCGGCCGTCTCGGCGGTCGTCGTCGTCCTCATGGGCCTGGTGGGGCCGATCGGCTTCGTCAAGCAGTGGCTCGAGAAGTTCGCCGTGTGGGTCGCCCTGGCCACCGGCGTCTGGCTCGCCTACCACCTTCTTTCGACCTACGACCTGCGCGCCCTCCTGGACAAGAGAGGAGACGGCTCTCTCCCCTTCTGGCAGGGCGTCGACCTCGTGATCGCCCTGCCGATCTCCTGGCTTCCCCTGGTGGCGGACTACAACCGCTTCGCGAGGAAGAGCTCGGGGGCCTTCTGGGGAACGGCCATCGGCTTCTTCCTCACGGGCTCCTGGTTCCTCGTCATGGGAACCTTCCTCATGCTCGGCTCGAACGTGAAACAGGAGCCCAAGGACTTCGCCGCCGCCATCGCCCTCATAGCCGGCTGGGGCGCCCTCCTGATCCTTCTCGCCGACGAGACCCACAACGCCTGGGCCGACCTCTATTCGGCCGCGGTGTCCACCCAGAACATCTTCCCGAAGGCGAAGCAGCGCCGGCTCATCGTCGGCTTCGGCGCGGTCTGCCTGATCGCGGCCCTCGTCCTGGACATCACGAAATACCAGGGCTTCCTCTATCTCCTCGGCTCCTTCTTCATCCCCCTCTTCGGCATCCTGGCGGCCGATTATTTCGTCCTTCGGAGGAGGGGAGGGGGTGGCAGGGGCGCCCGGGCCCTGATCGCCTGGATTCTCGGATTCGCCGCCTATCACGTGACGAATCCCTCGATCGTCGCCTCCGTCTTCCCGGGCTGGGCCCTTTTCGTGCCGCGGGGGCTCACTCTCTTCGGAGGCTCTCTCCCGAGCTTCGTCCTGCCCTTCGTCGTCTATCTTGCATTCGAAGCGATTTCACGAACAAGGAGGATTCCGACATGAGCATAGATTACGCCGACTTCGGGTCCGTCGCGGCCGAGCTCCTCGTCCGGCTCCGGACCCAGCGTCCCCTCGTGCACCATATCACCAATTTCGTCGTCATGAACGATACTGCAAACGCGACTCTCGCCCTCGGGGCCCTCCCCGTGATGGCCCACGCCAAGGAGGAGGTCGCCGAGATGGTCCAGGCGGCCGGGGCCCTGGTGCTCAATCCCGGCACCCTCGAGCAGGCTTGGGTCGAGGCCATGCTGATAGCCGGACGCCGCGCCGGAGAGCTCGGCATTCCCGTGGTCTACGATCCCGTGGGCGTCGGGGCGACTAAGTACCGGACCGCCACCGGCGAGCTCTTCCTGAAAGAGCTTCGACTCTCGGTCGTGAGAGGCAACTCCGGCGAGGTGGGATCCCTCGCCGGAGCCGGCGGTCAGGTGAAGGGCGTCGAGTCGGTGCAGGGGGTCTCCGATCCCGCGGCCGTCGCGCGCTCCTTCGCGAAGCGCATAGGGGCCACCGTGGCGATAACGGGCAAGCGCGACGTCCTTTCCGACGGAGTCGCGGTATCGGGCGTCGACAACGGCCACGAGATGATGACCCGGGTCACCGGCACGGGCTGCATGGCCACCGCGGTCGTGGCCGCCTTCTGCGCCGTGGAGAGAGACGCTCTCGCGGCGGCGACGGCCGCGCTGGTCTGCTACGGCATCGCCGGCGAGGAGGCGGCCCGCGCCGCGCGGGGCCCCGGCTCCTTCAGGACCGCCTTGATCGACGCGATCTACGCCCTGACTCCTGCGAAGGTCGAGGCCGGGGCGAGGACGGCGAGGATCGAGGAGTGAAGGTCGATTACGCTCTATGCCTGGTGACGGACAGCCTCCTCTCGCGCGGAAGGAGCTCGCTCGAGGTCGTCGCCGCGGCGATACGCGGCGGGGTCACGATGGTCCAATATCGCGAGAAGGGAGGGACGACGCGGGCCATGGTCGAGGAGGCGCGGGCCCTGCTCGGGCTCTGCCGATCCCGCGGCGTTCCCCTTATAGTCAACGACAGGGCCGACATCGCGATCGCCGTCGGAGCCGACGGACTCCACGTCGGCCAGGACGACATGCCCGCCGCGCTCGCGCGGCGGCTCATCGGCGGGAGCATGATACTCGGAGTGTCGGCGGGAAGCCCCGAGGAGGCGAGGCGCGCCGCGGAGGACGGCGCGGACTACGTCGGCGCGAGCCCGATCTATTCTACGCCGACCAAGCCGGACGCGGCCGCGCCCATGGGCCTGGATGGGCTTCGGGCCCTCGTCGCCTCGGCCGGCGTCCCGATCGTGGCGATAGGCGGGGTCAATGAAGGCAACGCGGCGGCGGTCCTCGAAGCGGGCGCCGCGGGCATAGCCGTTGTCTCCGCCATCGTCTCCGCGGTCGACGTCGCGGCCGCGGCCCGCTCCCTGCGGAGAATAGCCGACGGCGCGAGAGGCAGGATCGCATGACCATCGACCAGCTCGGAGAATTCGGCCTCATCGCGAGGATTGGCCGGAGCCTGCCCTCGACGGGGAAGGACGTCATCGTCGGGATCGGCGACGACGTCGCCGTCCTGCGCGGCGAGGGCGATATGGTCTGGCTCGCGACCTGCGACGTCCAGGTCGAGGGCGTCCACTTCCTGAGGGAGGCTACCGGCCCGAGCGATCTCGGCAGGAAGGCCCTCGCCATCAACCTCAGCGACATCGCATCGGCGGCGGGATCGCCGCGCTTCGCCCTCGTATCCCTCGGCCTGCCGCGTGGCCTCGACGCCGCCTTCGTCGACGGGCTCTATGCCGGCCTGGGCGAGGAAGCCCGGCTCTACGGCGTCGACGTCGTCGGGGGAAATATTACGAGTACACGAGGCGGGGTCTTCGTCGATATATTCCTCCTTGGCGAGGCGAAGCGGGACGAGGTGACTCTCCGCTCGGGCGCGCGGGTCGGCGACGCCGTGCTCGTCACGGGCACGATCGGAGACGCGGCCGCGGGCGTCGCCCTCCTCCTCGATCCGAGGCTCTCGACCTCGGCCGCCTATGCCGGCCTCGCCCGCGCGAGGAGGGACGCGCCGAGTCCGCGCGTCGAGGAGGGCCGCCTCCTAGGGGCTACCCGGAAGGTGGGGGCGATGACCGACATCAGCGACGGACTGGCGGGAGACCTCGGCCACATCTGCGAGAGGAGCGGCGTCGGGGCGAGGCTGTACGCCCAGGCCCTTCCGGTCGCCCCCGAGAACAGGGCCCTCGCCCTCTCGGCCCATGCCGACGAATGGCACTACGCGCTGCACGGGGGGGAGGACTACGAGCTCCTCTTCACCGTTCCGGCGGCGGAGGCATCCGGGATAGCCGACCTCGTCCGCCGAGAGACGGGCACGCAGGTCAGCCTCGTCGGCGAGATCGTGGACGCCGGTCGGGGCTCGGAGCTCGAGCTTCCCGGCGGCAGGGTCGTGCCGCTCGAGGCGCGCGGCTGGGACCATCTGAGGGCCGGGGAAGCGGAGGGAAGGGCGTGAAAAGGGCCTTGACGATAGCCGGCTCGGACTCGGGCGGCGGCGCCGGGATACAGGCCGACCTCAAGACCTTCGCCGCCTACGGCGTGTTCGGCGCGAGCGCCGTCACTGCGCTTACAGCGCAGAACAGCCTCGGCGTCCAGGGCGTCTTCGACGTGCCCGCCGACTTCGTCGGGCTTCAGATCGATTCGGTCGCCCGCGACATAGGCGCGGACGCGGTGAAGATCGGCATGCTGTCGAACGCCTCGATCATCGGGATAGTGGCCGCGAAGATCGTCGAGCACTCCCTCGGGCCGATCGTTCTCGATCCCGTGATGGTCGCCAAGGGAGGGGATCGCCTCCTGCGGGAGGACGCGATCCGGGCCCTGGTCGAGGTCCTCCTCCCACTCGCGACCATCGCGACGCCCAACCTCCCCGAGGCGGAAGTCCTCTGCGGCTTCGCGATACGCGGGATGGAGGACATGCGCAGGGCGGCTCGAGCCGTCCATGCCCTCGGCCCCAAGGCCGTGGTCGTCAAGGGCGGGCACCTGTCCGATCGGCGCGACAGCGTCGACATCCTCTTCGACGGCGAGGAGTTCGAGGAATACTCGGCCGCGCGCGTCGAGTCGAAGAACACGCACGGCACGGGCTGCACCTTTTCCTCGGCCATAGCCGCGGCCCTCGCCCTCGGCTATCCCCTTCGCGAAGCCGTGAAGTCGGCCAAGGACTACGTCGGACGCATCATCGTGGCCTCGGTCGACCTCGGTATAGGGCGCGGCTTCGGCCCGATGAATCACATGGCCAGGTAGACCGGATGCGGCTCCGCCTGCACTCGCTCTCCGCCCGGTGCTCCGAAGCGATATCGGGCTACCTCTTCGTCCTGCCGGCCGCCCTGGTCCTCTGCCTCTTCGGGCTCTTTCCCCTCTTCTTCAATACCTACATAAGCCTTTTCAACTGGCGCATACGCCATTCGACCTTCGTGGGCCTCGCCAATTACGGGGAAATATTCGGCGGAGCCGCGCCGTTCATCGCCCTCCTCGCGTCCGCCGTCTCGTTAGCAGGAGGATTCGCGCTGGCCGCGAGAAGGAACAAGGCCCTCCTGCGCCTTCTCGGGCTGGCCCTCCTCGCGGTCGGAGCGGCGGGCCTCGTCTTCGACCTGCCTCGGATCGAGGCCCTGGGCGATCCCGATATGATGCGGTCTTTTCGCGTCACGGTCTGGTACTCACTTGGGACAGTCCCCGTCCAGCTCGTGCTCGGCTTCCTCCTCGCGGTCGCCCTCGACGGGAAGTTCGACGGCAAGCAGGCTTTCCGCGTCGTCTATCTGCTGCCCTATATCGTGCCGGCCGTCGCCACGGCGGCCGTCTTCGAGCGGCTGTTCTCGCTCAGGCCCGAGTCCTGGGCCAATCAGGTACTGGCCCTCGCAGGGGCTCATCCCCTCCAATGGCTGCGCGAGTACAAGGGCGTGTTCGAGATGCTGTTCGGATCTCTTCCCGCGGGCGGGCCCGGAAGCCTGGCGGGATATTGGTCCGCCTGGGCCGGAGGTCCCAGCCTCTCGCTCGTCAGCATCATGATCTACAACTACTGGGTCTACATCGGGTATTACGCCCTGATCTACGCGAACGCCCTCGCCGCCGTGCCGCGCCAGCTCTACGAGGCCGCCTCGCTCGACGGCGCCAGACCCTGGACGATGCTGCGCCGCATAACCTTGCCCCTGGTCTCGCCGAGCACGTATTTCCTCTCCATTCTCGGGATAATCGGCACCTTCAAGTCCTTCAACAGCATCTATATCCTCCGCGATCCCTCGACGGGCGGAGTCACCGATCCCATGAGCGTCTATATCTTCTTCCAATTCTTCCACGGCGGGCGCTTCGGCTACGCGGCGGCCCTTTCCGTGGTCCTCCTGGCCATCGTCGCGGGCCTGACGGCGATCCAGAGGCGGAGCATGGAAAAGCGGGTGTTCTTTGACTGAGCCGAAGCGGGCGCGCGGGCCCTGGAGCGTCCTGCGCTACGTCGTACTCGGCGTCGGCGCCTTCGTCTGCCTCATGCCCTTCGTATATATGGCCGCCAACTCGCTCAAGACCTACGCCGAGACGGTCACGCGGGTGAGCCCAAACCCCTTCTCGCCAGAGTTCTGGCCCGCGATCCCTCAGTGGGCCAATTTCTCCGAAGTATGGCTCGGCGACGCCTTCGGGCATTATTTCCTCGACAGTTTCGTCATCAGCCTCGTGACCCTCGCGGGGACGCTGGCCACGTCCTGTCTCGCGGCATACGCCTTCGCGAAGCTGAGGTTCCCCGGCAAAGAGGCGATCTTCTCCGTCTTCCTCGCGACCCTGATGATCCCCGAGACCGTCACCCTCATCCCCAATTTCCTCGTCATAAGCTATCTCGGCTGGATAGACAGGCTGGCCGGACTGACGGTGCCTTTCCTCGCGAGCGCCTTCTATATATTCCTCCTGCGCCAGTTCTTCCGTCAGATACCCGACTCCTTCGTCGAGAGCGCGCGCATGGACGGCGCTACCAATCTGCGCATACTGGCATCCATCGTGGCGCCCCTGTCCCGAGCGGCCATCTTCACCGTGGCCTGCCTGGACGTCGCGTTCTCGTGGAACTCCCTCCAGTGGCCCCTCGTGGTCGTGCAGACGCCCAGGTGGCGCCCGATATCCGTGGGACTGGCCCGGCTCATCTCCGAGGAGGGGCCCCAGATCCAGCTCCGCATGGCGGGCGCCTTGATATCGCTACTCCCTATCGTGCTAGTCTATATCGCCGCTCAGGCTCAGATCGTCGAGTCCGTCAGCGGCGCGGGCATCAAGGAATAGGCAGAAGGCCTGAAGCGGAGGAACACATGAGCGCGAGTGCCCTGAGATCTCTGGCCGTGTCGCTTGTCGCGGCCGCGACCGCATTCGCGGCCCTCGGCGCCCAGGGCTTCGACAAGCTCGAACTGAAGGGCACCGTCGTCACATACTGGTACCAGCATACGCAGGGTCGGGAAGCGGCCCTTAAGCAGATGATCGCCCGCTTCAACTCGACGAACCGATGGGGGATCACGGTCAAGGGCGAATACGCCGGCGGCTACGGCGACATCGCCAACAAGATGACCGCCGGCATCGCCGGGGGCTCGACTCCGGACCTGGTCGTCGCCTACCAGAACAACGCCGCGACCTACGAGCTGAGCGACGCCTTGGTCGACCTCGCTCCTTACGTCGCCGATCCGAAATTCGGCCTGTCCAAGGCCGAGCTCGCCGATTTCTTTCCGAGCTTCCTGGCCCAGGACATCAATCCGCAGTTCGGCGGCAAACGCCTCGGTTGGCCGCCGAACAGGTCCGTCGAGGTCCTGTACTACAACGCCGACTGGCTCAAGGCTCTCGGGATCGCCGCCCCTCCGAAGACCTGGGACGAGTTCTACGCCGACGTAAAGATGGCCACAGACCCCGCCAAGGGTACCTATGGCTGCGACCTCAGCCTCGACGCGTCGAATGTCTTCGCCCTGGTCATCAGCCGCGGGGGCGATTTCCAGGCCCCCGGCGCCGAGGGATATACTCTGAGCACGCCGCAGATCAAAGCCACGTTCGCGTTCATCCGGAAAATTCTCAAAGAGGGCTACGCGAAGAAAATCGCCGAACAGTACGGCGACCAGACCGACTTCGCCAACAAGAAGGTGCTCTTTACCATGGGCTCGACTTCGGGCCTGCCCTTCTACGACCTGGCGGTCAAGAAGGGAGCGAGCGGCGGATTCGCGTGGAACGTCGCCCCGATCCCCCACTCGACGGCGAAAGCCGTCCTGGATATATACGGCGCGTCGGTCAGCGTCGCCAAATCCAGCCCGGAGAAACAGCTCGCCGCCTGGCTCTTCCTGCGCTGGATGAGCGAGAGCGACCAGCAGGCCGAATGGGTCCGCGTATCGAACTACTTCCCGGTGCGGAAGTCCACCGCCGATCGGCTCGGCGACTACCTGGCCAAGAATCCCCAATTCGCCGCCGCGTGGAAGGCCCTGCAGACGAGCGACCTGAAGGCCGAGCCGTCCTTCCTCGGCTACGAGCAGGTGCGGGACGCCATCAGCGCGGCCTACAACGCCGTCCTCGACGGAGCGGACCTGGACTCGACGCTCGCCGATCTCGACGCCCGGGCGAACAGGATATTCCGGCAGGCAAAGCCCTGAAAGGACCTTATGAAATGAGAAGCTTTCTGGCCACCGTCATGGCTTTGGCCGCCCTCGCCGCCGCCGGAGGCGAAGAAGCCATAGCCACTGTCGATTACGCCGAGGGTCCGGTGCGCGTCACGCGCGACGGCGCGGCCTTGTCGAATCCCGGAATCGGAGACGCGATCGATGACGGCGACCTCATCGCCACCGGCGCCGGGGCCACGCTCAACCTCAAACTCGAGAAGGCTACGGGCATGAGCGGAAGCGTCAAAGTGTCGCCCAATACCTCATTCTACTTCAGCGTCGACAGCGTCAAGGGCGAAAGGCAGAGCCTGGCCGAGCTCATAACGGGGCAGGTAGGCCTCAAGGTGAAAAAAATCAGCGGCGCCCCGGGCTTCAGCGTGAGCGCGGGGAGCGCTGTCTGCGCCGTCCGAGGCACCGAGTTCGACGTGGTCAGTTCGCCGAGCGGCTCCCTCCTGGTCGACTGCTCCGAGGGGGAGGTCGAATGCAGTTCCGAAGGCGCATCGGCCTCGGCTGTGCCTGGCCAGGCTGTCGAGAAGCTCGAGGACGCCAAGCTAGCCCGCAGAGCTGTGGCCCTCGCCGACTACGAGAATTTCAAGGCGAGATGGATCGCCGGCGAGGCGGAGGCCTTCAAGAAGAACGCGCCCAGGGCCGCGAGGCGCATCGCCCTTCGCTATTTCGATCTCGCGGAAAGGCTCGCCGCGAACCACGAGCGCATCGCCGCGAGCGGCGCGCTCAGGGCCTGGCTCCAGGAGGAGAGGAGCGGCTCGCCCCCGGCGATGAGCGACGAGGAGCTGGATCGACGCCTCGCGGAGCTTGGGCCCCTCCTCGCGGACTCGCGCGCCACCATGGAGAGGGAGAGGAGTAAGGGCGGGGAGCAGGGCGACACAGCCGGTTAGTCGGGACTGCGCCAGGAGCTTGGCGAATTATCGGGAGTTTTGCGCTTCCCCGCTTGGCGCCCATGCGAGCGCGGGGATTTCCAGCTTACTTGAGACGGCGAAAGCCAATGGCTGTCCATTAATTAACTTTCCTCCTTTTTCAAAGTCCCGCAGAAGTCCGGGCAGGCAGACCCTCGAAGAAGCTCCATACTACCCGGGGTGTGTCGAGGTCGTGGGTGGAAAAACCAAGTATGCGCGAGGCAGCATAGCGGGGATTGGGAATGACATGGCCGCCGTTAATGACCGTATACAATTCGACTGGTGCGTAGCCCTCTTGCCGGTACCGGGTTATGAAAACCGAACTGTCGCCGGATTCGGCACGATAGGGAAGGTACGCAACGGTAGGGCTTGTGGTGATACCGTTCATTTTCGCAAAGTACCCTGCCGTGTCCGGTACGGAGAGAGCACTTCCGCGTGGACTGAAACCCCAGAGACTGATAATGCCACCGTTATAGGGTACGATGGGATCGTGGGTACCCGCGACGA
The DNA here is from genome assembly GCA_964491385.1 of uncultured Treponemataceae bacterium. Classification (GTDB taxonomy): domain Bacteria; phylum Spirochaetota; class Spirochaetia; order Treponematales; family Rectinemataceae; genus UBA1306. Next base: position 9,349 of record CAZBGA010000049.1, on the reverse strand, counting down.
GTAGCATAGGAACAGTCCCTATGGAGGCATTGACGGCAAAGTTGTCGACCGTAGGCTGGGTGGCCTCGATAGCTGCCAGCCCGGCAAAGGTTTCGGGCATGGTAGCGGCGATGCGGATGATCATCTGGCCTCCGTTGGAGAATCCGGCGGCAAACACACGGGAACGATCAATACTATTGCCCCGGCGGAAGTAGCCGATGAGCTCGCGCCAGGCGCCTTTATAGGCGTTGGGGTAAACCACGATGAAACCCCTCTCCACGGCCAATACGTCGAAACCGTAGCCAGAGGCCTTGCGGATGCTGCGGGCATCCTGCCCGGTACCATGGAACATAATCAGTAGCGCCGGGTTAGCTGGCAAGTTTATCGGGATCACAGCTTGGTAGCTTCGATCGTGGCCATCGATGTTCATCGTACCGCTAGTGACGGAGGCTTTTAGCTCGGGCTGCGCCAGAAAGGGCGTGTAGACGAAGTGGAGAAACCAGGCCGCTCCAGCTATGACGAGGAGGACGGCAATAATGGCAAAAACAAACATGAGGTCATGGCCTCATTTATTCCGAGATTTCCCAGAGGACCGCGAGGTCATTCTCGGACTCTTATCCGACGACCCTTCGGGTTTTCAGAGTCTTCGCCGTGGTCACAAGCTCGCTGAGGAACTGACCCACACGGTCACCGAACATACCTTCTTTCATCGGTTTGAAAAACTCCGGGTTTACCGGTGCTTTCTCGTTCATAGCGGCCATGTAGATTTCAATGGGCAAATGAAGGGCCGGCCGGATCGGCACCATTTTCAGCTCCACGACGACTTGACGCAACTGTTCAATGCTGCGGGCTCCACCGACGCTACCGTATCCGATAAAGCCGACGGACTTGTCGTTCCACTCGGGGAAAATCGAGTCCAAGGCGTTTTTCAGAACCGCAGGGTATCCGTGGTTATATTCGGGGGCGATGATGATGAACGCATCGCCGTCGCTGACCTTGGCGGCCCATTTCCTGACCGTTTCGTTGGAGTAGTTACCATTGAGCCTCGATGGGGAGACGGACTCTTCGAAGAACGGCATAGGGTAGTCTCGCAAGTCCAGGATTTCGGCCCTAAGCCCCGCTTCCTTCTTAATTTCCTCAAATATCCAGTGGGCGGGTTTGTCGGCGAAACGATTCTCCCTCGTGCTTCCTATAATGACTTTGATCTTCAGCTCTGAGTTGTCGGACATGGTATGCCCTCCTCTTGTTTGTGACTTCAAGACCGTCCGGTTCAACTGTTGCCGACAGCCTTTCATTAGGAAGCTAAGTCGATAATTCTTTTTAGTCAAGAATATTTACTAAGAATTTGTACCAAGAATAAAGTATCATATATCCATGAGCACGCAGAACACGGGCGAACACTGCTCACCGGACGTGTTGAGAATCCTCGGCGACTTCACGACTCTTCGTATCATCGACTGTCTCGCGATGTCCGGCATGCGCTTTACCGAGCTTAGAATCGCTTTGGTAGATACCAACTCAGTTACGTTGACCAGCAGGCTAAAGCGGCTATCCGATGCCGGGCTGCTAAAACGTGCGGAGGCCACACTCAACAGACAATCGGTAACCTATGAACTCAGTGACGTAGGTAAAGCGTTGCTGCCGGTGCTTCGACAAATCAAAGAATTCGCGGCGATATATCATTCCACGGCGTAGTTGGGCGTCTTCGATGCTTAGCCGGTTATCCACTCGATCAAGGCGCGATTAACGGACTCAGGCTGTTCGAGTGTTGACCCATGACCGCATTCCGGCACTACCACGAGTCGAGCATTCGGAATGGCTGCCGCCATCTCTTCGGCCCGATCTGGCGGTGTAAGAGGATCGCGGTCCCCGACAAGAACGAGAGTAGGCACGATTATGGCCGGAAGGCTAGGGCGACTATCGATCCGTACGATAACGGCCTCCGTCTGCCGCGCCAATCCATCGACGCCAACCGTAAGACCCATCCGCACATTCACTTCGCGAAGGGCCGGATCGTTCTGGTGCGCCGGATGCAGTATCGCGCTCAAAGCCTGTGCCAGCAACGCCTCGAAATCACCGGTCCGAGCCTGGGCGACCAAAGCCCGGCGCCGCGTGATCTGTTCGGGGGTATCCGGGCGGGCCGAGGTGTCGAGCAGCGCCAGTTTAATCACACGCCCAGGCGCCTGCCGTATGATCTCGCGGAGCGGCGGCGAGGATTGAGGCGGCCATCTCCGGGATTGTTTTACCCTCCAGCGTGGATGCGGTGGTGACCGGCCCGTAAGGCCACAAGGCTGCAACTTGAGGCGCAAATACTTCTGCCGAGCAAAGTAATCCGGGAACAAGAACGATAGGGGTCATGGTTGCCACCTATACTTTGATTGCTTACACGCTCATGGCCCCAATTTACCGTATTCACCGTGAAGTGTGAAGCCTCGTAAAGGAATCGGTGATCTCGATATGCATCTTCATAGAGTGCTCTTGAAAAAGGATTTCAAAAGCTACTGTGCTCGAACAGTCATGTTCCTCGGTGAGAAGGACAGCATGGTTTTCGCTCGGACTTTGGAGAAGATCTGCAGCTTCATCGAATGGGGAGCGAATTGTCGACGAATCGGCAGTCGTGCTCAAGGGGCAGTACATTCAGTCCTTGGGGGGAGGAGCACCAACAGGAGCGACCGTCGTTGATGCGCGCGGAGCGACCAGGGACAGAATGTATCCTCGGGACAGGATATGGATAGTAACTATCGTTCCATTCCTTGTCTTGACTCTTCACTGACATTGTGACATCGGGGCCCAAGACCCGCTTTTTATACGTCATCCCCTGGCGCAAAAATATACAGCGTCGGGCCCCTGGTTTAGTCGTATTGTTTCTCCGCGAAACAGGTCAATTTTGTACGAATGGGCCAAGGGTTTCTTGGCTGAAATATTAGTTAATAAATCATGGTACTATAATTAATTATTTGCTCTCTCTTTGTCGTTGGGTTGGCATGCTTCTTGATATAATGGTGCTAGAACCTTGTGGTTCATCGCGAATCGTTCCGATCCGCGAACCTCAGCTCAAGGGGGATTGTTATGGATCTCGTAAAATGGGACAACCCCGCGCCGAAGGACCTCTGGGATGCCTTCGATGGCTTGCGCGGGGAATTGGATCGAGCACTCGATCCATTCAGGATTCCTTCGGCAGCGGGTCTCCTCGATCGAGCGACAGCGCCGGCTGTCGATGTCCTCGAGACCGAAGACGAATACCTCGTCATGGCCGACCTTCCTGGAGTCGACAAGCACGACCTCGAGGTAAGCGTCACCGGTTCCCTACTTTCAATCAAGGGAGACAAGAAGGGAGAGCGTGACTCCGAAAAGCGCAAGATCTTCAGGAAGGAAACCTGGGTCGGTTCATTCAGCCGCACGATCGACCTGCCCGCTCAGATCGACGCGGGTAAAATAACGGCCGAGCTCAAGGATGGCGTCTTGACAGTGCGCATCGCTAAACGCGAAGAAGCCAAGACGAAGCTCATCGCAATCGCCGCGGAGTAGGAGGTGCGCCATGGAAACGAGGGAGAGGAGCGCAAACCTGAGGCTTGCCAATCCCGCCTGCTCCATCGCGGAGGACGCTGGTTTGGTGACGGTGAAGGTCGAGATGCCTGGGGTTTCCAAGGAAGCCCTAGAGATAAAGATTGAAGGCAACGAACTGTCGGTGTCGGGGAATCGGAGTCTGAACGCGCCGCGCGGGCACTATATCCTTAAAGAGAGACGCGCCGAGGCCTTCAAGAAATTTTTCACTATGGACGATTCGATATCGCGTGACGATGTCGACGCCGTTCTCGCGGATGGCATTCTCACGCTCAAACTAAAAATCAAGGAGGCGGCAAAGCCTCGGCGTATCGAGATCGCCTGATGGCGAGGAGAGTGCGTGGAAGGCGGCTGCGATGCGGTGCCGTCCACGCACTTTTCCAGCCTCACTCGGACCGAGGAAGCCGAAACGGGAATGCCGGATGAAGCTGGGATCGACATGGACCCGAGCAACGCCGAGATCGCCAGACTGCTCGATCAGGCGGTGGTACGCTTTCAAAACTTGCGCGTCGAGGCAGATATTAATCCAAATCCTCGCATGGTCCACTCGCTCGCGAATATCATATCGATCATCGATGCATTGACCAACATCAATAGCAAGTGCACGCAATACTCATACAAGGCGCTTGTGTCGGAGATGGCCGGCCTCGTCGACCAAGTTGCACGACTCAACAACTCTGTCGTCGATTCTATCAGCGACGACATCGTGAGCGTCGAAGATCTCCATAGAAAATTGCGCCTTTCGCGTGCTCCTTGGCTGTTTTTAATTCCCGTCAGTAGCCAAGGGAGCATGCACTTATGAATGGAGGTGGAGCGACCGTTGGTCGTTGAGCAAATCTCCACTGATAATCGGCGGACATGCACGTTGGTAGCGATGATTCACCAAGTTGGTCATGGTAATTCGCCAACTTGGTCAAGACAATTCAGCAAGGTGGTAACATGGGTTAACCAAGTTGGTCACAGCGCCGATCCAACTTGGTGACGGCGCACATCCAACTTGTTCGCGACAGAATGGTGAGTGTTTTTGTTTGCAGACGGTTCAAATAATTTTTCCAACAACACTTAAAATAATAATGTTGACTATAAAATAATAGTATACTATAATTACCCACCGGAGTTCCCATGCCTAAGCAAGATACGCTTGCTCCGTTCGCGGCGCTTGGCCTCCGCGAGCGAAAAACCGCCCGTGCCAAGCTCGCCCTCCTCGACGCCGTCGTGAAGCGCTTGGGGGAGGGTAGCCTCGAATCGATACCGGTAAAGGAGCTCTGCGCGGCGGCCGAGGTCTCGGAGCCGAGCTTCTTCAATTACTTCCCCAAGAAGACGGACCTCCTCGTGTATTTCATCCAGCTCTGGTCGGTCGACATGGGTTGGCGCCTTTCCCTGAGAAAACCGGGCTCGACGGCCCGTTCGGCTATCGAGGACATTTTCGCCGAGACGGCGCGGCAGCTGGATTCGGGCCCCGGGATCATGGCGGAGATCCTCGCCTTCCAGGCGAAAAAGGGGCAGTGCCCCTACGTTCAAGCCCTCGGTCCCGCGGAGAAGCTCCTCCGATTCCCGGATCGGCCGGGGATCGAGCGAATACCCGAGGCGATGATAACCGAGCTGTTCGCCCCCTTGATCGAGGAGGCTATGCGCAATGGGGAACTGCCGGCCAACCTCGATCCGGTTTCAGTCCTATTCGGTCTCGGGGCGATTTTCTTCGGCATTCCCGCTATCGCCGGCGCCTTCGGGCAGGGCGGCTTGGGCCGTGCCTACCTCGCCCAGGTCGATCTTCTTTGGAGGGGATTGGAGGGGACGCATGAACTACGCGCGCTCTAGGGGATGGATATTGCTCGCCGCGGGGATTTTTCTCACGTCGCTCACGGGGCTTCGTTGGGCGGCCCCTCCCTTCGCGTGGATCTCGCCGATACCCTTCCTTATATATGCTCGTCGCGACAGGACGCTCGGAAAGACCCTCGGCCTCGTCGGGTCCATTGTAATTGCCTACACGCTCAGCACGGCCAAGATAGCGACCCCGCCGATATCTCCGTTCATGGTACCCATGTTCAGCCTCCCTATCGGCCTCGTCCTATCCTTCTGCATACTCGTCTCCGATGGGATCCGGCGCAGGGCGGGCGAGGCTTGGGGCGCGGCAGTCTTCGCGGCCCTCGTAGCCCTCACGGACTGGGTCTGGCTCACGTTCACTCCCTTCGGCGACATGATGACCATGGGCGGCACTCTGTACGCCGACCTGGTATTCTGCCAGTTCGCCTCGATCGTGGGCTTGCCTGGAATGGGCCTGGTATTGGCCTTCTTCCAGGCTTCCGCCGCTTCGATGCTCGCGGCGCCGGGAGCGCGGGTTTCCCGGACTCTTCTCGCCGCATCGCTCGCTGTCTGCGGCGCGATCTTCGCCTTCGGCGCCATCCGTCTCGACACGCGCGGCGCCGGAAACGGCACGGTCAGAGTCGCCGCGATCGCTACCACGGTGGGGCCCGGCGCCGAGGGCATGCCTCAGGCGGAGATCCTCGCGGCGAACGACGAAGATCTTTTCGCCAAGACCGAGCGGGCGGCCGTCCTCGGCGCGAAGCTCGTGGCGTGGAACGAATGCGCCACTATCGTGGAGCCCGCGCAAGAAAGCGCCTTCGTCGAGCGGGGCCGAGCCCTCGCTTCGCGGCTCGGCATCGATCTCGTCCTGGCCTATGGCGCCTATCCCGAGCGCGACTCTCTCATCGACAACAAGTTCGTCTTCCTCACTAGCGAGGGGAAGGTCGCGCAGGTATACCGCAAGCACCATCCCGTGCCAGGCGAGCCATCGATCGCGGGCACGGAGCCGATAGAGGCGGTCGACAGGCCCTACGGTCGAGTCGCCGGCGCCATCTGCTACGACTACGACTTCCCCGCGCTCGCCGCCCGGCAGGGTCGGCTCGGGACCGGCATAGCCGTCCTTCCCTCGTCGGACTGGGAGGGAGTGGATCCTTCCCATGGACTGGTAAATCGCCTGCGGGGAATCGAGAACGGCTTCTCGCTGTTGAGGCCCGCTCGCTGGGCCGCCTCGGCGGTCTTCGATCCGAAGGGCAGTACTCGGGGCTGGATGAGCGCGCCGGAATCCGCGCAGGGAATTCTCGTGGCGGATATTCCGACCGGAAGGATCGATACGCCCTACTTGGTCCTGGGCGATTGGCCTGTCCTCGTACTATCGATACTCTCCCTCGCCGGCGCGGCCGTGACGAGGATTTCTTCACGGGGAGTAAGAGAAATGCCGATGCAGCGGAGTGATTGCCGCGGCCCGAAGGGATCTTGAGAAGCGGGGAATGGACTCCTTCTTTACTTGACACCATTTTCTCATCGTTTTATTATCTATTTACGAGCTAATAGCTCGAAATATCGCAAAAAGAAGGCGGAAATGCTGATTCAGCTCACCCTGACCAACTTCCTCTCTTACCGCGAAGAGCGCTGCTTTTCCCTAGTCGCCTCCGCTGAGCGGGGCCACGAGGAGAACCTGATATCAGCTCAGGAGAATGGTTATAAAGGACTTCACAAGGCCGCCTTGCTCTATGGCGCCAACGCCTCGGGCAAGTCGAACCTCATCAAAGCCCTCGCCTTCCTTCAGGGCATGGTCGGAATCGGCCACGCTATGCAACCAGGCCAAAAACTCGCACGATCCGCCTTCAAGCTAGATGCCTCAAGCTCCCTCGAGCCTACATCATTCGAGATAATCTTTTTAGAGGAAGGCACACGCTATGCCTACGGCATCTCCTTCACCGAGAGCGCCATAGTCTCCGAATACCTCTACACGTGGCCCGAGGGCAGGAAGGCCATCGTTTTCGAGCGCTTCGGCCAGGACTTCAAGTTTACCAAGAAGGTCGAGGAGCAGAAGGCGCTCGCAGGCAGGACACATGCGACCGCCCCGTATCTGTCAGTGGCCACAAACTGGAACCTCGATCTCACTGCCTCTGCATTCCGCTGGATAACCCGGCGCCTCGTGCTCTCGGTCGGCTCTCCGACGAACGGCAGTCAGGGCTACCTCAATCCGGCCTGGCGAGCCTATACTGCTTCCATACTCCAGAAATCCGGGAATGAGATTCTCGGTCTTCTCCGCGCGGCCGATTTCAGTATCGCGAACCTCAGCGCCGCGTCACGCCAGATGAGCGAGGCAGAGATTCCCCCCGTCTTCGTCGCGGAAATACGAAAGAGCTTGAAGACAAGCACGATCTGGGATATACGAACTAGCCACCAGTGTCTAGGCGGCGCCGGCGAATTAATGCAGGTACCCTTCGACCTGAATGAAGAGTCTCTCGGCACACAGCGCTTCTTCGAGATGCTGGGTCCTTGGCTCGATGTGCTCTCCAACGAAAAGGTCTTCTTCATGGACGAGTTCGACACGGGTCTTCACCCCGTCCTCTCCGAGTATCTCCTCTCCCGCTTTTTAAAAGCATCGAAGCGCTCACAGTTCGTCTTCACCACGCACAACACTAACTTCCTCGCTTCGGGCCTTCTTAGGCGCGATCAAGTCTGGCTTACCGAGATGGACCCGAAGACCCGCGGCACCGACCTCTACTCGCTCGCCGAGCTAGGACTTAGAAATGACCACAACCTCGAGAAGGGCTACCTCTCCGGCAAGTACGGCGGCATACCCCTACCGGGAGTCCGTTCGTGAACAAGGGCGAGGTCAGACAGCGCAGCAGAAATGGACGCGAGAAGCGGCGAGTCTTTCTCATCGTCTGCGAGGGAGAGAAGACGGAGCCCATATACTTTAGCCACTTCCGCGAAATGCTACGCGGGAAGGCAAGCATTATGCTCAAGGACAGCAATGTCAAAGATGCGGTGGGCCTCGCCCGCTTTGCGCAAACTCAGAAGGAACGCCTCGACCTGGATACGAGGGGAGAGGATAGGTTCTGGATTGTCTTCGATGCCGATGAGAACGGCCAAGCCGATATCGACAGAGCTGCGAAGATTAGTCGCCGCGCCGGCGCGGACATCGCCTTGTCCAACCCCTGTTTCGAGCTCTGGTACCTCCTCCACTTCGAGGATCACCGCGAAAGAGTGGACCGCCGAGATACCATCGCTCGTCTTCGGAATTATCTTCCCGACTACGATAAAAACATCGACTGCTGTGAGCAGCTCGATGCGGGGCAAGCTGTCGCGATCGATAGGGCAAAGGCGCTCGAAGAGAGAGCGGGCAATCAGCTGTCGATCGGGGCAAATCCATCGACAGGGGTGTGGCGGGTGGTGGGGGAATTGAAAGGGCTGATGACCGGAATCCGCACCGAGCACTCGTAGCCGATACTTATAATGCTTTCCCCTCCTTGATCCTTCCCAGCAATCTCAGGAGGCCATCGAGTATCGTGAGCGGATGGGGCGGGCAGCCGGGGACGTAGAGGTCCACCTTGAGCGAGGAATCCGCGCCGTTCAGTACTTCCTCGTGATCGATGTAGGGGCCGCCCGAGATCGCGCAGGAGCCGACAGCGATCACTATTTTGGGCTCGGGGATGGCGTCGTAGGTCTTCCTGAGCGCCAGTTCCATGTTCCTGGTGATCGGGCCCGTAACGAGGAGGCCGTCGGCGTGGCGCGGGGAGGCGACGAACTGGATGCCGAATCTTCCCAGATCCCAGCCTATCGTGTTCAGCACGTTCACGTCGGCCTCGCAGGCGTTGCAGCCGCCGGCGCTTACCTGGCGAAGCTTGAGCGAGCGCCCGAAGAGCCTCTTCAGCTTTTTATCCAGGGCGCGGGCGAGCTCGAATGTCTCCGCCCCCTCTGTGACGATCAGATCCTGGCGGCGGCGTACCGCCATGCGGTAGTCCCGCGAGAAGGCGATGGCTCCCCGAGA
>CAZBGA010000048.1:0-30676 GCA_964491385.1 uncultured Treponemataceae bacterium | reverse complement strand
TATATCAGCTATTTCTTTACGGTGCTGTTTATTCTATTTTTTTCAGCACCCCTTATGTATTGCATTGAGTATCGGGTACCCTTGTAGACAGTTGTCTACAAGGAGAAAATAGGACCCGCGTGTGGAACCCCTGTGCATAAATACAATTCTTTACCTAGTAAATTCATAATATATATATCTATTTATAATTTATATAATCAATTAACGCCATTGTGCCATTTCAACTGGGATGTGAGGATATTCACAGGGATTCTTGTTATCGATCCGAGTCGATTCCTATGTCCTTAGTGGATTTTAGACGCTTGTTAAGGGCGGTACGCGATAACCCAAGGAGATCGGCGGCAATGCCCTGATTACCTTTGGACCTCCGGAGAGCCTCGCGAATAAGCTCCTCGGAGGCTTGTTTGAGACTTGGGAGGCGTTCCCAAGACGTAAACCGAGTCCCGTCGACCCCGGTGGCGCTCTTGTCCGGCACGTTCTTGGCGCCGGTTCCGCGGTGAATCTTTCGCCGGAAGCTATCGAGGCCCAAGACCCCTCCCTTAAGCCCGCTCATCGCATCGAAGATCATGGACTCGAGCTCCCGGACATTTCCGGGAAAGTCATAGGATTCGAGAAGAAGGACCAGCTCTTCGGGAATAGCCGGCACTCCCCGCCCAAGGCGCTCGGCCGATTGCCGCACGAAATGAGAAAGGAGAATAGGCAGGTCGCCCGGTCTCTCTCGGAGGGGGGGCAACTGAACGAGGTGCGTCTGGAGACGATAGAACAAGTCGAGGCGGAAGCCTCCGGTACCGGAGACAGTCCTCAGATCCCGATTCGTCGCCGTCACGATCGCGGCGCTCGAGGCCTTGGGAAGGTCGGCGCCGAGGGGGTAGTAACGCTTGTCCTCGATGAGGCGCAGGAGCTTGACCTGCGAGACCTGGGAGAGCTCACCTATCTCGTCGAGGAAGAGCGTGCCGCCCTCGGCACGCTCGATGAGCCCTCCCCTGTCCGTATCGGCGCCCGTAAAGGCTCCCCGTCTGTGGCCGAAGAGGCTGTCCGAGAACATCGTATCGTCGAGACCCGCTATATTTAGGCTCACGAGAGGCCCGGTCCTCCCCGAAAGGCGATGCACCGCCTGGGCCATGAGTTCCTTTCCCGTGCCCGACTCGCCCATTATGAGGATGGGCTTGGGCGACGCGGCGATCGTCTCGACGTAGCGCAGGACGCTCAGCATGCGCTCGTCGGTGGTTATCAGATCCAGGAAGGCAGGCGATTCGGGGCGCTTGGCGGCGAGTAGAGTATCTTTAAGGGCCGAATAGTCGCGTTGAAGCTCGCGGATCGAAAGCGCGTGACGGATGCTTGACGCGAGGCGCCCCGTTTCCGCCGTCTTGGGTACGTAGTCGAATGCGCCGTGCCTCATGCAGTCGATGGCGCTGTCGAGATCGTTGACCGCCGTGGCGACTATTACCGGGATCTCGGGGTGCCTTTCCCTGGTCTCCTCGAGGACCTTCTGGCCGGCCATACCCGGCATGATAAGGTCGAGGATCATAACGGAGACATCGTCGCGGTCGACGATGGAGGCTACCTCTCGCGGGTCGGAGCAGCATAATACGTCGCGAAAGCCTTCGAACCGCAGGAAACGCTCCATCCGCTTCAGGACATCCGAGTCATCGTCGACCAGGAGGATATTCGATCTATTCTCTTCGTTCATCGCCGCCTCGCTCCGTTTCGATGATCGCGGGCAGTACGACGCGCACGATCGTACCCCTGCCCGGCCTGGAGTCTATCTCGATCTCGCCCCCCGCGTCGCGTACGATCCCCCGGGCGACCGAGAGCCCCAAGCCCGTCCCGCCCTCGTCTCGCTTAGTCGTGAAAAAGGGCTCGAAGACCTTCTCGAGCTGGTCGGCCCTGATGCCCCGTCCCTCATCCTCGCATTCCAGGACCAGGCGGCCGCGCCCATCGTCGAATCGGGTCCTGAGCGTCACCCCGGCCTCGGGATCCTCGAGCGACTGCAGCGCGTTCTCGAGTACGCTGACGGCCACTTGCGTCAGTTTCTGGAAATTGGCCCTCGCGTGAGGCAGGCGCGCCGGCGCATCCAGGACGAAGCGGCGCGTCGATCGGCCGACCAGGGGAGCCAGCAGGCGGGATGCGTAGGCGGCGACGGCGGAGAGGTCGACGGCTTCGGGAGGAGAGCCCGAGGAATCGCGCGCGTAGTCCTTGAGGTCCTCGACTATCTTCTTTATCTGCAGGCCGGCGCTGTAGGTATCGGCGAGGAGCTCGGGAAGCTCGCGGACCAGCTCCTCGGCGGTCCAACCGCGGATGCTGAAGCCCTCGGTCTCGTCCATGAGTCTGCGGAGGATCGGAGACAGCTCGCGCCACACCTCGGAAATCACCGGTATGTTCCTGATCACCGCGTTGTTCGGCGTGTTCACCTCGTGGGCGACGCCCGCGGCGAGCACGCCCAGGGTCTTCAGCTTCTCAAGCTCGGCCACTTGCCTGCGCGTCTCGAGGGCGTCCTCGACCGCCCTCCTCAGCGCGACGTGAGTATCGACGCGGGCGAACAGAAGCTCGTTGGGTGAGAGTTTGGGAAGATAGTCGCTCGCGCCGGCGCGGAATGCCGCTTCGACGGCCTCCGCGCTCTCCCGATCGGTCATCACCACGACGGGGAGCTCGTCCATGCCTTTCGAGGCTCGGATGCGGGCGCAGGCCGCGAGTCCCGCCCGGCTTTGCGACGATGCGTCGAGAAGCACGAGATCGAAAGGGCGCGTCGCGGCGAGGGCGACCGCCTTGTCCGCGGAGAGGGTGGGAGCTACGGCATAGCCTCTTCCCTCGAGATAGCGCTTGAGCGCCTCGAGGAATACCGGGTCCTCGTCGTAGACCAATACGAGGCCGCGCGAGCCTTTGCCGGGGGCGGTCTCCGAAAGATCGGCCCTGACGGCGCGAACGCTCCTGACCGCGATCCTCCCCAGGAGCGAGGCGATGCCGCCGCGCTCCATCGCCCTTCCGCCGGACCGCCACGAGGACTCCCTGGGCAGCTCGAGCTCGAAGCGGCCGTGGCCTTTCGCCCATGAATAGCCCAGGGAACCGCCGAGGCACTCGGCCAGCAGGCGCGCGACGAAAAGCTCGAGGCCCGGGCCCACAGCCTCGGGTCCGCTAGGACTGTCCTTTGAGAGGAAACGGGCCAGGACTTCCTCGGGCAGGGGCTGGGCCGAGTCGACCACGGCGAGACGGACGCGATCGCCGGCTATCAGGCCCTCGATCCTTACGATGCCGGATGGACTGCGTTTGAACGCGTCCGCAAAGAGATCGTAGGCGATCTGTCCCAGAACTCGGGCATCCGTGGTGAGCTCCGCGTCTTCGACGGCCTTCTCGACGGCGATGTCCTTGCCGGAAGCGACATGGAAGGCCGATCCCGCGGCGCCCTCCACTACCTCGCGCAGGGAGACTCGCTCCGCCACGAGGGCCAGGTCCCCGTTGCGCAGCCGCGCGTAGGCCGCGATGTTCGCGACCCGGCTGAGAAGACGGAGAGCCTCCGCCTTGATGAGGGCGGCGAGCCTTCCGTCCTCGGACGCCAGGTCGGTCATGGCGTCGACGAGCCCGACTATGCCGAACAGCGGCGAGCGGAACTCGAGGCTCGTCCCGATGATGAAGTCCTCCTTGACCCTGTTAGCGCGCTCGAGAAGCTCGATGGAGCGCCGCTGGCCCGCCTCCTTTTCGCGCCGTATCGCGTCGATGGCGTCGGTGATGCCATAGGTCAGGAGGAGAACTTGCGCGAGGGCTCCTAACTCCGTGCCCTTGTCCCAGAGAGACGTGAGCCTGGGGGGAAGGAATCCCAGGTCGCCGATCAAGGTGAGCATCGATCCGGCGACCGCGAATGCCCATGAGGCCAGGAAGTATCGTTCTCTCCTACCGCCCCTGGCCAATTTCTGCGCGGCGGCGAGCACGATCAGACGCGCCGCTACGTCTATGCCGTTCCCCGCGCGCATGGCGAACCTGAGGTCGAGGATCGAAAGATCCAGGATTTGGAGCGCAGCCACTACGGCGATCACGGCGAGGGAGACGGAAAGAATCGCGGAGCGCCTCGGGATATCGAGGAAACTCCTCGCGAAGAGCACGATGGAAAAGATTATGATCGCCTGGGAGAAGGGAAGGGCCCGCTTGCCGATCCATACGCGCCCGCTCCAGAAGAAGGAGGCGCCGATACCGCTGGACGCGACGACAAAGAGCAAAATTCCGGCTAGATAGAGGAGATAGAAGGCATATGCGCGCTCGCGGAGGGAAATGGCGATGAAGAACGTGTAGATGAATACCGCGATGACGACGCCCAGGACCAGCCCCGTGATGGCCGCTTCGACCTCGTCGGCCTTTAAGTAGTCATATGAATCCCATATCGTAGCTCGAAGGCTGATCAGTCCCTCGGCGGCGAAGCGCATGTAGACCGTCTTCACTTCGCCCGGTCCGATATCTAGACGGAAGGAGTAATCGGTAGGCGGCCGATTGCCCTCCTGGGGGCTTTCCGATGCGTCGACAGATTGCTTCTCGACTCTGCCGTCGGGGTCGACGGCGTAGATCGTCACGCTCTCGCCGCGGTTGGAGCCGACAACCAAGAGCCACGTACGGGCGGAAGCCGCGCTGCGCACCGTAAAGCAGAGCCAGAACGCCTTGGCCTCCGTCAATCCTCGGAATTGACTCCGAGTCTCGGCCTTGAAGCGAGAGGGATCGGGGTGGAAACCAAGCTCGCGCGGCGCGTCCCCGGCTCCGTTCTCGGGGGAAAAAAGGGAGGAAGGTATCACATCGACGCGATCCGTATCGTCGCGAAGCTCGATGATCCCCGGCGGCGTTCTGCCGTTCGGCGAAACGCCGCCGGGACCTAGAGCCGCCGCCGGCCGGACGACGAAGAGGCAGGCCGCGGCGGCGAAGACCGCGGCGGCTCTAATCGAAGTCACGGCTATGCCGCCCACGACGGTCGTACGCGCCCTGCGCGAAGCGCCTCGCGGAGCGCCTCGAGCAGCGGCTCCCCGCGCTCGCCCAAGGCGCCGTCGGGCAGCTCCGCGACGAAGGGCCGGCGGCATACGTGCTCGGGATAATGCGCGTCCGAGCCCGAGACGGCGGCGAGTCCGAGGGTCAGGGCCGGCGGGGGCTCGCGCAGGGACTCGACGGCGTCGTAAGGGCCTGCAGGCAGGAAGCCCAACTGGCTCGATACCGAGAACATGGGCCTGTCCACGTGGGCCGGAATGACGATCGCGCCGCGGGCCGCCGCGTCCTCGCACAGCTCGCCGAAGCCGATTCCCAGGGAAGCGCCGAGGTACTGGTCGACGAGCTCCAGCACGCCCTCGTCGGCGTCGACGACGACCTGATCCCCGAGCTTCTCAGGATCGTAGGGAAGGGGCGCCAGGAGGCCACGGAGACTCGCTCCGAAATCGAGCGCCTCCGCGACGCTTCCGAACAGGCAGAGTACGTGCACCTCCTCGACGCTGTTCGCCTCTATCCCGAAAAGCGCCGCCAGGCCTTCGCGGCGGCAAGCCTCCTCGAAGGCGGGGCAGTTCAGCGCCGAGTTGTGATCGGTCAAGGCGACGAGGCCGAGACCCCGCTCCCTGGCCAGGCGAGCGAGCAGCGAGGGCGACAGCTCGAGGGAGGCGCAGGGGGAGAGGCAGGAGTGGTTGTGCAGGTCGGCGAGGACCTTCACGGCCTATGCAGCAGCGCCCAGAGCCGTCCCGAGACTTCGAAAGCCGTCTCGGAGCTCCTGAACACGGCGACGCCCTCGTTTCGCGCGGCCTCGACCATATCGTCGGGCAAGGGCCGCGAGTTGCATACGACGATCGCGGCGAGGCCGACGAGGCTCGCCACGGCCACCGCGTTCTTGTGCGCCTGCACGGTGACGAGCACGCCGTCCGCCTTCGCGTTGGCCATGACGTCCGAGAGGAGGTCGGATGAATAGCCCGTGGATATCTCGCGGTCCGCGTAGCCTCCCTGCGCGACTTCCAGGCCGAGAGACAGGACTAATTCGCTGATGCGCATGCCTTGGACTCCTATCAATAGTTGATGACTACCCGAACCCTCGTTCCGCGCCCCGGGCCCGAATCTATAGCGAAGTCGTCCGAAACGCGCTTGGCGTTCGGCAAGCCCATCCCGGCGCCGAAGCCCAGGCTGCGTATCCATTCATTGGCCGTCGAGAAGCCCTCGGTCATCGCTGCCTCGACGTCGGGAATGCCGGGGCCCCTATCCTCGGCCGCCAGCTCTATCCGCCCTGCGCCGGCGACGCACGAGATCGATCCGCCTTCCGAATGGATCACCTGATTCAGCTCGAGCTCGTAGGACGCCACGGCCGCGCGGCGCACTATATCCGCCTCGACCCCGAGTCCCTTGAGCGCCTTCTTGATCTCGGCGCTGGCCTTTCCCGCGTTCTCGAAATCGAAGCGGGTCACTTGGAAGCCGAGCCTGACGAGGCCGTCGGCGGGGCGATCCGAAGCTGAGGCGGAGAGCTTCTCCTCGAGTCTCTCCACTTCGGCGTTCATCGCGACGAGGAGTGCCCGGATGATATCGGAGGCGCTGACTATCCCCACGAGGCGTCCGTCCCTGTCGAGCACGGGGAAGCGCCCGTACTTGTAGCGGTTGAAGTACGTCGTGGCGAATGCCAGGGGCATGTCGTCCTCGAGGGAGATGACCGTCCGCGTCATGAGTTCGCCGGCGCGTTGCTCGATCCTCCCCGCGTCGAGGGCCTCGATCACGAGACCCATGGATACGAGGCCCACCAGTCTGCCGCCTTCGACGATCGGCACTCCGGTGATCCCGTTGTCCCTCATTCGATACTGGACTTCGCGCATGCTGTCGCCGGTCGCCGCAGTTATGACGGGCGAGCTCATGGCGTCGCGCACCTTGAGGCGATAGATGAGCTCGAGCACGACTTGCGGTCCTGTCTCGGGGCTGATAGGAAGAGGCGACATTGCAGACATTATGGCCCTCCGCGAGAGCCTAAGGCAAGGTCAGGGGCTTGCCAGTCGAGATACAGGATAAAGAGGGAAAATTTCATTTTACCCAAATAATATTCGGCATAATTTGATATTATACAAATTTTATTTGACATTGCAATGGAATATGGGGATACTATCCTTATGCAAGATCTGACGGATCAGAAGATACTGAGTCTCCTTCAAGGCAATGCTCGCCTTTCGAACGCGGAGCTCGCCGAAGCCGTAGGATTAAACGCTTCCACGGTATTCGAACGAGTGAAGAAGCTGGAACGGAAGGGCGTCATCACCGGCTACGTGGCGACCGTGGATCCGGAAAAGCTCGGTAAGCCGCTTCTCGCTTTCGTGCGAGTAACCATAGACACCAGGGAGCATCAGGATTTCGATACTACGCAGGACCGCGTGCTCAAAGCCTGCATCGCCGAGCCGGATATTCTCGAATGCCATAATGTGGCCGGCGAGGATTGCTATATCATAAAAATCAGGGCTGGAAGCCCCAAGCAACTGGAAAAGCTCCTGTCCAAGATAAAGAACCTGACCCAGAGTTCCCGTACGGTGACGAATATCGTGCTTTCCTCGTACAAGGAATCGATGAGAGTCGAGCCCGAGCGCCAAGACGAAATTCCCGAATAAGGAGAGACTGGTCATGAGTACCGCTACCATCTCTATAGCCTTTGATGATTTCGCGCGCTCCTTCCATGGCGGGATAGCCCGCGAGCCGATGACCGCGCTCAGGCTGGCATTGCTCTACGGAGAGCAGCTTCGCATTCCTCGCTCCTTCGAGCGGCTGCGGATCGTTTCGGGAAAGGCTTGGGTCACTTTCGGAGGCCGGGATTTCACCCTTTTGCGGGGAGAAAGCTTGGCCATTTCGAAGGCCCACGGCGGAGCGATCATCTCCGCCGTGGGCGGGGAAAGCCTCCTTTTCGAGGTGACCTGATAGGCCGATAGGCCGAGATGGCGATGTCCCAGGATAGAGCGTCCAAGAATCCCGGCCTCCGACCTCCTCCCCATCCCGCTCGTGGCGCGCGAGAGCGCCCGATCCGATAATGTACGCGGGGGTACCCGAATGAACAGAAGATTCCCCATCGCTTTCGCCGCCTTGCTTTCGGTATTCCAGGCTTTCCCGCCTTCGTCGGCGGCCCAAGTGGCGCCCGCCCAGGGGAGCGCAGCGGCCGGTTCGGCCCCATCCACCCCCGCTCAGCCGGCAGGCGGCCCCTTCCGCTTCGCCTTCGCGCATGTGAAGGGCGACAAATATCGCGCGCTGTCGACCGTCGACGAGGACGTCTACGTCAACCGGCGCTTCGCCCACTCCTCGCAGATACTCAACCGCATCGCCTTCGAGACCGCCGACGCGGCTCCGGACGGGTCCTCGGGGCTGCTGCGCGGAACCTTCGAGACCTCGGAACGGGCGAAGGACGACTCGGCCTACGTAATCACGGAGAGCTACGATTCCGAGTTCACGCGCGACCGGCTCGGCCGCTATACGATCGACCCCAAGTACTATATGCCCGTCGTACGCGACGTCCCTACTTTCCCCGACCGGGACCTCTCCCCCGGCGACTCATGGAACGCGCCCGGCGAGGAGCGTCACGATTTTCGCCGGGTCTTCGGCATTCCCGATCCGTACGAGATACCGATCGACGTCCGCTACCGCTACGAAGGACCCGTCGCCAAGGACGGCAAGAGCCTCCTCCTCGTCTCCGCCTCGTATACGATCTTCGAGCGTCCCGAGGAGCCGCGCGCCTATACCGAAGCCTTCCCCATTCAGATCGCGGGCTACTCGGACCAGAAGATATATTGGGACCAAGCCATGGGCCAGCCATCGGCCTACGAGGAGAAATTCGACTTCATATTCGATTGGTCCGACGGCTCGACCATCGAGTACCGCGGTACCGCCCAGTCCAAAGTCATCGAGTCCACGCTCATGGACCGCGACTCCCTCAAGACCGAAGTCGAGAAGGCGGTGGCCGACCTGCCGAACGTCAGCGTGGCCAAGACCGACGAAGGCGTGACCATAAGCATCGAGGACATCCAGTTCGAGGCGGACTCGGCGACTTTGGCGCCGGCCGAGACCGCGAAGATCGCGAAGATCGCGGAGCTCCTGAAGCGCTACCCGGACCGCGACATCCTGGTCGCGGGACACACGGCGGCCGCGGGCTACGCGGCGGGCCGCAAGCAGCTCTCCGAGCAGCGGGCCGAGGCCGTCGCCGAGCGCCTGATCGGCCTGGGCGCCCGCGCTCCCGACCGTGTCCGCGCGGCGGGCTACGGAGACGAGCGGCCGATCGCGGACAACGCGACGGAGGCCGGCCGCGCGCGCAACAGGCGCGTCGAGATCACGATCCTGGAGAATTAGGGCCGGGGCGGCCGAGCGGGGCGGGCGAGGCCGACCGCCCGCCCGGGAAGGAGAGCTCCCCCGCGAGGATGCGCTCGGCGGGGACAGGCTTCGAGAAATAGTATCCCTGCAGGAGGGAGGCCCCTCCATCGAGGGCTCGCGCCATGATGCCCTCCTCGCTGATATGCTCGGCCACGACGTCCAGGCCCGCCGCGCGGCAGAAGGCGCAGAGTCCCGAATAGAGCTCGGCCGCCTCGCGCCGAGCTACGATTTCCCGTACTATGTCGCCCGCCACCTTGACCGCGTCGAATCGCGCCTCGAGGAGGCTGGCGTAGTTCGAATAGCCGGTTCCGAAGTCGTCGAGGATGATGAGGCCCCCGGCCTCGTGCACCTCGGCGGCGAAGGTCCTCAACCGTCCGTAGTCGGAGAAGGCCGCCTGCTCGGTGAGCTCCACGATGAGCGTGTTGGGCCCGCCCGACAGCGCGGCATAGGCCCTGAAGAGGGCATCGAGGAAGTATGGACGCTCCAAATCCCCGAAAGTGACGTTGATGCTCACGGAATGTCCGCTGCGCACGGCCATCTCCAGCGCCGCGCCGACGATGAAGTCCCCGAAGTGCTTCTCCAGCCCGAGCCGGCTCGTCGCCGAGAGGTAGGCTTCGGGGGAAACGAGGCGATCTCCGATGCGGAGCCGGGAAAGGGCCTCGAGGAAGCCCACGCCGTCGCGGCGAACATCGTAGACGGGCTGGAATACCGCGGACAGGCTCCGATCCTCGATGTTCTTGACGACGGCGGGAGCGCGCGCCTTGAAGTCGTCGTCGGGCGCGCCGCTCTCGCGGTGCGAAGCGCTCGAATCGGAGGCGACGCAATCCGCGAGCGCGGTCTCCGCTTCCTCGACGGCCTCATAGGCGCCTTCGCCGCCCTTGCCCGTTCGATACGAGCCCACCTGGGCCTCGAAGCGCAGGGGGGAGCCCTCCGTCACGCTCTCCGCGGCGAAGGCGCCGAGTATGGCCGCCGAGACCGCGCGGGACTCGGTACCGCTCGGGTGGACGAGGGCGAATTCGGATTCGGAAATCCTGAAGGGTCCCCGAGCGCCCCTGGAACGCGCCAGGCCGAGGAGTATCTCGGAGGCCCTCCCGGCCATCGCCCGACCCTCCGCATCGTCGAAGAAGCTTCGGAGGTCCTTGAAGTTGCGAAGCCTGACCAAGGCCAGTATCTCCCCGTCGGCCAGGCGCTCGGCCGATAGCGCGGTGGCGTTGGGCAGCCCGGTCGCGCCGTCGATGAAGTGCTCGTGGAAAATGATGTCGAGGCCCTTCGCATGCCGCCGCTCGTTCGCCTCCGCGACTACCACCATGATGGAGAGACCCGAAAGGATCATGGCGTAGTGATAGGGCCGAACGACGCCGCGGAGCTCCCTGATCGAGCCCAGTTCGCCGGTCGCTATGAGGCCCGCGTTGAGCGCGACGAAGCCGAAGCTGGCGATTCGCCCGATCCGGATGCCGCCGATGAAATAGAACACCGGTACGGCGAGCAGGTAGACGACGATATAGACGGCCCTTGAGTTGGGCATGCCCAGAGTCAGCGCATAGCCCGCGTAGATCGTCGCGACGAAGAGAAAAGTCACGACCTTCGACGGAGCATAGCGCAGGGCGACGATCGTCAGGGTGAGCATCGCCGCGATCGCGACGAGGTAGCGCGCGAACGGCGGGACCCTTCCGGAGACGAGATCGTCGATCAGGTAGGCGAAGGGATACAGCGCGGCGACGATGGAAGCTATCACCTCGACGCGACGGACGAGGACTCCGCTGTAGTCGACGAAACTGGGCAAGGCAAGTGCCGGTCCGCTATCGCTGTTCGCTTTCTTCGTTTCCATGGCTGCCCCCACACTCTAGCACGAAACCATGAAAAATTACTCGGAAATCGCACAACGCGCGCGCCGTTTACCGGTTCACGTCCTCCCTATGGCGCCCTGTACTCGACCCAGCGGACTTTCCCTTTCGAGACCGCGTCCCGCAGGCTGCGCTCCACTCGATTCAAAGTCGCCTCGCCCGACTTCACTTCGACGAACGCGACCTCTTCCACCTTTCCCGACGACGCCCCGACGAAGGCGACGAAGTCCACCGGCTTGCCCACGAAGCGGACTTCGGTGGGGTCGAAGGGGAAGTCGGGCAGGTAGGGGGCGAGCTGCTCCGCCGCCAGGCCGCCGAGGACGGCGCGCGAGCGCTTCACGGCATCATCCCGCTCCGCCGCCAGGCGGCCCGGCAAGACGCGCTCCGCCTCTAGCCGACCCGACCGCTTCCCGAGGCGCAGGCCCAGGTAGAGACCGAGCGCGACCAGGGCGGCCGCCAACATGACCGCGACAGCGACGAGATAGGCGACCTGGGCCTGGCTGAAGGTCTGCGTCTCATTCATGGTGGAATCAGTATACAGCAGCGACCGGGATTTCGACGCGGGGGCTTGACCCGGATTGGAAGCTCCTATAACTTGTACTGTTAGGAATACAGGATGAAGAACACTCCGAGTCTCGGATCGCGCGACACCCTCACACTCGCCCTAGGCATGAGCGGCCTCCTCCAGAACGGCCTCCTCCTTAGCGGGCTCCTCCTTAGGAGCATGAGCGGCGCGGGTTCGGCGATACAAGCCGGATAGGGGCTTTAAGCCCCTCGATAATGGCCCGCTGCCGCTCACGGCACGCGGGCCTTTTTTTCCCCCGCCGCCGGAGCTCGATATATCAGGAGGAACATGATGGCCAAGTACAGTCCTTTCCCCAGCCTGCCATCCGCGGATCGCCTCTGGCCCGGCCGGCGCATCGAGAAGGCGCCCATCTGGTGCTCGGTGGACCTGCGCGACGGCAATCAAGCCCTCGTCGAGCCGATGGGCGTCGACGAGAAGCTCGAGTACTTCGATCTCCTCCTCGGAATCGGCTTCAAGGAGATTGAAATCGGCTTCCCCTCCGCGAGCCAGATCGAATTCGACTTCGCGCGCGAGCTCATCGAGCAGAAGCGGATCCCGGACGACGTCGCCATCCAGGTGCTCTGTCAATGCAGGGAGCACCTCGTCGAGCGCACCTTCGAAAGCCTCAAAGGCGCGAGGAAGGCGATATTCCATATCTACAACTCGACCTCGCCGGTCCAGCGCAAAGTCACTTTCGGCCTTTCCAGGGACCAGATCAAGGCCATAGCCGTCGAGGGCACGCGACTCGTGAAGGCGGGATTGGATTCCTTGCCGGGCACCGAGATAGTCCTCGAGTACTCTCCGGAAAGCTTCTCGAATACCGAAGTCGAGTACGCCCTCGAGGTCTGCGAGGCGGTCATGGACGAGTGGGGGCCTACGCCCCGAAAGCCCATGATCCTCAACCTGCCGGCCACCGTGGAGTCTTCGACGCCCAATCTCTATGCCGACATGATCGAATGGTTCGCGACTCACTTGACCCGCCGCGACTCGGCCATGGTGAGCCTGCACACGCACAACGACCGCGGCACGGGAGTCGCGGCCAGCGAGCTCGGCCTCCTGGCCGGGGCGCAAAGGGTCGAGGGCACGCTCTTCGGCAACGGCGAGCGAACCGGCAACCTCGACATCGTGACGATGGCGCTCAACATGTACAGCGAGGGAATTGATCCCGGGCTCGAGCTCTACGACATCCCCCGCATCGCCGCCGCTTATTCGGGCTTCACCGGGATGGAGATGCCTCCCCGGCACCCCTACGCCGGCGAGCTCGTATTCACGGCCTTCTCGGGATCTCACCAGGACGCCATCAAGAAGGGCATCGAAGGACGCGCAAGGCTCTCCGAACCCGATGCGCCCTGGGAAGTACCCTACCTCCACGTCGATCCGAAGGATATCGGCCGCAGCTACGAGGCGATCATCCGCATCAACAGCCAATCGGGCAAGGGCGGCGTAGCATATATACTGAAAGAGAACGCCGGCTACGACTTGCCCAAGGCCATGCACCCCGAAGTCGGCATGTTCGTGAACCGCGTCGCCGACGGCAAGGGCGCGGAGCTTTCGGCCGAGGAGATTCAGGTCCTCTACGAGGCCGAATTCCTCAACGTGGCCGCTCCCCTTTCCCTGCTCTCATTCAACGAGATACCCGACCACGCCAACGGCGAGACTACCTGGCGCTCCCGCGTCCGCTTCCGCGGCGAGGAGCGCGAGATCGTCGGCAAGGGCAAGGGCCCGATCGACGCCTTCGTGCACAGCCTCGCCTCCATCGGAATCGCCGGCGTGAGCGTCCTGTCCTTCCACGAGGACGCGCTCTCCTCGGGCTCCGACGCGCTCGCGGTCGCCTACGTGCAGGCGCGCGGACCGGGCGAGGGCAAGTCCTGGGGCGTCGGCACCGACCCGAGCATCGCGGCCGCGGGCGTGCGCGCCGTCCTGTCGGCGGTCAACAGGAGCCTCGCCAAGGCACAGATATAGGAAGCGCGGCGCGATGCGCGTATAGTGGCGGGGATGGCCTTCCTACCGGCGCTTCCCTCCGACCTCGCCGCTCGCGGTCTCGAGCCCGGCGATCTCGACGCGATCTTCGTGACGGGCGACGCCTACGTGGACCATGCGTCCTTCGGCGCCGCCCTCCTCGGGCGCCTGCTCGAGGCGGAGGGCTACCGCGTCGGCGTCATCGCCCGGCCCGATCCCGACGACGTCGCGGCCTTTCGCCTGCTGGGGAGGCCGCGGCTCGCATTTCTCGTCACGGCCGGCGCCCTCGATTCGATGGTGTCCTCGTATACCGCCAATCGCAAGCCCCGCTCCGAGGACGACTACGCGCCGGGAGGCGATCCGAGCCTCTGCCTCCGCGGCGACGGGACCATAGGCGCGGGCGTCGCCGGCCGGGCGCGCGCCCGGCCCGACCGGGCGGTTATCGCCTATGCGGCCAAGTGCCGCGAGGCCTTCAAGGGCGTCCCCGTCGTGATCGGCGGCGTCGAAGCCTCGCTGCGCTCGCTGGCCCACTACGATTATTGGTCCGACAAGGTCCGGCGCTCGATCCTCCTCGACTCGAAGGCCGACATCCTCGTACACGGCATGGGCGAGCGAGCCCTCCTCGAGATCCTTCGAAGGCTCGCGTCAGGGGAGCCCGCCGCCGGAATGGCGGGCATAGCGGGCACGGCGCGGCGCTCCTCGAAGCCTCCCGATCCGGCCCGCGGCTCCTGCGTCGAACTGCCCTCCTACGAGGAGACCAGCTCCGACAAGGCTGCCTTCCTCGAGGCTACCCGCGCGCGCTATGCCAACGCCGACCCGCACTACGCGAGGACGCTCGTGGAACGCAGCGATTCGAGGTACGTGATACAGGAGCCGCCGTCCCTTCCTCTCTCCAGGCCTGAGCTCGACCGGGTGCACGAGCTCCCCTTCGAGCGCGCCTGGCATCCGATGTACGAGCCCTTCGGCGGAGTCCCCGCCTTCTCCGAAGTCAAGTACTCCCTCGTCTCGAGCCGCGGCTGCTTCGGGGGCTGTTCCTTCTGCTCCATCGCCCTGCATCAGGGGAAGGCCGTTTCCTCGCGGAGCCGCGAGTCCCTCCTGCACGAGGCCGCGATCCTGACGCGCCTGCCCGGCTTCAAGGGCTACATCCACGATGTCGGCGGGCCTACGGCCGATTTCCGCGCGTCGGCGTGCCGCAAGACCGACGAGCTCGGAGCCTGCTCCGACAGACGCTGCCTCGCGCCTGAGCCCTGCCCCAATCTGGAGGTGGATCACGCCGAGTACCTCGGCATTCTCCGCGCCCTGCGCTCCCTGCCCGGCGTCAAGAAAGTCTTCATCCGCTCCGGAATACGCTTCGATTACCTCGTCGCGGACCGCAACCAAATCTTCTTCAAGGAACTCGTGGAGCATCATATATCCGGCCAGCTCAAGGTGGCTCCCGAGCACGTATCCGAAGCCGTGCTACGCCTGATGGGCAAGCCCGGCGATGCGGTCTACGGTGCATTCGCGGAGCGCTACGCTGAGTTGAACCGCGAGGCGGGCCTCAAACAGTACCTCGTGCCCTATTACATCTCCGCCCATCCGGGCGCCGGATTGCGCGAGGCGGTAGAGCTGGCCGAAAGCCTGCGAGACTCGGGCTTCGTTCCCGATCAGGTGCAGGACTTCTACCCGACTCCGGGCACTCTCTCGACCGCGATGTATTGGACGGGGAAGGAACCCGAGACCGGAGAGCCGGTATACGTGGCCAGAGGCGAGCGCGAGAGGGCGATGCAGCGCGCCCTGCTTCAGTACAAGAAACCCGAGAACCGAGAGCTGGTCCGCGAGGCATTGATCCTGGCGGGCAGGCGCGACCTGATCGGAAGCGGGCCGAAGTGCCTGGTCCGATAGAATAGTCCGCTAGGCTCTCTCCTTGGACCTCCGGTAGTTTTCCCGCGCTCGCGCGCGATTCATGCATTCGGGACGGCACCAATGGCGAGTCCCGCTCTTGGTGGCATCGTAGAACAGGGCCAAGCAGCGATCGTTTTGACAGCCGTGCAGCCGCGAAAGATCGCGCTCCGCGAGAAGCTCGGCGGCCGCCAGCGCTATCGCAAGAAGCGCGTCGGGCCTGCCCTCGCTTGAAAGGTATTCGCGCGAGATGCTCGTGCCCTCGGTCCTCACGACGAAACTCCCTCGCGCAAGTACGCGATTGAGGAGCTGGGTCTGGGGTAGTTCCGCTCTCTTTCCTATTATCGCCTCGAAGAGAGAGCGTAGCTCAGTCCTGAGGCCGAGAAGAAGCCCGAAGTCTTCTTCCGTCCATACGAATCCATCGTAAGTCGATAATCCGTGCTGGGCACAAGCCTTACGCCACCAGAGCTCGACTTGAGAGACGTCCAACAGCAGATCGAAGCGGACGACCTGCCACGAGCCCGGGATCCGTCGGCTGCGCCAGGTATTCACCAGATTTATCGCAAGGTTCCCACCGATAAAGAGGAACTCGAGCTGGGGAAGCTCACTCTCAGTCATGGTTTCAGTACTCATGATAAAAATCTACAGGTCATTTTTACTATTGACAAGTATATTAGGTATCGTTAGGTTTTCTGCAGGTCAATAACAAAATAGACTAATAGGCAGTTGAAACAACAGGAGGGAAGTATGAAAACTATCGGCATCAACGGTTTCGGGCGGATAGGGAGAACCTTCCTGCGCGCGGCCCTCGACCGAGACGAAATCGGGATTAAGGCGGTCAACGACATCACGGACGCAGCCACCCTGGCCCATCTGCTCAAGCATGACTCGTTGTGGGGAGCCTTTCCCGGCGAAGTGCTGGCGCAAGGGAATGCGCTGATCGTGAACGGAAAGCGCGTCGAAGTCATCGCGGAAAAGGATCCCGCGGCCATTCCCTGGGCCAAGCTCGGCGTCGACATGGTCGTCGAATCGACGGGACGCTTCACGGATCGCGAGAAGGCCAAGGCCCATATAGATTCGGGCGGAGCCAAGAAGGTGCTCATCTCCGCCCCTGCCAAGGGCGAAGACATCACGATCGTCATGGGCGTAAACCACGAGAGCTACGATCCCGGCCGACACGACATCATCTCGAACGGCTCCTGCACCACCAACTGCCTCGCGCCCGCGGCGCTCGTGCTTCACCGGACCTTCGGCATCGAGGAGGGCTTCATGAACACCACGCACGCCTACACCAATAGCCAGGCCCTCCACGACCAGCCCGAGAAGGACCTCCGCGGAGCCAGGTCGGCCGCGCTCTCCATCGTCCCCTACTCCAGCGGGGCCGCAAAGGCCATCGGCAAGGTGATCCCCGAGTTGGACGGCAAGCTGACGGGCTACTCCTTGCGGGTCCCGGTGCCGGTCGTGTCCATCTTGGACCTGACAGTCAATGTGGGCCGCCCGGTGACGGTCTCCGAGGTGAACGGCGCCTTTAAGGAAGCTGCCGCGGGGAAGTTGAATGGCATCCTGGGCTACAGCGAGGAGCCCTTAGTCTCCGCCGACTATCGCGGCGATCCCCGCTCCTCGATCATCGACGCCTTGTCGACCTTGGTGATAGGCGGACGGATGGTGAAGATCCTGGCCTGGTACGACAACGAGTGGGGCTTCTCGAAGAGACTCGTGGACCTCGCGGCGTACGTAGGAGCGAGAGGATGAGGTTGGAAGACATCGTCAAGGCGATGAACGGCTTTTTCGAAGCCAATCCCTTGAATGTCGCGGCGGAATTGAATTCTCTGCAGTTGTTCGATCCGCCTCTGGTCGCGGTGGCCGCGGCCGATGATCCGCTCTTCGATCGCTTAAAGGAGGCGGACGCCGTCGGACCGGGGCATATGTCGCCGAAGGAATGGCAGAGCGGGAGCAAGGCCGTCGTTTCCTATTTCCTGCCCTTTACGGCGACCGTCCGCAAGGCCAATAGAAGCCTTGGCCTGCCCGCCGTCGAATGGCTCTATGGCAGAATAGAAGGCGAGAGGCTCAACCAAGCGCTGGAGAAGTTTCTCGTCGAATACTTCGCCGCCGCCGGATATCGCGCCCTGGCCCCGACATCGGACCGGCGGTTCACGGTCGTCGACCGCAAGAGCAATTGGTCGGAGCGTCACGTGGCTTTCGTGGCCGGTCTGGGAACATTCGGGCTGAGCCGCTCTTTGATTACCCAAGCCGGCTCGGCCGGTCGGCTCGGCAGCGTAATCGTGGACGCCGATCTTAAGGCGACCGCTCGCTATTATTCCGAGCCGGAAGAGAACTGCATCAAGTGCGGCGCCTGCATCCCGCGATGCCCTCCCCAAGCGATCACAGAATCCGGCAAGGATAATGCAGTTTGCGGCGACTATTTGGACAGAGTGAAAATGCGCTACACCCCGCGCTACGGCTGCGGCAAATGCCAGACGGCGGTACCATGCGAGGATCGGATACCGGCGAAGAGGTCCCGCTAGCTTCGACTCGAAGAGACTCGGCGTATATACTGTAGCCGAGCGCTTGGTTCGCAATGAGCGGGCCGGAGGTTAAACATGGCCGGAAACGGACTACGCGGCAAGATCGTCTGGATTACCGGCGCCTCTTCGGGCATCGGCGGGGCGCTGGCCCTCGAGGCCGCGAGGCAGGGCGCCAAGCTCATACTGTCGGGTCGCAGGCGGGAAGTCCTGGAGAAAGCGGCCGCCGCCTGCGCAGCCGCGGGGTCGGACGCGACGGCCGTCCTGGCCTTCGACCTCGAGAGCGCCGAAGCCCGAGCCAGGGCATGCGCGGAAGCGCCTGCACTCTTCGGGCCGCCCGACGTCCTCGTCCTCAACGCCGGAATGAGCCAGCGCTCGACCTTCCTCGAGACCGCGCCCGAGGTCTTCGATCGCGTCATGGCCCTGGACTTCTCGGCCCAGGCCGACATGGTCCGGCGCTGCCTTCCCGCGATGGTAGCGCGCCGCTCGGGCTGCCTCGTCGCGATCTCGAGCTTCATCGGGCTCGCGGGGATGCCCATGAGGCCCGCCTACTCCTCGGCCAAGCACGCCCTGGCGGGGCTGTTCCAGAACCTGCGCTCGGAGCTGGTCGGGACGGGCGTGCGCATAGTGACGGCCTATCCGGGCTACGTCCGAACGTCAGTGGCGCGCAACGCGCTCGCCGGCGACGGAAGGCCCATGGCCTCGGACGACCCACGCATCGAGGGCGGCGCGGAGCCGGGGCCTGTCGCGCGCCGAATCCTGCGCGCCACTCTCGGAGGCCGTTCGGAGGTAAAGGTAGCTTTCGGCCTCGAGCATCGCCTCGGCCTCTTCCTGTCGCGCCACGCGCCTTCCGCCTGGGCGAGAGTATCGGCCAGGCACTCCGGGCTGACGCCTACTCCGCGCCCGAGGCCATAGCGGCGAAGGCTTCGCGCGCGCGGTCGACGGTCTGGGCGATGTCGGCCTCTCCGTGGGCAAGGCTGATGAACCAGTTGTGGTGCGGGTGCATGAACACGCCGCGCCGCGCCATCGCCGCCCCGAATCGCTGGTTCAGGTAGAGGTCGGGATCCTCGTCGAAGGTCAGGAAGGGTATGGCGGGCGGACCCGACACGCGGGCGCCGAAGCCCGCCGCCCTGCCCTCCGACTCGAGACCTTCCTTGAGCAGCAGGCCGAGGGACTCGAGCCTAGGGACTCCCCCAAGGCGCTCCATCTCGTCCATCGTGGCCATGGCGGCGACCATGGGGACGGCCGACATCCAGTAAGTGCCGGTTATGAAGAAGGAATTGGCGGTCCCCCGAGTCTCGGCCCCGCCGAGAAGGGCCGAGATCGGGTAGCCGTTGGCCATGGCCTTGCCCATGCACCAGAGATCGGGCTTCGCGCCGAAACGAACGTGGGAACCCCTGGGATGGAGGCGGAAATTGCCCCGGATGTCGTCCATCACGAGGAGGGCGCCCTCCGAGTCGCAGAGCCGCCTCGCGGTTTCGTATAACGCGGGATCGGGCATTTCCTGCGGCCTGAAGGTCGGATGGTGGTAGGGCGTGAGGAAGAGACAGGCTATCCTGCCTCGCTTCTCGGCGAAGAGGCGCTCGAGGCCGGGAAGGTCGTTGTAGCGGAAGGTCAGGACGCCCGCGCTGTCCGCGGCCAGGGCCGCGAAGGGATTTGCCCCGCACCAGTTGGCCGCTCCGTGGTATGCGCCCGAGGCCATGATCGCGATGGGCTTCTCGGTCCGTACCCGAGCCAGGGAATAGGCGAGCGTCGTGGCGTCCGTGCCGTTCTTCATGAACACCGCCCAGGATGAGCCCTCGACTGCGCCGACGATGCGCTCCGCCAGCTCCACCATGACCGGCGCCGGCTGGTCGAGGAGGTCGCCGCGGGAGGCGCGCTCGCAGGCGGGTCCGTCCACCCTCTCGTTGCCGTAGCCGACGATCTGCGAGCCGTAGCCGCAGAGGTAGTCGATGAACTCGTTGCCGTCGGCGTCGCGCATTCGGCAGCCCTTGGCGCTCTCGATATAGTAGGGGTAGGAGCCCGGCACGAGGAAGCCCGGAGCCTTGGAGCCGTAGATGCCTCCGGGTATCACCTTCGCCGCGCGCTCGAAGAGCTCGAGCGATCTCGAGAACCTGCCTGTATCGCTCATCGCGCGGCCTCCCCGCTCCCTACTGCCATGTATTCCCCCAGCCTGTCGAGCACCGCGAAAAGCCCTTGAACGAGAGGCAAGAGGCCCCCGATCGCGACCTCGCCGGCGCCGAGCGCCACGACGGCCGGCCTGGAACCGGAAAATACGGCGACGGCGCTCGCCGCATCGCGAAAGGCCAGACGCGCGTTGGGCGACACGAGCGCGGCCTTCAGGAGCTCGATCCGGCGCCCCGATTTCGAGATGCCGATCGAGAAAGCCCCTGTCGCCTCGAGGGCGACCGTGCCGTCGGGGACGTGGGCCAGCCTTTCGGCGAGTGAGTCGTCGGAGGCCGCGACCTCCGCGAGGCCCCGGAGGGCGGCCTCGGCGAGAAGGCGCGCCTTGAGCGCGACTTCCGTGGCCGGGTCCCTGAACATGGCGGGCACGCAGGCGGCGGCCGTCCGAAAGAAGGAGAGGGCCGAGAGGGCGCCCGGCCCGAGAGGTAGGGGAAAGGGCGCGCCGCCTCCCCCGCCGAGGGTCAGAGCCGCGGCTCGCGGACTCGTAAAGCGGAGTACCAGGGACGGCGGAAGAGCTCCTTCAGGCGCCTTCGCGCCTCCCGCCCAGGAACGGATTGTGC
Organism: uncultured Treponemataceae bacterium; assembly: GCA_964491385.1. Classification (GTDB taxonomy): domain Bacteria; phylum Spirochaetota; class Spirochaetia; order Treponematales; family Rectinemataceae; genus UBA1306. The sequence continues at coordinate 9,840 of CAZBGA010000048.1, read as the reverse complement.
CGCGGCGCGAGCATATTCCGGCCGAAGGAATGCCGGGAGCCGACAGGATCAAGGAGAAGGGCCTCGCGTACGCCTTCGCTCTAAGCTCGGGTTCGGCCTCCGCGGCCAGGGCTACGAGACGGACCGTCGTCGCGAGCCGTATGCGAGCCAAGGTCGCCGCATCGGCTTTCGACAAGCGATCAAGGTTTTTTTCCATCGGCCCTCCCTCCGCGCTCGCACGGAGCTTCCGAAGGCTAGCACGCGGAACGCTACAGGAGAAGTATGCTATAATGCATTCATGAATTTTACTGAAAATCAAAAAACTGCCATCAACTGCCTAGACGAAAACCTTCAAATAATCGCCTGCGCCGGTTCCGGCAAGACTCAAGTCATCTCGCAGCGAATCATTAATCTCATTCTCTCGGGCAAGGCTGAGCCGCGAAAGATAATCGCCTTTACCTATACCGACAAGGCCGCTGCGGAGCTCAAGGCGCGGGTGCTGAAGCTTGCGCGCGAGCAGATCGGGAATCAGCTCGGTCTCGCGGATATGTACATCGGGACAATCCACGCGTGGTGCCTCAACGTACTCCAAGATTCCTGCCTCGAGTATCAGAAGTTCGATGTCCTGGATGAAGTAAAGCAGGCCTTGTTTATCAACCGGACTTTCAAACGTAATGGGATGCTCGATCTCGGGATGGAGAAATACAAGGACACCCAGCATTTTACGAACCTCATGAGCCTGGTCCGAGAATCCGAGGTTACTGCCGACCTCCCGGATGCGATAAAGCAGGCGCTCGAAAAATACGAATCCGCGCTTAAGGATTCCTGCTGGTTCGACTTCACGATGATTCTGAGCGAGGTAGCTTGGCGATTGCAGGAGGATGCTTCGTTCAGGTCCCGCCTCTCAGAACGGCTTCGCTACCTCATCGTCGATGAATACCAGGACGTCAACCCGATCCAAGAGCGAATCATCCGCGGACTCTGGGAGCTGGGACTCAATATCTGCGTCGTCGGCGACGACGACCAGACAATCTACCAGTGGCGAGGCGGCGATGTCCGCTACATCCTCGATTTCGAGAGACGGTACTCAATGCCGGGCAAGAGCCTACGGCAAGTGCATCTCGAGGACAACTTCAGGTCCAGCCCGGCCGTCATCGAGTCCGCCCGCGTCCTTATCGAGCAAAACGCACAAAGGCTTAGGAAGCGCATGGTCGCTGCGGGACACCAAAGCTACGAGCTCGGCGACCTCTTGGTCCATGATTTCGACGACCAAGCCTCGGAGGCAGAATGGATTGCCGCGACGATCACGCAATTGCGCGGTATCTCATTCCACGAGGAGCGAAACGACGAACCACGAGGCCTGGATTATTCGGATATGGTCGTCCTCCTCAGGAAGTGGAAAAAGGCCGAGAGCCTCGTCGAGGCCTTCACTTGCCATGAGATTCCCTTCGTCGTAGCCGGCGTCAACCATCTCTTTCTACAGCCGGAGGCGAGGGCGGCAAGGGCCATTTACGAATACCTCGACAAAAAGCTCGACGCAGACACTCTCCTGGCGATGTGGCGCGAAGTGCTGCCGGGCATCACGGATGCCGCATGGCGTCGGACCATTGCCGAGCTCGGAAAGAAAATGCCCGGTCGGATTAGGATATACCACGACATGAACCTCCAGGCTATTTTCTGGGAGTTTCTCGAAAACGCCGGAGTCACCGAATCTGCCCTCATGGACGCGGGAGGCGAGGGGCATTTCGATAGCACCCACGGTGAGATAGTCCTTTACAACCTGGGCATGTTCAGCCAGGCGATTCAGGACTTCGAGACAATTCACTTCACAGACGGAGCGGCGGTCAAGCTCGGTTCCTTCCTTAATTTCCTTCGATATTCCGGCGAGGGAATCTATCCGGAGGGCTGGCTCAACAACGCCTATAAGTCGCCAAATGCCGTCCGGATCATGACCGTACACCAATCGAAAGGACTCGAGTTTCCCGTCGTGTTCATCCCCGGTCTCAATAAAAACTACTTCCCGGCCCAGAAGATCGGAGGTAAGTCGGTCTGGCACTTCATTGACTCGAGCCTCATTGCCGGGGCCGAGCGGTATCGAGGCAGTGTCGAGGACGAGCGCCGCCTCATGTACGTCGCGATGACCCGCGCGAAGAAATTCCTGTTCCTCTCTCGCTCGCCGACGGACAAACGCAATGACCAAGTCCCCTCGCAGTTCATCGCAGAAGCCCAGCGGGGCGGCTACCTCGTATCGAGTCCGAGCAGGGACTTCTCGGAGCGCCCCAGGGCGACCCCGCGCCCGGGCCAGACCAGCATGGTCCTGGAACTCGACTTCTCGAAGATGAAGACCCTCTTCGATTGCCCCTGGTCCTTCAAGTTCTTCTGGCTTTATGGCTTCAGCGAGCCTTTAAATCAGCGTCTAGGCTATGGACGAACTCTCCACAACGTGCTCATGGAAATGCACCGCGCCGCCCTTGAAGGGCATATGACCTCGGATGACGAAATCGCTCCTCTTCTTGCCAAGCACGAGAGTTTTCCCTACGCCTTGGGCGATATTTGGCAGGCGATGCACGACAAGACCGAGAAGTATCTCGATCAATACCTCAGGGAAAACCGCGCCGATTTCCCGTCGATCAAGTATTCTGAAAAGGAGATACAGCTCGATCTAGGCGACGGCGTTCTGATCAATGGACGGATAGACCTGGTCAGAAGGCGAGACGAAAGCGGCCGCGAGCTGACCTGCCTCGTCGACTTCAAGTCCCGAGAGGAGGTGCAGACCAAGCGCCTCTCGATGCAGCAGCTCTATCTCTATGCCCTGGGCTACGAGGCGCTGACGGGCGAGAAGGCCGACCTCCTCGAGATATTCGATCTGGAGCGGGATACGCCCGAGACGGAAGAAGTCCTCGAGCCCGAGCTTACCAAAGCGCGGGAACGCCTCGACGACTCGGTTCGCAAGATACGCGAACTGGATTTGGACCAAGCTTGCGAGGAGAAGGGCTGCACCTGCAGGCTCAAGGGCTGACAAGCGCCACCGTATATCATAATATAATCAGAAGAGGTTGATCATGGCGCTTCACCCGGATTTTCAAAAGATCTTGCCGACAATACTGAAGATACTAAAGAGCGATCGAGTCAAGGCCGCTTATATCTTTGGTTCGGCTGTTACGGATCGGTTCAACAAAGAGAGCGACCTCGACTTTTTCGTTGAGATCGATGACCGTGACCTCGATTCCTATGTCGAAGAATGGTGGAGGATACTTTTCGCCCTCGAGGACGAAACGGGCCGGGCTATCGATCTTATTACGCCGAGTTCCCTCAAAAATAAATATTTCAGGCAAGAAGTTCTCGAAACAAGAGAAAGGCTACTATGAGTAAACCTGTCGCGACCTACCTGGAAGAGGTTTTGGTCGCCATCGACGCGATCTCCTTGTTTCTAGAGCGAATCGACGGTATCGAATCCTACATGGCCGACGACCTTGGCCAGAGCGCCGTAGAACGTAAGCTCGAGATTATCGGCGAAGCGGTCAATCACTTGCTGGAAGAGTACACGCAGATAGTCGTTCCAGAGAGTCGGAAAATAATCGGTATGAGGAATCGTATCATACATGGCTACGACAAGCTCGACATCGCCGTAATCTACAAGGCTGCCACGAACAGCCTGCCGAGACTAAAAAACGCGATCCTACAACTTCTGGAGCATTACAAAGATGCCTGACAAAATCAAACCCGGCAACGTGAAGACCTATCGCGGTAATCTCTCCCTCGATTGGTACGGCAAGGATTATGCGATAGTCCAGGGCTATGAGGCCGATAACGCGCCTGGCATGGTCCCTCCCCCGCGGCTCAACTGGGTCAATAAAGACGGAGCCCTCTTCTACGAGATAGACGAGAGCGCGGGCAAGGGCGTGCGGCCCATCTGGGTCAAGCGCGGGGACATCCGTGTCCACGAGGCGCGGCCACTAGTACATGTTAAGACTTACACTGCCGTACCGAAGAAGAAATCTGGCACGCTTTGTCTCGAAGGCGACTCGGGCTGGGAGGTCAAAGAGAGCACGAAAGCGCCGCAGGATTTCTTGAGCGGGAATATGCTGATAAAGGGGGACAATCTCCTGGCGCTGAATACGCTCAAGCGGCTCTTTGCTGGTAAGCCGGACAGCGAAAAGGTAAAGTGCATCTATATCGATCCGCCTTATAATACTGGGAGCGCGTTTAAACATTATGATGACAACCTTGAGCGTTCAACTTGGCTGACTCTCATGAAAACGCGACTAGAGTTGCTTCGTGAATTATTACGCGAAGATGGATCAATTTGGATTAATCTTGATGATAGTGAAGCTTTTTATTTTAAGCTATTATGTGATGAGGTTTTTGGTTCAGATTGTTTTATTGCGACCGTGATATGGCGAACAACGGATAATAGTAATAACAACGTAACAACATTCTCACTTGATCATAATTATATCTTCGTTTATGGAAAGACTGGTTTATGGAAACCAAAATTTTTGCAGGATTTATCAAAGAGACAGCATTTTAAAAATCCAGATAATGATCCTCGAGGGCCATGGTTTGATGGGAATCCTGTTAACAACCCTGGCTTACGCCCCAACTTACAATATGAAATCAAGGGTCCATTCGGGGATATTATCAAATCACCGCCAAATGGATGGCGTTGGTCTTGGGAAACAATACAGGGAAAATTAGGTACTGGCGAGATGAGGTTTTCTGAAGATGGGAAAAGGCTGATCAGGCGAACATATCTTAATGAAATGGAAGGGCTTCCACCATCAACTCTTTGGATAGACCTAGAAGAGACAGGGCATAATCGGCAGGCAAAATATGAGCTTAAAAATCTTTTCCCCGATGAGCAAGTAACCAGTCTCTTCACCACGCCAAAACCTGAGAAATTATTGAACAAGATAATTGAGCTATCTACTGACGAAAAGGATATTGTTCTCGACTGCTTCTCTGGCTCCGGCACTACTGGAGCAGTGGCACAGAAGCTGAAACGAAGATGGATACAAATTGAAATCGGGAATCATGCAGATACACATATCGTACCACGAATATCGATTGGACAACAGGGACAGGATAAAGGTGGAATTAGTAAAGCGGAGTGTTGGTCCGGCGGCGGTTCCTTCTCCTACTACCACCTTGGTGAATCCATCCTCAAGATCGATAAAGACGGCTACGCCGACCTCAACTGGTCGACGGGCCGCGAATGGCTCGAGGGCGCGATACTCGCGGCCTACGATTTCAGGCCCTTGGAAGCGAAGGGCGAAGGCCTCGGCTTGGAAAAGCTCTGCATTGGAAAACGCGAGAGCCGGGGTATAAACGACGTAGCGATCGTGAGCCTCTGGGCTCCGGGCGAGAGCGAAGCCCGGCAGATGATCGGGCGCAAGGAATGGGAAGGGCTCTGGGCCCTTGTGAAGAAGGAAGGCAGCAAAGTCTTCCTCTTCACTAATCGCGGCCTAGAGATCGCCGCCGATTCCAAGCCAGACGCTTTAACCGTGATCAGGGTTCCCGAAGCCCTCTGCACGACGGACTAGCGGCATGGCTAAGCAAGAGGTGCAGCCGTGGTTCGCAACGCACAGGCACGAGATCGAGGGCATACTCAAGTATTACGACAGCCTCCTGAACCAGGGGCAGCTCGAGGGCCTCGAGGATCCCTCCCTCGCTCACCTCCTCATGATTGATAATGCCTTTCGCTTTCCCCTGCGCCTCTACCAGCGCGAGGCCTTGTCGATACTCAACGAGCTCTTCGGAATAATCCAGGACGACAGGGCGCTGCGCGGCCGAAGCAAGAGGCGCGAGCTGGTCGAAGGCCTTCTCGAAGAGGTCAATCGAAAGAAAGTGCCCTTCATGGGTTTCGAGATGGCCACAGGCTCGGGGAAGACTTTGGTGATGGGCGCCGCGATACACCTCTTGGCCGAGCGCTTCGGAGTGCGCAACTTCCTCGTCCTCGTCGGTGGGACTGCGAGCTCGAACATCTACCAGAAGACGATACGAAACTTCAGCCTCGGGCATCCGACCTGCATCTGGGACGCGGATGGGGGATTCGCCTTCAAGCTCGTGACGGGGGAGAGCTACCGTGAAGCCCAGCCTGGGCTCGGTTTTGACGATGCGGAGGCTGTCAACATTTTCGTCTTCAATATCCAGAAATTCACCGAGACCTCCGGCCAGACGGGTGAGAAGACGCTGCGCACGCAGAAACCCTGGGAGAGCGCACCTTGGAAGGACCGCTACGGCAACACCATTAGCCTCCACGAGTATCTCCAGCAAGAGCGCCTCGTCATCGTGACCGACGAGGCCCACCACACCCAGGCTAAGGCCTCTCAGAACATCATAAAGAGCTTCGAGCCCGAGGTCGTGCTCGAGTTCACCGCGACCGCCGACGAGATAGGCGGCGGAAATAAGCGAGCACAGGACATCGTCTATAAATACGACATTAGGCGATTCCTGGACGACGGCTACGGCAAGCGCATCCGCGCCCTGCCCCTGGATTCCTCCGAATCGGACGCCTCGGCGAAGGACGAGCTCGACGACTACGAAAAGCGCAAGCTCATCTCCGCGCTGCTGGTTCATCTCGTCAAGCGAGAGGCCCTCGGCCGTGATCCCCTGTCGAAACTGACCAAGCCCGTCTGCCTCGTGAAGGTGAAGGACAGAATCATCGCGGCCGACCGCGTGATGCGCTACTTCAAGAGCGAGATCGGCGAAGACCGGAAGAATCTGAAGTGGGTAGTCGAGAAGATGCTTGCCCAGGACCTCGAAGTTCTCGATCGCTTCGCCGAGCTCTGGAAAGGGATCTTCAAAGAAGACGTGGAAGCCCTTGCTCGCGAACTGGGCGCGATCGGGCGCGAGGCAATCGGCATCTACGGCGAGCCCGATAAGGATACGCGCGACGCGTTCGAGAATATCACGGCCAATCATGTCGAGCTTGTCGTGAATATCAAAATGCTGGACGAGGGAATCGACATCCCGAACATCTACACGATGGTCGTGGTCAAAGATAACGAGACCGACCTGGTCACTTCGATCAAGCAGATAATCGGGAGAGGGGTGCGGCTCAACAAGGACAAGCGCCTCTACGACGATACGAAGGAGGCTTGGCTGGCCCAGGCTGAGCTCCTCCACGTCGTCTGCGATCGAGGGGCCGCCTTCGAGGGCGTGATCCTGGCGATCCAGTCCGCCTTCGGCCTAACCGACCGCCACTTCGTCGTGGAGCGGCCTGGCAAGCCCGAGACGCCCAACCGCGCCAAACGTCACTTGCTCGAGGGCCGGATCTGGCCCGAGCTCAAGGCCAACCTTGTCGTGCGCGAGGGCGTCAAGCTCCTCGAGCTTCTCGGCGACACAAATACGATCGTCGCAGACTACCTGGATGCGAACTGCTTCTACCGCGGCGAGCTCGGGGACAAGCCTGTCCTTAAATTCAAACCCTCAGCCTACTTTGTCGAGGTCGACATCTTCGGAGATCCAGAAGAATACAAGCGCCAACTCGCCGAGCTCGGAGCTCAGTATGCCGATCTGGGGCTGGATGACGCGACTTGGAAGGCGATCTATGTCCAGTGCCTGCGCATGCAGACGACGATACCCGACATCGCCGCCGTGCGGGAGATATTCGGAAGCTACCGCAGGGCCTTCGACGAGACACGGATGGGCTTTTTCTGGATCGACGGCGCCGACGCGTCCCAGGCGCGCAAACAGTTTGCCAAGACCTTCGCCTTCTTCCTGACCAATTACGTGGAGAAGCACTACTATCGTCTCGATATCGGCGGCCTCGCGGAAGACGGTCAACGTCGGCTTGTCGACTGCTTTAAGGATGAGCAGGTATTCTTACCGAAGAACGCCGCGGAACTCTGGAAAAACGCCCACGTCGAAAGCGTCGCGATGGACATGATTCATCGACTCGTCCCTTTCCGGGACTACCAGCACAACGCTTACGATTATGTCTTCTACGATTCCATGCCGGAAAAGCATGCCGGGGATATCCTCAATTCGCGGCTCGATGCCTATGTAGCGGACCCTAAGACTCGGCCCGTCTGGATCAAGAACCAGCGTCAGGTAAGCTTTGGCTATGGGACGAGGCGCTACTTCCCGGATTTTATCGTGTGCAACGGAGAGCGGATGTACATCCTGGAGACAAAGGGCGATGCCTGGTCGGACCAACGCAAGAACCAGCTCCTGGCCGCCGTCGAGCGCGTCACCGAGGGTCGGGTAAAGGGTGTACTCGCCTTTAGCGATTGGATCGATCGATTCGGGATCGACGCGGAAAACCTGGATGACTTCTTCCTCGCGGCCGAGATCGACGCGACCCGCCGCCTCCAACTGCTCGAACCGGAGTTTACCCCGCCCGAGAATGAAAAGTACAAAGCTTATTTGCCCATTTTCACGCCGGAAAAGGCGCACAAAAAATGGAATCGTGGCCGTGAGGGCGTACGAAACGACGGTTGGGCCAAGGTGCAGGCGCTTTCGCGGGGCAGCTATCCGACCTCCTGCTTCGCCATTCCCAACAAATCCAGGCATCTGGCTCACCTCGGATCTTGGCTCGTCCTTGACTCCTCCCCTCAGGTTCCCGAACCCGGCCAAAGTGCCCTTCTACACTACGCTGAATTCGATGACGAGTACAAACGCGGCTTCAGCGTTCGTCAAATAACAATAAAAGCAGAGAAGACCGGCGGGTTGATTGATCAGGAGGTTTGGGAACTGAGCCAGATGCCGGGCGAGCATCTCATGAGACTACGTCCCGGAAAGCAGAGGTTCGACGTGGTTGGTATCGTGATTGAACACATCGCCCAACATCGGTGAGGGAGGGCAAAATGCCTCTTGTTTCCGAATTCTACGGCATCAGGATATATTTGTACTGGGACGATCATTCACCTCCCCATTTTCACGCCGATTATGGAGAGGCTCGAATTTTAGTGGAGATCGAAAACGCCTCGGTTATGAAGGGCGTCTTCCCTTTCGCTCAGCTCAAACTGGTCCTCGCCTGGTGCGAGTTGCATCGGGCCGAGTTACTCGCCGATTGGGAAGCCGCCGCTTCGCATGGGGACATCACCCGGATCGATCCGCTGCGATAAATCGCGGGAGGGACTATGGTACAGGTACTGCAAGTTTTGGCCCGCGATAATTTCACCGTGTACTGCTATTTTTCGGACGGCCGAGTCAAGCTCTACGACGCTCATCCCCTGATCGAAGCAGGAGGGGTTTTCGCGCAAATCGCCGACCCTGCGGTCTTCACGGAATCCTGCACGGTGATGAACAATACCCTCGCCTGGGACCTTGCCGGTAAGCGCGATCCCTACGCCTGCCTCGATCTCGATCCCGACACGCTTTATGAAAAATCCGTCGAGGTGCCCGATCCGCTTTCACGCCCGGCCTGAGAGCGGAACGCGCCCTAGCTACCGAGAGGGGGTAGCTCGCGAAGTCGCTATGCGCCTTCGCGGCGCCGAAGCTTAGCTTCGGCGTCCGCCGTGTAAGACGCCGGCTCGAGGGGGAGACGCGGAATTGGCGGACCAGTTGCGAAAGCTGGCAGCAGGATTCCCCGGTGCCAAAGGAGCGTATCGCGCCATTGATCCGGCCGCGGCGGGATCGATTGAATGCAGTGACACTTTTCAGCGCTGTAGTATGGCGGCGGGTGTCCCGTGAACCACGGACCCCGCACAGCGGGGCCCGCGGATTCACGGGACAGGCCCCGCCAGGGATGGTACGAAAAAAGTTCTTCGCCGCGACCAAATGATATCGGGGAGTCCTGTTGCCAGGACGACGATGCTCGCCCCCCTTATCCCACCGTCTCCACCCGGATCATGTTGGTAGTCCCCCTCTGCGAGAGCGGCAGCCCGGCGACGAAGACGACCAGATCGCCTTTCT
>CAZBGA010000047.1:0-30845 GCA_964491385.1 uncultured Treponemataceae bacterium | reverse complement strand
TCTCGTCTGGGACAGGCTCGTCTTACCTTTCGCCCGATCGTAGACCGACAGGCTGCAAACGATCCCTCCCGACGCCAGCTTGGACATTTTCCCGAATATGATAAAGTCGAGGTGCTGCTCTTCGGCCTTGGCTCGTAATGCCTCATCCCCGCCGGCCGCGCCGTCCTCGCTCTGCACGCGATAGCGTCCAAGCTGATTTAAGGTCAGGACGAGTGTATCGGTCGCGGCTTTGCACGCTGCGTCGTAGGATGGGGAGTCCGTCTCGTTCGAGAATCGCAGGACGGCGACGTGGGCTTTCGTCGCGTCCTGGCAGGAGGCGGGACTCAGGTTAAGGGCCGCGAGAATGACGGAGAGGGCGCCGACCGAAAATCGGATAGCCGGGCAGCGCATCGCCTGCCTCCTTTAGCGGAGCGCAACCGCCGGGTCCACGAAAATAGCGTCTCCGGATTCCGTCGGGAACGCGAGAAGATCACCCGTCTCGACGGGAGCGCCGACTATACGCGCAGAAACGGTAAGCGTAGTCTTTGTCTTGCCCGAGAGCGGATCGACGGCCACGATCTTGTCGTTCTGCGTCCCGAACCAGAGGCTCTCATCAAAGATAGCCGGAGGCGAAGATGCGCCGCCGATCGGGTCGAAGAGGCGCTCTCCGGTCTTCAGCGACAGGCCGTAGATCGTCCCCTTCGCGAACACGTAAAGGCCGGAGTCGCCGAGGACTGAGTCCTGGAGCACGTTGAGATTCTTCGCGGCGTCCACTCGCTTGCTCCAAGCGACCGTTTGAGTGCCCAGATCGATACAGGTTGCCAATCCCTTTCGATCGATAAAATAGGCCGATCCGCCCGAGATGAGGGGCGCGGCCGCGTAAGGCTGGGATGCGGAGGTTTTTACCTGGCTTACGACGCTCAGCTTCCCGCCATCCATGACGTAGAACATCCCGCCGACCGAGGCGGCGTAGAGCGTCGTTCCCGACACGGCAGGCGTCATCTCGACATCGTCGGGCAGATCGATCGTTCCCAGGCTCGCTCCGCTGTCCGCATCGAAAACCTTGATCCCGTTCGCCGTCGCGAGATACAGCCTGGTTCCCGCTATCGCGGGCCGCCGCCCGAAGAGTCCGGAGCTCGACGAGTCCAAGGGCACAGAGAACCGCAGCTTCCCGTTCGATCCGTCGAGGACGGATAGTTCCTTGTCGCCGGCGAAGGCGAGGAAGCCCGAGCCGAGGACGGGACGGGAGTTGTCGTTTTCCGCGTTCCCGGTTATCGACGACCAGAGGACTGTCCCGTCGGCAGTGAACGCGAAGACCGTCCCCTTCGCGTCCGCCGCGAAGAGTGTCCGGCCCGCGGCGACGAGGCCCGAAACGAGGCCGGCATCCGAGACTTTAATAGTCCCGCGCAGCGCCGAGACTACCGGAGCGGGCGCGGGCGCTTTGCCCGCCGGCGTCGCTGAAATTGGAACGGGGGGCGGATTATTGGCGGGCGCTCTCTTCGGGGGCTCAGGCAGACTTTCCTTCACTTCGAGCGTGGCCGCCCTCTCGAACAGGCGCTTCGAGTCGTCGCTCAAAGCTGTGGTCCTTTGCACCGGAACGGAAGCCGTCGCCTCGTAGTCCTTGAGCGATTGAGCGATCGATTCAGACAGCGCGGCGGCGGTAGCCGCGCCCTGGCCCGAGTTCTCCGGTTTTTCCTCGGGCTTCGCGTTCAGCTGAGCGCCCACCGTCGTCGGAAGCGCGGGCGTCGACGCAAGCTCGCTCTGCACGAGCGCCACTATCGTATCGGCTTTGGCCATGTCAGTCGAAGCGATGGAAAGCTCCTGGCCCTTCCCGACGACCGGCGCGGCCTTCACTATCGAGTCGACCACGGCCTCCACCTCGGATTCGTTGGCCGAGTTAGCGAGCGCGTCGAGCTTTGCCTCGTCGAACGAAAGAGGCAGGATCGCGACTGCGCCCTCTCGTACGGCGACCGTGATCGCCTTCCCCGCTCTATCGTCCACCGCGAACTGTGTACCGCGAACCGCGCAGACGGCTGTCTTCGTCACGATCTGGAAGCGATCCTTTTCCATGAGCTTGTTAACCTTGCATGTGACCGCCCCCGCGAGGAGTCCCAGGTCCACGATCTTCTTTCCCGTCGCCAGGGATATGGTCATGAGCTCGATTACCGCATCCGGTCCGATCCTGATCGCGCTGGCCTCGCCGAATTGCAAGTCGCAGGATGAGCCGCTGTCCGTCTTCACGGACTCGGCCGTCGGAACGGCATCGCCTACCGAAATGGGTCGCCAATCGGCGCCTGTCCCGGCCGAGACCCTTCCCTCGAGGAACGTGACGATGCCTTGGGTAATGGCGGGAGACGTGCCTTTCTGCTCGACGCGGGGACCGGACGCGGCCGGCGCCGCGCTCCCCACGTTAGGCGATTGCTTCTGCGAACAAGAGTCGAGGCAATAAAAGCTGACTGCGATACTCCACAAAACGAGGCTGTAAAGAATTCCTTTTTTTTTCATGCCCGCCTCCGGAACGAGAGAAATATATCACATTCCGGCGGGATTTATTCGCGCGAAATTCTCTTGCAGGTCCAATACCCCTGTCGCCGCGTAAGCGAATCCATCGCTACATTCCGCCCGCGCCGTCCATCTCGGGCAGGTACTTCCAATACCTGCGCGGCATGAGGCGGCGCTGCAGCTCGGGATTCCTGCGCGAGGGATTCTCGGCCGCCTTGAAGTAGCGTCTCCAGAGGAGGGCCGCCTCGTCGCCGACTCCCGCCCCGCTGGGCAGGAAGGCCAGGGCCGCCTCGCCTACGGCAGACTCGAAGCGGCCGCCCCTGCGCGCGATCGCCAGCCGCCGGCGCAAATCGACCAGGGCGAAGTCCTCTGGGCCGAACCTCCGCGCGAAATGGGGGAGGAGGGCGGCGAGGACGTTGGCGTCCGGCTCGATGGGAGCCGCGAGCAGCCCGTCGCCCGCGGGGAAGAAGCGGGCCAGGCCCGATAGCCTGTCGATCTCGCGCCCGACGCGCCTCGCGGCCCTGGAGACGGCGCGCAGATCGGGATTCCCGTGGTCGGCCAGGACCTCGGTCCCTCGTCGCCCCGCCAGGGCGCAGAGGCGGAAGAGGGGGAGCTCGAGGGCCTCCTCGCTCATCCAAATCTTCATGACCGTATCGAAGAGCTCGCCCGAGAAGGCCCGCAGCTCGGCGCTCGCGGACTCGGCGGCGCGGCCCAGCTCCGAGGGGGAGGGATCGAGCGAGCCTCGGAAGGGCGCTCCCCGGAGCGGCGCCGGCCCCAGGAGGGCGAAGAGTTCCCCGTCGGCGGCCAAGGCGTTCGCGACCGCGTCGGGAGGGCTCGCCTCCGAATAGGCGCGGTGGGCTAGGACGAGCAATCCTTCGAGGGAGCCGTCGTAGCTCCAGGTGCCGCCGATCACGGGAACCCGAACTCCAGCTGCGGGGCGGCGGCGGTTCTGCGCGCGCTCGCGTCCCTCGGCGCGTCGGCCAGGAGGGTCCTGAGCCGAAGGGGATCGGCCGAGGATGGCGAAGCCGCTCCGCCCTCGGAGAACAGGGGGCGGCCGCCGGAGGAGAGGAACCAGCGCGCCCGCTTCATGACGATGCCCATGCGGGGCAGGTCTTCCGGCTTTACCCTTCCCGCGCGGCGCGTCGAGACGATGCGCCCGGCCCCGGTCACGCCTACCCCGGGTACGCGCAGGAGCTCCGAGTATTCCGCCTTGTCCACATCCAGAGGGAAAAAATCAGGATGCCTCAGAGCCCAGGCAGTCTTGGGGTCGATGTCGGTCGCGAGGTTCGGCTCGCCTTCGTCGAGTATCTCATCGGACTTGAACTCGTAGAAGCGAATGAGCCAATCAGCCTGATAGAGACGGTGCTCGCGGAGAAGGGGCGGGCCGCGGAGGACGGGCAGGCGAGGATCGGAGGAGACGGGGACGAAGGCCGAGTAGTACACCCGCCGAAGCTTCAATCGACTGTAGAGGGCTCCGGCTAGCCGGACGATGGTCCTGTCGTCGTCGGGGCTCGCGCCGACCACGAGCTGGGTGCTCTGCCCCGCGGGCGCGAAGCGCGGCGGGGCGCCCCGGCGCCCCCGGAAGCGCCTGCGGTCCTCCTCGCTCTCGGCCTCGGCCTGGCCCATGAAGCGCATCGCGCCGAGTATCTCGGTCCCGGATTTCTGCGGCGCCAGGCGGGCGAGGGACGAGGCGGTCGGCAGCTCGATGTTGGCCGAGAGCCTGTCCGCGAACAGGCCGGCCTTCCTGAGAAGCCTGTCCCCGCAGCCCGGGATGGCCTTGAGATGGATGTAGCCTCCGAAGCGCTCGCGCTCGCGAAGGATCCTGGCCACCTCGATGAGGCGCTCCATGACGATGTCGGGATCGGAGAAGATGCCCGAGGAGAGAAAGAGCCCTTCGATGTAGTTGCGCCGATAGAAGCCGATCGTCAGTCGCACCAGCTCCTCTGCGCCGAAGCTCGCGCGCTCGATATCGGCCGAGGCGCGGTTGGCGCAATAGGCGCAGTCCTTCCTGCAGGAGTTGGAATACAGGACCTTGAGGAGGGACACGCAGCGGCCGTCCCCCGTCCAGGAGTGGCAGACCCCGGCGGGCCTGGACGCGCCCAGGCCGGCTGGCGACGAGCGCGCGCTCCCGCTCGAGGCGCAGGAGGCGTCGTAGCGGGCGGAGGCCGCCAGCAGCTCGAGCTTCTCTCCGAGTTCCATAGGATTACTATACACGCGTACCCCGGAAAAGCGCAAGCGAGGTCAGGAATGGGCCATCGCCTCCCGTAGGACGGCGGCAAAGGCGTCCACGTCCTCGCCGGTCGTATCGAAGCTCGTCATCCAGCGCTGGAGGCCGCCTTCCCAGTCGTAGAAGAAGTACTTCGCCCGGGCGGCCTCGGCCGCCTTCGCGGGCATGCGCGCGAAAAGCGCGTTCGCCTCGACCGGGAATGCGAGCTCGATGCCGGCAATGCCGCGGACCGCCGTCTCGAGGCGGCTGGCGGCCGCGTTGGCCGCCTTCGCATTCCGCTCCCACGCGCCCGTGCTCAGATAGGCCTCGTATTGCGCCGAGATGAAGCGCATCTTGGATGCCAGCTGCAGGCGCGTCTTGCGGAGGTAGGGCGCGCGCGCGGCGAGGCTCGGCTTAAGGACGACGACGGCCTCGCCGAAGGCCACCCCGTTCTTCATCCCTCCGAAGGACAGGAGGTCGACGCCGACGCAGAGCTCGCGGAAGCTCATGGAGAGGGCGACCGCCGCGTTCGCGATCCGCGCCCCGTCCACGTGGAGGACCAGGCCCGCCGCGTGCGCGATGCCGGCCAGCTCGGCCGTCTCCTCGGGCGAGTAGAGGGTGCCGAGCTCGGTCGGCTGGGAGAGGGAGAGGCATGAAGGCTGGGGTTGATGGATGAAGCCGAGACAGGTCAGGGCCTCGCGGAGGGCCTCGGGCAGGACCTTGCCGTCGCGGCTTTCCAGCTGGCGGACCTTGCAGCCGAGCGAGGCCTCGGGGGCGCCGGTCTCGTCGGTCGCGATGTGCGCGACGTCCGAGCAGAGCACGGAGAGGCCGGGTCCGGCCGCCAACGAAAGCGCGAGCACGTTGGAGCCCGTGCCGTTGAGGACGAAGAATGTCTCGGAAGCCGGGCCGAACTCGCGCTTGAAGGAGTCGAGGGCCTTCTCGGTCCAGGGATCGTCGCCATAGCCGAGGGCGTGGCCCGAATTGGCCGACGCCAGGGCATCCATGACCTCGGCGCATGCGCCGGAATTGTTGTCGCTCGCGAAGCTCTTCATGGGCATGGATCCTAGTACATACCTTCGTTTCGTACTAGACTGGGCCATCTCGCGATCCACAGGAACCTCATGGACAGCCCATCCTTCGAGTCCTTCGGACTCGGTCCCTCTACGCTCTCCGCCCTCTCCCGCAAGGGCTTCGAGGAGCCCACTCCCATACAGGCCCTCACCATTCCCCGCCTCCTCTCCCCCGGCCCCGACCTCATCGCGCGGGCCCGGACGGGCACGGGAAAGACGGCCGCCTTCGGAATCCCCTTCGCCCAGCTGCTCGCCGAGCCCGCGGACCACGTCCGAGCCCTCGTCCTCGTTCCCACCCGCGAGCTCGCCCTCCAGGTCACCGCCGAGCTCGTGTCGCTCAGGATCGGCGCCTACCCCCGCATGGCCGCGGTCTACGGCGGCGCCTCGATGGGCGAGCAGCTGCGGCGCCTCGGGGCCGGCGTGGACGTGGTCGTAGGCACGCCCGGACGCATCCTAGACCACCTGGGCCGCGGCACCCTCGACGTCTCGCGCATCGAGTTCCTCGTCCTCGACGAGGCCGACGAGATGCTCGACATGGGCTTCATCGAAGACATAGAAGCCATAATGGAAAAATGCGGCGAGAAGCGCCGCGTGGTCCTTTTCTCGGCTACGATGCCCGCGGGAATAGTCCACGTCGCCAAGCGGCGCCTGGGCGCCTACGAGACCGTCGAGGACTTCTCGGAGGCGGTGGCGACCGAGCTCGCCGAGCAGGTTTGGCTCGAGGTCCGCGAGGGAGACCGCCTGGAGGCCCTCTGTCGCGTGATGGACGTCGAGGAGGATTTCTTCGGCATCGTCTTCACGAGCACGAGGGTCGAGGCGGAGAAGGTAGCGAAGGCTCTCGAGGAGAGGGGCTACGAGGCCGAGGCCCTCCACGGCGAGATACCGCAAGACCGCCGCGAGCGGATCCTGGCCAAATTCCGCGATCGCCGCGTGCGCGTCCTCGTCGCCACCGACGTAGCGGCGCGCGGCATAGACATCGACAGGCTCTCCCACGTCGTCAACTGGTCCCTGCCCCACGACCCGGAAGCCTACGTGCACAGAGTGGGCCGCACGGGAAGGGCCGGCAACGCCGGCACGGCCATCACCCTCGTCACCCCCGATGAGTATCGCAAGCTTTTCCGCTTCAAGAGGGCGGCGGGGGCCGGATTCAAGAAGGCCAAGGTCCCCGGAGTGGACGAGGTCCTGGCGGTCAAGCGCGACAGGCTCCGCGGCAAGATCCTCGCGAGGGCTGAGGCCCTGGCCGAGGACGCGGCCGCCGCCGCCCTCTTCGCCGACGAGTCGAGCGCGGCCGCCCTTCCCTCGGAGTCCGGGAAAGGCGCAGGGAAGAAGGTCGCCGCGGCGGCCTCTGGCTCGCGCGCCAGCGCGAAGCTCTGGCGAGAGCTGGCCGACGATATCCTTTCCGCGGTGGAGCCGGGCGAGGCCCTCGCGGCCGCCCTGTTCGAGGCCTTCGGGAGCGAGATCGACCCCGCCCGCTACAAGCAGATCGAGGAAGGCTCGGTGGACGCCGCGGCCACCGCGCGGCTCTTCGTCGGCGTGGGCAAGCGCGACAGGGCGACTCCCAGGGGCCTGGCCGCCTTGGTCAAGCGGATCTCTGGCCTTCCCGACAGGCTCATAGGCGGCATCGAGATCTACGAGAATTTTTCCTTCCTCACCGTGCCCTTCGAGGCGGCGGAGAAGGTGATATCGGAATCGAGACGCTCGGGCGGACTTCCTCCCGTGCGCCTCGCGACGCCGAAGGGCGGCGAGGGCGAGCGCGGAGCCGCCGGGCGCGTCGCCCCCCGCCGTCCCGCGCGACCTCCCTTCGCCAAGGGGCCCTACGGCAAGCCCGCTTACGGCAAGGCGACGCGTCCCGGCGCTCCGGCAGCCCCGGCGGCGAAGAAGCGCAAGAAGCCCGAGTGACGGGGAGACGGCATGGCTTCGGCGATCGTCGAATGCGTTCCGAATTTCTCCGAAGGCAGAGATAGAGGGATAGTCGACGCGATAGCACGCTCGATATCGGACATCGCGGGCCTATCCCTCCTGGACGTCGATCCTGGCCCGGACGCGAATCGAACCGTATATACCTTCGTCGGCAGCCCCGAGGCCGCGGCAAAAGCCGCCATCGCCGCGGCCGAGACCGCGTTCCGCCTCATCGACATGTCCAGGCATTCCGGCGCCCATCCGAGGATGGGCGCCCTCGACGTCTGCCCCTTCGTGCCCGTATCGGAGATCGGCATGGGGGCCTGCGTCGAGCTGTCCCGAGGCCTCGGTCGGGACATCGCCCGCGAGCTGGGCGTACCGGTCTACCTCTACGGCGAGGCGGCCGCGAAGCCCGAGCGCAGGAGCCTGGCGCGCATCCGCTCGGGAGAGTACGAGGGCCTGCCGGCAAAGCTCGCCAGGCCCGAGTGGGCGCCCGACTTCGGTCCCGCCGCCTTCGTGCCGCGCTGGGGCGCCACCGCCGTCGGAGCGCGCGAGGTCCTGATAGCGTATAACGTCAACCTGAACACGGGCGACCGGCGCCCGGCCGAGGAGATCGCGCGCAGCATCCGCGAATCGGGGAGGCCGGCCAGGGACGGCGCCGGCGAAGCCCTCAGGGACTCGGGCGGCGAGGCTATCAGGACGCCGGGCCGACTCAGGCAGGTGCGCGCCATAGGCTGGTACATCGACGCGTACCGCTGCGCCCAGGTCTCGGTCAATCTCCTCGACTACAGGATCACCCCCCTCCACCTCGTGTTCGAGACGGCGAGGGAAGAGGCGGATAAGCTCGGGCTCCTCGTCACGGGAAGCGAGATCGTCGGCCTCGTTCCCCTCGCCGCCATGATCGCCGCGGGCAGGCATTTCCTCGCGGAGACGGGCGGGGCCGAGGGCGCGAGCGAGGCCCGGCTGATCGAGACGGCGATCCGCTCGCTGGGCCTCGACTCGGTGTCGCCCTTCGATCCCTCCCGGAAGATACTCGAGTACGCCGCCGGGACCATGAGCCGTCGCCCGTAGCGGCGGCATTGCTCGTCCGCTCCGAGGACTGAAGTATCGCAGGCGCAGGGAGGTCGGCCTTTCCGCATGCCCGCGCACGAGCTCCCCGTCTGCCTCCTCGCTGCTCTGGATCGCCGCCGGCTCGCCGCGCGAGGCGGTCGAAGGCCCGTCTTGAGGGACGAGGCGCGCCTGCATTCCCCGGCACCATGACCACGGCATTACTTTCGGCACTCTCCGTCCATCGTCCCTAGGCGCGATATTACAGCCATCCCACGGAGGAAACGATGGCATTGATCAGCGTAAGGGACGTAGAGAAGCACTATCAATTGGAGAAGACCCAGGCCCCGGCCCTCGTCGGCGTCAGTCTCGAAGTGGAGGCTGGCGAGCGCATCTGCCTCATGGGGCCGTCGGGAAGCGGCAAGTCGACCCTGCTCAACATCATAGGCTGCATCGACAAGGCCTCAGGCGGCAGCGTCGTCGTCGACGGAGAGGATACCGGCAGGCTGGACGACGCGAAGCTGTCGCGCTTCCGGAACAGGACGATGGGCTTCGTCTTCCAGAGCTTCAACCTGATTCCCGTGCTCTCGGTTTTCGAGAACGTAGAGTACCCCCTCCTCCTCCAGACCCTGCCGGCGAGGGAGCGGAAGGACCGGGTACTGGCCATCCTCGAGCAGGTCGGGCTCGCCGGCTTCAGGAAGAGAAGCCCCGAGAATCTCTCCGGCGGCCAGCGCCAGCGCGTCGCCATCGCGAGGGCCCTCGTCGCGAAGCCGAGGCTCCTGATCGCGGACGAGCCGACGGCCGCCCTCGACCATGCGACCGGCAGCTCGATCATGGCCCTCATGGTCGAGCTGAACGAGACTCTCGGATCGACTTTGATCTTCTCCAGCCACGATCCCGCCGTCGCGCGCCACGCCAAGCGGATCGTCCGGATGCTGGACGGCCGGATAGAGTCCGACGGGGAAGCGGCATGAGACTCGCGGCGATGGCCTGGCGGAACGTCTTCCGCCAGAAGCGGCGGACCCTGATCGCGCTCTCGGCCCTGGTGATAGGTCTCGCGGGCCTCGTGGTCTTCCAGGGCTACATCGCGCGCGTGATGTCCAACCTCCGCGACAGGACGATCCTCGCCGGCATCGGCCACGTCCAGGTCGCGGGAGGCGAGGGCTACTGGGAGGACGGGGAATTCGATCCCTACGCCTACCTCATGAAGGACGCCGGGCTCAGGATGGACGAGGTCCGGAGGGAGTCGGGCGTCGAGGCGGTCTTCCCCTCGACCGGCTTCACCTCGATCGCGGGCTTCGGGGATAAGTCGGCGACCCTCCTGGTCAAGGCCTACCCGGCGGATCGCATGTACTTCGCGCCGCCCGCCGATCCGGGATCGAAGGCAGCCGACGCGCCCAAGGACCGCTTCAATCTCGGCGCGCTGGTCGCGGGCGCGGCCCCGGGCCCCTCGGACAGGGATCGGATCGTCCTCGGCGAGACCGCGGCGCGCATACTCGGCGCGCGGGCTGGCGACATCGTCACCCTGATGGGCCTCCTGCCCGATGGCGCCCTGAACGGCCGCGACTTCACGGTCGCCGCGATCTACCGCGACCCCGGCAGGGACAAGCTCTTCGCCTTCACGGACTACCGGACGGCGATGGATTTCACGGGCATCGCCGAGCCCCCCGTCTTCCACGTGCTCGCGAAGGACGCGGGTCTCGCGGACGCTCTCGCGGCGAGCCTCCCGGCCGGCATGCCGCGACGCGCATGGCCCCGGCTCGCGCCGTTCTATCTCCAGGTGAACACCATGTTCAACGGCTTCCTGGCGGTCATCCGCTCGATCATCCTCCTTGTCACCCTTTTCATCCTCGGCAATACGATGAACCGGATCGTTTTCGAGCGCATGCGCGAGTGGGGTACGCTCCGCGCCCTCGGCACGCCGAGGCGGGGCATCCTCGCGCTCGTCGTGCTGGAGGGCTCCTTCCTCGGGCTCGTCGGCTCGGCCCTGGGCATAGGCCTGGGCTTCGGCCTCTCCCAGATAATCAATACGGCCGGAGGCCTCCCCTTCAAAGAGGGAGTCGGACTCGTCACGCACATGATCAAGCTCGCGCCCGACCTGCGCGCGGTCTGGCTCAACATGCTCCCCGTCGCGGCCACGGCCGCCCTCGCCTCGCTCTTCCCGGCCGGCCGGGCCGTCGGCATGACGCCGGCGGAATGCCTCAGACAGATATAGGAAAGGCGCCATGAAACATCTAGCCCTGACCATAGTGATGGCCGCGCGGAACCTGCTCCGCAACCGCCGCCGGACCGTCTCGACCCTTCTCGCGATCGCGGTCGGCCTCGTGGGGCTCACCTTCCTCGACGGCTACATCACCTACTCGCTGCGCGGCCTCAGGGAGGTCGTCATCCACAGCGGGACCGGCCACATCCAGGCGGTCCTCTCGCCGAGCTACTTCGACGAGGGCGACGACGATCCCATCCCCTTCATGCTTCCCGACGCGAAGAGACTCGAGGCCGAGCTGCGAGCCCTTCCCGAAGTGGCGGACGTGGTGCCGACCCTGTCCTTCATCGCCGTCATATCCGCGAAGGGCAGGACGAGCACCGCCCAGGTAAACGCCCTGCCGATAGCCCAGGCCAAGGCCGACCTCGAGGAGCGCGAGATCGCCGCGGGACGGGACCTCGAGCCGGGCGAGAAGGGCAGGATACTCGTCGGGCGAGGCCTGGCCAGGAAGCTCGGCCTCGCTCCGGGCGACCGGGTATCGCTTTTCGCCGTGGGAGAGGGCGGCGGCGTGGACACGCTGAGCTACGCGATAGCGGGGACGACCTCGACGATCATCGCGGCGCTCGACAACGTCTCGGTGTCGATGGACCTGGGCGACGCGTCGACGCTGCTCGGGACCGAGGATGTGCCCCGGCTCACCGTCTTCCTGAAATCGACCGGCGACACGGAGCGCGTCGCGGCTAGGCTCGCCGCGGCCGGCAGCGGCGGAGCCGGCGCCTTGGAGGCCGCGGCGGGCCTTACCTTCAGGACCTGGGAGGAGCTCTCGCCCTACTACCGCCAGGCCGATTCGGTCTATCGGATGATCTTCGCGGTGGCCAGGCTCATCGTCCTCGTCGTCGCGCTCTTCTCCATATCGGGGACCCTCTCGCTCGCGATCCTCGAGCGCCTTCGCGAGATCGGCACCCTACGGACCTTCGGCTCGAGGCGCTCCCACATCGCGGTCATGTTCCTCGCCGAAGGCCTTGCCCTCGGCCTCGTCGGAGTCCTTGCGGGCGCGGCCCTAGGCTGGGGAGGCACTGCGGCGATCAACGCCGCGGGCGGGATGACCGTGCCGCCCCAGCCCGGGACGAGCTCCGCGATCACCATCTTTTTCCGGCCCGAGCTCTCGACCTTCGTCCGGAACGCGCTGTGGGTCCTCCTGGCAGCGACGGTCGGAGCCCTCGTCCCTGCCTCCCTCTCCTCCCGGCGCGTCATCGCCGAGCTTCTCAGATCCAAATAGGAGTACGCCGTGAAGATGCTTTTCGCCTGCCTTATCGCGTGCCTGGCCCTCGGGACTCTGGGCGCCCAATCCCCCGCCGAGCTCCTGGCGCAGATCGACGAGCGCCGGACGATACCCGACATGAGTTTCGACTTGCGTATAACGTCCTTCGAGTCGGGGAAGCAGAAGGACTACAACGTGCTGCGGGGATGCGTGAAGATCACGGATACCGGCAACGATGTCCTCGTCTACTTCTCGGAGCCGGCCTCGGTCAAGGGGCGCAAAATGCTCATGGACGGCCGCGTCGTGTACTACCTCTTCCCGAGGACGAGGAACCCGATACGCCTCTCCCCCCTCCAAGTCCTCCTCGGCGAGACCTCCAACGGAGACGTCGCGCGCACGGGCTTCGCGAAGGACTACGACGTGACCGCCTTCTCCGAGGCGGTCAGGGAGGGCGCGGCCTGCTATCTCTTCAAGCTGGACGCGAAGGCGGACAGGAAGGACTCGACCTACGCGAAGGTCGATCTCTGGGTCGAGAAGGCCAGCCTGAGGCCGCTCTACGCAGAATTCTCCGCCACGGACGGGAAGCTGCTCAAGAAGGCGGCATACGAGGACTACAGGACAGTCGAGGGCAAGGATGTTCCCTTCGCCCTCGATATCAGCGACGGGGACGACCCGCAGAAGCACACGACGATGACCTACCTCCTCATCGGGCGAAAATCCGTGCCCGAGACGGCCTTCCGCAGGGACTACCTCGAGGCCTGGACTCCGGAACTTCCACGATGAGCCGGATCCTCCTCGCGTCCATCCTGGCGGCCTTCATGCTGGCCTCGGCGCGGCCGGCCAAGGGGCTCGAGGTCGAGGCCGACCTGGACCTGTTCCCGACCGCGAGCCTCGCGCAGGAGGGCGGTGGCCCGAGCATGCAGGTCGAGGCGACCAGGATCGTGGCCCAATCGGCCATCTCCCACAAACAGGCCCTCGGCGAAGGACTCACGCTGTCCGGCACCGCTTGGCTCGACGCCGACAGCCTCCCCTCCGAATCTCCCCTCGCGGTGCCCGCGACGAAGCTCGATTTGAACGCCCGCCTCCTCGAGTTCGGCCTCGAGTGGGAGGCCCTGCCCGGCGCGCTGATCCTCGATCTCGGGAAGAAGATCATCCATCCCTCCTCGGGCTTCTTCAAGACGCCGCTCAACATGCTCTCGCGCCCCGCCGTCGGCGACGTGCCTTCCTCCACCGCGGCGGCAGTGGGCAAATGGGAGGAGGGCTGGGTCGGAGCCGACGTCACCTGGCTGGCAGGGAACCTGACGGTGGCGAATTTCCTCTCGCCGCGGCTCGCCTGGAGCCAGGAAGCCGATCAAATCCTTCAATATATAAGCCAGCAGCAGGGCGAGTACGACGACCTGCTGCGCCTGGGTCTTCGGGTCGGCGAGGCGGATCTCCGGCTCCTGGCCCTGACTTCCGCGGAGTCGATCGGCGGCGCGGATCCGAACATGCATTTCCAGACTGGAGCGGGGCTCGACGTCAACCTCGGGGACAGCCTAACGATTCGCGCCGAAGCCAGCGCCGCGGATTCGACGGAAAGGCTGCAGGTCGTCGACGCGACGCAGTTGACGAGCGCGACGCAGAGCGTCGCCTGGGCCCCCCGCGCCCTCCTCGGCTTCACCTGGGCGGAAGGCGGCTCCAAAGATCTCTCCGTGATGGCGGAGTATTACTACAACGGCCTCGGCTTCGTCGGCTCGGACTACGATCGGCTGATGCAATATTCCGGTAACAGCCTCGCCGCTGCGGGGCGGAGCGTCGCAGGGGGCCTCGGCGTCGCCGACGTCCTCGACCAGTACGGCAGCTTCGAGGCGGCGCGGCACTACGGCTTCGCGCGCGTCGCGGGCGACATCGAGGACGACCTGGCCGCGCAGCTCTGGGTCGTCGCGAACCTCCAGGACCTTTCCTGCATGACCGGCGCCGTACTCACCTTTACGAGGGACGCATGGGCGATCTCCGGAGCCATCGTCGACGCATGGGGCGGCCCGGATACCGAGGAGGGGCTGTCCCCCCTCCTCTGGAGGCTCGATCTCGAGCTCAGCCTCTTTTTCTGATCCACCTGCAAGGCGGGGAGGGTATACTGAAAACCATGACCGAAGGCTCCGTCGAGACGGAAAAGCGCGAGTCGAGTCCCGCAATCATGCATTTCGGCGGCTATGGCACCGTCGTCGGCATCGCGATCGCGGAAGGCTTGACCGTGGCGCCCGGCCCCTCGCTGATCCTGACCCTGAGCTTTATGGCAGGATTCCTGTGCCTGCTCTTCCTCATGTTCCGCAGATTCAGGCGTTCGGGCAAAGCGTGGTTCGCCGTCCTATCGTCGGCCCAGACCGCCCTCGCCGTCGGCGTCATGGCGACCGGCTCCTCGCCCCTGCTCGGAGGAGTCCTCTTCTTCGTCCTCTGCGCGGTAGTCGCGAGGAAACTGTCCCTCGCGGCGTCCCTGAGCTTGGACGGCCTCGCCTCGCTCACGCTGTACTGCTGTCTCCTGGCGAGGGGACGGGGAGGCGAGTGGGCTGCGGACGTCCTGCCCTTCGGCCTCGGGGTTTTCGCGGTAAGCGCCTTGTCCCTGACCCTCCGCCGCGCCCAGGATTCGAGGGCCGAGAGCCAGAGGCTCCTCGACGAGCTCAACGAAGCCCACGGCCGGCTCCGCGAGCTCGCCGTCCTCGAGGAGCGCCAGCGCCTCGCGCGCGAGATGCACGACGCCGTAGGGCACAGGCTCACCGCCTCCGCCATGCTCCTCGAAGGAGCGGCGCGGCTCATCCCGACCGAGCCCGACCGCGCGGTCCGCCTGGTGGAGACCTCGCGCGATCAGGTGCGCGAGGGCCTGGCGGAGCTGCGGACCGCGGTGAGCGCCCTGCGGGAGGATGGGTCCGGCAGGCTTCCTCTGGCGGGCATACTCGGCGCCATGGTCGACGTCTTCGGGCAATCGGCCGAAGCGAAGGTGAGTCTCCATGTCCAGGAAGGCCTGCCCGAGCCCGACACCGAGCGCAAGCTCGTCCTGACGCGCAGCGCGCAGGAAGCCCTCACCAATGCGCAGAAGCACTCTGGGGCCTCCCGCGTCGAGCTCCGCCTCGGCTTCGACGGCGAGGCTTACGAGCTCGAGTGCCGGGACGACGGTCGCGGTCCCCCCGCCGCGGACGCTCCCCCGATCCCCGGAGCCGCAAGCGGATTCGGCCTCGGCAACCTCAGGGCGCGGGCCGCCGCCTTCGGCGGAAGCGTCGAGCTCCGGCCCGCCGAGGGGGGCGGAGCCCTGCTCAGGCTGCGCCTTCCCGATCCTTCGATGAAGGAGGGCGAAATTGGAGGCGGGAGCTAGGGGGCGAGTCCGCGTCCTTATCGTCGACGACCAGCAACTCGTCAGGGAGGGCCTGAAGACCCTCCTCGAGCTCGAGGAGGGGATCGAGATCGTCGGGGAAGCGGCCGACGGCGCGGGCGGAATCGCGGCCTTCGTCTCCGCCTCTCCCGACGTCGTGCTCATGGACATCAGGATGCCGGGCATGGACGGCGTCGAGGCGACGAGGCGGATCAGGGCACTCGACCCCGAGGCCAGGATCCTGATCCTGACGACCTTCGACGAGGACCGGCTCGTGTTCGAGGCCATACGCTCCGGCGCGCGAGGCTACCTGCTCAAGGACATCTCGGGGGCCGAGCTCGCGGCCGCGGTGCGCGACGTGGCCGCGGGCGGTGCCGCGCTCCAGCCGGACGTGGCCCTCAAGGTCATAGACGCCTTTGCGCGGCTCGCGGGCAGAGTCGACGCCGCCGGGAGACGGCCGGCGGAGCCCCTTTCGTCCCGAGAGAGCGCGGTCCTCGCCCTCGTCGCGCGGGGCCTCAGCAACAAGGAGATCGCGTCCCGGCTCTTCCTGGCGGAAGGCACCGTGAAGAACCACGTCAGCGCTATCTTGACGAAGATCGACGCCCGCGACAGGACGCAGGCGGCCATACGGGCGCGCGACCTGGGCCTCCTCGACGAGGGGACGGCGCCATAGATACCGCGCGGACTTCCTTCGAGGCGGAAGTGGATTCGATCCTCAGTTTGGTTCATAATGACCGCTATCATCGGAGGACAGATGGATTCGACCGCGTCGCGAAGCGTCCTCGTGGTAGACGGCGATCCAGCCCGGATCGCGCGTCTGGCGCGGATCGTCGAGAGACTGGGCTTCCGGGCTGTCGCCGCGGACGAAGTCCTGCGCCGCGAGGTCGAGCGTCGCGAGCGGGCCGAGACCTCGCTCGCTCTTAGCGAGGCGCGCCTCGATGCCCTCCTCAGGCTGAGCGAGAGCGCGGAAAGGCCGGAGGACGAGCTGAACAGGATCGCCCTCGAGGGTTGCGTCAGTCTGACGCGGAGCGGCCTGGGCTACCTGCATTACGTGAACGACGCGGAGGATGGCTTCATCTCCTATGTTTGGTCGGAGGGCTCGGAGGAATCGTGCGGCGCCTCGGAGCCGATGGATTTCTCGCTGGCCACCGCGGGCATCTGGGCGGACAGCCTGAAATACCGCAAGCCGGTGATCCACAACGACTATCCCGCGGAGCGGAGCGAGAGGGGTCTCCCCCCGGGGCATATCACGATAACCCGCATCATGACCATACCGGTCATGAAGGGGAGCAGAGTGATCGCCGTCTGCGGCGTCGCGAACAAGGATCTCCCCTACGACGACGCGGATATGCGCCAGCTGCTGCTCTTCATGAACCGACTCTGGGGCATCATCGAGGTGAAGCGCTCGGAGATCGCGCTGGCGAAGGCCAATGTCGAGCTTCGGCGCCTAGCCACGACCGACCCCCTCACCGGGATCGCCAACCGCCGCAGTCTGGACGATGCTCTGACGACGCAAATCAGGCTCGGCGCGCGGGCGCGGGAGCCGCTCGCCCTACTCATGGCGGACATCGACTTTTTCAAGTCGTACAACGACGCCTATGGCCACCAGGCGGGGGACGAAGTCCTCCGTCGGGTCGCCGCGGTCCTCGGCGAGGCTGCGCGAAGGCCGACCGACATAGCCGCCCGCTACGGAGGCGAGGAGTTCGTCGTCGCGCTGCCGAATACCGATTCCGACGGCGCCCTCCTCGTCGCCCAGGGCCTAGTCGAGGCCGTCCGGGGACTGGGCATAGCCCATGAGCGATCGGGAGCGAAGCCCTGGATCACGGTGAGCATAGGGGTGGGCGTCATCGTACCCACGTCCGACGATTCATTGGACAAACTCCTCCGAATCGCCGACCGGGCGCTGTACGCGGCCAAGGGGCTCGGCAAGGATACAGTCGTCCTCGGGAAGGCCGGGGCCTAGCGGGCGGACGGCATACGCTCCCGGCCGACTACCTGTTCTTCTTCCTGGCGTACATGTCCGCGTCCAGAATGGATAGGAAATCGGAGGCGCTTCCGCCGTCTTCCTGTCTGTATATCGATCGCCCGATGCTCGAAGAGATGCGATACGGCCTTTGCTTCGACGCATTGAGGTTCTCGATCGCGGTCTCGATGCGATGGACGAGGTCCTCCATCGCGCTCGGTTCCATGAGATCGAAGAGGACGACGAACTCGTCTCCACCCATGCGGGCGACATGATCGTTTACCCTGACCGAGGCGAGAAGGATATTGGCGACGTCCTCGAGCGCGCGGTCTCCCGCTTCATGGCCGAAGCGATCGTTTATGACCTTGAAGTCGTCGATATCGAGCAAGAGTCCGCAGAGGGTCCTTCCCGATTTGCTGAATTCGATCCTGCGCTCGAGCTCCTCGTCGAGGCTCCTCCTGTTCGCCGTTCCGGTCAGGTAATCGGTCTTGGAACGGCGATTCTCGATATTGGAGAACGACACGATGAGGTAGAGGGTCGCGACCGGCCATATCAGGACCAAGCCATAGAAACGCACTTGGATCATTCCCGCCACGAGGGTGGGGATCGGATTCGTGAGCAGTGCGATGAACACCCTGCGCTTGAGTCTTTTGCGGTTGAGCACTATCAGCCCGAGCGCCGACACGACCAATACGTATTGCGTTATTATGAGGACTGGCAATAGAGGCCCGCGTACGTAGTGATTCTCGGGATCTACCGTAAAGAAAGAGCCGGTAAAAACGGATGCGATCGATATGATCGCGAGAATGCCCTCTATGGTCAACAAAGGAGCGGCCAGGCGCCGGAAATGCGCCGTATTCCTGAATATCAGGTAGTCGGCATAGAGGATGAAGAAGCCTATCGGAAGCGTATGGACGATGTAATACAAGGCGGAAAATACCAGTATGCCGGCACGGACCATGGAGCCCGGAGTCCCGATGAGGAGCCAGAGGATCGTGTCGATAAGCAGCATGGACCCGATCGACAGCATGAGCGCATGGTACAGCCGCGTGTCGACCTCGAGCCTGGAAGTCTTCCTCCTATCGCCCGAGAACCATAAGATGGCGATGACGATCAGGCAGAAGCAGTAAATCTGAAGTCGAAGAACGGTCTCCATGCTATTGCTGTCCTTCAATTCTTTCGGGCCAAGGTAATGGAAACGGGAGATATCCGCAAGCGGCCTGATCGTATGCTAGAATTACCTATTCGTGCTTGTAATAATTCCGCGGAGGGTTGATGAAGGCACAAGGTACAATATGCGTTCCGCTGACCCGTAAAGAAGCGGCCTCGCGCTTCGGAATCGGCATGGGAACCCTCATCTACTATGAAAAGGAGGGCCTCCTCCCCGCGCTCTCGCGGATTTGGCCGCGAATCCCGATCTGGGCGAATGCGATACGATAAAGGCCGTCAGATCGATTCCTCTTGACCCTGAACCAAGCTTCAGGGATTAGCTTCCTCGCGACAGGAGGCGAGGATGAGCACGAAGGTCTTCTATTTTCCTCCACGGGCAATTCGCTGTATGCCGCAAGGCGCGTCGCCGAAGGAGTCGGCGCGGGAGAGCCGGAATCGATGGTTTCCGCGGCCGCGAGCGGAGAGGACGACGTCGTCGGTCTCGTCTTTCCGGTCTATCTGCACAAGGCGCCCTCTCTCGTCGCGGAATTCCTCGCGAGGTCGAGCTTCCCGGACGGCGCCTACGTCTTCGCCGTGGCGACGAACAACGGCGGGCCGGGGTCCTGCATGAGGGGTGTCGACCGGGCCCGCCTGGATGGCCTCCCGGCCCTTTCCAGTACAGTCTCGGCGCCGAATTTACTTGACGGCCGTCGCGGCGTAGAGCGCCGAATTCAGTCTCCTGATCGCGACGCCGGCGAAACCGGCGCCTTCGAGAAGGGCGCGCATCTCCACTTCGCCTATCCGCTCGGAGCGCGGAGGGCCGAAGATCGCCGCGCTCCCGAACTCCACGACCGCGATCCTCCCTCCGGCCTTGAGCGCCCTGTACAGGGACCGGAGCATGCCCGCCTTGTCCCCCACCTCGTGGAGGACAGCGGACATGAGGGCCAGGGTCGCTGCGCCGTCGGGAAGGCCCAGGGAGGCTTCGGTGGACAGGATCGCCCGGAGGTTCTTCCGCCCCCGCTCGAGGCCCTTGCGCTCGATGAGGGCGACCGCCGCGGGCTCGATATCGACCGCGAAGACCTCTCCTTTGCTGCCGACCAACTCGGACGCGGGCAGGGAAAAGTAGCCCGAGCCCGCGCCGACATCGATGACGACGTCCCCTTCTGCGACGCCGAGGCGCCGCAGGGTCCTCTTCGGGGGCATCAATAGCCGCCGGAGGGGGTTGTCGAGATGACCCAATCGCTCGGGATCGAAGCGGTGCGGCATGCTAGGCCTTCTCTGCCTCATCCTCGCGCATGTGCTGCCACACCTGGCGCTTCTTCCAGTGGCTGCGCGCCGCGCGGTGCGCGGGCCCGCCCTTGAAGAGGATCTGCGTGAGGACGATGATGCCGACCGCCTGCCAGAACCCGATCTCGGGAAGCTTGAAGATCGCCGGCATAAGGGCGTTCCACAGCCACATCGTGATCGCCCCGAAGAGCGCGATGAGGCCGGGCACGCCGACGACTACCCCGGCGATCAGGAGGGCCTTCGCCCCGCTCGACCACTCCGACCACGGCTTCCGATGTCCATGTCCATGACCCATTCTCATATCGCTCATTTCGCACCTCCAGTGCCGAGGACCCGTTAGTCCTCCATCCAGTATTCGAGCGCCGCCGCGAGCTTGCGCAGAGCTCGGCGCTTCCTCGACATGAGGGTGTCTATCGAGACCCCCGTCCTCTCGGCGAGCTCGCGGAAGGCGGTCCCGCCCAGGGCCTGGGCGCGGATAACCTCGCGTTGCTCCTTCGGCAGCGCCTCGATGGCCGTCTCGAGGGCCTCCTCGAGCTCGCTCCGCTGAAGAGCGTCCTGCGGATCCACGCCGGCCGCCGACGCTATCTCCTCGAGCATCTCGTCGGGGAGCTCGACAAGGCCCTTGCGCCTGCGCGTGCCTTCGCCGCGCCACAGATCGATGAGGCGATTGCGCATCGCCGAAAAGATCCAACCCGCGACGTCCTCGACCATCGAAAGCGCGTCCGCGTTCAGCAGAGCCCTGCCGAAGGCGTCCTGGAGCGCGTCTTCCGCGCTCGCCTCGTCGGGAGCATGGCGTCTCGCCCAGGCGAGAAAGCCGCCGCGCCGTCGCCGATACGCTTCCTCGATCGCGGTCGTCGCCGCGTAGGTTCCGTCTTCCACCCTCATGTCCTTTCGCCTTAACGACGATCCGAGAAGGGTTTTCGTGCATCTCCGGGAAAAGATTCGGAATGATTCGACCGGGCAAGGTCCGGCCGGTCGCGGCTAAGGCATCCGCCAGATGTCGAGGATACCCCTCGTCTGATGGCGGTTGGCGTCTCCCTCGGGCAGGGCGATGCGACCGTCGGCGACGATCGGACTGTTCCAGTGCCCGCCGCCGCAGGGAAGGGTCGAGACAAGGCGGCCGCTCGTAGCCTTATACACGCGGAGCCCGCCTCTGAGGTCGTAGACGAAGGCCAGGCCGTCGACGATCACCGGGCTCGTGCCGCCGTAGGCGCTATGCCACTGGAGCTTCAGCCGCGCGCCGTCGACCGTCCACGCGGAGGTGGCGCCTCTGTCGGCGGCGAATACCCAAGTCCGGGAGTCGGCGTGCAGGACCGCCAGCGCGGCGAAGATGCGGTCGCCGGAAGGGGAAGGGACCCGGTCGATCTCGCCCCCGCGGTTGGGAGCCGTGCCCCGCAGTCTGCTCCAATCGAGGAGGCGGACCCAGCCGTCCTTTCCCCCCTGGACGATGAGACCGCCGCCGAGGAGGGCGGGCGAAGTGGACCCGAGGTCCTGGTCCTCCTCGTCGAGCTGCGCGGTCTCGATCGGAGTGTAGTTGCCTAGGATCCTCGTCGCCTCGGGGTCGAGCTCGATGACCGCGTCGCCCCAATTCGTCTTTCCGTCCCAGAGGCCGTTCCCGGTGGCGATGAAGAGGTCGCCGCTGGACGGATCGACGACCACGCCCGCCCGCCCCCAGATTCCGGAATCGCTCTCCGAGTAGGAGGCCGGGTCCAGGAGTTCGTGCCTGTCGCTGTCGAGTGAGTTCCACACGTGGAGAAGGGCGCCTGTGCTCGCGTCGAGGACAGCCATGTGTCCCTGGTAGGGTGGCGTATCGCCGATGTAGCCGTCGGTCGCCGCGATCACGCGGCCGTTGAAGAAGTTCAGAGCCGACGCGATTTTCTCGCGCCGGGGAAGCCGCGTGATCGCCGTGCTCCAGACCAGAGCGCCGTCGGCTATCGCGAGCTTGCGGATCTTGCCATCGGGCGCCGCGGCGTATAGGAACTGCCGGTCGGGATCGGCGACCGGCGTCGCGTTCGTGATGCGATAGGTGCCGGCGAGATCCTCGTAGCCGGGCGGCGTGTACTCCCAGAGGACGGCTCCGTCCCGCGCGTCGATCGCGATGGTCTTCCCGTAGCTCGTCGTGACGAAGAAGGCGTCGTGGACGGCGCCCATGATCGTCACGCCGAGGAGATAGATGGGCGAGGAGTCCACGGTGCCGTCCAGCTCGACCTGCTGCCGCACGAGAGAGCCGACATTGTCCTCGCCGACACCCATATCGACGGTCGGAGCGCTCGAGCCTGCGACGTCCCAACCGAAGCGCGGCCAATCCTGACCATGCTCCCGGGTCTGGGCTGAGGCGTCGAGGCCAAAGACGAAGAGGGCGAGCGCGAGGACGATATATACCTTACGCATAGCGGAAAAATATGGATTTTCGCCCGAGCGGGCAAGCGTTAGGTCCGCTGCCGGAGATGAACCCGCTTAAGACCCTTAAGACCCTGAATATGGACTTGACTTATTATGCCCAAAGGTGCATAATTGCATACGTGAGGAACACCATAGAAGCGTTCAAGGCGGTCGGCGAACCGACCCGATTTCGAGCGCTCCGCCTCCTCGTCGAGGCGAAGACCGATCTCTGCGCCTGCGAGATCATCGATGTCCTCGAGAAGCCCCAATATACGATTTCCAAAAGCCTTGGCGCCTTGGTCGACGCAGGCCTGCTCGACGAGCGGCGAGAAGGTCGGATGATGATGTACGCCCTCGCCCATAACCCGGTAAATGACGCGATTTTTCAGGCTGTCGCCAAGGTACCGCCGAACGAGGAACTGACTGCCGATCGTAAGCGCCTCGATGCCCGCCTTGCGAGAAGGGAGAATGGCGCCTGCGTCTACAACTGTTGATTTTTTTTCATGGATATTATGCACTATTGTGCAATATCGCATATCGAGCCGTGAATAAAGATCCTTGAAGGAGGTCACTTGAATATCCAAATACTCGGAACGGGATGTCAAAAATGCAAGGCGCTCGAGCGGCGAGTACGCGAGGCGGTCGCTGAGCTCGGCATCGCGGCGGAGATCGATAAGGTTTCGGATATCGAGGCCATCGCCGCTATGGGCGTCATGATGACGCCGGCGCTCATGATCGACGGAACGGTGAAGAGCGTAGGTCGAGTTCTCACGAAGGACCAGGTCGCGCAGTATCTCAAGGGAGGCAAGTAAATGTCGGATTGCAAGTGCGGAAATCAGAAGACGGTCATCATCACCGCATGCTCGGGAGCCGCGAATACGGGACTTCTCGCCGATAGGGTCGCCCGAACGCTTCGAGCGGACGGACTGGGCGCCATGACCTGCCTCGCCGCTCTCGGGGCCGGGCTCTCCGGCTATGTCGAGTCGGCCCGCGGCGCCGATCGGAATATCGTATTGGACGGCTGCCCCGTCGGATGCGGCGCGAAGATATATGCGAAGCTCGGCCTCCCTTACGAGGAACGCCTCATGACCGACTTCGGCGTCGAAAAGGGAAAGACCGACATCACCGAAGCTCTTGTCGCGGACATTACGTCCCGCGTAGCCGCCACCCTCGCGATAGACAAGGCCTAGCATGTGGCAGAAGTCCGTCGATTGGCCCGTATTCGATGTCGTCGGGCTGTCCCGCGCCTCGGCCCTCGGCTCGGCCCTGGACTTCTTCGTCTACGACAGCGCGAAGATATTCTTCCTCCTCGTCGTCGTCATCTTCGCGATCGCCATCGTCCGGAGCTTCTTCCCTCCCGAAAAGACGAAGCGCGCTTTGGAGAAGGTACCCGAGTTCCTCGGCAACATCCTGGCCGCCCTCCTCGGCATCGTGACGCCCTTTTGCTCATGCTCGGCCGTGCCCCTCTTCATCGGCTTCATCGAAGCGGGCATCCCTCTCGGCGTCACATTCTCCTTCCTCGTCTCCTCGCCGATGGTGAACGAGGTCGCGCTCATCATGCTTTGGGGACTCTTCGGCTGGAGGATCGCCCTCGTCTATATCGCCAGCGGCATAACCGTGGCCATCGCGAGCGGATTCGTCATCGGAAGGCTGAAGCTGGAGAAATGGGTCGAAGCATACGTCTACACGATCCACGGCGGAGAGGCTGTGCTCGAGTCCTTGACCTGGAAGGATCGGCTCGAATCCGCTTGGGGCTATGTGGGCGAGATCGTCGGCAAGGTTTGGCCCTATGTCCTCGTCGGCATAGCGATAGGCGGGTTCATGCACGGTTACGCGCCTGCCGGCTTCCTCGCGAAGTACGCCGGTCCCGGCGTCTGGTACGCGGTCCCCCTGGCGGTCCTCGTAGGCGTTCCGCTCTATTCGAACGCGGCCGGAGTCATACCTATCGTGAGGGTCCTCATGGAAAAGGGAATGGCTTTGGGAACGGCCCTCGCCTTCATGATGGCGGTGACCGCCCTCTCGTTGCCTGAAGCCATCATTTTACGCAAGGTCCTCAAGCCTAAGCTGCTGGCGGCTTATTTCAGCGTCGTAGCGGCGGGAATCATGCTGACCGGATACCTCTTCAACTCGATCATCCGATAGGGGCGGCGCGTGGCAAAAGTACCGACAAGGCGACTTTCCTTCCTCGATCGTTGGTTGACTCTTTGGATATTCCTCTCCATGGGGACGACGAACATCCCCATAGCGATCGGCCTCATCCTCATGATGTATCCGCCCCTCGCGAAGGTGCGCTACGATGAGGTTAAGGACGTCCTCAGGACAGCGCTGCCGCTGCTCGTCTATTTCATTGCAATGAATGATCTAACGGGGAAATCAAGACTCGGATGGAGGAATCATGACAGCTCACTCGGACCCTCGACCGATGCTTCGCGCATGCGCGGATTCCACGGCACCACCATCCGCTTTTACGGACGGTGGCTTAACGTGGGTGCTCGACGACGAGATGCGCGCTCGTCGCCGTCACGGCGATCGAGGATTATGATTTGGCGCATACGCGATACGCCTATTCTTTCTCGATGGAGTACTGCTTTTCGACGTCGACGTTCCCTTTTATCATCGCGCATACCGGGCAATATTTCTCCTCCGCC
The DNA here is from genome assembly GCA_964491385.1 of uncultured Treponemataceae bacterium. Classification (GTDB taxonomy): domain Bacteria; phylum Spirochaetota; class Spirochaetia; order Treponematales; family Rectinemataceae; genus UBA1306. Next base: position 5,906 of record CAZBGA010000047.1, on the reverse strand, counting down.
ATCGAGACTACCTTATCCAGGTCAGCCTCGGTGATATCGTTCGATTTTATGAATATTCTCAAGACTATTTTGCTCAGGGAGGTCGGATGCTCGTCCCTCCCCGAAGAATTGTACCTACCCCGTCGGGACAGGACAAGCAGATGCTCTCGACGACGATAAGAAGTTCTCGGGGCATGCCCCCTTCCGGGATTTGTTGACATCAGCATATCGTTCGATCATATTTATATGCCTGAGAACTACATTGATATTTTCGGACGATCTCGTGGCGGATGCGCGCGAGGCGTCCGGCCTCGATAGGATCAGCGATGTGGTCCGCGAGGGGCTGCGCGCCCTTATCGCGCGAGAAGCGCGGGTAGAGCTTGCAGCGATGGGCGGCAGCGATCCAAAGGCGAAGGCCGTGCCGCGACGGAGGCTTCCGCCCTCGGCCCGCTCGCCGGAAGGAAAAGATTCCTGAAGCTCCTGGACTATCTGCCTACCATTCGCCCCGCGGTGGACGAGACCGTGTTCGATCTCATCCCATCACGCTCGTCCTCCTCCTGGCGGCTTCTTCCCTGGCCGCGCAGGATTACGAACTCGGCTTTTCGCCCGGCGGCGGCTCGCTGAAGATCGTCCTCGACGCGATCGCCTCTGCGAAATCGTCCCTGCTGGTCGCCTGCTACGAGTTTACGTCGCGTGAGATCGCCGCAGCCTTCGAGGACGCCGCCCATCGCGGCGTCAAGGTACGAATAGTCGCCGACTTCAAGGCCTCGGAGGACAGGTACTCGCAGATCCCCATCCTGAGCCGCTCGGGCATTCCGATCCGACTCGACAGGCGCTATGAGATCATGCACGACAAATTCATGGTGATCGACGGCGACGCGATAGAGACGGGGAGCTTCAACTACAGCGAAGGCGCGGTCAGGCACAATGCCGAGAACGCATTGTGGGAATGGAAGGTGGCGGACAAGGCGGCCCTCTACGCGGCCGAATGGCGGCGGCTCTGGGACGAATCGGAGTGAATCGGAGAGGCCTGGCGGGCGTGGAGGCCGGCAAGGCCCAGACCGTCACTGAAGCGCGGATGCTCGCTCCTCTTGGTACCACGATACCGAAACAGGCTTTCCCTTTTCCGGGAGCTCCACCGATCGATCATTGATCAGGATCCTGTATTCCTTCCCCGTGTCGACTTTCACCGCGAGCAGCCCCTTTCTGGGAGAGGGCCCTTGGGGCAGGCGCCCGGTGCTACCGAAGTAGTAATCGTCCATGGCTTCGATGAGACGGGCGTAGAAGACATAGACGCCCGATTCGGGAATATAGACGAGGAGGGGCGGGGCATGAGGGGGAAAGGGGTAGGAGGCCGTCTCCCCGGTCGCGACGTTTTGCACGTAAATGACGGATTGAAAGGCCGAATCACCCGCGCCAGTATCGAGGGTGATATAGGCCGTTGCCGGCGCAGAATACCCGTGGGCGAACTGCGCCTGCGAAATTCCAAGTGAGAGGACCGCAACCGATAGCCATTTGGCAGCGCGCACTGTATCTCCTTTCGCCCGACTCCCCCGAGTCACATCCAAGAGATGAACTCGCTGATGCTTATGGACCGGATGCTCTCGCCGATGAATGAGACCCGCACGGTAAAGGGATCGTAGTATCTCCCATCGGGGCTCTTTCGATCGGGTCGCAGCCTGAAAACGAGCGTGTCGTCGATCTGCGCCGCCTCTACGATCTCGTACATGGGCCCATCGGGCTTGTCCTGGTTCCTATGGAAACAACGTCCCTCCAGGTAGGGCCGGATGGCCGCCTGCCCCGTCGCATGTCGTTCCTGCCAATGACGTCCGTTGACTCCCTCGGCCCAGAAAGCGAGGGTCGCGTCATCTGCAAAGAGCCGCACGCTCTGGTCATAGAGCCCCGCCTCGTTCAAGCGGAAGAGTTTTTCAATGAGCGCCATGTGTTTCGCGTCGTACGGTGGTTTCCCGGTCGATGAGGTCTCGCTTGCCTGAGCGAAACTTCCCATGGAAGCCGCGAGGGCGAAAAAAAACAGAAGAGCGAATACGGTGGCATTTCGACGGACATTTTGCAGAGCGGCATACCTATCGCGGACGGTCTTCGATTCCATGACGACTCTCTCCTGATAAATACGATGCATTTTAGGAGCCCGGAGATGCGCGTCGACAAGACAATTTAGTCTTTTGGGGGCGGCTCTCGGGGCGCCGTCGCGACAGGGCGGAGATCAGGGCGGACCTGAAACCCGAGAGAATCCTTCTTTTCGAGACCTGCCCGACTAGCGCGGCCCGAGGGAGGCTACCCCGGAGTCCTCGTCCGATCCATGCCTTCGTCGAAGGCGACTGCCTCGAACTCTAGGGCGAATCGGAGTAGCCGCAGGCTTTTCCTGCCTGGACCAGCGGAATGTGCGGGACGCAAAGCTTATCTCATTCGAGCATTTCCAGAAGTACGTCATGCCACACGGCGGAATCGATGCTACCGATTTTACCGACGAGGCGTCTCTTGTCGACGCTGCGGATCTGGTCGAGCAGAATGCGGGCGTTCTTGCCTTGAAATACGAGCTCGGGGCGGCAGCCGAGGGCCTGGCCCTTGCTGGTGAGGGGGGCGACGATCACGCGCGGCAGTTTTCCGTTCATGTCGTCGGGCGACACCACGAGCGCCGGCCGGGTTTTATTGATCTCCGTACCGACCGTCGGGTCCAGGTTGACCCACCAGACCTCCCCCCGTCCTACCAGACCCATTCTTCCGTCCCCTCGTCCGGCGGAATCGCGTCCCACGCGCCGGCCTCTTCATTCTCCGCGACGAAAGCGTCGAACCAGCGCGCGCGGGGACTTCCAGCCGCCTCAATGACGATCGTCCGACCCTGTATGCGCAAGTCGACCTCGTTTTCGAGACCGCAGGCGGCTATCAAAGCCCCCGGCAGGATGACGCCCCTCGAGTTGCCGATCTTCCTCAACTGGGTATGCATGCGAGAAGCCTCCGTTGCAACAATGTTACAACAACTGTCGAAAATGATCAAGGTGAAGCTGTGATGACGACATTCCGGAGGGTAGGGAGCCAGTGCCTTCGGCGAACCAGTCAAGTATACTGGTCTACAGGAGGCCCGCCGTGGATATCGGCACCTATGAGGCGAAGACTCATTTTGCCGAACTTCTCGCGGACTCCATGTCCTTCGTGTCTTGCTCTATGAGCCCGCTCAGTTACCTTTGACTTTGGTCGAATTTTTAACTACCATATGGTTGTGGATACCTTGGGAACAACATTTATGGCATTGTCTGACCCGACTAGGCGGGCAATGATCAAGAGGCTCTCGCAAAGTCCTGCATCCGTTCACGGATTGACTGAGCCGTTTGCGCTCTCGCAGCAGATGATCTCAAAACACATTGCCTATCTGGTACGCGCACGGATTGTGAAGAAAACGAAGCTTGGGCGGGAGAGCGTGGTTACGTTGAGGCCAGAAGCGATAAAGGCTGTCAGCGACTGGGCGCTTGATTATCGTCGCTTCTGGGAAGAGAGTTTCGACAAGTTGGATGCAGTTCTAACGGAAATGAAAAAACGGAGGTGAAAGATGGCAGAACGTGCGACAAATCTTTTGGAAAATCTTGTGATCACCAGGATCTTTGACGCCCCGCGCGAGTTGGTTTGGAAGGCTTGGACTGACCCAAAGCTTGTGATGCAATGGTGGGGGCCGACGGGTTTTACCTCCCCATCTTGCGAGATTGATCTTCGCGTGGGAGGGCGATACCTCTTTTGCATGAGGGCGCCTGACGGTCAGGAGTTCTGGAGCGGCGGCGAATATACAGAGATCGCAGCGCCCGAGAAGATCGTCGCAGTCCTGTTCTACGCAAATAAGAACGGGAAGGTTGAACCCGCGGATGGCAATGATGTCGAAGTGCGCGATGTTGTGACATTCGAGGAGATCGGAAGCGGCCAGACGAAGCTCACTTTCAAGCGCAGTCACTGGGATGAGGGAGAGGATACAGGCTCGAACCAGATATTCGACAAACTGGCAGTGTTTGTTGCCGAGCTGGCAGCAAAGGTCAAATGAGAAGTTGAATTTCTGAGACTGTAGGGTGCGTCCCGGCGTACGGGAAACCTCCCTATGGAAAATTTCACCACCGTCTGTCAGGCCATGCTCCTGGGGCGACGTCTCGACCTCCTGCGCGCCGCGCTGCGGACCTTTCACCTGTCCCGAGTCGTGAGGCTTTCCATCTCGAAAGAGCGTCCACCACAGAGGCCACAATTTGGACCGAGCTGTTGGGCAGGGTGCTCTCCTTCGGCTCGGCGGCGGAGGCGCTCGTTCCGCCCGATTTCAGGAAGAAGTGGAGGTGTTTAATCTGACCATGTTTCTAGGAAGAAATTCTTCAGTGATCGCGGAGGAATTTACCACTGAAGAAGTCGGCCGGGATCAGTGAAGAATTCTCCCTGGATCAGTGAAGGATTCCCCCGGGATCACTGAAGAATTCCTCCGCGACCAGTGGAGAATTCCTCTATTTCTCCATACGCGTGTTTGACCCTCTGGACCTCAGCCGATCGCGGACTCCAGGTCCTTCGCGTCTTGTTCTATGAGCTCCTCGAGATATTGGTTCATGATGGCAATTTACGACGGCACCGTCAAGCTTTGCCGGCGCCGCCAGTTAAGCCTTTCTCAATGCCCTTGCCGGGTCGGGGGAAGCGAACCTACAATGGGGGGCAAGCAATAATTCCCAGCACAAAAGGTCGAGTTCATGAGTCAGTTCGAGCGCATCGCCTGTATCGACAGGCTCCTCCGCGAGCAGGGCTCGGTCAGGACCAGAGAGGTCGCCGAGCGCTTCGAAGTCTCGGCTCGCCAGGTCAAGCGAGACATCGAGTACCTCCGCGACCGGCTCGACGCTCCCATCGCCTATAACCGCGCCCAGCGGGCATACCGCTACGAACGGCCCTTCGACGAGCTCCGCTTCGCCGACGAAAAGCTCCTCTTATTCTACGTCCTCGCCCGCAGCCTCGCCGCGAACGAGCACTACGTACCCATCGTCTCGGCCGAGCTCCTCGCCAATCTCGAGACCCACCTCGCCCGCGACTACCGCCCGGTGTCCGAGCGCATCAGCTACGAGCTCTCTCTGGCCGAGCACCTTTCTATGGAAGATTTCACCACCGTCTGCCAGGCCATGCTCCTGGGGCGGCGTCTCGACCTCGTGTACGTGGACGCGAAGGCCCAGCGCAGCGAGCGGAGCGTCGAGCCCGAGCGCCTCGTCAACTACGCTGGCCGCTGGTACCTCGTGGCCTGGGATCTCCTGCGCGTCGCGCTGCGGACCTTCCACCTGTCTCGGGTCGAGAGGCTTTCCATCTCGAAAGAGCGGATCACAAGCCCTTCTCCACCCGGCCGAGACGCCGCCTCGGTCGACGCCTTCCTCGCCGCTGGCTTCGGCATCTTCAAGGGATCGTCCACCACAGAGGCCACCATACGGATACGCGGGAGCGCGGCGGCCCTCGTCGCGCGGCAGAGCTGGCACCCGAAGCAGCGCGTCGAGCGCGGAGTCGGCGGCAACGGTGAACCCTACACAGATATAAGCGTCCCCGTGGCGGATTGGACCGAGCTGTTGGGCAGGGTGCTCTCCTTCGGCTCGGCGGCGGAGGCGCTCTCTCCGCCCGATTTCAGGCAGAGGTGGAGACAGGAGATCGGGAGGATGGGACAGCGGGCGGGGATATAGTCCATCGAGCGCCGCCCCGAATGGACATCGGCAGTATCTCCATGTAAAATTACGGCATGAGCTTATCATCCCGGGAGAAGGCGAAGCTGGCGGCGGCGGAGATCAAGGCGGGCCTGAACCCCGAAAAAATCCTTCTTTTCGGCTCCGCCGCCCGAGGAACAGATACGGCTTCGAGCGACATCGATCTCTGCCTTCTTTTCGAGACGCTCCCCGCCAGGAAGCTCGAGGTTCTGAGGAGAG
>CAZBGA010000046.1:0-31077 GCA_964491385.1 uncultured Treponemataceae bacterium | reverse complement strand
CGTCATGAGGGGAGACCACGGCGGCTTCATGGTGGCCGACGACAAGGTCGAGTTCGCCGAGGCGGTCCTGCGCCTCCTCGACGACGACCATCTCCGCGCGAGCAAGTCAGCCGAGGCCATCGCCTGGGCGCGGCAGTACCGGATCGAGGCGACCACCGAGCGCCTCGCGCGACTGTACCGGATAGTCGCGGCCCAGCGCTCGCGGAACCTCAGGCTGCGGAGCGGAATCCGTTAGCGTTTCAACGCCCCGTTCGGGCAGGTCACCTCGACGAATAGTTCCTCTCGAGCCATTTCCTGTACTCCCCCGACCGCACGCGGGCGCACCACCCGGCGTTGTCGAGATACCAGCGCACCGTCTTGCGAAGGCCCTCGTCGAAGCTCGAAGCCCGACTCCAGCCGAGCTCCTTCTTCATCCTCGAGCAGTCGATCGCGTAGCGCCGGTCGTGGCCCGGCCTGTCCTTCACGTAGACGATGAGGGCGCGGAGCCGCTCCAGGTCCTTTCCCGACTCCTCGGCGACTATCTCGACGAGGCGGTCGAGGAGGCGGATGTTCTCCCACTCGTTCTCGCCGCCTATGTTGTAGCTCCGCCCCGCCTCGCCGCACTTCATGATCTCCCAGACCGCGGTGTTGTGGTCCTCCACGTAGATCCAGTCGCGGACGTTCCTGCCGTCGCCGTAGACGGGCAGGCTCCGGCCTTCGAGCATGTTGAGGATCATGAGGGGGATGAGCTTCTCGGGGAACTGGCGGGGCCCGTAGTTGTTCGAGCAGTTCGAGAGGGTCGCGGGCAGGCCGTAGGTATGGTGGTAGGCCATGACGAGGTGGTCGCTCCCCGCCTTGCTCGCCGAATAGGGCGAGCGCGGGTCGTAGGGCGTCGCCTCGGTGAAATAGCCCGAGTCGCCCAGGGAGCCGAAGACCTCGTCCGTGCTCACGTGGTGGAAGAGGACGTCCGTTCGTCCCTTCCAGGCGGTCCGCGCCACGTCCACGAGGGTGAAGGTCCCCATCACGTTCGTCTTCACGAAGGCTTCCGGACCGAGGATGGATCTGTCCACGTGGCTCTCGGCCGCGAGGTGGACCACCGCGTCGGGCGCGTACTCCTCGAATATCCGCTCCACCGCGGCCCGGTCGCAGATGTCCGCCTTCTCGAAGAAGTAGCGCTTTCCCTCGAACTTTTCGGCCGCGTCGGCCAGGCTCTCCAGGTTGCCCGCGTAGGTGAGCGCGTCGAGATTGACTATGCGCCCGTCGAAATCCGCCTTTTCGAGGAGAAAGTGGATGAAATTGGAGCCGATGAAGCCGGCCCCGCCCGTGACGAGTATGGTCTTGAATGTCCTGCTCATCGTTTGTACATGACTCCTTTGTCGCATAATTGCCATAAATCGAAAGCATGCTTTGCATTTATGGCATTATGAAGTAAATTAGCCGATAATGGACACCTTGTATCGGTATTATCGCGCGGCTCTCCAAATAAAACTGCGTAAGCCCTTTGTCCATATCGTGTTCGGAGCTCGGCAGACGGGAAAATCGACCCTCATCCGCAGCCTCCTGCCGCCGAGAGCCACAGTCGTCGATCTTGCGGACCCTCGCGAGCGAGCGCGCTTCGCCGCCGAGCCGGGACTCTTCATCGATGTCTGCCGCGCCCTTCCGCGGGAGGAGGGCGGTACTTTCGTCTTCGTCGACGAGGCGCAGAGCGTACCCGCGCTCTTCGACGCGGTGCAATCGCTCTACGACGCCGACAAGGAACGATACCGCTTCGTCCTCTGCGGAAGCTCCGCGCGCAAGCTGAGGGCCTCGGGCGCGAATCTTCTGCCGGGGCGCAGCGTTCGGCACCTCCTCCACCCCCTGATCGACGAGGAATACGAGACGCCGCCGGCCCGCGCCGAGACGGAGCGGGAGCGGCTCCTTCAGCTGCCCGCGGGCGCGGAGGGATCGCACTTTCCCTATCGGCCGCTGGAGGATCGCCTGGTGTTCGGCGACCTCCCGGGCATAGCCCTTCTCGGCGACGACGGAGACAAAAGCGACATTCTCAGGACCTACGCCACGGCTTACCTCGAGGAAGAGATCCGCCGGGAGACGATCGTGAGAGACTGGGGCTATTTCCTCAGGTTCCTCAAAGTCGCGGCGGGCGGTGCGGGCGGCATCGTCAACCTCGCCGGGCTCTCCCGCGAGACGGGCGTCAGCGCCCCGACCATAAAATCCTATTACCAGCTCCTGGAGGACATGTTCGTCGGATTCACCGTGAGCGCCTTCTCCGGAAGCAGCCGCAAAAGCGCCATCTCGAGCCCCCGCTTCTTCTTCTTCGACAACGGGGTACGGAACGCCGCGGCGGGCCTACCCCTCGTCGGCGAGACGGTGAACGCCGCGCCCGGCGCCCTCTTCGAGCACTGGGTCGCGGGTCAACTGGCGCGGAAGCTTTCCTATCTCGGCGCCGGCTCCCTTTCCTATTACAGGACGGCGGACGGCGCGGAAGTCGATTTCATCGTCGAGCGGGAAGGCATGCTCTATCCCATCGAGGTGAAGTGGACGGAGAGGCCCTCGAGAAAAGACGCGCGTCATCTTCGGGCCTTCGTCGCGGAGCATCGCGAGCGCTGCGCGGGAGGCTTCATCGTCTCGCGCGGCCCCTATGTCCTCGACCTCGACGATTCGATCATCGCCATACCCTGGTGGATGCTCTAGGCCCAGGGTCGTCCCGCCGCCGGCGCTCGCGCGAGCTCCCCGATGAAGGCCGACAGCGATTCCTCCCACGCGGGTATCTCGAGACCGTAGGCCGCCACGATCTTGTCCTTGCAGAGGACCGAGTAGGCCGGCCGCTTGGCCTTCGAGGGGTACTGCGCGGTCGTCAGGGGCTCGACCAGGCAGTCGCGCTCGAGAATGCCGCTCTCCCGCCCGAGCCTCCGGATAGCGAGAGCGAAGGCGTGCCAGTTTGTCTCGCCCAGATCGGTATAATGAAAGGTCCCGTACACCGTCCGAGGCGCGCGCAGGATCGCCACGATGGCCGCCGCCAGATCTCGCGCGTAGGTGGGAGTGCCGGCTTGGTCCGCGACTACCCCGATCCTCTCCTTCGCCTCCATGAGCTTGAGCATGGTGTACACGAAATTGGGGCCGTGCCTGCCGTAGAGCCAGGCCGAGCGCAGTATGACGCGCTCGGGACAGGAGGAGGCGACGCGCTCCTCGCCCTCGGCCTTGCTTCGCCCATAGACGCCGGCGGGCGACACGAGGTCGTCCTCGCGATAGGGTTCCTTGCCCGAGCCGTCGAAGACATAATCGGTGGATACATGGAGGATTTTCGCGCCCGAAGCCGATGCCGCCCTCGCGAGATTCTCGGGCCCGTCCGCATTGACGGCGCGGCAGAGCTCGGCCTCGTCCTCCGCCCTGTCCACCGCCGTATAGGCCGCGCAATTCACGATCCACTCGATCCGCTTTCCCGCGGCGAAGGCGCCGATGGCCCGCGGGTCGAGGATGTCCACGTCCCTGTCCGTCCCCGAGAACTCGAGCCCCGCAGCCGCGAGAGCCATCGAGAGCTCGGTCCCGAGCATTCCTTTATTGCCGACTAGCCAGATCATTCAGGCTCCTATGAGGTCGCGGGGCACAGGTCGTCAGGCTCGATAGGCATCCAGGACCTCCTGCCGCTCTTCGTTGAACGAAACGTACATTCCCAAAAGGGTCGCCTCGGCGGCGTCGGCCGCTGTGTCGTTCCGCGAGAAAATGCGTATGCCGGTGAAGATCGCCTCTTTCGCGTATATCAGGTTCCCGGAACCGAGCAGGCCCAGGTCGACGTCGCGGCCGATCTCGAAAGCGATCCTCGCCGCCAAGGCCGCGCGGTCCGAATCGCCGAAGGAAAGCCCGGGATGCGGAAGCAGTGCTACATCGACATCGCTGTCGGGACGCAGCCTGCCGGAAACCGCGCTGCCCAGCAGATAGGCGGCGAGCACGCGCGTCTCGCCCTCCAGAAAGGGGATGAGGCTGCGGGCGATGGAGGCGATTGGGGTCTCGAGCATCGGTCGCACTATACCATATCGGCGTACACGCTCGCAGCGTCGAAGGCCGGCAGGGCCAGGTCCTTGGCGGAGAGGACGGGCGCCGCGCCCGTATCCGGCCACGCTATGCCGATGGCGGGATCGTCCCATCGTATGCCGCCTTCGTCGGCGGGCTCGTAGAAGTCAGTGCACTTGTAGGCGAAGAGCGCGGTCTCGGACAGGACGAGGAAACCGTGGGCGAAGCCCGGCGGAATGTAGAACTGGTTCTGGAGCTCGCCCGACAGCGTTACGCCCTCCCACCTGCCGAAGCTCGCCGAGCCCGCGCGTAGGTCGACCGCCGCGTCGAAGACCTCGCCCTCGATGACGCGCACGAGCTTGCCTTGAGGATGCTTCTTCTGATAGTGGAGGCCGCGCAGGACACCGCGCGAAGACTTGGACTGGTTGTCCTGGACGAAGCGCGCGGTTATTCCCGCCCGAGCCAAATCCCTCTCGTTGTAAGACTCGAAGAAATAGCCCCTAGCGTCGCCGAAGACTTTGGGACGGATCGAATAGAGGCCGGGAATGGCGAGGGCTGCGTACTCGAAGGACATACATAATCTCCATTGTAAAAATGGGAATGCGTAATGTTATCATTACATTGTGGCGTTTTGCCATACTGAGACGAGACGATCATCTGCAGTTATGAGCTCGGCTTCTATCCGTATCGCAGTCGCACAAATTATCGCATCAGGGGTCTTTATTCGATAGGTCCGCCGAAGATCCACTATGGTTTCGACTAAAGCTCGATCGCCCGACTCGAGACCGATAATCGAAATCCGCTCGCAAAAGGAAGTGAAAAGATCCCTATCTTCGGGAGAAAGCTCACTAAAAGATAGGAACTCGATTTCAGTTATCACGGATATTGCCACGAGATCGGCGGACTCAAGCCGGGCGATGAGAGATTGCTCTCCCTTTAGCAATGAGATTACCGCATTCGTATCTAAGAGATACTTACCACTCATTCCTTAGTTTCCGCTGCTCTACGAGGGCATCGCCCGACCATGCCAGCTTTCCGGCAAGATCGGAGAAACGGTACCGATCGACAGCCTTCCTATCCTCTTGCTTCATACTGCTTACGAGATATTCGAGAAGGATCAACTTTCCTTCTCGATCGATTTCGTTGATCTCATCCTTTATCCGCTCAAGCCCCGTGTGGACCATGTCAAAACCGCTCCTTTGCTCATTCTCTACAAGAAAAATACCGCATGACTGTCTTGCCATCAAGCCGGAACGATCGGACGCCATCCCTCACCGTTTCGCCGAGCTCGCCAGGTAGGACAGGTACTCGCCGTACTCGGTCTTCTTCATCCTGTCGGCCGCGCGCAGCAGACCGTCGAGCTCGAGCCAGCCTTTGCGGAAGGCTATCTCCTCGACGCAGGCCACGTAGAGGCCCTGGCGCTTCTGGATGGCCTCGATGAAGGAGCTCGCCGCCAGGAGGTCGTCGGGCCTGCCGGTGTCGAGCCAGGCGAAGCCGCGCCCCAGGACCTCCACGTGGAGCTCTCCGCGCGCGAGGTAGTCGTTGTTCACCGAGGTTATCTCGATCTCCCCGCGGGCGGAGGGCTCGACCCTCCTGGCTATCTCCACGACGGCGTTGTCGTAGAAGTAGAGCCCGGGGACGGCGTAGTTCGATTTCGGCTGTTTGGGCTTCTCCTCGATGGATATCGCCTTGCCTTGGGGATCGAAGGCCACCACGCCGTAGGAGCCGGGATCCTTGACGTAATAGCCGAATATGGTCGCCCCCCGCTCGCGGGCGGCCGCGGATTCGAGGAGATGGGTGAAGCTCTGCCCGTAGAAGACATTGTCGCCGAGCACCAGGGCCACGCGATCCTTCCCGATGAAGCGCTCGCCCACGATGAAGGCGTCGGCGAGGCCGCGGGGCTGCTCCTGCACCGCGTACTCGATCCGCAGGCCGAGGTCGGAGCCGTCGCCGAAAAGCTCGGTGAAGCCCCCGATGTCCCGGATCGTGGATATGACGAGAATATCACGTATCCCGGCGAGCATGAGAGTCGAGAGAGGATAGTAGATCATCGGCTTGTCGTAGACCGGCAGCATCTGCTTGGATACCGCCAGAGAGGCGGGGAAGAGCCTCGTGGCCGTCCCTCCCGCCAAGATGATTCCCTTCATGCCTTTTTCTCTCCTTGCCGCGGCCAAAGAGCCGCGATATCCTTGTGCCATGATTTTCAATGCCGCGAATCGCCGGCGCCCGGCCCTGGTCCTGTGCGCGGCGCTTTCGACGCTCTTTACGCTCGGCGGGCGAGCCGAGGGCCTCGACGGCAACGGCCAGAGGGTCCGCGCCCTGGACGATCCCGTCGTCGCCGACATAGAGGACATCCTCGTGGAGTCGGGCAGCCTCTTCCTCTCCTACGCGGCGCCCTATTCCGACGGCGAGCTCCGCGCCGCCCTCGACAGGATCGATCCGGAGAGGCTCTCCGAGGAAGGCAGGGCCAAGTACGCCGCGGCTCTCGCGGCCCTCCGCCCCGACCCCGGCTACGTCTCGGGCAAACTGGGAGCCAAGGCCGGCCTCCGGGTCGACCTCGACGGCAACTACCGCTCCGACGAGGACGTCCCCTGGATCCTGGGCTACCAGGAGCGCCCCTCCTTCCTCGCCGTCCCCATAGAGGCCTGGGCGGGAGACGGCGCCTACGGCTACGTCGAGCCCGCGCTTCGGCGAGACTACTACTCGGTCAACCTGCCCGTCTCGCAGCTCTCGGTGCCCAACTACACGAGCATCCCCATCGACTTCATAGGCACGGACGGCAACTTCCCCTTCCGCGCCTTCGGCGTCGCGGGCGGGGATTTCTGGAGCCTCCGCATCGGCCGCGACAAGCTCTCGCTCGGCAGCATGGGCGAGGACAATCTCGTCGTGTCGTCCAAGACCGAATGGTACGACTACGCCCGGCTGACGCTCTTCTTCCGCGACTTCCAGTACTCGGCCTACCTGGTCCAGCTCGATCCCGAGCGGAACCTCTACATGCACCGAGCCGACCTCCTGCTGTTCAACAGGCTCTCGATCGGGATCACCGAGGGCATACTGGTCGGCGACGACGCGCCCGAGCTGCGCTTCTTCAACCCCTTGATGATCTTCCACGGCTACGAAGCCTGGAACGACGAGACCGTACCGCCAGCCGACGCCGTCACGGGCAACGGGACGGTCCCGGCCGCCAACGCCTCCGGGATCGGCTCGATGCTCGGGATCGAGCTCAATTACAATCCGGCGCGCTACGTGACCCTGGTCGCCCAGTACCAGTTCAACGCCGGGCAGGACCCCATCAAGCTCCTGCTCTGGCCGACCTCGACCGGCACGATTCCCAACTCCGAAGCCTTCCTCCTCGGAGCCAAGCTTCGCGCCCCCTACCGCGGAGGCTATCTGCTAGGCGAGCTCTGCGGAGTCTACGCGGAGCCCTTCGACATGATCCTCGGGACCAACAAGATCAGCTACATCTACGACAGGTCGGCGAACTCCGGCTATATAAGCCAGGACATCGAGGAGTGGATCGGCTTCTCGGAGGGTCCCGACTGCGTCCTGGTGTCGGGGAGCCTCCATTACGAGACCGCGGAGCGCGCGAGCCTCGGGCTCTCCGCCTCCTACCGATGGAAGGGCCAGAACGATCTCGACACGGTCTACGCCTGGTCGGCCCAGAACGCCGCCGAGGTCGCGCCCACGGGCATCGTGGAGGGCAGGCTGCGCCTGGGCGTCGACGGCTCCTACCCCTTCGGCCCGCGATGGCGCGCCAGCGCGGCGGCCTATTACACCCACCGCGTCAACGCGGACAACCTCATGGGGCAGGAGGACGATTCGGTCGAGCTCATGGCCGGCGTCGGCCTTTCGCTCTAGCGGCCGCGATGAGGGGAGGAATTCGACGGTCGTTTCGATGGATCGACCACGACGATGCCTTCGAAATAATCTCGGTAGTACCCTCGATCTCGCGCAAGAAGCGCATAGTCGTTGCATCTCGCCTGGGCCGCTATCAGAAAGTCCGGAAGGACCCGCTTGGCGGAACCCCGATTTGCGAGATAGTTCGAATAGGTCGCGCCGGCGAGGAGAGCCGCCTCGAAGGAACAAGGTTCGAACTCGAGACCGAGGTCTTCGCAAAACTCGGCGAGTTCGCCGTCGCCGGATAGAGCGGGTCGTATTTCCGCGACGACGGCCTCGCAAACCACCAGGCGACCCTTGCTCCTCGCTTCTTTGAGAGCGAACTCGGACGAATTGCCGAAACGAGGATCGGACACGAGTAGGTCGAGAAGGACCGAGCTATCGACTGACGTCGTCACGCGCGGATCGAGCTCAGGTAGTCGTCGACGGAGGCCATGCCCCTGGGCAGAGCGCCGCGACCCTTCCATTTATGGACCTGATCCTCTTCCTCGCGCTTCCATCCGACGATTTTCCCTTCGACGACTGCCAATTCCAGGACGGTACCGGCCCTGATGCCCAGCTCGCTGCGAATACTCTTTGGCAGCGTGATCTGTCCCCGTTCGGAGACGACTGTTTTCATACTTATACAATATGTTTTCATACCTGCAATGTCAAGGAAGGCCTTTCGCTCTAGCGGCCGCTGCGGGCGAAGACCGTGGCGATCGTCTTGGCGACGATCGAGACGTCGAGGACGAAGGACAGGTTCTTGATGTAGTACAGGTCGAACTGCAGCTTCTTGTAGGTGTCCTCGATCGAGGGCGAGTGGTACTCGCCCGAGACCTGGTCCCAGCCGGTGATGCCCGGCTTCACGAGGAGCCTCTGCCGGTAGTAGGGGACGTGGCGCTCGAGGTCCAGCGCGAGCTCGGGGCGCTCCGGCCTCGGGCCGATGAAGCTCATCTCGCCCCGGAGGATGTTGTAGAATTGCGGGACCTCGTCGAGCCTCGTCCTGCGCAGGAAGTTCCCGATGGGGGTTATGCGGGGATCCTTCCTGCCCGTGGGGGCGAAGTCGTTCCCGGCCACGCGCATCGTGCGGAATTTGACGATCGTGAACGTGTTGCCGCCCTTGCCCAGGCGCTTCTGCGTGAAGAACACAGGCCCCTTGCTGGTGAGCTTGACGGCCAGCGCGACGAGAAGCCAGACGGGAAGGAAGGCGACCAGGCCCAGGCCCGCCACGAGGATGTCCGTCCCGCGCTTGGCCGCCTCGTAGGGTTTCTTCGCCCGGAGGTCGATGTTCTCGAGGAACCAGAAATCGCTGATCGTGCCGATCGGGATCTTGCGCAGGATGTACTCGTAGAAATAGTCCAGGCGCATGAACCTGATCTCCGGCCCCATGAGGCTGATGAGGGCGGTCCTCGTCTGCTCGCTCAGCGCCCGCTCGTCGGATATCACCACGAGGCTGAGGTCGAGCCCCCTGGCCATCCAGACGAAGGTCTCGGCGTCGCGGAACTCGCGCAGGCCGCTCTCGGGAGACGGCGAGCCGCCGTCGTCGTAGAAGGCCGCGGATTCGTAGCCGTGGCGCGGGTGGGAGCGGATCTCGGAGACGAGCTCCGCGAGGGCCGGATCCCCCCCGATGAAGGCGATCTTGCGCTTCTTGTTCAGGACGCGCGAGACCCGCGAGTAGGACGATCGCCATATCCAGACGAAGAGCGAGGTCGCGAGGGCGTCGAGCGCGAGGACGGTCTTGGGGCCTATCGGAGCCTTCGTATCCAGATAAAAGTAGAGCGCCCCGATCAGGGCGCCCAGGAACGAGGTCCAGAGTATCTTGCCGAGGAATTTGGGCTCGTCGAAGTCCGTATCGAGATCGTAGAAGCCCGCCACGTAATCTATGACGAGCCAGGCCGCGAATATGAGCGAGAAGTAGCGCACGTGGACGCCGTAGGTCGCGAACGCCTCTCCCAGGCCTCGCCTGATCCACAGGGTCGCGAAGAGGGCCGCGAAGAGGACCAGGAGGTCGACGGCCAGGAGGAAGTACTGTCGCAGGCGCCGGGATGTACTCATGCTTGCTTCCTTATCGGCGTCGCCGATAAAAACACGAGCGGACGCTGCGCCGATAGCGCATGGGAACGAGCTTGAAGACCCGCGACCGGAGCTCCCTCGCCCTGAAGGCCAGGTCCTGCCCGCGCGTCATGGGCGCCCGAGCGGCGAGGTCGACGGAGACGCCTTGGGCGGCCAAGGCCCTGACGGCCGAGGGCCGCCACTTTCCCTTGATGACGCAGTTTATCACGGGAAAGCAGTCCGCGTAGGTAGAATAAAAACGGGGGTAGGCGTCCGATCTGGCCGAGCCCGCGGACTCGAACTGCCAGGCGCTCTCGCCCGGCTCGAGGAGCGCGAGGAGGACCTCCTTCTTCCACAGGGTGAGGACCGTCGAAGCCCGGTAGTGCGAGCCTTCCCGGATGCGACCGAGCCAGGAGTTCACCCGCTCGTCGGGTTTCTCGCTCGCGTTGAGCCGGAGGTGATCGGGCCGGTTCGCCCGGGCCCACTCCATCGCAGCCGACAGGAGGCGGCGGTCGACGGGCGCCTTCAATATCAGATCCTCGAGAAAGAGGAGGACGTAGTCTTCCTCGATCGACGCCAGGGCGCGGGAGAGGTTGTCCGACCAGGAGACATCCTCGCCGAGCCTCAGAGTCTCGAAGCCCTCGAAAACGGCCGCGATCTCGTTGGTGGCCAGGTAGCGCCGGAAGGGGCAATCGCCCCAGTACCTGGCGAACTGCGTCATGAAGGGCGCCCAGAGATCGGAGTAGCGGTCGCAGGAGAGGACCAGGACCGCCGTCGAGACGCCGGTGTCAGAGTTGATAGACGCCCTCCTCGAAATTGAGGATGACGTAGCTCCCGTTGCGCGAGAAGGCGAAGGGTAGCTCCTTCAGGCCCCCCAGCGCCTCCCTGAGCCCTTCCTGCCGCTCGGGAGGGCAGACGAACAATAGAAAGCCGCCGCCGCCCGCCCCGAGGAGCTTGCCGCCGAAGGCCCCCGCCGCGAGCCCGGTCTCGTACAGGGCATCGATGTGGGGAGAGCTCACCTTGGAGGAGAGGCCTTTCTTCAGGAGCCAGTTCTCGTGGAGCTTTTCCCCGATGGCTCGGCAGTCCCCCTCGGCGAAGGCCCCGCCCATGGCGACGGCGTAGTCGCGCAGCGTCTCGAGCGACTGGGTCGTCTCCCTGATCCTGCTCGACTGGTCGCTCAGGACCTCGGAGCTCTTGCGGGTGATGTTCGTATAGAAGAGGAGACAGGAGCGCTGGAGGGCGGACAGGGCGCCGCGCCCGGCTTCGATCGGCTCGACATCCACGGCCCCCGATTTCCGGAACCTGTAGCGTCTGAGGCCCCCGAAGGCGGCCGCGTACTGATCCTGTTTGCCGATGGGCTCGCGCATGATGCCGATCTCGATGGAGCAGGCGTCCTCGGCGAGCTCGCGCGGGCCCTTGGCCTCGCCTTTATGGACGTAGAGCGCGTTGAGCAGCCCCACGGTGAAGGAGCTCGAGGAGCCCAGGCCGCTCCCCTTGGAGGGGATGTCGCCGATGCTCGTGATCTCGACGCCCTTGGTGACGCCGGTGAACTTCAGCGCCTCGCGGTAGATGTTGTGGCGGATGTCGTCGACCCTGCCGACGATCTCCTTCTCGGAGTAGTTGAGGACGATCGCGTCGTCGTAGCGGGGCTTTAAGATGATGTACATGTACTTGTCGATGGTCGTGCTGAGGACCGCTCCCTCGTGCTCCTCGTAGAAGCCGGGGATGTCGGTCCCGCCGCCGAAGAAACTGATCCGGAAGGGCGTTCGCGTGATTATCACTGCAGGATCCTCTCGACCGCGGCGAGGAGGCTTCCGGCGCGCAGGTCCGGCAGAGCCGCGTACTTGGGCTCGGGCTCGCTCATCCCGCCCTCGACGAGGACGGAGCCGAGCCCGGCGTTCGCCGCCGTCTGCACGTCGATCGAGGTGTCCCCGACCATCCACGATCTCGAGAGATCGACGTTGTAGCGCGCGGCGAGCTCGAGGATCATGGCCGGCTTGGGCTTGCGGCAGGCGCAGTCGATCTTGAGGGCGGCGTTCTCCCCCGGGTAGCCCGAGTCCGGATGGTGGGGGCAGAATCGCAGGTCGTCGAGAAAGGCGCCCCGGGCCCCCAGCATGCCCTCGAGCCTGCGGTTGATCGCCTCTTCCTCTTCCATCGTGCAGAGGTTGCGCGCGACCACGCTCTGGTTGCTGACCACGAAGCAGAGGATGCCCGAGTCGTTGAGCCGGCGTATAGCCTCGGCGGCGCCGGGGAGGAGCTCGAGCTGGTCGGGGCGCGAGACGAGGCCGGCGAAGACATTGACGGTCCCGTCCCGGTCCAGGAAGACCGCGCGCTGTCTGTTAGACAGACGCCTGGCCTCGGCGCTCCCGTTGGCCAAGTCCCTCTCCACCTGCTCGAGCCTCTGGACGGTGCCCATGTCCTTCACGTACTCGCTCGTCCGGTACCCGAAGACCCTGCCCTTCGCGATGAGGGGAGGCAGGGTGTCTTTCTCGAAATCGCTTTTGACGCCCGCGGCGATTCCCTCCAGCGCCTCGGGCGACAGGATGTAGAGGCCCGCGTTGACGAGGTTGCCCCGGAGATCTCCGCGCTCGGCGTTCTTGCCGGCGATCCCCAGCACCCTGCCGCCGCCTTCGGTCAGCACGAGGTCGCTGTCGAAGGGATGGGAATTGGGATGGACGAGCATCGTGACCACGGCTTTCGAGGCCAGGTGAGCCTCGAGCATCTTCCCGAGGTCGACTCGCAGCGCCAGGTCGCCGTAGACGAAGACGAAGGGCTCTTGGATCCTGCCCCGGAGGGCGGCCAGGCCCCCCGCGGTGCCCAGAGGCTCGCTCTCTCGGATCGTCCCCGTCTTGATGGGCAGGGCTTCCGAGCGCAGATAGTCCTCGATCGCCTCGCCCAGGTGCCCGGTCAGGAGGGTCGCCTCGGAGACGCCGTTCCTCGCCAGCTCCTCGAGCTGGAGCCGCAGGACCGTCGCGCCCGCGAGGGGCATGAGGCACTTGGGCCTTTCGAGGGCGAGGCCTCCGAGCCTCGTGCCCTTACCGCCCGCCGAGATGACAGCCACCATCGACGCGCCTTCCTAGCGATACAGGATGGGAGCGCGGTGATCGCGCCGGTACAGGGCGTCCAGGAGCCTCGAGGGGGTCAGGAGGAGGGCCAGGCTCACCAGGAGGCCGAAGCTCGACCGGAGCGGACTGCCCCAGCGGAAGTGCATCAGCTTGGCCTTGATGGCGAACTTCCAGTTCGAGCTGTCCCGCTTCCGCGAGTAGTCGCTCGGGACCCGGTAGCGGATCAGCACCTCGTCCATGTTCTCCACGACGATGCCCCGCCCGAGGGCGCGGAGCCAGAGCTCGTAGTCCTCGGACTTCGCGAAGCGCGGGTCGTAGAGGCCTATTGCGTCGAGCACGGAGCGACGCAGCATCACGGTAGGCTGGGCCAGGGGATTGCGGATGAAGCTCATCTTGAGGATATCGTCCCGGCTCTTGCGGTAGCGCCGGATCGAGAGGGGCGCACCCTCGTCGGAGATCACCTGGATGTCGCCGCCCACTATCCCGACTTCCGGGCGGGCGGCGAGATATTCCGCCTGGTGGGCGAGGCGATCGGGGCAGCAGATATCGTCGCCGTCCATCCGCGCGATCAGCTCGCCCTTGGCCGCGACCAAGGCCCGGTTCAGCGATCCCACGAGGCCGAGCCTCGGGGAATTGCGCAGATGGATCATCTTGGGGCCGAGGAGACCCGAGTATTTCTCGATGACCGCCACCGTCTCGCTCTTGGTGCTGTCGTCGCAGACGACGAGCTCCCAGTCGCTCCAGCTCTGATCGACTACGCTCCGCAGGGAGGCGTCCAGGTGCTCGGGCCTGTCGTTGTAGGTGGCCATCACCACGGAAATCAGCATGGATCGCGCTCCCCTCGGCCTCTCGTATTGACGACCGGCGCCAGTATCGTCGCATAATGCACGGCGCCCCGGAGGATATCCATGCGTGCAGCCTTCCTCGCGATGTCCAACCACATCCGCCTCACCCATTCCTCGGACTTCTTCATCGCCCTGCTGGGCTCCTTCTTCGGCGACGTGGCCGTGATACCCCACGAGCGGGCCTGGATCGAGCTGCCCAAGGCCCATTGGGACCTCATCATAGCCTACCAGAAGCGCTACAGTCCCGAGGAGCTGGAGGCTTTCGGGGCCGATCGCGTCGTCCTCGTGCCGATGTTCGACGATTGCCCCGTCGACGAAGCCTACTGGAGCAGGTACCGCGGCTTCAAGGTCCTCTGCTTCTCGTCCACCCTCGAGCGGGCGCTCTCCTCCTACGGCCTCGAGGCTCTGGGCGCGCGGTACTATCCCGAGCTCCCCGACAGCGCCGTCGACTGGAAGGGTCTCAAGGGCTTCTTCTGGCCCCGCCTGCCCAGCATCGATTGGGGTTTGGTCCAGAAGCTCATGGCCGGCACCGACTTCGCGCGCATGCACCTCCACGGGGTGGAGGCTCCGGAGCGGACCGACCCGAAGATCGAGCATACTCTCTGGTTCGCGGACCAGGCCGAATACCGCGCCTGTCTCGAGCGGGCCAATGTCTATTTCGCCCCTCGCCCCGCCGAAGGCATAGGGCTTTCCTTTATAGAAGCGATGGAGCTCGGGCACTGCGTGGTCGCGCCCGACAGGCCCACCATGAACGAATACATCCGTAACGGCGTAAACGGCCTCTTGTACGATCCCAAGGATCCGCGCCCCCTGGATTTTTCGCGCGCCCGCGAGCTCGGTCTCGCCGCGCGAGAATCCTGCGTGGCGGGCAGAAAGGCCTGGCTCGATTCTCTGCCCGATATCAAGCGCTTTCTCGAGGAGCCCGCGCGGGGAGGCTACGCCCCCAAGGCCCACTTCTTCATCTCGGCACGGGGCAAGCTCATAGCCCGGCTGCGCTTCGTCCCGGGCCTCTTCGCCTTCTACAGGTTTCTGCGCTCCCGCGCGACAGCGCTCAAGCCTTTCCGGTAAGCGGCGAAAGCCTTCGGATGAAGCAGAACGGACGCGGTCGCCCATAAGAGGCCGAATGTCCGGTATGCCGCCGATTTAAGGCGTCTGCGAAGCGCGCGGTCGGCCTCCGTCGGACTTTCGAAATTGGCCCAGGAGTATTTTCGGGACAGCGCGAAAAGGCCGGCGGCCGAGGGCGGCAGGCCGAAAAAGCTCGACCCCATCCGCGTGCGGGAACTCTTTCTGGCGATGAAGCGCTCCGGGGAATGAAGCGCGGTGAAGTTGCCGTAGGTTTCGTATTCCGAGAAACCGCAGCCTCCGGCCAGGCCCTCTTCCGATATCGAGGACACAGCCCGCCTCGCGAGGCTGTCCCCGGCAGGCACCCAACCGCCCATGATCCGGTCGAGGAGGGCGAGCACGATCTCCTTCTCCAGCATCATGTGATCCGAAATGAAGGAATAGTCGACCTGGCGCTCGATGCCGACCATGTTCTTCAGGGTTTCGAAATAGGGAGCGTGCAGGACCGCCGCCACATCGAACGCGATTCTTCCGCTTTCGTCGAAGAAGGACATTTCGCGGAGGGGCAGGGTGTCCGCGTCCCATACGAGATAACGGTCGGCGGCCTCAGCTCTCGTGGCGTAGGCGAAGATGACCAACTGTTTGAAGTACCAGCCCGCCCGGCGAGGATCCGCGCCGCGGGCCTGCAGGAGATCACGGACGAGAGAAAGCGTCAGGCCTTCGAGAATCTCGTCCTCGACGAGGGCCAGGTCGCCCTCCCGCGGTATCCGCTCTCGTTCCAGCCGGGCGATGCAGGCTTCGGGCGCGACGAATACCGTCCTTCGAGGAGCCAGGTAGCGGCGCAAGAGCGGCATGCCGAAGGCCAGCTTGCCGACATCCCGCTCGATAGTGAGGATCAGAAGCTCGAAGTCCATGGTCACTCGCCCCGCCATTTTTCGATCTCCCCGATCCAGTGATCCATCCGGAGGTAGGGGCACGGCGCGATCTTCGGCTGGAGCCGCTCGTACGAAAGCCGCAGGAAATCCTCGTCCCAGGCCGTCACCTCCCGCCAGTCGTCGACCATCAAGGCCGGGAGCCCGGGGAAGGCCTCGAAGAAGGGAGAGCGCTTCACGATCGGGACGGTGCCGAGATAGAGGGCCTCCCAGGTCCGGTGGCAGTCGAAGCCGTTGCCCGGAGGGGAGGCCACGAAGCGGTAACCGGCCAGGGTTCTCCTGTATGCCGCGCTTACGGTCCAGCTCGGTCCGTCGGCCAGGCTCGAGCGTCCGAGGGCGGCTAACGCGGGCCCGCGCTCGGCCCGGTTGGTCCCGACGTCGAAAGCGTAGAGGATGCGGTTCTTCTTGTCGCGCTTCTGCGAGCGGAGCCGATCGAAGTCCCTGACCTGGCCGTTGGCGTGGAGCCAACGGTTCTCCAGCCCGATCGGAATCGCCTCGATCTTGGGATGGGTCGCCAGGAGGTTCTGCGAGAACCAGCGGATGATGCGGTCGTCGTCCGCGCAGCGGGCGAGACCCTCGTCGATATTGGCGTCGCCGTTGTGCGAGACGAGGACGAAACGCGCGCGGATCGAAGGCAGGCAGTCCGAGAAGAAGCGCGGCAGCCGATCCGCCTTGACGAATACGAGCTCTCCGTCGCGGATCCGGGCGGGATCGAGTCGCCCCTTCTCCTCGAAGCGGTGATCGGATATCGCGCGGAAGGAGTCTCCGCTCACGTAGGGCGCGCTGGAAGGGCGCAAGGAAAACGCCGCGTTGAACGCGCGGACCAGGCGGCCCCCGACTTTGGATGCGTAATCGTTGATGGTCATGGACTGCCTTTCGGAGGGTCTTGTAACCTTGCAAAAACGCGGTTAGGCTTTAGATATGCAACCTTATGTCGAGAGGTCGCTGAGCATCGACCTCAAGGCCGACCTCGCTCTTTTTCCCGCGGTGGCCTTGATCGGACCGCGGCAGTGCGGAAAATCGAGGCTCGCTGCCAAGATTGCAGAATCCTACCCGGGCTCGCTGCGGCTCGATCTGGAAAATCCCCGCGATCGGGTCAAGCTCTCGGATCCCCAGCTCTATCTCGAGGCCAATGCCGCTCGATTCGTGTGCATCGACGAAATCCAGTTCGTTCCCGAGCTCTTCCCCGTCTTGCGCTCGGAAATCGACAGGGACAGGAGACCGGGGCGATTCCTCATCCTGGGTTCGGCCTCCCGCGCCCTGATAAACCGGAGCGCCGAAAGTCTCGCCGGGAGGATCGGCTACAGGGAATTGACCCCCTTCATGCCGACGGAATATCTGCCGGGATCCCCGCCTTCGGTGCTTGAGGCGCTTTCGCGAGGGGGATTCCCCGAATCAGCCCTGGCCGCGAAGGGCGAGGCCAGTCTCAGATGGCGCGAAAGCTTTCTCAAGAGCATCGTCGAACGGGACTTGCCGATGCTCGGATCGAGGGTCGCCTCCGTGGCGATGGAGAGGTTCCTCGGCATGTGCGCGCATCTGCAAGGGCAGATACTCAACGCGGCCAAGCTCGGAGCCTCGCTCGATCTGTCGGGGCCCGCCGTCCGTTCCCGACTCGATTTCCTGCAAGAGGCCCTCTTCGTCCGACTTCTTCCGTCCTGGGAGGGCAATATGAAGAAGCGCCTGGTCAAGGCGCCCAAGCTGTATATCAGGGACAGCGGCCTCTGCCACGCTCTTCTCGGGCTGGATTCGGTCGACGCTCTGCTCGGGCATCCGGTCTTCGGTTCGAGCTGGAAAGCGTTTTGCGTCGAGACGCTCTGCTCTTCCTTCCCCGATTGGCGGCCGTCTTTTTACCGCAGCTCCGGCGGCGCCGAGCTCGACTTGGTCCTGGCGCGGGGCTCGACCACCCTCGCTTTCGAATGCAAAGCCTCGAGCGCTCCGAGCCCGACAAAGGGTTTTTACTCGGCCCTGGACGACCTTGAGCCCGAGCACAGCTACGTCGTCGGCCTCGTAGAAGGCAGCTACCCGCTCCGCCGCGACGTCACCGCCTGCGGAATCCGCGAGTGCGTGGAGCTGGTTGCCACACGGCTTGGCCGAGGCGCTCTGCCTCTTTAAACCCTGTACAATCCGAGCTTCAGCAGCGCGCGGGAGAGGGCCATTCGGGCCGGGGAGAGATCGTAGGCCTCGCCGGACGAAGCGCAGATCCCCCTGATATCGGGAAACTCGCCGAAGGCGGGGATTCGCTTGCCCTTGAGCCTCCGCCTGTAGACTCTCTCGATGCTGATCTTCTCCCTGTCCCTGACTTCCCGATAGGCATCGAGAAGATTCTCCCTGAAGAACCCGATGTCAGACTTGAAGAATCGCGTGTCCGCGTATTTCCACGACGTGAAGAGGATGAAGGCGGTCGGCTTGCCCGAGTCCTTGGCGAGGATGGAGTTGACGTTCCCGACGAAGACGCGGCCGGTCGCCTTGTAGAAGGACGAGCTCTGCCCGAGCAGGGCGCTGTGGGCGAGGGCGTACTCGATGATTTCGCCCTCGCCGTAGCCCTTCCCGTATTCCTGGGAGCCTCGGTTGCCCTTGAACACGAGGACTTCGAGGCTCTTGCCCTTCGCCCGAGCGCGCCCGACGAGGTTCGCGTAGGAGTGCTCGTAGCCGCTGTTCTCGCAGAAGACGATGGACTCAAAATCGCTGTCGTCGATCCAGCGGGCGATGCTGGCCTCGTACTCGGCGAGCCGACTCTCCGCGTTCCGCACCTTGAGGAAGGGAGTGTCGCCCGGATCGACGCATCCGGTCAGAAGAAGAGTCTCCATGTCCGTCCCCGCTATCGCATGAGGCCGCGCTTCTTGAGCGCCCGTCTCATCGCCTTGCCCATGCCCGTGTACATGAAAAAGCCGTAGGCCAGCAGTATCAAAAGATTGAAGCGCCGGAACTCGGCCCGCGCTCCGCCCGCGAGGGTCGTGCTGCCGAAGTCGACGCGCTGCCGCACCAGGGTCAGGGTCGGCGTCACGCCTCGAAAGCGGACGAGCCCCTTGTAGAAGCCCCAGGCGTCGGCCGGGACGTGGACCGGAACGTTCGCGCCCATCATGCGCCTGGCCGCCTCGAGGGTGACCACGTAGCCCGCGGCCTGTGCCACGGAGCCGATCTTCACGAAGACCGGGCGGGCGATCCTGTACTTTCCGTACAGTCTCCTCGAGGAGCCGGGGAGCACGTAATCGCAGCGCTCGAGGAACACGAGGTCGCCCTGCTCCAAGACGCCCTCCTCGAGGGCCTTCAGCACCGCGGGGACGTCGTCGTGGAGGAGGGCGTCGTCCTCGAGGACGAAGGCCCAGGGAAGGCCCCGCTCCGCCATGAGCTTGTATGCGAAGGCGTGGCTCAGGGCGCAGCCGACCTCCCCGGGCCTGAGCTCGCGGCTTATTTCCCTGCGGCTGCGCTCGGGATCGTGCCAGCGCGGGTCGGAGAAGTACTCCGAGCCCGCGAAGGCGTCGAGAAACTCGTGCTCGATGCCGAGCCGTCCGAGCTGCTCCTCCATGAAGGCCCGGCGCTCCGGGTTGGTCCGGAGATTGATCACGAAGGCTTTCACGTGGGCACGATTCTCTTCCAATTGGCCGGCATGATATGGCGATTGTCGCGCGTCCTACAACCGGCGAACCACCGGGAGGGGGCGATGACGGTGTGCCCTGCGCGTTCCCCGAGCCATGCTCCCCACCAGCTGAAGCTGCTGTTCGCGATGATCATGGTGTCGCAGGCCGCCATGAGGCGCATGTCCGCATAGCTCTCCCGCTTCCTGTTCCAGTCCACGAACAAAGCCTCGCCGGCGACCGCGAGTTTGTCTTTGCACCAATCCAGATCGTCGGAGAAGAAGGCGAAGAGAGGGTCCCGCGTATTCGCGGTCGCGAGCGCCGAGGCCGCCCGATAGTACTCCGCGTCGCAATCGCGGGCGAGCGTGGGGTTCGCCAGGGAGTCCCCGCGTCGCACATGGATCCCGATCAAGGTCCTGCCCGTCGCGTTCGCCAGGAAAGTCGTATTCTTCTCGGAGAGCGGCTCGACGAATTCGAAAGCGCCGCGCACGGCATCTTCCATGCCCGTATAATATTTATAGCTCTGCCAGTAGCCCGAAAAATAGCTGTCTCGGCTGACGGAAAGGAAGTAGGGTTCCCAGGTGAGCGATCTGGCGGAGAATTGGGACTTTTTCGTCAGGCGAAGCTTTCTCCTCGCCCTGCCGAATACGCTCGGATCGACATCGCCGATGGCCCGGCGCTCTTCGGCGCTACAGACAGGGAGGCGAACGCGGAAATGCCGGTCGAGCTCGTAGCCGTTGTGGGCTCCATCCGCATTGATCCAGGTCAGGTCCAGGGATACGCCGCCGTACCTTTTCTCCAGCGCCAGCGCGAAGGCATATTGGAACATCTGGTTGCCGAGGCCGCCGTTCAATTTGACTATGTGCACGATATTCCTTTTCTATTGTCGGTTTAGCTTTATGGGGATATGTTCCGTTTTGTAATATTCAATGAATTCTTCACAATTCATTATGGATATCTCCTTTCCCGTAAAATCCTTAATATTCCGTGTTATTAAAATCCCGATTTTATCTTGTAATGCTCCATAATATTGAAAACCATCTTCAATATCTTTGACTTTTGATGATAAAACCAAGTCTACTATTTCCTCATCAATTTTAACGACACTGACTAATATTCTCAATTTTCTTATCGCATTTATCGCTTCTTCTCTTCCTACCATTTTCCTTAGGATATGGAATAGAATTGATATCAATACTGGACTTATAAACAATTCGATTTTCTTATCGGCGGCTAAGCTAAATACTTTTGATGCCGAATTATAAAATGGTTCTCTTTTCGTCAATAGATCTAGTACTACATCAGTATCCACAAATACTTTCTTATTCATATTTTTGCTCTAAATATTTTGCATAGTCAGACTCCCATCCTTTAATATCTTTCTCATCAATAATTCCTGATAGCTCTTTTACAATAGGATTGATGGTTGTTTCTTCAAGATTATCATCATTGCTTAAACCACGAAAATAATCTTCAACTAATCGGGATAGACTCTTTTGACGTTTAAGAGCGTATTTCTTTGCCTGATTGATGATCGACTCATCAAGCTTGAGTGTAAGTTTAGTTTCCATACACCCTCCATACGTATTAATATATCGCCTACAATACGTATAGTCAATAGATGATTGATGCTCCGTGCTACATGTATGTACCACGATCACCTAAGCGCTCAAGCATGGATCGGCCTGCCGAAATTTCCGGACTGGAGACGATCGCGCAATGCGATTGCCGCCGAGTCGAGAAGGGGCTTCGCGTCGAAATACGCCAGGAAGGCCTTTGTCTTGAAATCCGCCGCGACGGCGCCGGAACGTTCGAAAAGGAGGACCGAGCTCGCCGCTATCTCGTACGCGAGTCGGGGATCCTCGCCTTCGAGCCCGTTGAGCTCTACGAGGTCGACCTTACGCTCCACCAGGTCGCATGCTTCTTGGATGAGTCCGCCTAAAGCCACGTGCATTTGCGCGTTATGCATCGTGATCTCCGATATGTGATGCTAAACATTCTCTAGTCTCTCAATATGCTCCTCGACAGATCCTTTTTTGAAGTTGCCGTTTCTTATATCTAATTCCGATTCGATAATCGCCGCTTCAAGCTCATATTCTCTTAATTTATTATATTCCTCCATCGTCATTACAACGTATTTTTGTTTTCCCCATAGACGGTGACCCCTTCGGCGTCGATGATCGATTCGAAACTGTTTGGGCGCCTCGAGCGGTCGATAAAGGAAGCCTCTTCATGGACGACGAGATCGACTGGATGCGGCATATGTCCGAACAGATCGAGGTAAAGCTCTTCCATGACATCGACGTTCTGTTTTCCGAGTCGTTCGTAGAGCACGCAAAGATCGACGTCGCTATCCTCCCGCGCATTTCCCCGACCTCGCGATCCGAAGAGAATTACGCGTCTCGGTCTTCGATACTTGACGATCCGATCCACGATCGATCGAGTCTCGGCATCGATCTGCGATAAGGCCTGCCTGTCCATCTTGGTCCCTCATGGCGACGTTCCGCGCGCCGCGAATACCCGAGTCTTATTACCTCAAGGCCGCTGTCAGCGCGGGGTGGGTCTGGTAGTACTTCATGATCCGGTCGTAGTCCTCGATGAAGTCGACCTCGCCCCAGAAGGAGCCTTCCACGTCGCGCGCGACTATCGGGCGCTCGGCGGACATGGAGTAGAGGACGTTCTCCCACCAGAGCGAATGGTGCTGGGTCTCGATGAGGGTCTCGAGCCGTTCGAGGAAGCTCGCGGCGAAGGCCCCGTCGAAGGTGGCGCAGC
Source organism: uncultured Treponemataceae bacterium (assembly GCA_964491385.1). GTDB lineage: Bacteria > Spirochaetota > Spirochaetia > Treponematales > Rectinemataceae > UBA1306. The sequence goes on along the minus strand of CAZBGA010000046.1, from coordinate 8,908 downwards.
CTATGTACTCGCCCGTGGTCTCCTCGAGGGCCAGGTCCTTGCCGTACTTCACGAGGCGGTCCCCGTCGCAGAGGAACTTGTAGTCCGCCTCTTCGCGCCGGGTGACGTCGTAGAAGAGCACGGGGCTGCGGCGCTCGACCAGGATGAGGTCCATCGCCTCTTCGGAGAGGAAGACGTCGCCGTTCATGAGGATGAAGCGATCGTCGCCCTCGAGCTCGTCGCGGGCGAACCACAGCGAGGCGATGCTGTTCGTGACGTCGTAGAAGGGGTTCAGCCGGTAGTCCACGAGCCGGTCGCCCAGGGCCGAGCGTATGGCGTCGCCGCGATAGCCGAGGACCAGGGCTATGCTGTCGACGCCTTTGCGGCGCAGGAGGTCGACGCTGTGCTCGATCAGGGTGCTGCCGTCGCCCAGGGGGACCGTGCATTTCGGCTTGCCGTCGATGTGCCGGCTTATGCGCGTCCCGCGTCCGGCCGCGAGGATGATGGCCCTCATCCGGATATCCGCCCGAGCGCCTCGGTCAGGGCGTCCAAATCCTTCTCGGAGAGCTTCCCCATGTGCCCGACCCGGAAGACCGAATCGCGGAGCGCTCCGCCGTTGGGAGTCACCACGAGGCCGAAGCTTCTGCGGAGCTCCTGGAATATCTCGAAGGCGGACTTCCCGTCCGTCGGGCAGAGGGCGGTCAGCGCGTTCGAGGGGCGGGTCGGAAAGAGCCTGAAGGGCAGACCGGAAAGGCTTTGCCGGAAATGGGAGGCCAGGGCTGCGCAACGCGTCACGCAGCCATCGGCGCCGAGGGCGCGCAGGGACCCTAAGCGCTCGTGGAGCTGGAGGATGACGCCGACCGCGGGGGTGAAGGGGGTCTGGCCTCTCTCCATGTCCACGAGGTGGCGCTTGAGGCCGAGATAGTAGCTCCGAGGCTTTCGCTCATCCAGGGAGGCCGCGAGGCGGGGGGTGAGGAGGACCATGGACAGCCCGGGGGGTAGCGCCAGGGCCTTCTGCGAGCTGAAGATCAGCGCATCGATATTCGTGCGCTCCATGTGGAGGGGATCGCAGAGGAAGGAGCTGATCCCGTCCACTATGAAGAGGAGCCCGGCGCGTTTGCAGATATCGCCGAGGCGAGGGATATCGTAGAGAGCGCCGGTCGAGGTCTCGTGGGCGTTGACGAAGAGGGCCTTGTAGCGCGTCAGGTCGAGGCTCGTCAGTCTGCCGAGATCGAGATCCGCGCCCGGCTCTATCCGGAGGGCGTCGTAGGCTAGGTCATGAGCGTCGCAGATCTCGCAAAAGCGCTCGCCGAAGGAGCCACCGCTCAGGATCAGCGCCCGGTCGCCTTGGCCCAGGAAGTCGAGCACCGTGGCTTCCATGGCGCCCGAGCCGGAGCAGGTTAGGAGGGCGGTCCTCGAGCCTTCTGGAGCTCCCGCCAGGGCCCGGAGGTCGGCGTCGCATTCCAGCACTGTCCGGGAGAATTCCTCGGTCCGGAAATAGGGGAGCTGCTCGCCTCCGACGCGCAGCGTGCCGGGATGCATCTCCACCGGGCCGACGGTAAAGAGCGTCGTCGTCATGCGACAGGGCCCCTGCCGCGGACGGTCCTGCTCGCGGCCGCGGCCCACTTGATCCTGTTGCCGACAAAGGTCGGGACATAGGCGAGGGTCTTGCGCGGGGAGCGGAGCGCGGAAGCGACCCGCGAGGCCACGTCGATGCGCGAGACCTTGCCGTCTATGGGGATGTTCCAGGTCCGTCCGTAGAGGTTGCGGAGGAGGCCGGCGGGGTCGTGGGGCACCTTGAAGGCGTAGCCGAGGAAGTCGAGCTCATCCAGGCTGTCGAGGTGGCGGGCGGGAATCGAGGCCTTGCCGTCGATGTTCCACTGGCGTCCGAGCGGGGTATGGCGCTCGCGCGCGACGAAGACGTCGATCTGCTCTTCGCCCCGCAGGAGGGAATAGCAGCGCTTATTGTACCAAATGTCGCAGACGACCAGGCCACGCTCGGCTAGCCGGGGCAGGGTCTCGAGAAAGGTCCCCGCGTCGCGCTCGAAGATCCCGGTGTCGACGTCGTGGTCGTAGGGTATGAAGCCGTGCTCGCGAACTGCGCCCAGAAGGGTCCCGAAATTGAGGAAGAGGGGCACCCCGCGCTCGGCTAGGGCGTCCCGCAGGAGGACCATGTTTTCGAGCGCAGCCTTGGTGTTTTTGAATCCCACTGTATACTTCTCCTCTATGAGAAAGAGTATACAGTTCCATTAGAAGTTTGTTAATCCGATATTCTCTATTTTCTCAGCTTATCTCGGGTCCGGAGGAGAAAGCTCCGCCCGTGTAGAGGTTCAAACCGGCGACATAGCCGCGAGGGACGCCGATATCGACCTTTTCCCCATCCATGACCAGGCCGAGGAATTCTTCCTTGGAACGCATATATTCCAGAGCGTCGGTGAGCTGGATCTCGCCCGTCTGCCCCGCGAGGCTCGATCGCCGCTCGAGTTCCTCGAGGATGCCGGGGCCGAGGATGTAGAGGCCGAAGACGGTGAAGTAGGATCCGGGGGGCAGCCCCTCCACCGCGAGGTATTCGCGGGCGTACTCGATGTCGGGTTTTTCCTTGAATCGGGTTATGGTGAGAAGATCGCGCTTTTCGCCCGATTCGGTCGAGATCCACTCTCCGCCCACGGCGCCGAAACGGCCTATTTCGGTCTCCGCCGTCCCCTGGATGCCTATAAGGTTCGCCTCGGTCTCGTAGAATCGGTCTACAAGCTGTTTCGCGCAACGGAGCTGGCCTTTGGGGACAAAGAGATGGTCGCCCAGCATGAGGAGGAAGGGCTCGGGCCCGACCCAGTTCCGGGCCAGAGCGACCGCGTGTCCGAGGCCACGCTGCTCGGGCTGGGGTATCAACACGATCCTTTGGCCGCATTCGCGGATCCGCTCCGACTCGGCCCTCGCCGGGCCCGAGAGGGCCCAGTAGTGCTCTTGCGGGATGGTCTGATGGAAGAAATCCTCGAAGAGCTTCTTGTCGCCTTCCTGGATGATTATCGCGATCTCTTCGATGCCGGCGTCGAAGGCTTCTTCCACGTTGGCGAGGATGAGGGGAAGCATGCGTCCCCGCGGATCGACGACCGGCAGGAATTCCTTCCGTACGATGGAAGTCATGGGGAAGAGCCTGGTGCCGTAGCCCGCCGCGGTGATGACTGCCTTGTGGACCTTCCGAGACTTCGGGATGGTCAGGGGCAAGGCCCCGAAGCCCATCTTCTCGAGGACCGCGATCAGCTCTTTCCGCTCAGTCTCTCCCCGCGCGACGAATTGGGCCGAGCCGTCCCCCTGGGAGCCGACGCCCTTCCCCCCCCAGATCATGTCCTGGATGGAAGGCTCGCCGAGGAGTCCGTGCAGGATCGGCGAGGAGAGCTCGTCGGGGCAGAGGGGCGCGAGGGAGCGATCGAAGCCTTGCTGGGCCTCGCGCATGAGAGTGCCGATTTTCCGGGCGTCCCCTTCGGCGATCGCGACTCTCGCGGACTCGACGAGGGCCGCGTTCTCCCTTCCCAGGTAGTCTTGAGCCGCGGTGGCGGCTTCGGTTTCCGCGAAGGGATAGGCCTTGTTCAGCGAAGCCAGGATCTTGATGGTGTTCTTGTGTCCGCGCAGGTCGACTATGACCAGGTGGAGATCGGCGCCGACCGACAACTCGTCGATATCGAGGGCATCGCCGTCGAAGCGCATGAGGATGGGCTTGTTGCCATAGGCGCAACCCTGGTCCATCCTGCCGCAGCGGGAAGGGGTCGTGATCTCGCCCCTATAGGCAAGGTCCATCTCCCCCCTGAGCGTCAGCTTCAGGTCGTAGATCTTGTTGAAGGCGCGGGCGACCAGGACGCAGGTGGCGGCGCTCGAGGAGAGGCCCTTCTTGACCGGCAGGTCCGAACTGTAGTTGTCGATCTCGATGCCGCCCACGTGATAGTGGGTCAGAGCCTGATAGGCGACTCCCGCGGCGTAGCTCCAGTAGCCCCCGCCATCTGCGATAGAAAGGAGCCTTTGGCATTCCATGGGCTCATCGAGGGTCTGCCTTTCACCGCTCGAGTCCCTGGACCGGAAGATGAACCTTGCAGGGTTCGAGTCGATCCTGGCGTGCAGCCCCTGGCTGGTTCCCGAGATTATGCAATATCCCGGCTCTATCGAGCTGTTGACGCGACGGTAGCCGCCCGCCCAATCGGAATGCTCGCCGAAAAGGCATATCCTGCCGGGTACGAAGACGTCGATATCTTTAATACTCATCCAGTCGGCTCCGATGGTGCTGACGCATATAAATAGGAAGACTCGAGCCCGAGGTGCTCACCCTTGTGGATATTCAGTGCGTTCATTAGCTAAAACGTAGCTTGACGGGATGCCTGGACACAGTAGAATAGTGCCGCAGATGGGGGAATTCCCGCGAATAACAGGAATCGTAGGCCATCTTGGAAATGTCGTGTTATATATTCTCTTTGTGTATTGTGTTAAAGCAGTTAAAGGGGGTTCGTATGAAAAGAGTATTGCTCTTTCTAGGAATCGCAGTGCTTGTTGCTATGTCTTTTAGCTGCTCGACGGGGACATCCCTGGCAATGGCTCCACATCGACCCCATCAGGGGTTACCGCTACTGCAGTGAGCGCGGGCGAGGTAGACATTTCGTGGAGCGCGATTGCGAGTGCGACATCGTACAACCTTTATTACTCTACAAACTCTGGAGTCACAATAGCAACAGGCACCAAGATCTCCAATGTTACAAGCCCGTATAAGCATATGGCCCTGACACTCGGAACAACGTATTATTATTTGATTACGGCGGTGACATCTTCAGGCGAATCAGAGTCGTCGGCTCAGGTTAGCGCAACGCCGGCTCCATTTATCGGCGCGCAGATTTTTGCAAACGCGACAGACGGCAGTTCACTTCATGAATCGGTTTCCGTTTATACAGACAGCAGTGGCAGCGCGCCCATTACAAACGCGACGGTTACGGTTAATGGAACGGCTTTCGCTTATAATTCTCGTCATAATGATTATGAGGGAAGCGTACCTACAATAGCCGCAAACGCTGGGATCAGCCTTCTCGTGACCTTGCCGGGAGATTCCGTACAGTATAATTCTTCCGGAACGCAATTCGCCTCATTTCCAACCATCAGCGCTCCCGTTTCAAATTACAATATTGATTCAACGACGGGCACAACGAGTATAGATTGGTCAGGCGGGTCACCAACTTCCGGATCCGAGTATCTAGTTGGGGTTGCCGATGAAGCTCTCCAAACTTGGTATTATGGGACTTCGTATGGAAGTTCAGGTGAAAGCGGCCCGACTCAGGTTTCTATAAATACCTTTACGGTATCGTTTGCTAATTCGCTTATACCCATGAATGCCAGTGTTTATTATAACCTGTTGGTCGGTATAACAAATGGAAGCTTTGGAAGTACTGGAAATGTCGCATCGGGAATTCCCGTAACAAATGCTCTTCCCTCTTCGTACCTGATGTTCGGGGGCGGAACCTTGCCAAAAATCTTTAATCATGTGACCTGATTAATGGTTGAGACATGGATCAATTCGAAACGCAGGGTCTGCCTAGAAGAGGACCCTGTGTTTCATCGTGAAAATACATTACCAATAGCAAGCTTCTTCTATCTTATCGGCCTTCTTGGGCCTTTCATCCTCGCTGGGTCGAATCCAGTGCTCGTTATAGAGCACGTCTCGGTAGAAGGTCCATTTATCCCAGCGTCGCCCCTTGATTCCGAAGAGGAGCTGGGTCGCTCGGCCCATGTGCACGGCTTTTTTACCGAGACTCTTGACGAAGGCACCCAAGGACATCCCGTAGGCTCCGGCTCCGATTATCGCAATATCGAAGCTATGCCTGGCAATCTCGGCGCACATCCAATCCAAGGCTGCAAACCACGTCGGGAATCCCGTTGCGTTGCCGCCCGCAGATTGGACTGCCTTTACCGTCTGCAATTCGAACTCGGGGAGGACCGATTGGTCTTTGAACAATGTCTTCCTTTGCAGATATTGCGACTTGATGCTCTGCGCGAAGGGATGAACGACGAGGACTTTGCGCCCGGCCAGGGCTGAGGTCCAAGGGTTTACATAATAATACGGTTCGAGAGTTAGCAGCGGGACAGTCAGAATTTTAGTCATGAGATGAGCCAATCGGCACTCGTCGCGCTGCCAGGAACCAAGGATATCGACGAGCTTGCAATCCTCCAGTACGCGCTGCGCGAAACGCGACACCGTAACCGAGTCGCGGGGGTAGACGCCTGCCATCCAATACAGGTCGGCAGCCGTGCCTTCGTCCCACCAACAGGGACCGATCTCGCTTCTCAAGTAGAGGATGGTCTTATAAAGCCTATTTCGGGGGTCCCTCACCGCCAGGTAGTTCATGATGGCCGACAATTCGTTGTTGCCGAACCTAGCTATCAAGCGGGGCTTTTCGTCAAGCATGTATTTCAATATCAGATCGTTGGCAGCCTGGCCCTCATAATCATACCTGACCTTTGGGATCGAGAACGGCCTCATCCTGGTTCGCGCTTCGGCTATCGTCCATCGCGCCTTCCGTAGTAACCGATGGTATTGGCTTGTTAACAAAGGAGCCATCCTTCATTGCCTGTCAGCGTTCAGGCAATACGCCCTTGGCCTTTCCGAACAAACGCAGCGCGATTTTCTGGCTTGTGCGGCGCAAGGTGCCGACGAGGCCGAGCGTCATAAAGCGCCGGATGATCTTCGGGAACCACAGTTCTCTCCGGTGTACGAATCTTCCGAAATCCCGAAGCTGCTCCTCGTACCTTACGCCCCAGAAGACGCGGTTACGGCGGAAAGCTTTATTCCAATTCTGCTCGAATATATTATAAAAAAAGGTCTCGAATCCGGCATCGAAGGAATAGCTTTCCAAGGGGCGTCTTAGTATGCTCCGGTCGCGTACGCGCCTGTACGCATTGTCGTCCTGGTCGAGTTCGATCACTCTCCGCGCGGCCGCCTCGAGGCTCGGATAGTCGCCGCAATTGACGAAGGCCTCGGTATAAAAGTCCAAACCTATGTCGGGATCGCCCCAGTAGATGGGGACGGTGCCTGCGTAGGCTGCGTCGATGAGCTTTTCGGTCGTATATCCCGGCGTCGAGGAGTTCTCGAACGCGATCGAAAATTTATACTTGGATTGGAACGCGATCTTGTCTTTGGGTTTGTATCCGACATTATTGAGATGCGCGCCCGCCGAGTCCACCTTCTTGTAGGCTGACAGCAAATGAAACATTTCGTCGCGTCGCGAACCGGGCGTTCCGTTCGAGACGACAAAATTGCAGAACTCCTTTTCTCCTTCATGATTCATTGGCATCCCCGCGCTCAGGGCCAGAAGAGCCTCTTGGCGTTCCAGGAGATAAAGGGGAAAGCGAAAATACCGGTCGCCGAAGGTCATCCGGTCGAAAGCGAGGGCGTAATCGCAGGTATTGAAATCAGGCCTCAGGTTTTCCTGAGTGAAGAATATCCTGGGAACATCGTACTCGAGATAGTCGAAGCCGTGGGCCGAAAAGAACAGATATTCAGGGTCTTCGTCCAACCTTACGTCGAAGCGTTCTGAAAGCGCGCGCATGAATACGTTCGCGGACGGATTGAATTCCGACCAATGGTCCACGAATTTCACCTTGATGCTTTTCATATCCTCATCCCTGTCGGTCTTCGTCTCCTGCATAACTTCTTGCCGATCGCGTAGGGCAGGATTCCGACGAGGCCTAGTCTTTTTACCGGTTCGAGTTCCTCTTCGTCCCTGCCCTGATATCGAAGCACCGTCGCATAAGGCAGGGCAGCCTTCGCGGCGGCTTTCGCATAGCCTGCGGCCATTTTAGCCGCGGCGACGAACTTGGCGTGCAGGTGCCGTACCCATAACGCCGTGGTACCCCTATGGGACGGGCCAGCGAAGGACGACGTCGTCCTTCGCTCGATGAAATCCAGGATCGTATCGGTATCCCGTTGCCAGCGCGCATAGCCTTCCTGCACGCTCTCCCTGGCGGCGGTGCTGAGCCTCTCAACATCGCCTACCGAGGCCGCCTCTGGCCGCCTATAATCGAAAAGGCAGCCGTTCACGCCGTCGACGATATATTCATTCATCGTCGGTGCGTTGTTGGCTATCACGATCTTGCCCATAGCCATGGCTTCGAGAAAAGAGAAGCCTATCCCTTCCTTGACTCTGGGCGAGAGATAGAACTCGCACTCAGCGACTTCCCGCAGATACGCCTCTTTGGAGCCGAGCCATTGGCTGTAGCTGATCGAGTATTTCTTTTCCTCGTCCTTGCTCGGCTTTATCCATCCGCCCCCCGGATCGGAGGCGACATGCATGCGAACCGGAAGCATTCTTCTATTTGACCCGATAAGCTTTATCGTCATTGGCCAGTCAATAGCAAGAGACCGCTGCCAACAGAACAACCCCTCCCCTTTTTTTTGCAACTCTGAGAAAGAGGCAGGGTCAGGATAATACTGCACACAAAGAGAATCTTCATGGCGAGCACATATAGCATCATGCGAAGCTCTGCAGAAATTCACAATACCTACGCCTTCGAGACGATCAAGAAGGCCCCCGTCGCCGATGTCGATAGCATCGAACATGGGAACAAAAACGATATTTCTGCATTCCAGATCGACCACAAGAGTCGGGTCCATTGTCTGGAAAAATACGACCGCATCGTATTTCTCTTTATTAATTTGAAAGGCACTAAGTCCAGCTTTCCCTCGCCAAGACTCATCCCAAGCGATACTTACCTCATAGCGCGTACGCATTAATTCAACAAAAAAATCAGTAGAATGGGTTTTTCGATGATATGAATGGTCGCAAAAAAGCAAATGCCGCACTGAAATACCTCTTAATCTCTTTTTTCTGTAGTTCGAGATTTTAGCTCGTAAGCGCTTATTTCTCCGCGTAGTCCGAAGTCGAGAGCCGATACGGTAGCA
>CAZBGA010000045.1:0-31390 GCA_964491385.1 uncultured Treponemataceae bacterium | reverse complement strand
AGGAGGACGGCCTGGTTGACCGCGTTCTGCAGCTCGCGGACGTTGCCCGGCCAGTCGTGCCCCGACCACAGCTCCATCACCTCGGGCGCGGCGCCGGACACGGGCCGGTTGTACTTGCCGGCGTATTTCGAGATGAAATAGTCCACGAGCAGGGGAATGTCGCCGCGCCGCTCGCGGAGGGGCGGGAGCCTTAGGTTGACGATGTTTATCCGATAATACAAGTCGCTCCTGAACTCCCCCCGCCGGATCAGCTCGGGAATATCCTTATTCGTCGCGGCGATGACCCGTATATCCACCTCTATCCGCTTCGCGCCTCCCACGCGCTCAAAGCTCGAGTCCTCGAGCACGCGGAGGAACTTGGACTGCACCTGCGGCGACATGTCGCCGATCTCGTCGAGGAAGAGGGTGCCGCGATGCGCCAGCTCGAACTTGCCGATCCGCCGCTCCACGGCCCCGGTGAAGGATCCCCTCTCGTGCCCGAAAAGCTCGGAGAGGAGGAGGGTCTCCGAAAGGGCGGCGCAATTGATGCCCACGAAGGGCTTGTCGCGGCGGCTCCCGGTAAAGTGGAGGTATCGGGCCATCACCTCCTTGCCGGTGCCGCTCTCCCCCGACAGCAGGATGGTCGCCTCGCTGTCCTTGACCCTATCCGCGAGCTCCAACAGGGATATGTATCGCGCGTCGCGAGTCACTATATCGTGGGAATAGACATTGGCCATGAGCTCGCGGCGGAGGTACGCGTTGTCGCGCCGCAGGCGCGCGAGCTCGATGCTGCGCCGAACCGTCTCGAGGAGGCGCGCGTTGTCGATGGGCTTCAGGATGTAATCCGAGGCTCCGTCCTTCATCGCCCTCACGGCGGATTCGACGCTGCCGTATCCCGTGACCATGACGACCGAGAGGTCGGGATCGCGGGAGCGCAGCTCCGATAGGAGCTCGCAGCCCCGGTCCCTCCCCCCCAGCCGCACGTCGAGGATCGCCGCGGCGAAGTAGGATTTCTCCGCCAGGGAAATCGCCTCTTCGGCAGTCGCCGCGGTAGAGGCGTCGTAGCCCTCGCGGCGGAAGAACTTGCCGAGGCCCGAGCGTATCCCTTCCTCGTCGTCCACGATCAGAATAGCCCTATCGCTCACGCTCATCGGCCCTCCTTCGCTTCGGGCAGGTCGACCAGGAAGAGGGCGCCGCCGCTCTCGTCGTTGGCTGCGCGGATCGACCCGCCCCTCTTGGTCACGATCCCGTAGGCGACGGACAGGCCCAGCCCGAGGCCCGGGTCGCCTTCCTCCGCCGAGGACTGCTTCGTCGTAAAGAAGGGATCGAATATCCTCGCCATCGCGCCCTCGGGAATGCCGGGACCGCTGTCCGAGACGGACAGTTCCACGCCTCCGCCTACAGCCCTCGTCTCGACGCGGATAAGTCCCTTTCGGCCCACCGCGTGGAGGGCGTTCTTCAGCAGGTTGAGGAGGACCTGCTTAAGCTCGTCCTCCGGCATCGCGACGTCGGGGCAATCGGGATCGAAGAGCTCCCGGAATTCGATGCGCCCGTCGCTCTTGAAGGGATACCCGACGAGAAGGACGAGCTCGCGCGCCACGGCGTTCGAGTCGCAGCGCGGCGGCGGCTCGCCCGACCATTCGCGCGAGCGCCGCGGAGCCGAGAAGTCCAGGAGCTGACGGACGATCCTCGCGATCCTGTGCGTCTCCCCCTCGACCACCCTGAGGGACGCTACGGTCTCGGGGTCCTTCGCCTCGCTGATGGCGTTCCCCACGTTGGCGAGGATGGAGGAGAGCGGGTTGTTTATCTCGTGGGCGACGCCCGCGGAGAGCATGCCGATGCTCGCGAGCTTGTCCGCCTGGATGACCTTCTCCTCGTAGGCCAGACGCTCGCTCGCGTCCTCTACGATCACGATGCACCGCGCGCCCTCCGGCCGGGTCTCGGCGACCAGGGGATAGAGCTTTATCTCGAATGTCCGCCCATCGGCGGCACGGCGGGTTATGCCGCCCCTGTTCTCCTTGTCGTGCAGGGCGCCTCGCGCGGTCTCGACGATGGCTTCGTCGAAGGGTCCGCGCTCGATATCGGCGATGCGGGCGCCCTTCGTCGCCGCGAGGTCCCCGAACAGGGCGCGGAAGGAGGCGTTGGCGCTCTCGACGCGCCCTCCCGAGTCGATGACGGCGAGACCCTCGCGGATCGACTCTATGATTCCGTCGGCCCGCTCCTTGAGCCCGACGATCTCCGCTATGTAGTGCTCCAGCTCGAGCTTGTCCGAGGCGAGCTTCCTGGCCATGCCGTTGAAGCCGTCGAGCAGCTCGCCTATCTCTCCCGATACCGGTCCGCGCGGCTCGGCGCGGTAATCGCCTTCGGCGATCCGGCGGGTCGCCCGCGAAAGGAGCCGTATGGGCGAGACGATGCTGCGAGATAGGACGAGGGCGACGATGATCGTGAAGGCGACGACGACGAGGGAGACTGCGAGTACCGAGTCCCGCAACCTCGCGGCGCGCGATGTGTATTCCGCCAGCGAGAGCACGGCCGACAGCAATACGGGCTTCTCGCCTTGAGGCGAGTAGACGGATCCGGTTCGCTGCACGACCGCGGAATACGATCTCCCCAGCCAATCCCTTCGCGGGTAGGCGACGTAGGCGCCGCCCTTCGCGTCGTCCATGGCGGGCCCGGCTATGTCTTTCGCGAAGGAAAGCGCCTGTTCCCCGACCTTTCCGGGGCCGCCCGATCCCGAGAAGCGCCCGGCCACGCTGGGACCGCCGCCGGGCAAGGACACGGCTACCGCCGCCATCGGGTCGTAGGACAGGTGGCTTACGAGTTCGGCGTCGATCTTCTTTACGAGGAAGACGTCCAATCTTCTCGCGATCCTTGAAACGCTCCGCGCGGATTCGCGCGCGACGCGCCCTGAGATCCTGACAGCCCCAACGAACCAGAGGCCGCCGCGGGCGGAGACGATCTCGACGTAGGGATGTTCCTTCCTGTACTCGAAGGATGACGCCTCGGGAAGCATGGTTCCCCCGGGACCGTCGGGCTCGGCCGTCCTCGAGCCGACGTAGCGCGAGACGCCGGCGGAATCGTCGCGCACCGCCGTCGCCGACGCGGCCGATGAAGACAGCCGGAAGGACAGCTCGCGGGCGACGTCCTCGTCCCAGGCGGGCGAGCCGACGGAAGCGCCCACGGCCCGGGCGAGCCTTGCGTCCTCAGCCAGCTCGTTGATGTCCTTCCAGAAGGCCAGCTTCCACGCGTTGAACGACTCGTAGGCGTTGGCCGCCTCGGTCGCCATCTCGCGGGCGGCGTCCTCGGCTTGCATCGAGCCGAGTATGGTGGACAACGCCGCGCCGGCCAGGGCGGCCTGGAGGGCGATCACGCCGACGAAGGACCAGAGCGTCCGCTGAAAAAGCTTCATAAGGCCGCTCCATTATAGCCTATTCCCGAAGATGGCGCCGTCCTACCGTTCCTTCCCTACTGTCTCAGAGCCGACGATGAGGCCGACGACCTCGTCGGCGTTGGTCTCCTTCACTATCCTCTCGCCGACGAGGACGCCGCGGCGCATGACGGCGAGCCTGTCCGCGACCTCGAAGACGTCGTACATCTGGTGGCTAATTATTATGATCCCGATGCCCTGGTCCTTCAGAGTGCGCACAAGGTTGAGCACCTTTTTCTGCTCGGCGACGCCAAGGGCCGCGGTGGGCTCGTCCATGATGAGGACCTTCGCGTCCCAGTAGATCGAGCGCGAGATCGCCACCGCCTGGCGCTGGCCGCCGGAAAGGGTGCGGATGGTGCTCCTGAGAGAGGGGATGTGTATATCCAGCCTATCTAGAACCTTCTTGGCCTCGTCGGCCATCCCGCCGTCGTCGAGGACATTGACGATTCCGAGACTCCGCCTCATGCGCTCGCGACCGAGGAAAATGTTCGCGCCGACGTCGAGGTTCTCGGCCAGGGCGAGATCCTGGTAGATCGTCTCGATGCCCTGGGCCAGCGCGTCCATCGGCGACTCGATCCGCGCTCTCTTGCCTCCGATCAGTATCTCGCCTTCGTCGGGCTTATGGACGCCCGATATGACCTTGATCAGGGTCGATTTCCCCGCGCCGTTGTCGCCGAGCACGGCGAGGGCCTCGCCGGCGCGCAGCCCTATGCTCACGTTGTCCACGGCGGTCAGTCCGCCGAAGCGTTTCGTTATGCCTCTGGTCTCGAGGATATAGTCCATCGTTTTCCCCTTATTTCCTCGCCTCGGGCATGTATCGCTCGATGACGACGGCGAAGATGAGAATGACGCCGACCAATATGTACTTGTCGAAAGTCGGGGTCCCCGCCATGCGGAGGCCCAAATCGAGGACGGCGAGAATCAAGGCTCCTATCATGGTACGCTGGACCGTCCCCGTGCCGCCGAACAGGGAGGCGCCGCCTATCACTACGGCCGCTATCGAATCCAGCAGAAGGCTCGCGCCCGCGTCGGCCTTCCCCGAGACGTACATGAAGGCATAGACGATTCCGGCGAGAGAGGCGAGGAAGGAGGACATGGCGTACACGCCGAGCAGCCGGCGCTTGACGGGAATGCCGGCCCGGGTGGCGGCGTCGACATTGCCGCCGATCGCGTAGACGTGGCGTCCGAACCTGGTCCTGCCGAGCGCGAAGGCCAGGATGCACACGACGACCGCCGTGACGACCACGATGTCGGGCACGATCTCGAGCACCTTGACGCCGCGATCCACCACCGGCCGCGAGAAGAACGACGGCGCGAGCCCGCGCGTGACGTAGAGGAAATGCCCGCTTCCGATGTCGGCCGCGAGCTTGGGCAGGCCCATCGCGTAGACGCCATTGATGATGAGCTCGGAGACTCCGTGGCATACGCCGAGCATCGAGAATGTCGCTATGAAGGGCGGGACCTTCAGGTAGGCGACGAGCCAGCCGTTCACCAGGCCGGGGATCAGTCCGACGACGAGTGTCGCGAGCACCCCGAAGAGCACGGTCAACGGCTCGCCCAGGCCCAGCGGCGCCATCCATTCCATGAACTTGATGGAGATTATCGACGCGAAGCCGAGGATGTAGCCCACCGAGAGGTCGATGCCTCCCGTGGCGATCACGAAGAGTTCGGCGATCGACAGGAGGAAGACCTGAACCCCGTAGTACAGCAGGATCTGAAGCGCGTTGAGGCTCGCGAATCCCCCCGTGCGGAGGCTGAAGTAGATCACTTCGAGTACGAGGAAAAGATAGATCCAGTGGCCGCCCAGGAACGAGGCCGCCTTGCCGCGCGTTCCGGCGCGAGGACCCGCGCCCGCCCTTGGTTCGCTACTCATATGGGCACCTACCTCAAGTCGGGGAAGATCTTGTCGATGACGACGGCGACGACGAGGAGCACGCCGACCGCGATGTATCGGTAGAAGGGTTGGACGCCGGAGATCGCGAGCCCGTTCTCGAGGAAGGCGAGGACGAGGACGCCGACGGCGGAACTCCAGATCCTGCCCTTGCCGCCGGCGAGGCTCGCGCCGCCGATGACTACGGCCGCGATGGCGAAGAACTCGTATTGCGCGTTGAAAGTCGTATAGTTCCCGATTCCCGTCTGGAAGACGTTGAAGATCCCCCCCATCCCTGAGAGGAAGGAAGAGAGGACGTAGACCAGGATGAGGTGGCGGTCTATCGAGATGCCGGAGCGGATGGCGGCGTCGACGTTGCCGCCTATCGCGTAGGTGTGCCTTCCGAACCGCGTTCGCCTGAGGACGAAGGCCAAGACGGCGAGGACCAGGAGTATGAAAGGCAGGGAATAGGGAAGGAGCCTGATGAGCTCTCGTATCCTCGAGTTGGCGAATCCCTCGGGCTTCGCGAAGAACGAGACGAACTGCCCGGGCATGACGTACAGAAGGTAGCCGTTGCCTATCTCCGGAAGCCTGTCGGGCAGGCCCGTCATCGGGAAGCCGTTGCTGACCTTCAACGCGAGGCCGTTCGCTATGCCCCACATGCCCATCGTGGCGATGAAGGGAGGCACCTTGAATTTGGTTATGACGAGACCGTTCACGAGGCCCGGCAAGAGCGAAAGGACGAGAACCGCCGCCACGGACAGGGAGACGGCCTGGGCCCCGGGCATGCCGGACGCGAGCAGGAGCTGGATGAGCCTGGCAGCGCACACGGAGGCGAGGCCCGTGACGAACCCGACCGAGAGATCGATGCCGCCCGTGATGATGACGAATGTCTCGGCCGCGGCGAGGAGGAAGGGAAGGGTCTGGAGGTGGATGACGTTCTGGAAATTTGCGATGGAAAGGAAGCTGCCGCTCGTCATGCTGAAGATGACGAACATCGCGATCAGGAAGAAGGCGGCCCAGTTGGAGGCGAGGGCGCGTCCCGCCCTCGTCTCCAGGAATCCGCCTGCCGCCCCGGCGGCGGCGCTTTGGCCATTCATAGTCGTTCTCCTGTTGCAGGCGCCGCCGCCGAATCGGTCACTGATAGATATATTGCTGCATATTCGCGTCGCTGACGTTCTGGCGCGTAAAGAACTCGAAGCCGGGGATGACCTTCTTCGGAACCTTCACGTTCTTCTTGTCCTTGAGGTACTTGACGCCCCACTCGATCGCGAGCGAGCCCATCTCGCCCGGTTTCTGCGCGAGGACGAGATCGGCGTTGCCTTTCTTCAGGTTGTCGATATTGGAGAGGGTCGCGTCCCAGAGGCACATCTTGACGGCGCCGGAGAGGCCGGCATTGACGACCGCCTGGGTAGCGCCCTGGGCGGAGAACACGTTGAGGCCGAAGATGCCGACGATGTCCTTGTTGATCTGCAGGGCGGTGAGGGTCTGCTCCTGGGCCTTCTGCTGGACGTCGAGGCACCACTCGACGCCGACCAGCATCATATTCGGGAACTCCGCCACGCCGGCGGTGAAGCCCTTCACGCGGTCCTGGACCGACGAGGCATCGGGGTTCGTGGCCTGGCAGTAAACTTTCCCTTTCTCGCCCACGAGCTTCGCGAGCTGCTCGGCCATCTGCTTGCCGCCGAGCTGATTATCGGAGCCGATGTAGGAGAGGGGGAAGGAATAGTCGCTCGCCTTCGAATAATCGCCGTCGCCGATGAAGGTATCGACGGTTATGATCTCGGTGCCCTGGTCGTAGATGGCCTTGAGAGGCGCCTTGAGGGCGTCGGCCGAAGTCGGCGCGATGAGGAGGAGATCGTACTTGTCCTTGGCGACCATCGCCTGGAGGATGGGAACTTGGTTTTCCGGGCCCCAAGCCTTCGGATACTCGGCGACCGTCAGGTCGACGCCAGCCTTCGCGGCAGCGGCCTTGATTCCCTTCTCCATGGTGTAATAGAAGGGATCGGTGACGCCGGGCATGAAGAGAACCTTGATCTTAGGCTGCGCGAAGGTGGGGACTGCGAGGGCCGCGATCATGAGGACGACGAGAACAGCGACGATCGTCTTTTTCATGTACATGCTCCCTTGGACGATGATATCCGGCACCAAGGCCGGATCACGCCTTGATGCTAGAACCATGCCAAGCCTAGCGACGCGATTCTCTTTGGCTCGATCCACCGCTGATCTTCGAATCGCCGGAATCGAACCCGCGAAGGAGAACGATGGCAGCATTAATTCGCGCCCGCCGACAAAAACTCCATTCCATTGATAATAGCGATGGACAAGATCCTGTATAGCAACTACATATTGCTGGATACTATACTATCCATCCATCTGAGTACCGAATTATACACCCTTTGAGTCGAGAAGGGAGGAGAGAATCCCCAAGCCCCGCAGGATTTCTTCTTCGGAAAGGTTGCCGTAGCCGAGCAGGACTATCCTTTCGATGTCCGGGCTGGGAGCGAAGGCGTAGCGGGAGGCCGGGTATATGATCGCCCCGGCGGACGCGATGCGCGACACCGTCTCGTCGTCGAAGCCTCGTCCCCGGAAATGCGCGGCGCCGAAGCGGAGCGCCACGTGGAGTCCCGCCGCCTCGCCCATGACCTCGACTCCGGCCCGCCCGAACGCGGCCTCGATCCCGAGGAGCAGGGCGGAGCGCCTCGAGGCATAGAGGCGCCGCATTCGCCTGACATGCCTTTCGAAGGCCCCCGACGCCAGGAAGGAAGCCATGGCGGCCTGGGTGAAGGCGCAGCTGTGGATGTCCATGAGCTCGCGGTAGCTCAGCCAAGTCTCGCGGAGGGCGGGCGGCACTATCGCGTAGCCCAGACGCAGGCCGGGGCTGAAGGCCTTGCTGAAAGAGCCGGCGTAGACCACGCGCGACGGTTCCAATTCCCTGAGCGGCAGGAGGGGCGGGCCGCCGTATCGGAACTCGCCGTCGAAGTCGTCTTCGACGACGATCGAATCGGTCTCCCGCGCCCATTCGACGAGGGCCGCCCTCCTCGGCCCGCTGAGGACGGAGCCGAGAGGGTATTGGTGCGAAGGGGTCACGAAGGCGACGGCGCTGCGGTCGCGGGGCAGGGAGCGCGGATCCAAACCCTCGGAATCCACGCGACCGGCGACGATCTCGACCCCCTCCCTGCCGAGAAGGCCGCTCAAGGCCGGCTGGCAGGGGTTCTCGAGAATCGCCCTCCGAAAGCGGGCACGCCCGCCTCCCCGCAGGAGGGCACGCGAAACGAGCCCGAGGGACTGAGAGCAGCCCGAGGTTATGAAGATGTCTTCCGGACCCGCCCGCACCCCCTTGGAGCGATAGAGATAGGAGGCTGTCTCCTCGCGGAGGCGGCCGAGCCCGGCGCCTTCGCCGTATCCCAAAGCGGCCCTGGGCAGGGAGCGCGCCGCTTCAGCGAGGGCCCGCGCCCAAGCCTCCCGCGGGAACATGTCGAGGGCGGGGACTCCGGGCCTGAAGTCGACGGAAGGCGAATGCCTCGGAGGCTGCAATCGGACGGACGTAACGATGGGCCGGGCATCGACGACCAAGGACGATCCGGAACGGACATAGCTCCCGGCGCCCCTCTTTCCCTCGATGTAGCCCTCGGCCTCGAGCTGCTCGAAGGCCTCGAGGACGAGCGTGCGAGATATGCCGAGCTCGCCGGCGAGCTCGCGGGTCGACGGAAGCCGCGCATTTTCCGCGAGCTCGCCGGACAGTATCCGCGAGCGAAGCTGGTCGCAGAGCTGGCTGCCGAGACTCCGTGCCAGCGAACGATCCAAGACTATTCCCAACATTGGATCCTCAAAGTGGCCCACTGGAAAATCGGCGGATTGGCTCTTTTAGTATGCCGCTTCGACGCATACAGTAGGGCCTCGGCCGCTCGCAGTCAAGCGCAAGTCGGAGGCGGAAGAATGGATACTCGGATCGGAGCCTATGCCTCGCTGGCCGGCGGTTTCATCCTCGCGGGCTCCTCGGTCGTAGCGGGCAAGATGCTCGCCGGCTTGCCGGTATTCTTCGCTGCGGCGGGCGGTGCGGCCATAGCCCTGCTTGCGCTGATTCCCCTCGCCGCAGGCGAGGCTCGGCCCGATCGAGGCGCGTTGCGCCGCTCCCTGCCCCTGCTCGCCGCCCAAGCCTTTTTCGGAGTAGCCATCTTCCGCGTCCTCATGCTGGCCGCGCTAGCGAGGGCGAGAGCCTCCGAGGCGGGAATAGCGACGAGCGCGACGCCTGTGATCACCGCCCTCCTCTCGGCTTTGTTCCTTAAGGAGAAGATCGGACGACGAACCGCGGCGGGCATCGCCTTCGCGGCCGCGGGCATCGCCGCGGTGGAATCTGCGGGAAGCGCGTCGGGAGCGACCATCGGCTCGGCCCTCGGCGACGGGCGTCTCGCCGGATGCGTCCTCGCCCTCGGCGCCGCGGCCTCCGAATCCGTCTTCAACGTGCTGTCGAAAAGGCTCGACTCGTCGATAGGCCCCAGGAGGGCGAGCGCCGCCGTAATGGCCATCGCCTTGGTCCTTCTATCGACCTTATCCCTAGTCGCGGGGGAGAAGGTGGATCGTCGCGCCCTCGGCCTCGAGCCTTGTCTCGCCTTCGTCTACCAAGGTCTCTTCGCCTCGGCCCTTGCATACATCCTTTGGTTCTCCGGAATAGCGAAGGTTCCGGCGTCCACGGCGGGCGTCTTCTCCGGCTTCATGCCGCTCTCCTCCTTCGCTCTATCCGCCATCGTCCTCGGAGAGAGACCGAAGTCGGCGGCCTATATAGGCTGCTCCCTCGCCATCGGGGGGATAATCCTCTGCGCGTCAAAGCGGCGCGAACCGGCGCCTCGACCGCTCCGCTCTTGACCATCGATCGATTCGCCGCCAAGGTAGGATCATGCAGAGCTCTCCCAGGCCGGAAGCGACAGGACGCCTGGGCCCGCGACAGCTGTCCCGCGCAATGAACTATTCCATCGCGGCGGGCGGCTCGGGGGCCCTCTTCCTGACGGTCTGCAACAACCAGCCGATATTCAACGTCTACATGCTCAACTATCTGGGCGTCGCTCCCGAGACCCTCGGACTCCTCCTCGGCCTCATGCAGGCAAGCGGCGTCCTCCAGCTGCTTTCGATAATCGCATATTCCCTACTGCCAAGGCGCAAGGCACTTTGGATGACGGGACACCTCATCCACCGCTTCGCCGGGCTGGCGGTCGCCGGCTCGGCCGCGCTGTTCGCCTCGGGGGCTGGACGGGCGCCAGCCGCCCTCCTCGTCTCCGCCGCGATGCTCGCTTCCTGGGCGGCGATGAACCTGACCTCGTCGGGCTGGATGTCCTGGATGGCCGACCTGATCCCGGAGGCGACGAGGGGCAGCTTCTTCCTGAGGCGCTCCGCCGTCTTCCAGGGCGCGACCGTCGCCTGGTTCTTCCTCGCGAGCGTCCTCCTCGACCTCTTCCCCGACGAATCGCGGGCCGGGGCATACGTCCTTATCTTCGGGGTCGGCGCCGTCGGGGGCGTCGTGGACATATTGCTCCATATCCCCATTCCCGAGCCCGAGCGCGGCTCCCGTCCCCGCTTCGCCCCCGCCGACTTCGTCGCGCCGCTGCGGGACCGGAACTTCCTCCGCTACGCCTTCGCCATCGGCCTCGCCCAGCTCGCCCTGAACCTCGCGGGCCCCTTCCAGGCTCCCTACGTCACTTCTCCCGAGGCCATCGCCGCACCCAACGTATGGCTCGGGATCATGACCGTCATCTCCCAACTCACCTGGGTCGCGATCGCTCCGCTGTGGGGCTTCGTGATGGACCGCTACGGCCGCAAGCCGGCGGTTCTCATGGGCTTCCTCGTCGGCCTCGCGACGCTCGGCTACGTCTTCCTCACGCGGAAGAACCACGTCTACGTCCTCCCCCTTCTCTCCCTCGCGGCGGGATTCTTCGGGCCGGCCTTCTGGGAAGGCTCCAACCAGCTCATGCTCACCCTGGCCCCGCCCCAGCGGCGCGTGGTCTACATCGGCTGGTACAATACGATAATCGGCGTCGTCTCCGCCTTCGGCGCAATCGGCGGCGGAGTGCTCGCCGAATCCCTCGAGGGTTTCCGTCTGGACGCGGGGCCGATCAAGCTGCGCGGCTTCCACGTGGGCCAGATCGCCTGCCTCGTCATACTCGGCGCGGCCGCCATCGCGCTTCGACGGGTGAAGGAAGGACGCGAGAGGCCCGTCGCCATACTGGTGTCCCAGTTCGCGACCGCCGGAGTCTTCCGTAGCTTCGCCTCCCTCGGCGCCCTCTCGCGCGACTCGAGCGACCCGCGCGTGGCACGCGCCCTGAGGCGGATAGACCGCGAAGAGGGCGAACTTGTGATCCGCGAAGTGATAGACAGGCTGGACGACCCCGCGGCGGGCGTCCGCAGGGAGGCTGCGCTCGCCCTGGGACGCATCGGCTCCAAGGAAGCTACGGACGCTCTCGTCAGCCGCCTCTCCGATCCCTCGAGTCCCATCCGGATCGAGGCCGCGCGCGCTTTGGGCGAAATCGCAGACGAGCGCGCCGTGCCCGACCTAGTCCGCTTCCTGGCCGTAGGCTCCCCGGAGCTCAGGGCGGCCTGCGCCGAGGCTCTCGGGAGCCTCGGGGGCGAGGCGGCGCGCGCCGCCCTCGCGACTACGCTCTCCTGCGAGAAGGACCACTCGGTGGTGGCGACTCTCGCCGAGGCCATGACCAAGGCGGCCGGGGCGGAGGAGACGGACGCCCCGATCGAGGTGCTCGAGGCCGTTCAGGAGCTCTTTCCCCGCATGGCGGAGACGCGCAACGCGGCGCTGAAGCGGCAGTACGCGATGGCCCTCGGGAACATCCTCGGGCGCCCGGGCGAGTTCTACAGCTTCATGACCGGCGAAGACTCGTCCCGCCACGCGCGCTGCCGCGCCCTGATCGCCTCGTTCAGGCTCCGTCTCGAGCCGCTCCTGGACAGGGACGCGGCCGCGGCCGCCCTCGACGAGCTGGGTCGGGCGGTGGAGGCCGAGCGCGGACGAGACGCGATAGCCGCCTGCCTGCGAGTCCACGGGATGGTCATGATCAGGCTGTTCGGGTCGCTCGCGGAGAAAGAGGACTTCCACGAGACCGCGGGCAGGGCGGACATGCGACTGGGCGCATGGTGCTGGCTCGCCCGCGAATCCGCCCGGAGGTCGGAGTCGCTCGGCGAAGCGGATTGCATGATAATCGCCCTTCTCGGGCTGTATTATCTCGGGTCGGGCATTTAGCGGCAGCCCATCGGGCGAGCGCCGCGGCGGAGGAGCCCCGGCGCGACGAGCCCGATTCAGTCGAGTATCTCCTCCACTTCCTCGAATTCGCCTTTCCATAGTACCAGCGAGGCATCGAGGCCGGGGGCTATCGCGCCCCGCCTGTCGTCCAAACCCAGCGCCTGGGCCGGCGTGAGGCTGAGCATTCTCACCGCGTTGGGCACCGACGATCCGGTCACCTTGAGCCACTTGCGCAACAGCTCGGGGGCCAGGAGGCGGCCTCCCATCAAGACGCGGGAGTTCGCGAAGCGCACGCCGTCCTCGCCCGAGACGAGGGCGGCCTCTCCCTCGCCGTAGGTCCCCGCGGCGAGGCCCGCGGGCGGAGCGGCGTCCGATATCAGAATGAGCCTGTCGGGCTCCAGACCCGACGCGCAGAGCCTCAGAGCCGCCTCGTTGACGTGGGCGCCGTCCGGGTTCAGCTCCACGAAGGCCCTGCGGTCGAGGAAGGGAAGCATGGCGAGGCCGGGTTCCTTGTGCGAGATCGGGGACATCGCGTTGAAAAGGTGGGTGATCGAGAAGCGGCCGGAAGGGAGCGTTATACGATCGATATTGCAGTCCGAATGGCCGAGACAGGGGAGCACGCCCACGGCCTCGAGCCGCGCGAGTATCTCCCGGTAGCCGGGCAGCTCCGGAGCCAGTGTCATCATGACCATGCGCCCGCGAGCGAGGTTGATGATCCTCCCGAGAAGCCGCGAGTCGGGATCGCTGATCGCCTCGAGGGGAATGCCGCCGCGGCGAACGGGGTTCACGAAAGGGCCCTCGACGTAGATGCCTGGCGTCGCCTCCCGGACCGGGGCGAGCTCTCCCAACGCAGCCGCGAGGCCGGATATCGCGGCCTCGCGCGAGACCACCGTCGGGACGAAAGTAGTGACGCCTCGGGCGCGCAAGAACGCGGCGGCGCGTTCGAGGGCCTCGGCGCCCGCGACCGCGTCGGGGCCGAGGGAGTCGAAGGCGACACCCCCGCAGCCGTGGATGTGAAGCTCGATGAAGCCTGGCGTGACCCAGGAGCGGCCGAGGTCCCGCCGCGGGAGACCAGCGGGGAGGCGATCCCCCTGTTCCAGCACTGCCGCGATCCGACCCCGGCGGACGACGACCGCCCCATCCTCGAGTACGGAGCGCGGGAGGACGATTCGGCCGCCCGTCAGCACGCAATCGGGGATCGCCACGGCGCTATGCCCGCTCCTGCCCCGCGGCGAAATCCTCCGGGCTCTTCCGATCGAGGGTGATTGCTCCGGCCATTGGCGAAGGATACACTCAACCTGAGGCATATACAACATGGAATGCGCGGTCGCCGACGCCCATATCCACCTAGTCGACCTCCTCGACCGCGATCCGGGCTTTCCCGAGCGGATCGCCGCGCGCGCCGGCGAAGGCGGATACGGATGGACCTGCTGCGCCGCCAGCCACGACGAGCCCGAATGGGAGCGATCGGAGATCCTGCGCGCGCGGCTTCCGCCCTTCGTATCGACCTTCGGCATCCACCCTCAGTGGGCGGTGTGGAAGAACGCCGACTTCCTCGCCCGGCTCGCCGCCGAGCGCAGGATCGCCGCGATAGGCGAAGCCGGCTTCGACTTTTTCGGCGACAGGCCGGAGCGAGTCAGGAACGCCGACAACGAGGGCGCTCAGCGCGCGGTCTTCGAGCATCAGCTCGATCTTGCCGAGCGCTTCGACCTGCCGATCCTCCTTCACCTGCGCAAGGCGATGGACATGGCCTTCCTCTACGCGCCCCGCCTGAGGCGCCTTCCGGGCGCGATCTTCCACTCGTTCTCGGGCACTACGCGCGACGCGGAATCCCTGCTCGCTAAGGGAGTGAACGCGTATTTCTCCTTCGGGGCCCCGGTGCTGAACGGCAACAAGCGCGCGGCGTCAGCTTGCGCGTCCGTCCCCGCGGAGCGCATCCTCGCCGAGACGGACGCGCCCTGGCAGCCGCCCGCGCGCGCGGCTGGCGGCGGCGATTTCTGCCGCGCCGAGGACCTGGAGCCGATAATCGAGGGCATGGCGAGAATACGCGGCGTCGGCGCCGAGCGTCTCGCCGAAATCGTCGGCCGCAACTTCCGAGTCGCGTACGGCATCGCGGAAAGGGAGCAACCCTAGGCGCCGGCGGCCTTTCCAGACTTGCGCCCCTCCTCGCCGCATGCGATCATACGCTCCATGGCATTTTTCCGCCCTTTCGCCCTCGAGCGCTATTTCGCCGAATTCGAATTCGAGACGCGCCACCTCCTCTCGAGCTCCGACTGCGAGACGATGCCGACGCGCGAGCTGCTTTCCCTCGAACCGGGCTCCCAAGACAGGTACCTCGGCTTGGCCTTGGGCTACACCGAGACGAGAGGTGACCCGGAACTCCGCGCGGACCTCGCGCGGCTCTACGAAGGAATGAGTCCCGAGTCGATCATGGTCCATGCCGGGGCGGAAGAGGCCATCCTCGACTTCTTCCTCGCCGCGCTCTCGCCGGGCGACCACGTCGTCGTGAATTCCCCCTGCTACCAGTCCCTATCGGAGATCCCGCGGGCCCTGGGCTGCGCCGTGGACCCCTGGCCCCTGCGGGAGGGAGACGGACGCTGGTATTTCGACGTCGACGCCCTCGCGAAGCTCCTGGTACCGAGGACCAGACTCGTCGTCCTCAACGCCCCGCACAATCCCACCGGCGCCCTGCCGACGCGGGAGGAGTTCGACGCCATCGTCGCCCTCTGCGCGAAGGCAGGAGCCCTCCTCTTCTCCGACGAGGTGTACCGCTGCCTCGAGCGCGATCCAGGCCGCCGCCTGCCGGCCGCCTGCGAGGTCTACGACGACGCCGTCTCGCTCAACGTGCTCTCCAAGAGCGCGGGCCTGCCTGGACTCAGGATAGGATGGCTCGCGACCAGACGGGCCGACCTCCTCGACGCGATCGCCTCCGCGAAAGACTACTGCAGCATCTGCTGCTCCGGCCCCTCGGAGTTCCTGGCCGGCGTCGCCGCGAGGCATTTCGGAAGCCTCGTCGATCGCAGCCGTTCCGTCATCTCCTCAAACCTGCCCGTCGTCGAGGGATTCTTCGCGCGGCGTCCCGATTTCGTGTCGTGGACGGCGCCGGAGGGAGGCTCGATCGGCTTCCCGCGGCTGACCGACCGCGCCCTCGCGTGCGACCGGGATGCCGAGTCCTTTTCGCGGCGACTGGCCGCCGAAGCGGGCATCATGATCCTCCCCGGATCATGCTACTCGCGCGAACCCGCCCGCTTCCGCCTCGGCTTCGGGCGCACTTCCCTCCCCGGCGCCCTTGCGGCTCTCGAAGACTGGATAGACGGGAATATGCGATAGGCGGGAAGATCAACCGAGGAGGCTGATCTTCGCCGAGGCGCCCGGTCCTTCTCCGTCGACCGATTCGGGTATGGAGAAGATGCGCTCCAGGAACATACCCGTCGCTCCGTAGGCTACGGCGAGATCTCCCAGGGCGGCGAACTCGATCGCGCACTCGACTTCGTTCGAATAAGACCAGTTTCGCCGAATTTCGGCGCGAAGCGCCTCGACTATCTCATCCTTGTAAGCGGCGATATCGCCGCCGATGACCACGCAGCCCAGATTGAGGGTATTCACGAGGAATGCCACGTGGAGACAGAGTTCGCGTATCATCTTCGATCGCACGACGGGGTCTTCTCTGACCCGCCGCGATTCGGCATCTCCCAGCGAGAACTGGCCGCTGTTACCAGGACCCCAAAGGATACTCTGGAATTCGCCGGCCGAGAAGCTCTCGCCATGTCGAACTTTACCGTCGAGAACTAGTCCAATACCTATCGCGCTTCCCCAATAGTCCTGACCGGAGGTCCTCCCCTTGCGAAACTCGCCGAGCACGAACGCGAAGCTGGCGTGTCGCTCGGTCTTGCGCGAGGCGAGTTCGCCCCAGCAGCAGCACTTCGCATCGTTCTCGATCATGACAGGCACATCGAGCAGCCCGGAGATCTTATGGTAAAAATCTACAGGCTCCCAGATCCCGAGCGGATTCGATTGCACTATGATACCGTCCTCGGGATTTATTATCCCGGGGACTCCCAGACCCACGCCGATGAGAGGCATTCCGATCTTACGGAGCTTGGGCTTCACGATGCGCAGCACCTCGGCGAACGCGGACGCGAGACCCTCCTTCGAGGGCACGAAGGGTTGCGACAGCGAGAACGCGACTTCGCCCTGCAGGTCGACCGCGACCGCTTTGAAGAAATCGGTCTGGATCTCGAGGCCGAGAATATAGCCGTAACGGGCGTTGATCGCCAGGACGAGGGGCCTCCGGCCGCCGCTCGGCCCCGATTGGCCGCTTTCGACGAGGCGCACGAGATTCCGTCCCTCGAGGACATTCACAATATTCGTGACTGTGGACTTGCCCAAGCCGAGCTCGCGCGCCATATCGGCGCGGCTGATCCCTTTTCGGTACCATAGAAGCTGCAGCACCCGAGCGGTATTTATCTCGTTTAGCTTATTGGCCATAGGAAAACCCATCGGGCGTCATATTAGTCGCCGCCCAAGAAGACGTCTAGGCGCCGCGCATCGCCGGACCGAGAGAAGATCCGAGCGCTCTCCGTCTGGTCGAGTTCGCGCCCGGGCGACGATACCTTCGAACCGTCGGGCCGCGTGAGCTCGATACGCGCAGGGTCCGTCGGCCCCTCGCAAGAATGCACGACTACAGGTATCTGGCAGATCGTGAATGCATAGCAGCCCGCCCTGACCGAAAGGACTCGTTCTTCGCCTCCCTCATCGACGTAACCGAACAGGGCGCCCTCGGGCAGGGCCTCGTCCTCCGCGACCATGGAAGGCGCGAAGGCGAGACATCCGCGCCGGACCTGGACTCCGAGCTCGGCGAGTCTCGAGATGATATCCTCCTTGACCTGCCCGGTCATGCCGGGCTGCTGGGCCCCCGCGAAAGACGGCGTATGGGAATAAGGATCGGTCGGGAATGCGCCGTAGACAGCCGGCGGCTTGTGCGTACCGAGCCCCTCCCGTATTCTTCTATAAGAAGCCTTGAGCCTCGCGATCGTTCGGGGGTCCGCGCCGCCTGAGCGCGCGCGCGTCAGTGCCTCCCCGGCCGCGAGGAGCAGCTTCGAGACCATGTGCCAGTAGACGCAACCGAGACCTTCGTACTTATAGAATGTCCCGGACCTCCCGGTGAATGAGTGATGGTCGAATACGCTCTCATATATTTCGAAGATTTCCTCTCTGCGCACCGCGGCGAGCGCGAGAGCATCCTCGCCCATGAGGTCGTCCAGCGCCGCGCCGAGATCGCGCGCATTGCGGATAGATGCGTCGAAATGCATCCCGCCATCGCCGTCGCGGACGAATACGCCGCATCCGCCGCGTTCGATCAGGTCGCGAACCAGCCGCGAGCGCTCGACGGCTTCGGGGGGAATGTTGTTCTTCTCGAGGAATGACGGGAGGATACGGTCGGGATAGAGGATATACGTGTCCTGATCGGGCCTGTACAACTCGCTCGAGCGAAGCGCCTCGAGGAGATCGGCCTCCTCTTCGGGCGAGAGAATTCCGGAGCTCAAGGCGGCGACCTGCCCTTCGAGCATGAGCGGAAGACGGCGGATCCCAACCCGTCTGCCCTCGCGCCGTATGAGGTTGTATGCATTGAACATCCCATCCGGCCGCCGGTTGGCGCGGATATCATGGACGATATGCGCCTCGGCGATATCGAGCAAGTCCTCGAGCTCCTTCGCCGACATCCGATCGCGGAGTCCCGATAGGCCGTTCTCGTATAAGCCGGAACGATAGTCGCTGCCGGCGCCGCCGAGCTCGTCCATAAGCGACGCGCGCTCCTCGGGAGAGCGAAGATCCGTTCCCGAGGGGGCGAGCCTCGAGAGCGCGGCCGCGACGCGATGGGTCAGACGCGCTACCTCGGACGAGACGTCGAAGCCTTCGACGCGCGAATGGACTATGAGTGCGCGGCAGACGGCGACGAGGCCGCGCATGTAGCAGAGGGTGACGACCGAGACTCCGTTTCCCACGAGAGCGTTGTTGGCGTCGTTCCACTCCGGTCGCTGGGTGTTCATCCAGATCCCCGCATCGGGAATCAGGTTCGAGAGCTTGCAAAGGATAGTCACAAGGAGCTTCTCGGCGAGACAGGCCTTATAGGGGACACCTGAAGCATCGCAAAGGAGCTTGCCGTCCTCGCCGATCGCCGATGATCTCCGGATGATCCGATCGTGGAGCTCCGGGTCGAAGTCCACCGTACTCTTGGGATCATCCAGCATGGCGGCATAGGGACGTACCCTGTAAGGGACATTGGCGTACACGAAAATGGGCCTGGCTAGGCAATCGCCCAGCGCTCCAGGCCAGTATCGTTCCGAGGCCTCCAAGAGCCTGAGGAGATAGGCGGCCTGGTGATCCCCCCAGTAGCCGATGGAGGACCATGCGTCGCTTTCGTCGACGACTTCCCATTCTATCCCTCGACGAGTTATTCGATATGGGTTGTAGCCGTCCGCAGTCGTGGCGTCGAGGAATTTGAAGATCATGCCGTCGATATATCCGGGGAACGACAGCGCGAGCGCTTCCCAATTCTGGAAGATGTCTCGCCAGTTCCCCTCGTAGCCGACGATCCTCCTGCCCTCCGAATCCCTCGTCGCGATCGAGAAGGAGTTCCAAGGCCTGGACGGATCGCCGTGGCGACGCGAGAACGTGAGCGGCAGGTACTCGCGGGCGAGGCGCTCGAGGTCGCGGTCGCCGGTCGCCCTGGCCAGGGACACGAGCGCGTCGCGGCCGACCTTCTCCGGTAGGCCGGCCATGAAGGTCGCGGATCGCGCGGCGACGGAGCGGTTCGAATCCGCGAGATAGAGGCGGAAATCCTCGCGGGACACTAGATAGCCTTCGACGGGAACGCCGCCCCGCATCGCGTTGAACAGGGCGTTCGACCAGTGTCGCCACGACCGCAGCATGTCGCCGGTGAGCTGATGGCCGTCGACAGACGCGACGGTGCGGCGAAGCCCACGGGTCCCGTCGGAGACATCTCGGCGCAAGTCCCGACTCAGGGCCTCGGCATTCTCGAGCGCGGCGAGAAGGAGCCGGACGCGGGACGCGTCGGCGCCGACGTCGGCGACCGTGATCCAGGCACGCTCCGCATCCGGCGGCAAGGAAAGGGCGGCTCGCATGAGATAGGCGCCGCGTCGGCCGCGCACTCGTTCCTCGCCTTTGCGTTCCTCGCCGCGGCGGAACGACTCCAATGCATCCGCGCAAAGATGCACCGCGGTCGGCTCCAGCCCGACGCTCCATACGGTCGTGGCCATAAGCGACTCTCGAGGCTCCGCCATGTCGGAAGGGACTGAACTCAGCTTGAAGAGGGCGAGCCCCTCGACCCGGCGCGGAGCGCCCCGGCCGCGGAGCCGGATGAATTCGGCTTCCCGGTAGGCGTCGGCCAGCGTGCTGAAATCGGATTGGAAGCGGCGGGTGAGATCGGCGGGCATGATATTGAGGAGGCCGTCCAGGATCGCCAATTCAGCTCCGGAG
Organism: uncultured Treponemataceae bacterium; assembly: GCA_964491385.1. Lineage (GTDB taxonomy): Bacteria > Spirochaetota > Spirochaetia > Treponematales > Rectinemataceae > UBA1306. The sequence goes on along the minus strand of CAZBGA010000045.1, from coordinate 11,374 downwards.
GCTCCTATGTTGCGCAGCCGAGCTTCGCGCACGAGCCCGTAACGCGGGCTAGTCGTCCATGAATAGGAAAACAGGAGACCGAGATCCTCGTTGATCTCCTCGAATTCCACCTGATTCCCGTAGGCGCTTTTTGATATCGACCGCTTTGTCCGATATAGCCCCGAGTACCTAGGGGAAAAAGGCTCCCACAGGTAGTTGGCCGATCCGATCGAAGCCAGCACGATCGTCTTGCTGCCGGTCTGGTCGACCGAGTCATGGATGCGGTCGTCGGTATAGTAGGGAAAAAGGGCGCGGTCCGGGCCGCCCCGCCCAGCCGTCAGGGCCCCGCAGCTCGATATGAAGAGCCAGATATCTGAGTCGCCGACGATGCTCATCAAGAAGGGAGGCATGGAGTCGTAGCCTTCCATGCGGAATCGCGGCTCGCCGTCCTTCTCGCAATACGAGGCCTTCGGCTCGTCGCTAGGGAATTTTAGGGTCCCCGTCCCGGCACAGTACGAGATTCCTTCCATAGGTCTTCCCGTCAGCCCCGCAGGGATCCCTGCAGAATTCCGTCGATGATCCAGCGCTGGAGCGCGAGAAATAGAATCACCATGGGTATCAGCAACATGAGCATGGCCGCGGCGAGCGTAGTCCAGTCGTTGCCGTACTGGCCGTAGAAAACCATGAGGCCGCGCGTGATCGGCATGAACGCCTTCTTGGGCAGGTAGATGAGAGCCGTAGCATAGTCGTTCCACACTCCTATGGCATGAAGGGCGATGACGCTCGCGAGGGCCGGCTTCACGAGCGGAAAGACGACCCTGGCTACATAGCGCACATAGTCGCATCCGTCCATCATGGCGGCCTCGTCCAGCTCTCGAGGAACGGAGCCTATGTAGTTGACGAGGATGATGATGCCCATCGGGTCGACGAGGAACAAAAGCACGTAGCCGAGCCTCGTGTTGTACAATCCAAGGTGGAGCATCATCTGGAATTGCGGTATCAGCGCGCTGGGCAAGAACATGGCGACTATGAATAGGCCGAAAAGGAAGCCCGATCCGCGGACGTACTTTCGGGAGATGGGAAAGGCTACGAAGACGGCGGTCGCGGAGTAGATCAAGGTCGCTGTGGCCGCGTAGGCAAGGGAATTGGTGATGTAGACCGGAAAGCTCGCGCGCTTCCAGGCCTCCGCGAAATTGGCGAGGCGGAACTCCGTCGCGATGGAGGTCGGGTTCAGGTCGAAGGCTTGCCTGCTCTTGAGCGAGACGTTCAGGACAGTCAATATGGGCAGGAGGTAGACCAGAGCTATCGCCGCCAGGACAAGCATAGCAAGAGTCTTCGGGCCCAGGAGCCGGGCCGTCGCTCCGGCGCTACGCGGGACCCGCTTCCCCGGGGCCGCCGATTCGAGAATCGTGCTCATCCGAGAATCCTCCTTTCCCTGCGGGAGAGGAGAGACTGCGAGGCCATTCCGATCACGAGAACGAGAAGGAAGAGGATCATCGAGGCCGCGGCGCCATAGCCTTGCCTCATCGCCACCGAGGTAGGGTTGTTCGACTGCCTGCCGAAGGCCAAGGCGTAGACCCAAAGCCCGAGTACATTCAGCCCGTTCGTCGGCCCTTTGATGACGAGGAATAGCTGCCAAGCCTGGAGGGAGCCGATTATTTCCAGCAGTACATTCGTGTTGAGACTTGGCGTGATCAGAGGGAAGGTGACATTCCTGAAGACCTGCCAGCCGCTCGCGCCGTCGATGCGCGCGGCCTCGCGAAGCTCGGCGGGAACCGTCTGCAGCCCGCCGAGGAATATTATCATGGTGACGCCCATGTTGGCCCAGATCTGGATCCAGACGATCCAGTAGAAGACGCTGGAAGGCGACCCGCCGAGGAATTCGCTATGCGCGCCGAAAAGACCGAGGAAGCGTTGAGCCGGCCCGCCGATCGGATAGAAGAAAAGCGTCCATACGAGCCCCACTATCGTGACGCCCAAGATGATCGGCATGAAATAGAGCGTCCTGTAGAAGTTGGTGAACTTGAGCCTCATATCAAGCAGCACGGCCGCGATCAGGCCGAAAAGAGTCTGGAATACCGTCACGAGCACGGAAAACAGCAGCGTCCGAAGCGTGATGTCGAGGTTGTCGCGCACGTTCGCGCCGAGAAGGAGGAACTCCTTGTAGTTGTCCAGGCCGATCCAACGCAAAGGCGAGCCTAGGAGACCCGAAGCGTCGGTGAAGGAGTATCCGGCCGTCGCGATGGAAGGGCCGAAGGATACGAACAAATAGAATAGCAGGCCGGGGACGAGAAGAAGGTATGGCACGATCTTCGAACGTCTGCTTCCGAAGTTGAACGAATACCCTTGCCTCATGGCTCCGGCCCTCCAGTCATTGCGAACGCGGCAGGGACTGCCGCGGAAGCCTCCGGGTCGCTTCTTCCGCGGCAAGTCGCCGGACATGCGAGGCTATTGCGCCGCTTTAAGGCCCGAATCGAGGTCGGCTTGAGCTTGGTCGGCCAGCTTCTTCGCGTCGTCGAACTGGTTGAAGGGCTTGAAGAAGGAGGCATTGGGCTGGGCCCACTGCCCCGCGCCTTTGGGCCCTACCCACAGGAGTTCGTAGCCGAGTCGAAAGTTCGCCAGATAGGGCGCGACTTCCTTGCCGATCGCATTGCCGAGCTTGGCGGTGGGCTCCGTGGGGATGATGCTGACCGCATTGACGTAGGCCTGATAGTTTTCGGGGTCGGAGAAGAAGGCCAGCCACTTGAGGGCGGCGTCCTTTTTCGCGGTTTTGGCGTTGACCACCCATCCCACGTCGTACTTGCCCCCGAGGTATTTATTGTCGGCCGGGTTGTCGCTTCCGGGCATCGGGAAATAGCCGAACTTGAAGTTGGGATCGGCAGCCTCGATATTTGACGCGTCCCACGAACCGGCTGGGAGCATGGCGGCGGCGCCCGAGGCGAAGCGGCCCGGCGCGCTGTCGTAGGAAACGCCGGAGGCGCCTGGCTCGATCATGTCGCGGGCGAATACCTGCATCTTCTTCCACATGTCCAGGGATTTGGCGTCGTTCCACTTGATCTTTCCCGACCATAGGCCCTGGACAAGCGCGGCTTGGTCGGGATAAGCGCTGAGGAGGATTCCGTAGCCGCCGACCAATACCGGCCAGCCGTCCTTGCCGCCAATGGTCATCGGGGCGATCTTATTCTTCTTGAACGTATCGCAGGCGGCGACGAGCTGACTCCAGGTGGTCGGGACTCTCACGTTGTACTTGGCGAAGAGATCCTTGCTGTAGAATACGCCGGTGAAGGCGTAGCGGCCGGTGTTCAGCTCATACACCTTGCCGTTGAAGGAGCCGGCGTCCTTGATCGCCGCGACGTCGTAGTATTTGAGGAAGGGCTGGCCCGTCAGGTCCATCAGCATCCCGGCTTCGATGAGCGACTGCCAATTGGGCTTGTCCGCCCCCTTCATGAAAGGCTGGATGCCCTGGGCGAATCCGAACATGTCGATGATGTCGACGTCGTTCGCCGTCAGGCGGGTCTGAGTGGACATGGCCAGCTCGTCGGCCTTGACGACCGAGACGTTCACCGCGATGTCGGGGTACTTGGCCTCGAATTTCTTGTTGAAATCGTCGATATAGGTGACCATGGCCTGATTCTGGTGGATCAGGAGTTCCAGGGTCGTTTTCTGGGCCGCGGCCATGAACGGCACGACGAAAAGCGCGACCACCACGCCGAATAACCACTTCTCCTTCATAGTTTCCTCCTCGATAAGCCAAAGATATAGTTCGTTTCGTGTCCTAACCAACCAGAGGATAGCACCATCCTCATACTTGTCAACCGGGAAAGCGATGGCGCGAATGATGTGGACAAGCCCGGCGGGCCGCGCTAGTCTACGCGGCTGGGCGCTTCCGGCGACAGGCGCCGGCCGCGGCCCGGAGGAGTACAGGTTGCTTACGCGTTGCCTCATCGCGGGAGTGTTCGCCTCGCTCGCCATCATCCCGGCGGCGGCCAAAGGAGCCGCCGCGCCCGGAGGATGGAAGCTCGTTTGGCACGACGAGTTCGACGAATCGGACATAGACCCGTCTAATTGGAAGTTCGACCTCGGCGGCGGCGGATGGGGGAACGGCGAGGCCGAGTGCTATACGAGCCGGAAAGAGAACGCCTACGTCGAGGGCGGCCTGCTTCGGATCGTCGCCCGCCGAGAGAAGTACGGGGGATCCGATTTCACCTCGGCCAGATTGAAGTCCGAAGGGTTGCGCGCCTTCCGCTGCGGACGGATAGAAGCCCGGATGAAGGTCCCGGCCGGCGATGGCCTTTGGCCTGCCTTCTGGCTTCTCGGTTCGGATATCGCCGAGAAGGGTTGGCCCGCCTGCGGCGAAATAGACGTCATGGAGTATATAGGTAAGGATCCGGATCTCGTGTACGGTACGATGCACGGTCCCGGCTACTCGGGCCAAGCCGGCATCGGCAAGCGATTCTGCCTACCGGAGAAAGTTGCCCATGATTTCCATGTATTCGCCGTCGAATGGGATACGGACCAAGTGCGCTGGCTCTGCGACGATGCCGCCTATTCCGTCGTGACGCGAGCCGATCTCGGAGGGAAGAAATGGGTCTTCGATCATCCCTTCTTCATCATCCTCAACCTCGCGGTCGGCGGAGTCTTCCCCGGCCCGGTCGCTCCCGATACGCCTTTCCCCTCCGAACTCTCGGTGGATTACGTCAGGGTTTACGAGAAGGTACCCCGAGACTCGGGGCCTCGGACCGAGGCTCCGTCGAAACAATGATGAAATGGGAGGTGCGCACGATGAGCGACGCAGCCAGGATCCGCCAAGTCGATTCCGCCCGCGACTTCGACTCGTTCTTCCGCTTTCCGTGGAAGATCTACCGCCGCGATCCCATGTGGGTGCCTCCGATCAAGTCGAGCGCCAGGGCGGAGCTCAGGCCTGAGTCGAATCCCTTCCTCCGCCACTGCGACTATCGCCTCTTCCTCCTCGAGCGCGGCGGCCGGGCGGCGGGGCGCATCGCCGCTCTGATCGACAGGCTTGCCGTCGAAGCCTGGGGCGAAGATATCGGAATGTTCGCCTACTTCGAGTGCGGCAAGCTCGACCGGGAAGGCGCCGCCCTCCTCCTCGGGGCGGCTCGGGATTGGCTGCGCGGCAAGGGCATGAAGACGATGCGCGGCCCCTGGAGCTTCGTGTCCCAGGAGTGGGGCCTCGTCGTCGAGGGCTTCTCGCCCGAACCGGTGATCATGGCCCCGTACAACCCTCCCGAATACGCGTCGATGCTCGAGGGCTTCGGCCTGCGCAAGGCCAAGGATCTCCTGTGCTGGGAGATATCGGTACCCGAAGGCTACCGAATCCCCGACCGGATACTCGAATCGACCGACGCCGTCGCCCGACGCTTCGGGCTCACGATGCGCGCGATCGACTTCTCGAGCTACGAAAAGGAAGTCGAGCTCTTCGCCAAGCTCTCCCTCGAGACGCTCAAGGACAATTGGGGCATATCCCCGATAAGCGACGAGGAGATCGCGGCACTGGCCCGCGATCTCAGGCCAGTGCTGAGCGAGGAATGCGTCCTCTTCGCCCGCAACGAGGAAGGCCGGGACGTCGGCTTCGCCCTGACGATACCCGACGTCAACGTCATCCTCAAGAAGACCAAAGGCCGCATGATTCCCTTCGGCTGGGCGCGGCTCCTCGCGGGTATACCCCGCCTGAGGCGCTACCGCATGTTCGCCCTCGGCGTGGCGGCGGACTATCAAGGCAAAGGGGTCGACGCCCTCCTCTACCGCGAGATGTGGGAGCGGATGGCGGCCCCCGGCGTGACGATGGAGGTCAATTACGTCCTCGAGGACAACGCCCCCATGGTCAACGCGATAACCAAGCTCGGCGCCAGGCCTTCGAGGCGATATCGGGTGTACGAGATGGGGATCTGAAGCCGACTTCTTTTTGACAGGCGGCCGGCGGCTATCTATACTTGCGCCTATCCTACATCTCTTTGGAGGCATGAGCATGCGCAAGGAAACGCGTCTGATAGTCGCGGGCCTCGTCCTGGCCATCGTCGGCGGCCTCGCGGCCTGGTTCGTCCAGACCGACGGCGGCGCGGTCGCGATCCGCGATCTTCGCTTCAACGGCCCCGGCGGCAGCGTCATGAGCGCGCTGCTTTACGTACCGAAGACGGCCACGTCCAAGACTCCGGCTCCCGCGATCCTCGCCGTCCACGGCTATATCAACTCCCGCGAGACCCAGGACGGCTTCGCGATCGAGTATGCGAGGCGCGGCTACGTCGTCCTCGCGCTCGACCAAACCGGTCACGGCTATTCGGACCCCCCTGCCTTCGCGAACGGCTTCGGCGGGCCGGCAGGCCTCGCCTACCTTCGCGGCCTCGACATCGTCGACAAGGACAACATCGGCCTCGAGGGCCACTCCATGGGCGGCTGGACCATCCTCGCCGCCGCCATCACGATGCCCGACGCCTACAAGGCCGCCGTGCTCGAGGGCTCCTCTACCGGCGCCCCCTTCGCGGCCGAGGGAAGCCCGTCGTGGCCACGCAACCTGGCCGTCGTCTTCAGCACGATGGACGAGTTCTCCGTGCTCATGTGGGGAGTGCCCCGCGGCGCCGACGCCCCGAAGAGCCCGAAGCTGCAGAAGGTCTTCGGCACGGACACGACGATCGAGCCGGGGAAGATCTACGGCTCGATAGCCGACGGCAGCGCCCGCGTACTCTACCAGCCCAAGAACACCCATCCCGGGGACCACATCTCGAACGTCGCGATCGGATACTCTATCGACTGGTTCGCGCAGACGCTGAAAGGCGGCCGAGCCATCGCCAGCTCGAATCAGATATGGATTTGGAAGGAGCTCGGAACCTTCGCGGGCTTCGTCGGATTCGTCTTCTTCATCCTCGGCCTCGGAGGCGCCCTCCTCGGCGCGAAGACCTTCGCGCCGCTGGTCCGTACCTTGCCGGTGACCAAGAGCATCAAGGGCGGCGGCTGGTGGATCGGCGCCGTCATAGCGATGGCCATTCCCGTCCTCACCTTCTACCCCTTCTTCAATATCGGGAACATCGTCAAGGCTTCGTGGCTCTTTCCCCAGACGATCACGAGCCAGATCATGGTCTGGGCCCTGCTCAACGGCCTCATCAGCCTGATCCTTTTCCTCTTCTGGCATTTCGTATTGAACAAGAAGGCCCAGGCCTCGGCATTCAACTACGGGCTCAGGGAACCCAACAAGCTCTACCTCGGCCTGGTCGGGCGGGACCTCCTTCTCGCCGCGGCCGTCACCGTCGGGGGCGGGCTCCTCCTTCTCGCGGAGGACTTCTTCTTCAAGGTGGACTTCCGCCTCTGGATTCTGGCCCTCAAGCCCCTCTCGCCGCTTCAGTTCGGGATCTTCCTCCGCTACGTCATCCCCTTCACGGCCTTCTTCCTCGTGTCCGGCATCGTGCTCAACGGCCAGATGCGGCTCGGAGAGGCGAAGCCCGTCACGCGCTACTTCGCGAACATCATGCTCCTCGCCGGCGGCTTCCTTGTCTTCCTCGCGGCCGAGTACGTCCCGCTCTTCATGGGCGGCACCCTTCTCACCGCCGCCGAGCCATTGAACACGATAGTCGCCATCCAATTCCTCCCCCTCATGATCGTAGCCGCCCTGGTCTCCACCTGGTTCTTCGAGCGGACGGGCCGGGTCTGGGCGGGCGCCTTCGTGAACGGTTTCTTCGTGACTTGGTACATCGTCGCGAGTCAGGCGACGCATTTCTTCATATAAGTCGTCTTTTGCGGGCCCGGGGATCCCTTAAGCTCCGAACAGGAAGCTTTCCGGATTGTCATGGCAGAAGCGGAGCTTGAGCTCCTCGGGCATCGGCGCCTTCGCGAAGATCCTGAAATACTCCGAGTAGGATCTGACCTTGGTCAGGTTAACCATGAAGTCCGAGCCGAAGAGGAGCCTCCCCTCGACGAGGGAAGCCAGGCCGGGGCTCCGCTTGCGCAGATATGCCTCGAGCCATCGGTAATACTCGGGCTCGCTCCCGTCGAAGGAGAAGTCCGCGTAGACGTTGGGGAAGTCCACCATGAGCCTCACGATCCGATCGGTCCACTCGGTCGAGGGAGGGCGCCCGATCGGGTGCGAGTACTGGGCGCCGAAATGGGCGAAGTCGACGCGCAGCCGGGGATGGGCCCGAAGCGGGGGTTCCCAGCGCGCGGGCGAGCCGATTCGCCAGGCTTCCTCGAGGCTGACGACGCGAAAGCCCTGATCGTCGCAGTGCGTGACGACGGGCACATCGCGGCGCTCGCAGAAGGACCAGAGGATCTCGACTTTCTCCCGCTCGGGGCCGCCGTCGGGCCAGGGATCGAAGCCCAGAGGCGGATAGACCTTGATCCCCGCGAAACGGCCTCGGATCGGCGCGGCGGCGTCGTAGTCGGTCATCGCGGCGAAAGCGCGCCTCGACGCGGTCTCGCCCCTCTCGTAGCCCTCGAACGCATCCTCGAGGAGGGCCGTCAGCTCGTCGGCCGCGTAGTGCCGCGTATCCACGCCGAGGAAGGGCCGTATCTCGAGGAAGCCCTCGGGCCTGGCGCGTCGATAGGCCCGGATCCCCTCGAGCACGTCCCGGACCTGGGCCCCGAGAAGCTTGGCGCTCGGCCTGTCGTAGTATGTGCCTTCCGACGGCACGTAGGCGGCGCCCTGGAAGTCCATGATGAGAGGGCAGATGACCAGGCGATCGAAGCTCGAGCCCCCGAAGGCCAGCTTGCCGCCCCCGACGAGGGGCGCCTCGTCCCCCGGCTTCGCGAAGGCGCCCGCGAGATCGTCCTCCATGAGCTCGAATATCGAGCCGACATCCCGCTCCATCACCGAGAGCATGTTGCGCACGCGCTCGCCTGTCTTGAAGAAGAGGGCGGCGATGAGGTAATTAGGCGCCGTCACCTGCGCGTAGACCTCCTCGAGCCCGCGACTCCTCAGGGTCGAGGCGAAGGCGAGGAAGCCCGGGTGGGAGAGGGTGAGGGCGTGGCAATGGCTGTCGTAGAAGGCGGTCGAGCTCATGGTCGTGATAACTTACTGAATTCCGTCGCGCCTGACTCGGTCTTCGCGGAAACGGCCGACTCTAGCGATACCTGCCGTCCCGCCGGGCCGCGGCCACGACATACAGCCTCTTGAGCTCGTCGGCACTGTCCTTGGGACAGACCAGGGTGGCGTCGGGCGTATGCACGACGACGAGATCCTCGCAGCCGAGGCAGGCGACGAGGTGCCCCTCTTCGGTCGACACGGCGATATTGCCTCGGCTCTCGACGAGGATCGTCTCGCCGAGCGCGGAATTGCCCGCGGCGTCCCGCGCCAGGAGCCGGCCGTAGGCGGGCCAGGACCCGATGTCCAGCCACTCGAGGGACAGAGGCAGGGCGGCTATGAGAACCTCGGGGTCCTTGGACGCGGGCTCCATGACGCCGTAGTCTACGCTTATCTTCTTGAGCGAGGGATAGAGCGAGGCGAGGGCCGAAGCGAAACCCGCGCCGCCGGACTCCGACGCGATGCGCGATATCGAAGAGGCCAGCTCCGGCTCGTACCGGTCGACCAGCTCGAGGAAGCGGGAGGCTCGCCAGAGGAACATGCCCGAGTTCCAGAGGTACTTGGCCGGACCCGCGGCGACGAAGGCCGCCGCGGAAGCCGCGTCCGGCTTCTCGCGGAATCGCGAGACGCGAAGCGCGCCGTCCCCGATCTCCGCCCCGAGCTCGAGGTAGCCGAAGCCGGTCGAAGGCCCCTCCGGCTCGACGCCGAACGCGACAAGGGCCGAGGGCCGCGCCTCGACGAGGGCGTAGGCGCGGTCGACGAGGGCCCGGAACTCTTCTTCCGGCCTGATGACGTGGTCGGAAGTGAAGACGGCTATGACGGCCTCGGGATCTTCGCGCTCGATGAGCGCCGAGGAGAGGGCCAGGGCGGCCAGCGTGTCCCTGCCTTCGGGCTCTCCGATGTAGCGCTCGATGCCCGAAGCGGGGCCCGCGGCGAGGCCGGGGACGCGGGCGAGACTGGCGGCGCGATGCCTCTCGGCGCCGCAGACGAAGCGCCTGGACTCGGGCAGGAGGCCCTCGAGGCGATCGTAGGCCTCCTCGAGGAGGCTGCGTCCGCCCGCGAGAGGCGCCAGCTGCTTGGGCAGAGCCTCGCGGGAGAGGGGCCAGAGCCGCGTGCCCGAGCCGCCGGCGAGTATCAGGGCGTACCGCATGATTCCTCCGCTAAAAGCCGCGCAGGTCGGTGCTGCTCCGCCTGGGCATGCCTTCCTTGGGTGTCCGTTTGAGGACGATATACTCGAGACCCTTCTCCTCGCAATAGCGCCGCTTCTCGGGCTTGTCCCCGTCCTCGTTCACGATATAGCGCTCGGCCCCGAGAGCCTCTATCTCGGGCTCCGCGTCGAGCCATCCGCTGCCCGACGAGACGAGACAGCGCGCAACGCTCCGGAAGGAGCCGACCATGTAGCTCCTCTCGGACTGCGAGAAGAGGGGGTGGCCCTCGCCCTTGAGCAGCCTGACGTTCGCGTCGCTGCCGATGACGACATTGAGCTCCCCGTAGACCGAAGCTTCCTCGAAGAATCGCAGGTGGCCCGTGTGCAGCCAGTCGTAGCAGCCCGTCACGACGACGCGCTTTCGGCCGGCGGCGCGCGGCGCGTCGAGGCCGGGAGCCCGGTAGGGGAAGCCGGCGAGCGAGGAATCCGAGATCTCGACCAGCTCCACGCCTCGCGACCGGCACCACGCGCGCTTGGCCGCGTTGGCGGCCTCCGCACCGCCGATCGAGGCCGGGATGGCCCAGGCCGCGGGCTCGCTGCCCAGCCCGCTCCTGAGGCGGTCGGGGTCGAAGCCCGCGGGGGCGACCTCGACTTCGTCGACGTACCTGAGCGCCTCGAAATAGTAGATTCGCTCTGCGAGTCTCATCTTGGGCGACGCTATCGCCTCGTCCGGCCAGAGCACCAGAGTGAGGGGCCCGCGCCGAGCCGCCTCCTGGAGAAAGCGGAGTTGCCTCGAAGAGGCATCGTCGAAGGCGCCCGAGACGAAGACCCGGCTCATGCCCGAGCTCCCGAAGGGGGAACGCGGCGCGCGGTCCGCACCCGAAAGCCGATGGAGCCGGGCACCGGCCTGTCGGCGGCCACGAAAAGATAGCCGCCGCCGCAGCCCGAGTACATCGCCCCGCCGTACTCCTCACGGTAATAATCCATGAGGCCGACGAGGTCGACCTGGACGAGGGGATGCCTGAGAGTCGCCGGCAGGAGGGCTTCCCAGGCGAGCATGCACTCGGTCATGGCCGCCTGCAGTCCGGCCAGGTCGCGGGCGACGATCGAGTCGAAGCACGCGCGGCCGGACTCCCCCAGGCGGCGTATCCAGCCGGGCTCGAGGTTCTTCGAGACGAGGGGATTGTAGCCCGCCGGCCTCTGGGCGACGGGCAGTATCTTGA
>CAZBGA010000044.1:0-32231 GCA_964491385.1 uncultured Treponemataceae bacterium | reverse complement strand
CCGCGGGCTCGGTCCTCGCGACGATAGGCGTCGCCATGGGCCTGGCCGAGGCCGCCGGCGCCCTGGCCGGCAGCCGCATGGTGCTCAAGCGAGGGGCGCTCTTCGTCCGCGCGGTGACCCTCGCGGTGACCGGAGCCATGGTGGTCTACATAGTCCTGCGCTATTGGATCGGATCGCCCTCGGGCTGATCCTCTCTTCGACCATCCAGGCGCGCCCGCAGCCATTCCGAGATGTCCGCGACGCACTCCTGCCGGATCTCGTGGCCCATGGGATACTCGTGATACGAGACATCCATGCGTAGCGGGGACAGCCGGTCCCTGATCTCCCTCCCGTGCCGGATAGGCAGTATTTCGTCCCTGATCCCATGGCTGACGAAAACCGGGAAGGCCTCGAGCCGGTCGGGCGAGGCCATGAGAGGAAGGACCTCGGGGAGGATCCTGCCGCTCGCGGCCACCACTCCGGCTATTTTTTCGGGACAGGTGAGGGCCGCGCTTAGGCTCATGATCGTGCCCTGGCTGAAGCCCATGAGATAGACCCGGCTCGCGTCGACGGGATACTCCTGCGCCAGCTCGTCGATGAAGCCGAGGAGAAGGCGCCGACTGCTTTCGGCTTCCTCGGGCTCGATCGTCGATCCGCCGGGGGAGAGCCGGGCGTGGAACCATGCGTAGCCGCCGCCTCCGCTGTCGTAGGGGGCGCGGGCGCTCACGAAGAAGAACCGGCCGTCGAGCTTGTTGGCGAGGAAGAACAGGGAGCTCTCGTCCCCGCCCAGGCCGTGGAGGAGGAGCATGAGGGGAGGCCTGCCGCCGGAGGCCTGGACGGGCTCTTTTATCCTATGAACCAAGGAAAGTGTTTCAAGCATTTATGGCAAAGGATAATTACGATCGACACTCGAGTAAAGCCCGGACGAGGCATCCTGCGCAATGGGACGGGGACGTCGATAGTAGGCTTTGGCGTAATCGGTCGGCTTCTCGGCATTGACCGGGCGATAGCCGGATATATACTTTGGGGGAGTATGCCGACAATTATCGCCATAGTGGACGGCCTGGGCGGCGGGATCGGCGCGCAGCTCGCCGAGCGCGTGAAGAAGGAGGGCTTCGCGGGGACGACCATCGTCGCCCTCGGCACGAACGCGGTCGCGGCGCAGCGCATGATCGAGGCGGGCGCCGACCGCGGGGCCTCCGGGGAGAACGCCATCCGCGTGTCCATCGACCTCGCCGACTACGTGCTGGGCCCGATCGGCATCGTCCTCCCGAACGCCATGATGGGCGAGCTGACGCCGGCCATGGCCGGAGCCATCTTCGCCTCGCGCGCGAGGAAGATACTCCTTCCCCTGGCCCAGTCCCATGTCTCCGTCGTCGGCCTTGCCCAGCTCAACGTCGGGGAGCTCATCGACGAGGCGATGGCGGTCCTGTCGCGCGCGCTCAAGGGTCAGGGATGAGGTCGGGTTGACCCTTCCTTCCCCCGCCCGTATACTGGCCGGAGCCGGCACGAAGCCGACCCTCGGAGGCCGAACGAATTCGGCCGTAATTTCAGCGATTCCCGACCGACACTCGCCCTCGACGGGCTGACAGGGAGCCGAGCTCCCCGTCGACCAGAAGGAGAGCGCATGCATATCCCCGACAACTACCTCGGTCCCGCGACCTGCGCCGTCATGGCCGTCGCCGTCGTTCCGGCCTGGGTCGTCTCGGCGAAGAAAGTCGCGAAGGAGCTCTCGAGGGAGAAGGTCCCCCTCCTCGGGATCGGCGCGGCATTCTCCTTCCTTATTATGATGCTCAACGTGCCCGTGCCGGGCGGAACCACGGCCCACGCGGTGGGCGGCACCCTCCTCGCCGTCCTCTTGGGACCCTATGCCGCCTGCATATCGATCAGCACCGCCCTCCTCATCCAGGCCCTCGTCTTCGGCGACGGGGGCATTCTCTCCTTCGGCGCCAACTGCTTCAACATGGCCTTCGTCATCCCTTTCCTCGGCTACTTCATCTATAAATTCGCGAAGGATAGGGCGAGGTCCAGGCGCGGCGAGTACATCGGGCTCGCGATCGCGTCGTATATCGCGATAAACTTCGCCGCCCTCTGCGGCGCGATCGAATTCGGTCTCCAGCCCCTCGTCGCCAGAGACACGGCGGGTCTCCCTCTCTATTGCCCCTACCCTCTCTCGGTCTCGATCCCGGCCATGCTGATCCCTCATCTCACGCTAGCCGGAGTCGCCGAGGCGGCCTTCACCGTAGCCATAGTCGCCTTCGTGGCGAAGGCTTCTCCCGGTATCGTCTACGTAGGCTCCCCCGTGAAGACGAAGCCTCTCTACGCCCTGGTCGTCGCGCTCGTCGTCGCCTCGCCCCTCGGCCTCTTGGCGGCGGGCTCGGCCTGGGGCGAGTGGGCCCCGGATGCGATAAAAGGCGTCGTGACCGGCGGCAAGAGCCTCGGCTTCGTTCCGGCGGGCTTGGAGAAGGGATTCCGCTTCCCGGCGCCAATGCAGGACTACGGTCTCAAGGGCCTTCCCGATATCCTGGGCTATATCCTCTCGGCCGTACTCGGCGTCGCGGTCTTCATCATCGCGTACAAGCTTCTCGGCCTTCTCAAGAAAGGCGGCAAGGACGATGCGATGAAGGCGGGGGCCTAGCGGCCCGAACATGGAAAGAGTTCCGGCCTGGCTCGCGGCGCGCGAGAGCTACGAGCCGCGTCCCGACCGAGGGCGCCATCTCGAGAAGAGCCTCCTCGCGCTGCTCCATGTCCTCGCCGCGCTCAGGGAGGCGCCGGGAGCGGGAAAGGACGGGGCGAGGCTCAACCCGGCCCTGAAGCTCGTCTCGACCTTCCTGGTCATACTCCTCGTCTCGCTCTCGCGGGGCGGGCTTTTCCTCGAGGCCGCCGCCGCCTTCGAATTGGGCTGGCTCTGCCTGCTTCGCGGCGAGACCATCGCGCGGGTCCTCCGCAGAGTCCTCGCGGCCGGGCTTTTCGCGCTCGCGATCCTCCTGCCGGCGTACGCGCTGGGCCGCGGCGCGAACTTGCCCTTCGTCTGCGGGAAGGTGCTGCTGGCGTTGCTCGCGGCGGCCATCTTCTCCTCGGCGACGGGCTGGCCTTCGATGGCCGCGGCCTTCTCGACCCTGCGAGTCCCCGATGTCTTCGTGATGACGCTCGACATGACGGTCAAGTACATCTCCCTCCTCGGGGCCCTCCTCCTGGACATGCTCTGCGCGCTGAAGCTGCGCTCCGTCGGCCGCGACGAGAGGAAGATGTCCTCCCTCGCCGGCTTGGCCGGAACGCTCTTCCTGAAATCCAAGGATGCCGCCTGGGCCCAATACCAGGCGATGGAGTGCCGCTGCTTCGACGGGAGATACGCGGTATCCAGGCGCGCCGGGTTGGGCTGGCGGGACGCGGCCTTCGTCGCGGCCGACCTGGCGATCGTCGCCTTTTTCGTCGCCGCGGGATGGGGCCGATGATAGAGCTCCGCGACGTCAGTTTCGCCTATCCCGAGACTGACGCCCTGCGCCGGATCGACCTGCGCATCGAGGAAGGGGACTCGGTCGCGATCATCGGCCCCAACGGCTCGGGCAAGTCGACCCTCCTCAGGCTGATCTGCGGCCTCGCGACGTCCGTTTCGGGCAGCTACCGTTTCGACGGAGAGGCGATGACGGCGGCCCGGCTCTCCGACCCGCGTTTCGCCAAGGCCTTCCATCGGCGAGTGGGTTTCCTCTTCCAGGATTCGGACGCCCAGCTCTTCTGCGGCTCGGTCTACGACGAGATCGCCTTCGGACCCCGCCAAATGGGCCTCTGCGAGGCCGATTTCGACGGGAGAGTCGCCGACCTCGTCGGGCTCTTCGGTCTCAGGGCCGTCGAATCGCGGGTGCCCTACCACCTGAGCGGCGGCGAGAAGCGGAAGGTGGCCCTCGCGAGCGTCCTCGCCCTCAACCCCGAGGTCCTCTGCCTCGACGAGCCCATGGGCGGCCTCGACCCGAGAACGAAGTCCTCGCTCCGCGCTCTCATCGCGACGCTCAACGCGGCGGGAAAGACGATCATCTGCGCGACCCACGACTTCGAGTACGTCGAGGGCCTCTTCAGGCGGGCCGTCGCGCTCTCGCGGGAGGGCCGGCTGGTCAGGGACGGACCCTACGACGAGATCATGGGCGACAGGGACTTCCTCGAGGCGATGAATATCATTTGAAGGCGGAAAGCATGATCATCGAGAAGAAGCGCGAACGGCTTGGCGAGATCATCCGGGGCTACGGGAGGGCGGCCGTGGCCTTCTCGGGCGGGGTGGACAGCTCCTTCCTCTGCGCGGCGGCCCGCGAGGAGCTCGGCGACGGGGCCCTGGCCATCACGATAGTCTCGCCGATGCTGCCCAAGAGCGAGCTCGCCGACGCGCGCAGGGTGGCCGAGCTCGTCGGGATACGCCACATCCTGGTCGAGGCCGGCGAGATCGAGGAAGAGGTCGCGGCCAATCCGAAGGACCGCTGCTACCACTGCAAGAGGCGCGAGTTCGGGGCGATAGCCGGCGCCGCGCGCGACGCGGGCGTCGGGATAGTCCTGGACGGAACCAATCTCGACGACGAGGGAGACTATCGGCCGGGGATGCGGGCCGTCGCCGAGCTCGGCGTCGCCAGTCCTCTCCGCGAGGCGGGGCTGACGAAGGAGGATATCCGCGAGCTCTCGCGCCGCCTGGGGCTTCCGACCTCGGACAAGCCCGCCTTCGCCTGCCTCGCGTCGCGCATTCCCTACGGCGAGCGCATCGACGCGGCCAAGCTCGCGCGGGTCGAGAAGGCCGAGGACTACCTGCGCGGCCTCGGCTTCAGGCAGTTCCGCGTCCGCAGTCACGGAGACTTGGCGCGCATAGAAGTGGACCCGCGGGAGAGGCCGAAGCTCTTCTCCGAGGAGAGGCTCGACGCGATGGCCGCCGCCTTCGAGTCCTTCGGCTTCCTGTATTCCTGCGTGGACCTCACGGGCTATCGCAGAGGGAGCCTCAACAAGGCTATCGGCGAGGAGAGGGTTTGAATCATGGCCGCGACGGAAAAGATTCTGTACTTCGACTGCTTCTCGGGCATCTCGGGCGACATGACCCTGGCCGCCCTGGCCGACCTCGGCGTTCCCGAGGAGCATTTCAACGCGGCGCTCGGGAAGCTCGGCCTGCCCGGCTGGAAGCTGCGCCTTTCGCCCGGCTCCAAGAACGGCATATGCGGGACGAGGGCCGACGTCGACGTCCTGCCGATCCCCCTGAAGCCGGGCCGCCTCGCCATGAACCCCAAGGCGGAGCGCCACGACCATCGCGCCTACCGCGACATCAAGGCCATGATCGAGGGGAGCGGCCTCCCCGCCGGGACTAAGGATCTCGCCCTCTCCATCTTCGGCAGGCTCGCCGAGGCCGAGGCGAAGGTGCACGGCACCGAGGTGGAGGACGTCGGCTTCCACGAGGTCGGCGCCGTCGACTCGATCGTGGACATCGTGGGGGCGGCGATCGGCCTCGAGTACCTCGCGCCCGATCGGGTCCTCTGCTCGCGCGTCGAGCTCGGAGGGGGATTCGTTAAATGCCAGCACGGCCTCATTCCCGTGCCCGCGCCCGCCGTGGTCGAGCTCCTCAAGGGCGTTCCGGTGAAGAGCGGTGCCGTGCAGATGGAGACGACCACGCCGACGGGGGCGGCGATCCTCGCGGCCCGAGTCGACGAGTTCACGGACGACAAGCGCTTCGCGATCCGGAAGACGGCCTATGGCATCGGACATCGCGACGCCGAGATCCCGAACGTCCTCAGGCTCATCATGGGCGAGCGCGCCCCGAAGGGCGCCGACGCGGCCGGCGACCCTCTGCCGCCTTCGACCCGAGGCATCGTCATCGAGTGCAACATCGACGACATGAGCCCCGAGCTCCACGGCTACCTGTTCGAGCGGCTCCTCGAGGCCGGAGCCGACGATGTCTGGCTCACTCCCATCGTGATGAAGAAATCGCGCCCGGCCCTCACTCTCTCGGTCCTCTGCGCGCCGGAGGCCGAGGCGAGGCTCGCCCTCCTCGTCGTCCGCGAGACTTCCACCTTCGGCTTCAGGCGATACCCGGTGGACAAGACGGCGCTGGAGAGGACCGTCGAGACGGTCCGGACGAGCCTCGGCCCGGTCCGCGTCAAGACGGCCTCCCTCGGCGGCGCCCCGCTCAAGGCCAAGCCCGAATACGAAGACCTCCGCCGCATCGCCGGGGAGACGGGCAGGGCCCTCCGCGAAGTCCAGGAGCGAGTCCTGCGCGACATCGGCCCGGGCGCGGGAAGCGACGAATGAAGGCTTCGGAGCTCGCCTCGATACTCGAGCGCTACAAGGCGGGAAGCATCGACCTCGACGCGGCCCTGGGCGAGCTCGGAGGACTGCCCTCCAGGGAGCTCGGCTTCGCGATTCTCGACACCCAGCGCCAGCTCAGGCAGGGCTATCCCGAAGTAGTGTACGCGGAAGGGAAGAGCCCCGAGCAGTTCGCGGCCATCTTCGGCGAGCTCTTCGAGCGGGGATCGCCCCTTCTCGCGACGCGGGCGGGCCCGGGGCACTTCGAGGCGGTGCGCGGCCTGTCCGAGGAGCTCGCGTACGATCCGCTGTCGCGCACGATCTCGGCCCACCGAGGCCCTCCGCCGTCCGGAGAATCCCCGTACATCGCCGTGGTCACGGCGGGCACCTCGGACATACCCGTCGCCGAGGAGGCCGCCGTCACGGCCGAGGTCTTCGGCAACCGGGTCGAGCGCGTCTACGACGTGGGGGTCGCCGGCATCCACCGGCTCTTCGCAAGGCTGGACCTCATCCGGGGGGCCGCGGCGATCGTCGCGGTCGCGGGGATGGAAGGAGCCCTGGGGAGCGTCCTGGGCGGACTCGTGGCGGTGCCGGTGATCGCCGTGCCGACGAGCGTCGGCTACGGCGCCAGCTTCGGCGGGATCGCGGCCCTTCTCACGATGCTCAACAGCTGCGCGGCCGGAGTCTCCGTCGTCAACATCGACAACGGATTCGGCGCAGGCTACGTCGCGAGCATGATCAACAGAGGGACGAGAGGGGAATCGCGCTGATCGGCCTCGGCGAGTCTCAGGTCGACGCGGGGCGAGGCTCCCGTCTCTGCAGCCTGTCGTAGACTATCCTGCCGACGCCCCAGCCCAGGGCTATCCCGGCGATCTCGTCGGCGATGTAGTGCTGCTTGACGAAGAGGGTGGAGAGCACGGTCCCGGCCGCGACGGCGCAGGCGAAGACGGCGACGGCGACGGTGAGCGCGTTCCGCTTGACCTTCATGAACCGGTACCAGGCGTAGAAGCAGACGACCGAGAGCGCCGCATGCAGGCTCGGGAAGCAATCGAAGGAAGGATCCGTGGCGTAATAGGCGTAGATCGCGTCGGCGAACTTGTTCCCGACTATCGGATGGGCCGCGATCTGCGCCCGGTAGATGTCGGTCGTGACCGGGAAGACGAGATACACGAGATCCGCGATCAGGTTGATGAGGACGAAGGACCAGGCGAGGGCGTAGCCGCGCTTGTAATCGAAGACGGCGAAGAACACGAGCGTGGCTTCGGCCACCCAGTAGAACAGGTACAGATAGAAGACCGCCCATTCCGGCCGGAAGGGAATGATGTTGTCCAAGGCCGTATTGAGGTGGAAGCCTCTGGCGTAGAGGGCCCCCACCCAGTCGTACACGAGATTGTTGAGGACGAGGTCGAAGACGACCCCCATCAGGAAGAGGTTCGCGACTATGTAGACGAGGGCCTCGCTCAGCCTCGAGCTTCTGCCCTTGAAGAACGCCCGTTCCACGAGCTTCTGCAATCCGCCGATGACCGACATGCCCTTCCCCCTTTTTCGCCCTGGACCGAGCATAGTGCGGCCCGTTTCATGGCGCAATGCCCGACTCGGGGGCCCGCGCCCGGCCGGGAAGGATCGCGATGGCCGCTCCCGCGACGATGAGGACGCTCGTCGCGTAGAAAGCGGCATCGGGAACTTCGCCGAAGAGGAGGAAGGCGAGGATGCCCGCGAAGGCGAACTGCCCGAGGTTGAGGATGGAGACGACCTGGGGCGGCAGCCGCATCATGGCCCAGTTCATGATCGAGTGGCCGATGATCGTGGGACCCAGGGCGAGGCCGGCCGTCATGACGAGGTCGATCCAGGTTATCCCGGCGACGGGATCGACGCCGGCGACGAGGGCGACGACGAGGCAGAAGAGGCCGCCGGACAGGTAGAGGGGCACGAGATAGGTCCATAGGCGGCCCGCGCGGTTGTTCCTCCGCGCGAGGGCGAGATAGACGGTGAAGAGCAGCATGGAGACGAAGCAGCTCACGTCGCCCGCGAAGCGCCCGGGGTCGCCGCGATAGTCGGCGGCGGCGAGTATCGCCACGCCCGCCGAGGCGATGGCGGTGCCGACGATCTCCCTGCGGCGCGGCGCGACGCCGAGCAGCGCCATGGCGACGAAGGGCATCACGACCGGGGACATGTTGACTATGACCGTGGAGTTGCCGGCGAGGGTCAGCCGCGCTCCGTAGATCCACGCGATGAAATGGAGGCCGAGGATCACCCCGGGCAGCAACGAAGGGAGCATCAGCTTGAAGGAGAAGGTCTCGCCGCGCCTCTTCAGCTCGCGGAAGAAGAAGGGCGCCAGGACGACGACGGCGCCGAGCAGGCGGTAGGAGGACTGAAGCAGGGGATTGATGGTCGCGGCCTTGATCAGGATGACCGACGTCGAGCAGATGAAGACTCCGAATATCAAAATGGAGAGCTGCGCGTTCCTGCTCCCCTCCGCCGATTCCTTCATGGGCGGAGTATATACCAAAGCGCCCGGAAGGTCGCGGGCCGCCCGCGGCCGCGATTCTCGATTGACGCCGCCATTGCCCGATGCTAGGCTTGGCCACCGTGCCGAGCCAAGACGTCACCGCCGCCCGTTCGCGGGCGATCCGCATCCGCATCAACGGCGTTTGGCGGGATTTCACGGTGGGGGCCGATCTTCCCGCGCCGACCACTTTGGCCTACCTGCTGCGGGAGAAGCTCGGGCTCACGGGCCTCAAGGTGTCCTGCGACGAGGGCGCATGCGGGGCATGCACGGTGCTCAGGGACGGCAAGGCCGTCCTCTCCTGCATGGTGCTCGCGGTGGAGGCCGACGGCCACGACATCCTGACGATCGAGGGCCTGCCCGACGACGATCCCGTCGTAGAGGCCTTCGCGCGGCAGTGCGAGCCGGGCTACGGCACCGCGCTGCAGTGCGGCTACTGCACGCCCGGCTTCGTCATGGCGGCCCGCGCCCTCCTCGACGAGAATCCGTCGCCGACCCCGGCCCAGATAAAGGAAGCCCTGTCGGGGAACATCTGCCGCTGCGGTTGCTACTCGGCGATCGCCCAGGCCGTCCTCCACGCGTCGGAGGCGATCGCGGCGAGGGGGCGGGCGCGATGAGGCAGCCCTTCACGCCCCGGACCGAGCGCGCCTTCCTCGGCAAGTACAGACCCAAGATCGACGGCCGCGACAAGGCGAGGGGGGCGGCCCTCTACGCCGACGACATCGCGAGGGAGCGGAGCTTCCCCGGAATGCTCTACGCGAAGGTCCTGCGCAGTCCCTACCCGCACGCCCGCATCCTGAGCCTGGACGCCTCCGAAGCCGAGAAGACGCCGGGCGTGAAGGCCGTCCTGACCTACAAGGACCCGATGATCGCCTCGCTCAAGAAGACCAACGCCGGGTGGACCGACGGCGTCGACACGGTCAGCTTCAGGAAGATGATGTGGGGAACCTTCCGCGACCGATGCGTGCTCGGGGACTACGCCTGCTGGGCCGGCGACGAGGTCGGCCTGGCCCTGGCGGCGGAGAGCGAGCTCATCGCCGAGGAGGCCCTCGCCCTCGTGCGCGTAGAGTGGGAGGTGCTGCCCTTCGTCCTGGATCCCATCGAGGCGATGAAGCCGGGAGCTCCTCCGGTCCACCCCGACATCGCGGCAAACAACGTCTTCCCGGCCGACCCTTTCGGCGGCGGCGACGTCTTCGTCGACAAGGGCGACGTGGACGAGGGCTTCCGCCGCGCGGACCTCGTCGTCGAGGGCAGGTCGGTCTACCACAACGCGACGCAGAACTCGCTCGACAACTGGTGCTGCCTCGTCGAATGGGTCGGAGACAGCCTCACGGTCTGGTCCAATTCCTACGCGACCGACCAGACGCGCATGCATATCAGCCAGATGCTCGGCCTGCCGATCCACAAAGTCCGCGCCGTGAGCTCCTTCGTCGGCGGGCAGTTCGGCCGCGGCGATACCGGGGACCAGCCCTTCTTCCTCTTCACCGCCCTGCTGGCGAAGAAGGCCGGCAGGCCCGTCAAGTTCAGGCATACGCGCCGGGAGAGCTTCCACGACTCGCGCCAGCCCGCGATCTACGAGGCGAAAGTCGGCGTCATGAGGGACGGCACGATCCGGGCGATGCACTGCAAGTCCGTCGGGAACGCCGGGGCCTACGCCGACCACACCATGTTCGCCCTCAAGTACGCCCCGAAGGAGATCACCGAGGTCGCCCTCGCCCACGTGAGCGACGTGCGCTTCGAGTCCTTCGGCGTCTATACGAACAAGCTGCCCGCCTGCATGATGCGGGGCGTCGGCAACTCGCAGTTCAACCTCATCTTCGGCCTCATGATCGACCTGGTCGCCGAGAGGCTCGGGATGGACCCCCTCGAGCTCTGCGTCAAGAACTTCGGCCACGAGTGGGAGAGCCTCCCCGACAGGAGCCTGGAGCGCGTCCTCGAGGAAGGCGCGCGGCGGATCGGCTGGAAGGAGAAGCGCCACCTCCCCGGCCGGGGCCCCGCCTTCGACGGCGTGAAGAAGCGCGGAGTGGGCTTCTCCTGCCATCCCGCGTGGCACGCCGAATGGCAGGAAGTGCGGCGCGGCAAGGTCCAGGTGGGCATCACCCTCAATCCCGATTGCACGGTCATGCTCAAGGCCCCTTCGGTGGAGACGGGGAACGGCTCGAACACCTGCAATGTCCTCGGCTGCGCCGAGGCCCTCGGCTTCCTCGACGTCCGCGTCGAGGACATCCACTGGAGCGCGACGGTCGACTCGGACCAAGGCATGAAGGATTGCGTCCAGACCGACAGCGCCGTCTCCTACCTGCAGTCGGAGGTCATGGCCCAGGCGGCGCGCGAGCTCAAGGACAGGCTCCGGGAGACGGCGGCGCCGGTATTCGGCCTCGAGCCCGGAGAGCTCGAGATCGAGGGAGGGCGCGTCTTCCCCGCGGCTTCCCCGGAGAAGGGCATGAAGGTCAAGGATCTCCTCGGCTCCGGCGATCTGGCCCCTATATCCGTATTGATGAGCCGATCCCCCCTCGCCGAGAAGACCGGGGTTCCCTATTTCGCGAACTTCGCCGAGGTAGAAGTGGATACGGGCACGGGACGCGTCGAGACGCTCAAGCTGGTCGTCGTCAACGACTGCGGCACGGTCATGTACGCCTCGGGGGCCGAGGCGCAGCAGGTCGGAGGGCAATGCATCGGCCTCGGCGAGGCCCTGACCGAGGAGATAATCTACGACCGCGCGACCGGGATCCCCCTCAATTTCAATTGGATCGACTACCATATCCCGACCATGGCCGACATGCCCGACATCGAGCCGGTCCTCCTCGAGGTATGGAAGGGCGGCGGAGAGTACGGGGCCTGCGGCATAGGCGAGGGCACGGTGACCTGCACGCCGCGGGCGATATTGAACGCGATCTACAACGCCGTCGGAGCGCGAATCGACGAGATTCCGGTCACCCCGGACAAGATCCTGCGCGCGCTCGGGAAGGCCTAGGGCCATGGCCCTGCGCGACTTCGACCACGTCCGCGCGACCACTCTGGAGGACGCCGCCGCCCTCGCGCTCTCGCCCGGGCGCGAATCCGCCCTCGTCGCCGGCGGAACCGACCTCCTCGGCCTGCTCAAGGACAGGGTCCACCCCTCCTACCCGAGGCTCCTCGTCGACCTGAAAGGCATTCCCGGCCTCGATTTCATCCGCGCGGACGGGCAGGGCGCGAGGATCGGGGCGCTCGCCACCCTGGCGGACATCGCCAAGAGCCCGATCCTCCGCGAGGGCTACTCCCTCGTCTCGGAGGCCGCGCGGCTGGCGGCCTCGCCGCAGATCAGGAACATGGGAACGATCGGCGGGAACATCTGCCAGGAGCCTCGCTGCTGGTATTACCGCAACCCCGACGACCGCTTCCGCTGCCTCCGCAAGGGCGGGGGGAAATGCAACGCGATCGACGGCGAGAACCGCTACCATTCCATATTCGGCGCGGCCCGTGTGGGGCTGCCCGCCTGCCGGGCGGACTGCCCGTGCAACGTGGACATTCCCCTCTACCTCGCCCGGCTGCGGGAGGGCGATCGGGACGAGGCGGCCCATATCCTCCTGCGGAGCAACCCGATGCCGGCGGTGACCGGCCGCGTCTGCCCGCACTATTGCGAGAAGGGCTGCAATCGCGGGGAGACGGACGGCGCGGTGTCGGTGCGCGCGATCGAGAGGAATCTCGGCGACTACATACTCGCCAACGCCGATCGGCTGATGCCCGGGCCGGAAAGGCTCTCGGGGAAGAGCGTAGCCGTCGTCGGATCGGGGCCGGCCGGCCTCTCCGCGGCCTACTACCTGCGGCGCTCGGGGCATGAGGTGAGGGTCTTCGAGAGGATGCCCGCCGCGGGCGGAATGCTCGCCTACGGCATACCGGCCTATCGCCTTCCCGAGGAGACGCTGGGCAGGCTCATCGCGGCCTACGAGGGCATGGGCGTCGCCTTCGAGCTCGACGCCGGAATCGGCGAGGGGGCCGAATCCCTCGAAGCCATCCGCGGGCGCTTCGATCGCGTCTTCGTCGCCACCGGCGCCTGGCGGCAGAGGACGATCGCGATTCCGGGCTCCGAACGCCTCGGCTCCGGCCTCGCCTTCCTCGTCGACGTACGGAAGGGTCGCCGGGAGAAGCCGGGAAACAAGGTCCTGGTGATAGGAGGCGGGAACGTGGCCGTCGACGTCGCGATCTCCGCCCTGCGCCTCGGCGCCGCCGAAGTCGCCATGGCCTGCCTCGAGGCGCGCGACTCGATGCCCGCCTTCCCCGAGGACCTCGAGGAGGCGCTGAGGGAGGGAGTGAAGCTCCTTCCCTCATGGGGGCCCCAGGCGGTCATGATGCGCGGCGGGGAGGCGATCGGCATGGAGCTGGTCGGATGCAGCTCGGTCTTCGACTCCCAAGGCCGGTTCCGCCCGAGCTTCGACCCCGAGCGGAGGATGTCCGTCGAGGCCGATCGGATACTCCTGGCGATCGGCCAGGACGCGGATCTCTCCTATGCGGGAGAGGCGATGAGGATTGAGCGCGGTCTGATCGTCGCCGGGAAGGCGGACCAGGCGACCGGCGCCGAGGGAGTATTCGCGGGCGGCGACGCGACGACGGGGCCGGCATCGGTCGTCGAGGCCCTCGCCGCCGGCAGGAGGGCCGCGGCGGCGATCGACGGGAGCCTCTCGGCCGGGAAGCCCGTGACGAGGGGTGGGTCGGGCATCGTCGCGGAGCCGCTGCACGAGATTAGGCCCGATGCCCTGCGAAAGTCCGAGCGGACCTTCGTCCCGACCATGACCCAAGCCCAGGTGGAGACCGAGGCTCGAAGATGCCTCGATTGCGGCTGCGTCGCAGTCAACGCCTCGGACCTCGCCCCCGCCCTGGTCGCGCTCGGCGCCTCGATAAGGACGACCCGGCGCTCCATAGCGGCAGAGGAATTCTTCGCGGCCCTGCCGCTGCGGACGACCGTGCTGGAGGACGGCGAGCTCGTCGCCGAGATCGACCTGCCTCCGCCCCGGCCGGGCAGCGCCTTCAGCTTCCTCAAATTCCGGATCAGGAATTCGATAGACTTCCCGATAGTCAGCGTCGCGGCGGCCTTCGTCCTCGCCGGCGGCGTCATCGATAGCGCCAGGATCGTCTTCGGCGCGGTCGCGCCGGTGCCGCTGCGCGCGACGCGCGTCGAGGAGTTCCTCGCGGGCAGGGCGCCCGACGATGAGACCGCCGCGGCCGCCGCCTCGATCGCGGCGCGAGGGACATTCCCCCTGGAGCGGAACGGATATAAAGTCCAGGTGCTCGAGGCCTTGCTACGGAAGGCGATCCTGGAGGCTTTATAACCCTGTATTCACGGAACGCTGTTCCTTTCTTAATGATCCGGGCCTATAATTGCGCCAGCATAGGTATGTCCGGGTAATCATCTCCAGGAGGCATCATGAAAAGAGCGATCGTCCTATTCGCCGCCTTAGCGATCGTCGCCGTCTTCGGCTTCGGCCAGGACGCGCCGAAGGCCCTCGTCGCCGCCGCCCAGCAGGAGGGCCAGCTCACCGTCATAGCCCTACCCCACAACTGGGTGAACTACGGCGAGATGATCTCGACCTTCGCCGCCAAATACGGCATCACCGTCAACGAGCTAAATCCCGACGGCTCCTCCGCCGAGGAGCTCGAGGCGATCAAGGCCAACCAGGGCAATACCGGACCCCAGGCCCCCGACGTGATCGACGTGGGTCTGAAGTTCGGCCCGGACGCCAAGGCCGGCGGGCTCATCGCCCCCTATAAGGTGTCCACCTGGGCCAGCATCCCCGACAGCGTCAAGGACAAGGACGGATACTGGTACGGCGACTACTACGGCGCCCTAGCCTTCGAAGTCAACACCGACATCGTGAAGGACGTGCCCAAGGACTGGGCCGACCTCCTCAAGCCGGAATACAAGGGCAAGTTCGCCCTCGCCGGCGATCCCCGGATCTCCAATCAGGCCTTCCTGACCGTGCTCGCCGCCTCCCTCGCCAACAAGGGAAGCGTGAGCGACCTGGGCCCGGGCCTCCAGTACTTCGCGAAGATGAACAAGGCCGGCAACCTCGTGCCGCTCATCGCGGTGACCGGAACCCTCGCCTCGGGCGAGACTCCGATAACGATCGAGTGGGACTACAACGCCCTCGCGAATCGCGATACTCTCGCGGGCAACCCGAACGTCCAGGTCGTCGTCCCGGCCACGGGCGTCGTCGCCGGCGTTTACATCCAGGCCATCAGCGCCTTTGCCCCCCATCCGAACGCGGCGAAGCTCTGGATGGAGTACCTGTATTCCGACGCCGGCCAACTCATCTGGCTCAAGGGCTACGGACACCCGGTACGCTTCAACGACTTGGCCAAGCGCAAGGCGATCCCCGCCGACCTGGCGGCGAAGCTTCCGCCCGCGGCCGCCTACGCCAAGGCCGTCTTCCCGACCCTCGACCAGCAGGTCGCCGCGGGCAAGGCGGTCGCCGACAATTGGGACAAGATCGTAGGCGCGGACATCCAGAAGAAGTAGCGGAATAATGGCCGCCGGTATCGAGAGGGCCGGCGCGGCCCCGGAGCGCGGGCGTACCGTCGCCGACGCCCCGGGGCCGCGACTCCAGGGCCGGGCTTGGCTCCGCGGAGTCCGGCCCTGGGGCGGATTGCTCCCGTTCCTCGCCTTCGCCTTCCTCTTCATGATCGTCCCCGCGAGCTCGATCGTGGTCGGCTCCTTCCAAAGCGCGTCCGGCTCCTTCACGCTCGCGAATTTCGCCCACCTCCTCACGCCGAGCATCCTCGGCTCCTACCTCATCACCATCAAGGTGAGCGCCGCGACGGCCTTCATCGGCGGCCTCCTCGGCTTCCTCATCGCCTACGCGATCTCGGTCGGGGGCCTCCCGAAGTCCCTGAAGTACTTCATGTCGACATTCTCGGGAGTAGCCTCGAATTTCGCCGGCGTGCCCCTCGCCTTCGCCTTCATCGCCACCCTCGGGAGGGTCGGCCTCGTGACGGTCCTCTTGAGGACCCTCTTCGGGGTGGAGCTCTACGACTCGGGCTTCAACCTCTACAGCTTCTGGGGCCTCACCCTCACCTACACCTATTTCCAGATCCCGCTCATGATCCTCATCATCGAGCCCTCCCTCGAAGGCATGAAGAAGGAATGGAGGGAGGCTTCCGAAAGCCTCGGCGCCTCGAGCTTCCAGTATTGGCTCAAGGTCGGGGTCCCGGTCCTCCTGCCCTCCCTCCTCGCGGCTCTCATCCTCCTCTTCGGCAACGCGTTCGGAGCCTACGCCACCGCCTACGCCCTCACCGGGGGGCTCATCAACATCGTCCCCATACTCATAGGAGCGCAGATCCGAGGCAACGTCCTCCACGACGCGAACCTGGGCTACGCGCTGGCCTTCGGGATGGTCATCGTGATGACGATCAGCATCCTCGCGTACACCTGGCTTCAGAGGCTGAGCTCGAGGTGGGTCAAATGAAAAGGCGCACGCGGCTATCCTGGCTCTGGTTCTCCATCGGCATCGTCTATTTCTTCCTCCCCCTCGCCGCGACCTTCCTCTTCTCGCTGCACGGAAAGAAAGGCGTCCTCTCCTTCGCGGCCTACCGCAACGTATTCGTCGACCCCGACTTCCTCAAGACCTTCGGCTTCTCCCTCGAGATGGCGGTCCTGACGGTCCTCGTCGGGCTCGCCCTCATCGTGCCGACGGCCATCTGGATCCAGCTCAAGGTCCCGAAGGCGAAGCCCCTGTTCGACGTGTTCACCCTGCTGCCCTTCGCGATACCGCCCATCATCCTCGCCTTCGGCCTCATCCGCAGCTACTCGCGTCCGCCTCTCGCCCTGGTATCCAGCCCGGTCCTCCTCGTCGCGGGCTACGTGATCATCTCCTTCCCCTACATCTACCGCTCGGTGGACTCGGGGCTGCGCGCGATGGACCTGCGGGGCCTGTGCGAGGCGGCGCAGAGCCTGGGCGCGGGCTGGGGAAGCCTCCTCTTCCGAGTAGTCCTTCCCAACCTGCGGACGGCCCTGCTCTCGGCGACCTTCCTGACCCTGGCCATCGTCATCGGCGAGCTCACGCTCGCCGTCCTCCTCGCATGGCCGGCCTTCGGTCCCTACATGGCCCTCATGGGCCGCAATCGCGCCTACGAGCCCGCCGCCCTCGCCATCCTGAGCTTCGCCCTGACCTGGGGGTCGATCGGCCTCATCCAGGCGCTGACGAGGACGGACAGGGACAAGGGCCCCGGCGTCGGCGCCGGCGCGCACTGAAGTCGGATAGGAGCACGAGCATGGCCTTCATCGAACTGCGCGGCATAGTCAAGAGTTTCGGGCGCAACACCGTGGTGAAGGGCCTCTCCCTGAGCGTCGAGAAGGGCGAGTTCGTCTCTTTCCTCGGCGGCTCGGGCTGCGGCAAGACGACGACGCTGCGCATGATCGCCGGCTTCGAGACGCCCACGGCGGGCAGTATCCTGATCGACGGCGGCGACGTCTCCAGGGTCCAGCCCAACAGGCGCAATCTCGGCATGGTCTTCCAGAACTATGCCCTCTTCCCCAACATGACGGTCAGACGCAACATCGCTTTCGGGCTCAAGATCTCCGGCAGGAAGCGGAGCGAGATCGAGCGGCGGGTCGACGAGATGCTCGAGCTCATCCGCATGGGCGAGTTCGCCGCGCGCTATCCCCATCAACTCTCCGGCGGCCAGCAGCAGCGCGTAGCCCTGGCCCGCGCCATCGCCATCGAGCCGAGGGCCCTCCTCCTCGACGAGCCCCTCTCGGCCCTCGACGCGAAGATACGGGTCAAGCTGCGCGACGACATACGGGACATACAGCGCAAGCTCGGAATAACCACGATCTACGTCACCCACGATCAGGAGGAGGCCCTCTCGATATCCGACAGGGTGGCGGTGATGAAGGACGGCCTCATCGAGCAGATCGGCGCGCCCTTCGAGATCTACAACCGGCCGGCCACGCCCTACGTGGCCGCCTTCATCGGGACCCTCAACATCATTCCGGCGACGGCGATAGATCCCGCCGTCGGCTCGGTATCGGTCGAGGGTCAGGCGATCAGCTCGGGCAGGGTGCTCGACGTCAAGGCCGGCGAGGAGCTTCGCCTCAGCATCAGGCCGGAGGCGTTCACCCTGGGCGGCGCCAATTCCCTCGAGGGACGCGTCGCCAAGGTCAAGCTCCTCGGCTCGATCGTGCGCCTCGTAGTGGACGTCGGCGGCCTCGCCCTCTCCGCCGACGGCTTCAACGATCCCTCCCGCAGGATCCCGGCCGTCGGGGAAGCGGTGCGGCTCGGCGTCCCCGCGGAGGCCATAGTCGTCTCCCGCCCCGAAGAGGCGCCTCTCGTCGCCCAGGCGGTCGAGGAAGAGGCGGTCGACGGGGCCTGAGGCGCCGCCGATCGCGCGGAGGGGAAGGCGGGGAACTTAACTAGCCCCGAAGCCGCATGATATAAGGGTTGGCCTCCATGACGAAGCCGAAGCCCCCGAGCGAGTCCCCGGAGCCCTCATCGATCCGCCGGCCCCTGGCCTTCTTCCTCTCCGCGCGCGCCGCGGCCACCGTGGCCTTCCAGATCCAGGCCGTCGCGGTCGGCTGGCGGATGTACGCGCTCACGGGAAGCGCGCTCTACCTGGGACTCGTCGGCCTCGCCCAGTTCCTGCCCATGTTCGTCCTGACCCTCGCTGTCGGCCACGTGATCGACAGCTACGATCGTCGCGGCATCGTCCGGGTCTGCCAGCTCGTCGAGGCTCTGGCGACCGGACTGCTCGCGGCGGGCAGCCTCGCCGGCCTCCTCGGCAAGGAGAGCATCCTCCTGATCGTCGCCGCGATCGGCGCCGCCCGCGCCTTCGAGGGACCATCCATGCAGTCCCTCCTGCCGGCCCTGGTGAGCCCGGAGTCCTTCCCGCGGGCGGCCGCATGGTCGGCCTCGGCGCTCCAGGTCGCGACCATCGTCGGGCCCGCCTTCGGCGGTCTCCTTTACGCGATCAGCCCGACCTTCGTCTTCGCCGCGGCCTCTCTCCTCTTCCTGGGATCGAGCGTACTCGTGTCCATGATCAGGACGAAGCGAAAACCCCCGAGCAGGGAGAGCGCCACGCTGAAGTCGGTCTTCGCCGGGATAGCCTTCATACGCGCGCGGCAGGTCATCCTCGGCGCGATATCCCTGGACCTCTTCGCGGTCCTCCTGGGCGGCGCCACCGCCTTGCTGCCGATCTACGCGAGGGACATCCTCGCCACGGGTTCCTGGGGATTGGGACTCCTGCGCTCCGCCCCGGCCTTCGGAGCCCTGTCGATGTCGCTGTTCCTCGCGCGCAGGCCCCTCCGGCGGAGGGTGGGGCGGACGATGTTCCTCGCCGTGACGGTCTTCGGCCTCGCCACCGTCGTCTTCGCCCTCTCGACCTCCTTCGTCCTCTCCCTCTGCGCCCTGGCCGTCCTCGGCGCCTCGGACGTCATCAGCGTCGTGGTCAGACAGTCCCTGGTCCAGCTCCAGACCCCCGACGAGATGCGGGGAAGGGTGAGCGCGGTGAACTCGATGTTCATCGGCACCTCCAACCAGCTGGGGGAATTCGAGTCGGGACTGACGGCCTCGTGGTTCGGGACCGTTCCCGCCGTCCTCATAGGCGGGATCGGCACGCTCGCGGTGGTCGCGCTGTGGGTGCGCATCTTCCCCCAACTCGCGAAGGCGGATACGATCGGACGACCCTAGTCCCGGCCGAGAGCGGCGAGGGCTTCCGACGGCTCCGCCTCGAAAAGGAGTTCGTAGCCTCGCCCGGCGGTGGAGAGCCGCAGGACGTGGAGGGAGGCGCCGTTCGCGTGGCTCCGGGCCTCGGCGACGGCGCCTCGGAAGGCCGACGCCGGAATATAGACGGACTCGTAGCGGTATCCCCTCGCCTTCCCCGTCCGCGGCGTCCAGGAGCCGCGGACCAGGACCGCGAGCTCGGAGGGGACGACGGCCAGGAGGCAGCCGTCAAGTCGCCAGCGAAGAAGGCCAGCCGCGAGCCCGAGGAGGCTCCGCCTCCCGCCGTCCTTCGCCGGTACCAGGACGCAGGGCGCCTGGTAGGCGAGCACGGCGAAGCCCGGATCGCGCCTTCGCAGCGCCCGGATGCGGATCTGGAAGAGAGTATCCTCCTCGGGCGGCTCGGCGGAATGCCGAACGCTCGGGAAGAGGCGCTTCGCCCCCGCCGCGGCGCATTCCCGGCGGGCTTCGTCGATGAAGTCGCCGAGGAGGTCGGCGGACACGGTGTTGAAGACGACGGAGAGGGCTCCGCCGTCCGCGAGATCGATGCGCATTTCTCCGTAGAGGAGCTCCTGCGCGAGGCTGATCGCGGCTATCTCGCCGAAGGCGACGTCTCGCCTCAGCACTTCGCCCCGCGAAAAGCTCAGATAGACGATCCCCGAGCTGCCTACCGCGAGTATCCCTTCGTAAAGATCGCTGCCCGGCTTGGCCGCCTTCCTCTCCACGGCGACGGGCAGTTTGATGACGAGAGTCGAGCTCCTCAGCTCCTCGTACCAGAGGTCGAAGCGCGGAGGCATCTCCTGCGGCTCCGACACCAGGTAGGCCCAGGGCCCGAACCGGTCGTATTCGACGCGCTGGCGTTCGGTGATTACGTCGGCGCTCCCACGCTCATGCTTCGGCATCGGCTTCATCCCCGCCTCCCTCCTCGTCGAGCACTTCGTCCATCCCCAATCCATCACGCCTGCGCCGCGCGCGGAGAAGGACGTAGAGAATGCCCGCGGCCGCGTAGAGGACCGCCATGAAGCCCACCGAGGTCGCGTTGCGCAGGCTTATCCCGTAGAGATCGCCCGGGTCGATCATCCATTCGTAGAGGAGGTAGCCGAGGAAGAGGCAGAAGGCGAGGCCGAATACCGAGATGAGGGGCACGCGCCCCAGGCGGAAGCCGGCGAGGGGCGATGCGCGATACAGCTCCTTCCGGACGAAGGGCAGGACGGCGGCCGCGATCCCCGTCCCGAGGTAGGTCACCGCGATGACGAGGGTAGAGACGAGGGTCAGCCCGGCGAAGCACAGGACGTTCCACACGTAGAGGGCCGAGACGACGAGACCCGGCGCCACCATGAACAGGAGAGCCTTCACGGGCGACTTGCTGCGGGGATGGAGCTCGGCCAATGTCCCCGGCAGTAGGCGATCGAAGGCTGCGGAGAAGAGGATCCTGGTGCTGGAGAGGTAGATGGTGCCGGCCCAGCCGAAGAACCAGGCGGACATCGCGAGCGCGACGGCCGCGCGGAGAAGGGGCGAGGTGACCGTCATCAGCGCCAGGAGGGCGGGATAGGGCCAGAAGGGCATGACGGAGCCTCCCGCCTCCGGATGAAGGCGGCCCAGCCAGTAGGTCGCGTTGGCCCTCATGTAGAAGGTCCAGCCCATGGATCGGTCGATGGCGAGCAGCACGACGATGGCGAGGGCGGTGGCGGCGAGGAGGGCGGAGGCCATCACGACGACGTTTCTGCGGAAGTCGTGGGCGCCGCGCACCTCGCCGGACAGGCTCGCGCCGCAGTTGGGCCAGAGGTTGAAGAATGCCAGGAAGGGCGCGAGGAGGAGGATCCGCGAGAGACTCCCGCCCCAGAGGCGGCTCGTCGCGCCCGCGCGGGCCCCCGCCGCGTCGATCGACGCGTAGGCGTCGCGGAGTCCGAAGAGGGAGAGGGCGCCCGCGTCGAATCGCTCCCTGAAGCCGCCGGCCGAGGCGAGGAGGATCGCGACGACGACGAGGAGGGCCGCGTTCCCGAGCCAGAAGCAGAAGCGCTGCACCTTCGCGTAGGCCGTCATGCCCAGGGCCACGACGACGAGGACGAAGAGGCAGGTGCCGAGGCAGCAGGCGAACCAGGCGGCCCGGCTCGACGAGATGGCGATCGCGAGAGAGCCTCCGCCGAGGACCGCCGCCAAGGGGGCGAGGACGATCTGCCTCAGCATGTCGGCGTAGAGCGGGGTCCAGAGCCAGAGGATGAAGCACCAACCCGTGATGGAGAGGATGAAGCCCGCGGCTCCTCCCAGAATCCGGCTCTGCCAGGTATAGTCCCCGCCGGCCGTCGGCATGACGCAGATGAGGCCCGCGTAGACGACGATCTCGGAGAGCACGAGGACCGCCCCGAGGGCGAGCGCGGAAATCATGCCGCCGTCGAAGCGCCAGGCCTGGCTGATGATGTAGAGGCCCAGGGTCACGATGTTCACCGAGAAAAAGGCGTAGATGAAGGCGTCGCGCCCCGACCAGGAGCGCTCGAGGCCGCCGCCCCCCGCCGGGCTAGGAGGCAACGCCCCGGCCCCGCGGCGGAGCGGGACGGTTCCGCTCGAGCCAGTAGCTGAAGGCCGCCGCGAGGCGGAGGAATTCCAGCTTGATCCTCTGCGGCTTGCGCCAGACGGTCTTGTCGGTAATGAGCTTCACGAAGGTCTCGTATTTGTGCACGGGCGTCCCCAATCTGTCCCAGACGGTCTGTGGCGACTCGGCCTTCGAGACGGCCTTCCTCAGAGCCTCCTTGCCGCGCGGGCTGTTCCCCCAGACGTAGAGCACGTCGAGGATGGCCAGCCGCTGGAGGTACTTCTCGCGGTCGCTCTCGGCCTTGCCGGCGAGGATGGGGAGGAGGGCCGCGTAGAGCAGTCTGGCGCGCCTGGACTCTCCCACTATCTTGAAGCCGGCCTCGGTGAAGCCTCCTATTATATCCGAGGCCAGTTTGTTGATGACGACTCCGGAGACCAAGTCGCCCCAAGGATTCAGGTAGGAGAGCCCGATCGCGAGGAGGAAGGCCGGGGCGCTGCGGAGGAAGTTCGCCCTCTTGACCGGCAGGGTAAAGCCCCTGAGGCTGTTGTGGCCGTAGATGTAGAAGCCGTTGACGAGGGCGAGGGGGATGAATCGGACGAGGCGGAAGGCGAAATCGCCGAGCCCGGCGGCGGCGAGGCCCGCGAAGGCGTAGCGGTCGAGGAGCTGCTCGAGGAAGCGGAGCAGGGGTATTGACAGGAAGGCGAAGAAGACCGAGTTGGCCGCGTTGGCGGCATCGAAGGAGGAGAGGCGCCAGCGGGAAGGATGGAGGCCGTGGCGCGCGATCTCGTCCACGATGAAATTGCGCAGGTAGGTGATCGCGAAGAAGGCCCCCAGGGTGAAGAGGCCGAAGGAGGGAGGGAAGCCCGAGAGGAAGGACAGGACCTGAGCCGCCAGGAGGGCCATGAGGGCCCCGGCCATCATGCGCGTCGCGTCGCGTATGCCGGAATTGAGATCGCCCCAGCTCGCGACGAGGGATATCGGCTTCGTCATGGCGGCGGGCCTGCGGGCGACTCCCCTGCTCTTGCCGAGGGGGATGATGACCCTCTCCTTCCGGCCCTCTCGCCGCGGCCCGATGCCCGGCAGCGTGACTGGCAGGGGGGTGGACTTGTTCGTCCACAGCACGGCGCGCCAGTTTCGAAGCTCGTCGCGGGGGACGAAGCCCATGCCGGGTGCCATGAAGCCGTAGCCGTCGGAATGGCTCCCGACGCGGGCCGCGAGCGGGCGGACCTTATATCGATCGCAAGCCTCGGCTACGAGGTCCCGGGGCAGGTCCGCGATCCCCCGCGCCTGGATGAGCGCGGCCGCGGCCCCCGAGTCCCCGCCGTTGAGGGCGCGCCTGAGCGCCTCGAGGAAGCGCGTATCCTCGGCGTAGCCCTCCTGCCTGGCCCTGTTGCTCCATATCTCTATGGCGTCGATGCGCGAGGTCCTCGCGAGGAGATGGCGCACGCACACCTCGAGCTCGTCGTCCAGGGGCCGAACATAGGCGATGCCTATCCTCCGCTCGCCGATCTCCTCCTCGACCTCGGCGACGGCAGCGTAGAGCTTGTCGGCCTTGACGAAATTCCCCTCGGAGAGGATGTCCCTGTACAGAGGATCGAAGAAGCGCTCGCGGAGCTCGGCGGCCTTGAGCCGATCCATCCCCGCGCCCTCCGGCCTCAAGCCGCGCCGCGCCGCGCGCAGCTTGGCGAGGCGGCGATGGAGAAGCTGGCCGAGATGGGCGTGGAAGAGGAACTTGCCCTTGGCCTGGGCGCGGAGGCCCTCGACGGAAAGGCGCTTCATCTCCCCCTCGGTCCCCACGAAGCCCTCGTTGATGATGGGCAGGGAATGCTTGTTGAACTGGCGGATGAGCTCGGCGTAGAGTCTGTCGTATTCGGCGTAGTTGCCGTGGACGAGCTTCAGGAGGCTCTTCACCGAAGGCGCCTCGAGCAGGGCCGCGAGCTCCTTCGGCGCGCCGCATCCGCCGAGGAGGAGGACGTGGTAGAGGCGCCTTTTCTCTCTGGTCTGCACGAGGCACTCGAGCCCGAGGGAGACCAGGATGCCCATGATCCCGCCCGCCTCCACCGCCTCCTCGAGGGCCGAGGTCTCTAAGAAGTCCTCGTATACGATGGTCAGGCGCGACAGCCCTTTTATATAGGCGTCGAGGACGAGCTGGGCGGGCGTCTTCCGGCCGGGCCCGGCGTTGTCGTAGACCTGGTCGTCCCAGCCGTCGGAGCGCTCGGCGACCGCCTCGGGGACCTCCGCGAGGCCAAGCTCGTCGAGCATGGTCCTCACGACGTAGGCCCGGCCCGAGAGGGCCTGGCGGAAGGCCGCCATGTAGCGATACTGGAGCGCGAGCTCGCCCTTGGCCTTGACGGTCTCCTTGACGAGGGCGATCAGTATGCGCCTCGTATTGTAGGGCATCTCGAGGCCCTGGTAGTTGTCGGCTTCGTCGCGGAGCCGGGCGAGGGCCACGAGCCGATCGGCCTTGAGGCCTGAGCAGATCGCCCCGTAGAGGAGAGCCATGTCGATGGCCTTGTCGTAAACGAGGTTCTTGATGCCGCTCACGTGGCCGTCGAGGAATACGTGCACCCGATCGAAGGGCTTGGAGGAGAGGCGGTTCATCGCGGCCGTCGTCTTCCTGACCCCGGCGCTGAAGGTCAGTCGCGAGACCAAGGCCTCGCGGCGCGAATCCCGTGACTCGCGGCGCGCGCGCGGCGCGTCTGCAGGGTTTTCCGGCATATTGCTTTCCTCGCGACTAGAGTACTATATACTATCCGAGGTCCTCAATCGGCGCCGAAGGAGGAAGAGCGATATGATCGACTCCTTATACAGGCTACTGGGCAGGCTGGGCTTTACGGATCCTCTTCATCCCCCGATCGTCCACATCCCGATCGGACTCGTCATCGGCGCCTTCGTGTTCTTCGCCGTCGCCCTGCTATTCAAGCGCAGGCAACTCGTCCTTACCGCGAGGCACGCTTCGATACTCGCCCTCGTCTTCGCCTTCCCGTCCATCCTCTTCGGGGCCCTCGATTGGATCCACTTCTATCATGCGGCCCCGATCCCGGCCATACGGATCAAGATGGCGCTCGCCGCGGCCCTCCTCATCCTCCTGACCCTGGGCATAATCCTGGGGGGCAAGGGCAGGTCGCGCAACGCGGCCCTCCTCGTCGTCTACGCCTTGTCCCTCCTCGACGTAGTGGCCCTGGGTTACTTCGGGGCGAGCCTCATCTACTCGCGCGGCTCGGCGGCGAGCCCGCCGAGCGCGGTCTCCGCCGCGGCGCCGCCTGCCGCGGCCCCGGCCGCCGCGACCCCCGTCGGCTTCGAGGCGGGCAGGACCCTCTTCGCGGACAATTGCCAGGCCTGCCACCCGGGCGGCGGGAACAGCGTATATCCCAAGTTGCCCGTCATGGGCTCCAAGCGCCTGGCCAGCCTCGCGGACTTCGAGAGCTTCGTCCGCGCGCCGACGATGCCCGACGGCAAGAGCGGGGACATGCCTCCCTTCGGGACGGACGCGCTCGGCTCGGTCCAGGTCAAGGATCTCTACGCCTACGTGAGCGTCCAGTTCAGATGAGGCTGACCGCCAGGGCCGCGAACACGGCCAGCGGGTAGAAGCAGGCCTTGTTGAAGTAGGCCATCGCGGACTCGGTGCTCTGCTCTTTCAACCAGCGCAGACCGGGAAGGACGAGGAGGAAAAGCCCCGCGGCCGCGGCCAGGACCAGGTAGACGGGGACCTGCCTGATCGGCGCCGCGAGGGGAAAGGCCAGACTGCAGAGGATGATGACCGAGGCGAAAGCCGCGGCGATCCGCGAAGAGGCCGCCCTGCCGAATCGTATGGGCAGGGTCCGTACGCCGAGGTTCACGTCCTCCTCGATGTCGCTCCAGTCGTTCGTGATGTTGCGCCCGCCAATCTCCCAGGACGCGGCCCAGAGGGCGAAGAGGACAACCGCGAAGGGAGAGGGGCTCGAGCTCACCGCGAAGACTCCCGCGAGCCCTCCCACGGCCACCATCAGCCCGGAGAGCAGGGACTTCCAGTGCGAGACGCGGAGGAGCCTGCAGTAGAGGATCTCAAGGCCGACGGCGGCTACGAGGAGGATGGCGCAGAGGGGCTTGAGAAGGAAGGCCGTGACGAGGGAGAGAATTCCCCAGAAGGCGACCCAGGCGATCGCGGCGGGGCGGCTGAGCGAGCCTTGCGCGATCGGGTGCCTCGTGCCGATGGAATCGATGTCGAAGGCTTCGGAATCCTTCCTGTACTTCGCCATCTTCGCGGCGTCCACCTTCGCGTCCATGACATCGTTGAGCGCGAAGACGGCGGTGAAGCCCGAGAAGGCCGAGACCAGGCCGAGGGCCGCGATCCGGAGGCTCGGGGCCGTCCCGAGGACGAGGAGGGCGCCCGCCGCGGGATGGGCCACGTCGAGGATCGAGTGGGTCATCCTCGAGAGACCGATGAATCTCCTCGCCACGCTCGCGCGAGAGCCGCCGTGCGCTACCGTCGCCGCCATGCCAAACCTCCCCGGCTCGCGGGAAAGCCTCGCTCGCCCAGCTGAATCATAGGGCCCGCCGCCGCCCGGCGCAAGCGGGCGCGGCGCAGGTTGGCGACGCATGGGACTCCAGGCTATGCTAGCCCAGGCTCGAGGAGGCATCGTGGGCTCCACAAGGTACCAGAGCGTTTCGGTCATGGACGCGGAACAGCGAAGGCTCGTCGTCCGAGACATATTCTCTACCTTCCACAGGACCTACGATCTCGCCAATCGGGTGCTCAGCCTCAGGCGCGACATGGCCTGGAGGCGCTTCGCGCTGCGCAGGATGCGCTTCGGCCCTCGAGGACGCTTCCTGGACGTGGCGACGGGCACCGCCGACCTCGCCATCATGGCCGCGAGGGCCTTCCCGGGAATACTGGTCGACGGCGTCGACTTCGCCGAGCCCATGCTCGCGATCGGCCGCGCCAAGGTCGAGCGCCGCGGCCTCGGAGGCAGGATATCCCTCGCTCGGGCCGATGCCCTCGACCTGCCCTTCCCCGACGCCTCCTTCGACGTCTCGGCCATGGCCTTCGGGATGCGGAACATACCGGACATGGACCGCGCCCTGCGGGAGATGTCCCGAGTCACGATCCCGGGCGGCCGGGTATTGGTGCTCGAGATGAGCGCGGCCCTCGTCCTTCCCTTCCGCGCCCCCTACCTGTTCTACCTGCAAAGGATACTCCCCTCGTTGGGCAGGCTCGTCGCCGGCGACGACGCCGCCTACGTCTATCTCTCGGAGTCCATAATGAAGCATCCGGGCCCCGAGGCTTTCGCCGGGATAATGCGCTCCGCGGGCCTCGAGCGGGTCGAGACGCTGCGCCTCACCTGGGGCGCCGCCTACTTGCACGTCGGCCGCGCCCCGGGCGGGTCGGGAATGGGGTCATAAGTGGAAGTCTCGAAGGTCCTGGAGCCGATCCTCGAAGAGATGGCGGCCGTGGAGAGGG
Source organism: uncultured Treponemataceae bacterium (assembly GCA_964491385.1). Taxonomy (GTDB): domain Bacteria; phylum Spirochaetota; class Spirochaetia; order Treponematales; family Rectinemataceae; genus UBA1306. The sequence continues at coordinate 4,824 of CAZBGA010000044.1, read as the reverse complement.
AACTGGGAGCGGTAGCCGCGAGGATCGCCTCCTCCGAAAGCGCGAGCTCCGGCATCCTCGAGCAGATATCGCGTCATCCCTTCGCCGTCCCCGGGAAGCGGCTCAGACCCGCGCTGGTGCTCCTGTCTTCCCTGGCGGGAGAGGAGGCTTCGCGCGCCCGCGGGGCGGCCGCGCCGAAGGAAGGCCGGTCGCGCGCGGCCGCGATACGCCTCGCCACCGCGGTGGAGATCCTCCACGCGGCCTCTCTAGTCCACGACGACATCATCGACGGCGCCGACCTGCGCCGCCACCAAGTCAGCCTGAACAAGCGCTACGGCAACCGCGTGGCGGTGCTCGCGGGGGACATCCTCTATACCGAGTTCTTCAGTCTCATATCCGAGCTCCCCGTAGACGCCGCCCTCCGCTCGCGCCTCCTTCCCCTGTTCCTCGAGACCACGAAGAGGATGTGCATCGGCGAGATCCTCGCCCAGGAAGCGGAGGCCTCGAGGGAGAGCCTCGGATTCGAGGAGTACCTCGTGATAAGCGAGGACAAGACGGCTTCCCTCTTCGCCGCCTGCTGCGAGGGAGGAGCCCTCGTCGGCGGCTGCGGCGAGGAGGGAGTCCGCCGGTTCTCCGAATTCGGCCTCCTCTTCGGGCTCACCTTCCAGATGCTGGACGACCTCGCTGACCGCGATCACGGCCTCGACCCCGGGGTCGACCTCAGGAGCCGGACGGAGGGATACGCCCTGCGCACGAGGGCGGCCGCCGCGGCCTTCGGAGGCTCCTCGGCGGAAGTATCCGCCCTGCTCGATTCAGTGCTGGCCCAAGCTCTTTCTTCTTGACAGCCGAAGGCCCGTCGCCTAACTTGACTGGCAGGGCGATGACGAACCTGAAGCTCTCCGCGTAAATGGAGAGATTTTACATTGCGAAGTTTCGCGCTCCGCGCGAAACTTCCGAGTCAAGGCCGAAGGCCTTGACTGGGGGGCGACGATGGGCGGAATGGCGGCCTTGGCAAGCTACCTCCTCCTGGTTATCGCTGTCGTGGGCTTCCTCCTGGGGATCACGCATGTCCTCGGCGAGCGGCACCTGCAGCGCGGCACGGGCATACCCTACGAATCGGGAGAGCTCCCGACGGGAAGCGCCCGCGTTCGCTTTCCGGCCGATTTCTACCTTATAGCGATGTTCTTCGTCGTCTTCGACGCCGCATCCGTCTTCCTCTTCTCCTGGGCGGTCGCGGCCCGCGAGCTCGGCTGGGCCGGCTACGCGGCCATGCTCGCCTTCCTCCTCGAGACGGCGGCGGCCCTCGTCTACCTCTGGCGGACGGGCGCCTTCGACTGGGGCAGGATCCGCGGTGCGGAGCACCTCAAGAGGCATGGGCTGACGCGATGAAGCCTGTCGACCCTTCCCGCCACCCCTTCGCGGACATACAGCTCGCCCGCAGGGCCGACCTCCTCGCCTGGGGCCGCTCCCGCTCCGTCTGGCCGTTCAACTTCGGCCTCTCCTGCTGCTACGTGGAGCTCGCGACCTCCCTCACGAGCAGGTTCGACCTGGCCCGCTTCGGTTCGGAGATCATCCGCGGCTCGCCCCGCGAGGCCGACGTCATGGTCGTCGCCGGCACCGTATTCAAGAAGATGGCGCCGATGGTGCGGCACATGTGGGAGCAGATGATGGAGCCGCGCTGGGTGATCTCGATGGGAGCCTGCGCGAGCTCCGGCGGCATGTACGACATCTACAGCGTCGTGCAGGGCGTCGACTCCTTCCTCCCAGTAGACATCTACATCCAGGGCTGCCCCCCCAGCCCCGATTCCTTCATGCGCGGCCTGACTCTCCTCCAGGAATCCATAGAGCAGGAGAAGAGGCCGCTTTCCTGGGTGGTGGGGCCGCAGGGGGTCGTGAAGCCGCCCCGGCCCTCGATGCGCGACATCATGCGCGACGAGCGAAGGGATCGCGGCGGCCTCGAGCCGCCGGACAGGATCTAGGCCCATGGAAAAGGGCGATATACTGCGAGAGCTCGCCGAGGCCTTCGGTCCCGAGCGACTGGTCGTCCAGGAGACCCGGGACGGCATGCCCACGGCCTGGGTCCCGCGGGATCTCATCCTCGAGGTCCTGTCCTACCTGAAGAGCGCGCCTTCGGGCGCCTATCCGATGCTCTACGACCTTACCGCCATCGACGAGCGCGAGCGCGAGCACCGCGAGGGTCAGCCGGCCTCGGCCTTCAGCGTGGTCTACCAGCTCCTGTCCTTCGACCGCAACGAGGATCTCCGGCTCAAGGTGGCCCTCGAGGGGGAGAAGCCCTCGGTCCCGAGCGCGACGGGCCTGTGGCCGAACGCCGATTTCTACGAACGCGAGGTCTGGGACATGTTCGGCGTCGGCTTCGAGGGGCGGCCCGCGCCGCGCCGCATACTCATGCCGCCCTGGTGGGAGGGCCACCCCCTGCGCAAGGAGCACCCGGCGCGGGCCACCGACATGGGCCGCTTCGACATGAGCGACGACGATCAGGCGGCCATGCTCGAGTCCCTGCGCTTCGATCCCGAGGCCTGGCAGGTCGACGCGACCGGCGGAGGCGAAGGGGGCGACGGAACCTTCTATATAAACATCGGGCCCCAGCACCCGAGCGCCCACGGCGTCCTCAGGCTCGTGGCCAAGCTCGAGGGCGAGGTGATAGTCGATCTCTACCCGGACATCGGCTACCACCACCGCGGCGCCGAGAAGATGGGCGAGCGCCAGTCATGGCACACCTACATACCCTATACGGATCGAGTCGACTACCTGGCCGGGTCGATGAACGAGCTGCCCTACCTCATGGCCGTCGAGAAGCTCGCGGGCATCGAGGTGCCCGAGAGGGCCCTGGTGATCCGCGTCATGATGGCCGAGCTCTTCCGCATCATCAGCCACCTCGTGTTCTACGGCACCTTCAGCCAGGACGTCGGCCAGATGTCCCCCGTCTTCTACATGTTCAACGACCGCGAGCGCGCCTTCGACATCGTCGAGGCGGTGACCGGCGGCCGCATGCACCCCGGCTGGTTCCGGATCGGCGGAGTCGCAATGGACCTGCCCCGGGGCTGGGAGGAGATGGTCCTCGCCTTCGTGAAGTACATGAGGGGCACGCTGAAGGACTACGACGCGGCGGTCATGCGCTCGAGCCTCTTCAAGGCGCGCACCGTGGGCATCGGGGCGATCAGCTTGCCTGAGGCGATCGAATGGGGGGCTACCGGCCCCTTCCTCCGCGCCTGCGGCCTCGAGTGGGACCTGCGCAAGAAGCGGCCCTACGGAGGCTACGAGCGCTTCGACTTCGAGATTCCCACCGCGAAGGGAGGGGACTCCTACGACCGCCTCGCCGTGCACGTGGAGGAGATGCGGCAGAGCCTCCGCATCATCGAGCAGTGCGTCAAGGGCATGCCCGACGGGGCCTACAAGGCCGACCACCCTCTCGCCGTCCCCCCTCCGAAGGAACGGACGATGCGCGACATCGAGACCCTCATCGACCATTTCCTCGGAGTCAGCTGGGGACCGAACGTGCCGCCGGGCGAAGCCTGCGCGACGGTCGAGGGGACGAAGGGCCAGAATTCCTACTACCTGGTCAGCGACGGGGGCGGCATGTCCTACCGGACGAGGATACGGACGCCGTCCTTCGCCCACATCCAGATGGCGCCCATGATGTCGAGGGGGCTCACCGTGTCGGACCTCGTGGTGATCTTGGGCAGCGTGGACTACGTCCTCGCGGACGTGGACAGGTGAGGATCGGATGCTGAGGGACGAGGAAAAGAGGCGGATCGAGGCCGAGGCCCGCCGCTACCCGTCGAGGAGGGCCGCTCTTTCCGAGGCCCTCATGATAGCCCAGGAGACGCGGGCGTGGGTGAGCGACGAATCCCTGGCCGACGCCGCGGGCGAGGTCGGCGTATCCCGCGCCGCGGCCGAGAGCGTCGCTACCTTCTACGAGCTCGTCTTCCGCAGGCCCGTCGGCGCCCACGTCATCCTGGTCTGCGACTCGGTGAGCTGCTGGATCCGGGACGGCGAGAGCGTCATGGACGCGCTCAAGGCCAAGCTCGGCGTCGAGCCGGGCGGGACCACGCCCGACGGCCTCTTCACCCTGCTGCCGGCGGCCTGTCTCGGGCTCTGCGAGAAGGCTCCGGCCATCCTGATCGACGGCGAGCCGCACGGCGAGCTCACGGTCGAGAAGCTCGACGGGCTGATCGACGCTATCCGCGGGGGGGCCAATGGCGACGCCGCTCTTCGCTAGGATGCCCTCGGGCGGAGGGGCCGCCTCCCTGGGCGACTACCGGAAGGCCGGAGGCTACCTCGGCCTCGCCTCGGCCCGCGAGACGGGCCCGGTCGCCGTCGGCGAGGCGGTCAAGAAGGCGGGGCTCCGCGGCAGGGGCGGCGCGGGCTTCCCCACCGCGATGAAATGGGCCGCCGTGCCTCCGCCCGACGGGGGGCCGCGCTATCTCGTCGTCAACGCCGACGAGAAGGAGCCGGGCACGATGAAGGACCGCTTTCTCATGGAAGGCGATCCCCACCAGCTGATCGAAGGCATCGCCATAGCGGCCCTCGCCATCGACGCGCGCGTCGCCTACATCTACCTCCGGCGCGAGTACGGGCTCTGCGCCCGCGAGCTCGAGAAGGCCATCGGAGAGGCGGCGTCGCTCGGCCTCCTCGGGGACCTCCAGATCCACCTCCACCTCGGAGCCGGCCGCTATCTCTGCGGCGAGGAGACGGGCCTCCTCAACGCCATCGAGGGAAAGCGGGCGACCCCCCGCAACAAGCCTCCCTTCCCCCAGGTCTCGGGCCTCTGGGGGAGACCCACCGTCGTGAACAACGTCGAGACCCTCTGCAACCTCCCCCACA
>CAZBGA010000043.1:0-32291 GCA_964491385.1 uncultured Treponemataceae bacterium | reverse complement strand
CATACCTCAATCCTCGCAGAGATTCAGGTCTCCAGCAAACCCGGGGCGGTTCAGGTTGCGCTGCCGAGGGATATCCGGCACTGACTTTGACGACGTCGCGGGAGACGGTGACCAAGATCGGCGCAAAAGTTGTTTTCCATGCTCGCTACATAATCTTTCAGCTCGCTGAGGCAATTTTTAATTTAAAATCTGGACGAAAACCGGGGGCAGGTCAGTACGAATGTTGGGGTTGCCCCTGCATCGAGGGGAAGTGGAAGAATCTGTACGATTGATCGATTGACAAATCCCTATTATCAATTATCCTCTATCGAAAGAAAAAACCACAAGAGGAGTAGCCATGAGCTTCCCGCGAAAGATCGCGCTTTTCATCTTTTTGTCGGTTGCGGTATCGTTATGGGCGCAAATGCCCGGGGATCCCACCGACAGCGCCGATCAGGGCATTACGACTTCGGGGGACTTCTCAATAATACCATTCGACTCCTGGGCGGCAGGCGATTCGAATTATATAAGCTATAAATTGTTCGGAGGCACACCAGTACAAAAGCAGCTGAGCCTGGCGATGGATACGACTGCGACAACGAGCTACGAAGGCGATTTGTGGCTTAAGAAGCTCGGCCTCAAGATGGGCGCGAGCGTCGATCTCGACAACAACTTCATAGGTAAACTCTACAGACTAATGGGCTATGTGGGCTACAAAGGCTTTACGCTTCGTATCCAGACTTCGGAGCTCAGCGGCACCGCGACCTGGGCAGGGGCCTCCGTCTCCGGTATGCCGACTCAGAGTGCTTTCGACAACAAGTTCACGTCCATCGACCTGATCCATTACTACGGTCGGCAAGGCGATTACTGGGGGATTGGTTATACTTCGTACCAACTCCCCGTAGAACTGGAGTCCACCATCATGTTGACTCCCAACGGCTCGATAGAAAATGGCACCGATGTCTACGAGAACAATATGCAATTCCAGATATATTCTTTCCTTTACGGATTCGACACTCTCCACTCGAACACACAAGGTCTCTCTATTTGGGTCGAGACCCAGGATCGTTTTGGAGCCGGATTGGGCTACATAAGCGACGAGGCCAGGACCTGGGTGGAAGAGGCAAACGGCGGGCGGAATATTATCAACCAGAATATCTTCGACATGCTCGTCGATTACGATCTTAGTCTCGGGCTGCAATGGTCGAAGAGCCTAAGGCTGGGGCGGGTCGGCATCGCCCTTGGATACAATGTCGGGGGTGAACTGATGGCGGCTGTCACGTCGACCGTATCGAATACGACTCAAGTCGCTACGGCTCCCGATTTTTTCTTAATGCACTTTGGCCCCGTCCTGAAAGGCTCGATCGCCTGGTAAACGTTTCCGGCTCGCCATAAGGGGCGATGGCCTCAACATTGACCAATTTCTTATTTTTGCGAATTCTCTTGACCCCCCGTCATCAGCGGTGTTTGAAATGACCCGTTCGGGTAGCGTAAAATTCACAAGCGGGGAAGAACAAATTCTACGATTCATCAAACCATATATCACTAACCATAATACAATCCTGCAGCGACTTGAACAGAATCCGCAATCCGATTTACACGAGCATCTATGACAAATTGGGAGTTCGAACCCGAAAAGAAATGCTTGCCCGCCTATTTGCCAATACGAGGGATAAGCGGCCTCCCCGATGACGTTTTTAATCCGCAACCTGCATCAGCCCGATTTTCTCACGATCCTAGCCCCATACTCTGATCAGGCCATAACTGGAGTACCAGAACTCATATTGGACGTCGACGACCTCGCCAAGGTGGACATTGGTCGATTAAATTGCCAGGTCCTCCCGCTCCACGGGCATGGTCATGCAGCGCGCCCCCCCGCCGCCCCGCGCGAGCTCGATCCCATCGAAGGTCACGGCGAGTCGCTCGAAGTCCTCGACCTTCTCCCTTCCTTCTATGAAGACGGCTGCGTCCCGGATCGCGAAGCCCGCGTCTGAGAGCACGTCGAGGCTCTTCGAGTTGCAGGAATACATGATTATCTTCCCGGGCGCGAAGGCGAAGGAATTGGCGCCGGACCACCACTGCTCGCGCTCCTGGAAGAGGGGGTCGCTCCCTCCGCAGGAGAGGGGCTCGAGGTCTATGCCCGCCCCCCAGAGTCCCTGGAGGAGCCCCTCCTCCTCGTCGAAGCGCAGATCGCCCTTGGCTCCGGCGCTGATGCGCACGACGCGCGCGCGGTTGCGCCCCGTCACGATCGGCGCGTAGACGAGGGCGGCGTCCCGATCCAGGGCGGTGAAGACCATGTCGAGGTGGATGCAGGCCCTCTCGCGCGGCAGCACGACCGCGAAGACGGTCATGTCCTCGTCGAAGGCGCTCGCCGCGTTGGCCGCGAGCCTCTCCACCGAATCGGCGGTCGTGCGCTCCGAGACGCCGACCGCGAGCACGTTGCGCGAAAGCACGACGACGTCGCCCCCCTCGAGCGTGATGAACCTGCTCCGCTCGCGGGGGCCGTCGATGAGAAGCCCCCTGGCGTGGAAATCCGGGTGCCGGTTGAACAGAAAGCGCGTCACGATGGACTCGATCAGACGAACGTCGTAGGCGGTGGCCGAGGCGATGGCCCAATCGCGGATGACCGCCGCCGAGTCGCGCATGAAATAGGAATTGGGCAGGGGCCGAAGCGAGAAGCTCCTCGGGCTCAGGGTCCCGGACAGGCTGCCGGGTAGGGCGGGAAGTCCCTCGATGACCACTCTCGCGAGCTCCGGCGGGCTCATCGCCATGAGCTCCTCCAGCCTGCCCCGCACGGGGCAGAGCTGGGCGAGGCCGTCGAGGAACTCGAAGCGGTTTCCGGCGTCGGCGAGGGACTGGGCGAGGGTCTCCTTGAGCTCGAGGACCTCGCATACCTTCGAGAGGAAGGACTTGAGGACGTCGAACTCCGAGCGCATCGCCGAGAGGGGGATGATGTCGTTGTAGAGGTCGGCTTCCGCCTCTTTGGGCGTCATCGCCTCGACCTCGGGACCGGGGCTGTGTATCAGGACGCGCTTGAGCTTTCCGATCTCGCTGGTTATGTTCAGTCCGGCCATATCCCAGGAATGTACAGCATCGACGCGAAGCCCTGCAATCGGAGATGATGAATATGCATCCAAAGTTTCTTTCGCCGAAGCCTTGAGAAATCATGAAAAATCTTCATTCCTTTAGGGTTTTGCTTTGTTTTCAGACCGGAAAACCAAGGTACTCGGTCCTAAAATGTTTCATATTCAGCCTGAAATTTTTTGAACTCAGGCTGAAAACCTTATCTATCCGGCCCGGGAAAGTCTTCTAATGGCCCAGCAATCGTGTCATAAAAACGCCGCATCGCGCAGCTCCGCCTTATCTGGGCTCCTTCAGACCGGGCACTCCCATGTTTCGCAGCTGGGCGCTGTGATAACTATCGTGCGAAAGCAGCCAAACGATTGTCCTCCCGATGGTCGTGCCCCACTTCGGCATAGGCTCGTCGAAAATGGAATCCGGGGCTGTCCGCAAGGCCGACATCGCCTTGGCGTGGATGGCCCTGAGGTAGGACAGCACCTCGCTCCAGGCCTTTTCCGAGACTTCGGAGGGAGACGCGAAGCCCGAAGGCCCTTTGCGGAGGGGATAGGGCTCGACCGACGGATCTATCGCCTTCGTCACATGGTGCTTGAAATAAGCCACATGGTGGGCGACTTCCCAGGCGCTGTAGCCTTCGTGCGTCCTGGTATAGGCGGCCATGTCGGCGCTGAGCGTTTCCAGGGTTCGCATGAGCGAAAGACCATTGTAGTAGTCCCCGTCGAAAGAGGCGTCGGCGGCCTCGAGGAGGAGATCCCAAGCTTGCTTCATGGGCCGATTATCGAATACCCGGGTTCGCGCGCGCAATAGCCCGACTATGCAAGCCTCCGCCCATCGGAGTAGCATATCCCCACGAAAGCCGAGCCACCATGAGCGACGACGCGGGACGACACATTCGCCGCAAGCGCTACCGGGGCAGCCACCCCCGCGCCTTCTCCGAGAAGTACAAGGAACAAAATCCCGAGGAGTATCGCGAGGACGTCGAGCGCGTCCTCTCACGCGGCGATACGCCCGCGGGCAGCCATCGCTCCATTCTCGTCGCCGAGGTCCTGGCCATCCTCGCGCCCAGGCCGGGCGAGACGGCGGTCGACGCGACTCTGGGCTACGGCGGCCACGCCCTGGAGATCCTCAAGGCCATACAGCCGGGGGGCCGCCTCTACGGCCTCGACCTGGACCCGCTGGAGCTGCCCAAGGCGGCGCGGAGGATCGCGGCCGCCGGGCTTCCGGAAGGCTCCTTCGTCCCGGTCCATGCAAATTTCTCCGGACTGCCCGCCGTCCTCGCCGAGGCGGGCGTCGGCGGGGCCGACATGCTGCTCGCAGACCTAGGTGTATCGTCCATGCAGATAGACGACCCCGATCGGGGTTTCAGCTTCAAGCGCAAGGGTCCGCTCGACATGCGCATGGACAGTTCGAGCGGCCCGTCGGCGCGCGAGTACCTCGCCTCCGTCGCGGAGGATGCGCTATGCGAGGCCCTCCGGGCGAACGCCGACGAGGCCGAGTCAGGCGGCATCGCGCGGGCCATCTGCCTTCGACGCGGCAGGCTTGCCACGACCCGCGACCTCGCCGAGGCGATATGCTCGGCCTTTCCCGCGCTTGCCTTCAAGGACCCCTCCATGCAGAGGACCCTGAGGCGCGTCTTCCAGGCGATACGCATCGAGGTCAACGGCGAGTTCTCGGCCCTCGAGGCCTTCCTCGCGGGCATTCCCTCCTGCCTCTACGCGGGGGGCAGGGTCTGCATCATCTCTTTCCATTCCGGCGAAGATCGCCGCGTCGAGGCCGCTTTCAAGAAGGGATTCGCGGGAGGTATCTATTCGGCGATCGCGCCGGAGCCGATCCGCCCCGGGCGCGAGGAGCGTTACCGGAATCCCCGCTCCGGCGCGGCCATGCTGCGCTGGGCCATCAGGGCCTCGGCCTGACGGGTCTTCCTTCGCGGCCCGAGGCGTAGATAGCCTCCATGAGCCGCACCACCTCGCGGCCGTCGCGGCCCGTCACGGCGCAGTCGCGACCCTCGCGGATGGAGGCCGCGAATTCCTCGATCTGGCGCGCGAAGAAGAACCACGTGGCGTCTATGGACTTGAAGAAGGTCTCGTCCTCCGCCTTCCAACCCGCAACGCGACCCTCTTCTCCCGGCACCGTCCAGAGGTCGTTGAAGGGAGGCTCGAGGATCTCGCTCATTCCCGCGACGAACATGGCGCCTCCGTCGGTCTGGACGCCCGCCGAGGCTCCGCTCGTACCGTGGACGTGGACCTTCGCGTAGATGCCGGGCTTCTGCGAGTTGGATACCAGGACCGAGCCGAGGGCTCCGCCGGGAAAACGGAGGGATGCCACGGCCGTGTCCTCGACTTCGATGTAGGGGTGGTTGAGGTTCGCCCAATAGGCCGAAGCCTCGACGACCGGTCCCATGAACCAGGCGAGGAGATCCAGCTGGTGGGGTGCCTGGTTGACGAGGACTCCGCCGCCCTCCCCCGCCCAGCTTCCCCTCCATGGGTCGCTCCGGTAATAGGCCTCGTCGCGCCAGCCGAGCATGATGACCTGGCCGAGGGCCGGACGCCCGAGACTCCCCTCGTCGATGGCCGCGCGGACGCGGCGCACGGAGGGGTACCAGCGGCGCTGACTCACTACGCCGAGGCGGCGACCCGCGCCGGCGGCGGCCGCGATCATCGCGTCGCAGTCCTCGACGCTCAGGGCCATGGGCTTCTCCACGATTGCGTGCAGGCCGGCCTCGGAGCATTCGACCGAGTGGGCGCGATGCAGGGGATGGGGCGTCGCGATTACGACGGCCTCGACGCGATCTCTCTCGGCCATCTCGGCGGCCGAGGCGCGCGATCGTATCGCCCAACGCGCGGCAAAGGCGTCGCGCCTGGCCGCGTCCCTTCCGCAAACGGCGGCCAGCTCGAGCCCGGGAAGGGAGGCGATCGCCTTCGCGTGGAGCTCCGCGACCTTGCCGTAGCCGTAGATCCCGAAACGCAGAGCGTCCATCAGGGCTCCAGCACTACCTTAAGCAGGCCCGATTCCCGCGCGTAGAGGCGGGAGAACCAGGAGGCGCCATCGGCCAAAGGAGCCACCGCGCTCACGAGGGCGCGGACGTCGACCTTGCGCCTGGACATCAATTCGATCGCGAGGGGATATTCTCCGGCGATGGCGCAGCTCCCGAGGAGGGAGAGCTGTCTCGTGACGACGCTTTGCAGAGGGATCTCGACCGAGGGGCTGGCGTTGCCGATCAGGGTCACGGAGCCTCCCTTTCGAGCCGCTTCTATGGCGGTCCGTATCGGCGCCGTCGCGCCGACGGCCTCGAAGGATCGGTCCGCGCCGCGGCCGGCGGTGAGTCCGCGCAGCTCCTCCATCGCGCCCGCGGCCGCGGGATCGATGGCCGCGTCCGCGCCGAAGCGGAGGGCGGCTTCCCGGCGCGAAGGATCGGTGTCGAAGGCGACGATCGCGCCCGCGGTGGCGCCGCGGAGGACTTGAATCAGCAGAAGGCCGATGAGACCCGTGCCGACGACCGCGACCGATTCGTGGAGGCCCAAGGGGGTGACGGCCGCGGCGTGGACCGCGACGCCCAGGGGCTCGGCGAGAGAGGCGCTGACGAAGTCGAGACCTTCGGGCAGGGCGTAGAGGATGCGCTCGGGCAGGACGAGGTACTCGGCGAAGGCTCCGTCGCGGCGGTACTCCGCGCAGGACACGCCGAGGACGCGGCGATCGTCGCAGAGGTTGACCTCGCCGCGGCGGCAGTGCCAGCAGACTCCGCAGTACTCGGTGGAGTCGAAGGTTACGCGGTCGCCGACTCCGAAGCCTCGCACGTCCGAGCCGGCCTCGACGATCTCGCCGGCCGCCTCGTGCCCCATGACGATGGGCGGACGGCGCCTTCCGGTGGAGCCGTCCATTCCGTGGACGTCGGAGCCGCAGATGGCCGCGGCGCGCACCCGCACGATGACGTCGTTCCGGGCGCGGAGCTGCGGATCGGGGATGTCGCGAAAGGCGAACTCGCTTTTCGCCTCGAGGACGAGGGCCTTCATGCTTCCGCGAGTATACAGCGGAAAAATCATTAAGACAGCCGGACGGTCGCGCGAATCCGCGCTTTTGCTTTTGACCGATCAACCGGGAAGTGGGATAATCTGCGCTCGAGCCACGAGTGCAATCCAAGGAGGATCCATGAAAAAGCTCTTCGCCGTCCTTTTGGCGCTCATCGCAGTCGCGTTCGCGGGGGCGCAGGCCAAGGAGCTGCGCGTCCTCCTCGCCAACCATCCCTACGGCGATCTCCTCAAGGCCGCCATTCCCGAATTCGAGCAGGCCTCGGGCATCAAGGTCGACGTCGAGCAGTACCAGGAGAGCCAGCTCTCCACGAAGCTCGCGACCGAGTTCGCGTCCGGCTCCTCGACCGTGGACGTGTTCATGACGCGTCCCCTCCAGGAAGCCAAGATGTTCTACAAGAACGGCTGGTACGCGCCCCTCGTGACCTACGACTTCTCGGACTTCCCGAAGAGCGCCCTCAGCGTCGTGACCTTCGGATCCAGGACCTACGTCGTGCCCATCGTCACGGAGTGGGAGGTTCTCTACTACCGCATAGACCTCCTCAAGAAGGCCGGCGTCGCCGTCCCGAAGACCCTGGCCGAATTGGAGGCCGCGGCCGCCAAGCTCGACTCAGCCGGCGTCGCCGGCATCGCCTCCAGAGGCAGCGCCGCCGCCGCCGTGACGCAGATGTCGAGCTATCTGTACAACTACGGGGGCGCCTATCTCGACAAAGGCAGGGCCGTATTCGATTCCAAGCCGGCCGTCGAGGCGATCCGCTACTACGGCCGGCTCCTCGGGACCTACGGCCCGACGGGCGTGACGGCGATGTCCTGGGACGGCATCATGCCGCTCTTCCAGGCAGGCAAGATCGCCATGTGGACCGACGCTTCCGTGTTCTACGGCCAGATCGTCGATCCGACCAAGTCGCAGGTGCCCGCCCAGGACGTCGGCGTCGCCGATTTCCCCGCCGGGCCCGCGGGCAACACGCCCTTCATCTCGGTTTCCTGGGGCATGGCGATATCCAAGAAGAGCCCGAAGCAGGACCTGGCCCGGCAGTTCCTCGCCTGGGCGACGAGCGCGGACATGGCCAAGCGCGGCCTCGCGGCGCAGATCACGATGGCGCGCGATTCGCCCTGGCTCGACAAGACCGTCCTCGCCAAGGTGAACCCGAGCCTCGTCGCGACGCGAGCCTTCGCGGCGAAGAACGGCGTTCCCTACGACAGGCCCTACATGAGCGCCGTAGGCGAGGCGCGCGACCGCATAGGCGAAGTCATCATCGAGTCGATCGATACCAAGGGCGAATCCGCGGGCCTCGAGAAAAAGGCGGCCGACATGGTCGCCAAGGTCGACGAGCTCCTGGAGGACACCGGCGAGCTGGGCGTCCAGTAAGCATGATCAAGACCGGCTTCGTGGAGAGGAACCTCAAGATCCTCTTCCCCCTGCCCGCGGTGCTGTTCGTCGCGGTGATGATGGCCTTCCCTGTGGCGTACACGCTCGTCCTCAGCTTCACGAACTGGAATCTGACCTCGGGAGCTCCTCCGGCCTTCGTCGGGCTCAGGAGCTACGCGCGGGTCTTCGCCGAGCCCCGCTTCCTCGCCGCGGCGGGACGGACATTCCTGTTCACCGCCCTGGCGGTCGCCTGCGAGGCGCTTCTCGGCATCGCGGTGGCGCTCGTCCTCGATCGAGAATTCGTCGGGAAGGGGATGCTCAAGCTCCTCCTCCTCCTGCCTCTCGTGGCCACGCCGGTCGCGGTCGGGATCGTCTTCAGCCTGTTCTACGACCCCACGATCGGCCTGGCGGACTGGGCCTTGAGCCTGGTCGGGCTCCCGAAGGGAGCCTGGGTCTCGGGCGCGGCCACGGTCCTGCCCTCCCTCGTCCTGGTGGACGTATGGCAATGGACGCCGATGGTATCCCTCATCGTGCTGGCCGGCCTCGCGGGCCTCTCGCCCGAGCCCTACGAGTCGGCCCGCGTGGACGGGGCGAACGAGGCGCAGATCCTGTGGCGAATCACCCTTCCCATGGTCATGCCGACCATCCTCACCGCCCTCGTCCTCAGGACGATCGATGCCCTCAAGACCTTCGACATCATATTCGCCATGACGGGCGGGGGTCCGGGCTACGCCTCCGAGACCCTGAACATCCTCGGGTTCAAATACAGCTTCGAGTACTTCCGGATGGGTCAGTCCTCCGTCATCCTCGTGGTCCTCTTCCTGGTCGTGATGGCCTCGAGCATGGGAATCATGCGATTGCGCGCGGGGACTCCGGCATGATCCGCGCGCGGGGGAGAAGGGCCGCGGTCCGCGGCCTCTTCTACCTGGCCGTTCTTCTCATCGCCGTCGTCCTCCTCCTGCCTTTCTTCTGGATGCTCGCCTCTTCCTTCAAGACCCAGGTGGACATCATCCATTGGCCGCCCAAGCTCCTCTTCAAGCCGACCCTGGCCAACTACGCGCGAGCCTTCGGAGAGCAGGACTTCCTCAAGTACTTCAAGAATTCCTCGATCGTCGGCGCGACGGCCGTAGCCCTGTCGCTCCTTCTCGGCCTGCCCGCGGCATACTCCATCGCGCGTTTCGCCCAGAAGAGGATCTCGGTCTTCATCCTGGTGGCCAGGCTGATGCCGGGAATTTCCTTCCTCATGCCCTGGTACATCATCTTCTCCCGCCTGCGCCTCATGGACAGCTACGCGGCCCTCGTGCTGTCGCACATGCTCATCGCCCTCCCGGTGGTCGTATGGATCATGTCCAGCTACTTCGAGTCGATCCCGCTCGAGATGGAGGAGTCCGCGATGATCGACGGAGCGACCAGACAGCGGGCCTTCCGGTCGATCGTCCTCCCCCTATCGGGCCCGGGCATCGTGACGTCCACGACCCTCTCCTTCATCTTCTCGTGGAACAACTTCATGTTCTCCCAGGTCCTCAGCATGGAGAAGACGAAAACCCTCCCGATAGCGATCTATAATTTCGTGTCCTACGCCGAAGTGGACTGGGGCGCGGTCATGGCAGTCGCCGTCTCCATCATGACGCCCGCCATCGTCCTGACCATGATATTCCAGAAATATGTCGTGAAAGGCCTGACTGTCGGCGCCGTAAAGGGATGACGGGAGCAAAAAAAAAGAGACCTCAAAGGCCTCTTTCGGTTCTGCGGTTCTCGGCGCCTCATCGATTCGGCGCCGATACGCTCAAAACTCTATGAGCAAAACGCTCGTTTGATGTATGAGGGATTACCAGCGATTGTCGTCCCGGCGAGGCTTGTCCATCGCCTCGTTGACCTTGAGGGCGCGGCCATCGAGATCCTGGCCGTTGAGGGCGGAAATGGCGGCGCGGGCCTCCTCTTCGGTTCCCATCTCGACGAAGCCGAAACCCTTGGACTGGCCGGAATCGCGATCGGTGATGATCTTCGCCGACGCGACAGTGCCGTAGTTCTGGAACAGGGCCCTGAGACCGTCCTCGTACGTGTTGTAGCTGAGATTCCCTACGTAAATTTTCTTGCCCATGCAGGACTTCCTTTGCCCGGCAAACTTGCCGGGACTTTGTAGTAGCTTATCCATGATAAGCTGGCTCCATCTATCGGCAACGCCGAAATATGAAGCAGGAGCGGAGCGACTTACGGTACCGGGTGTGGTATCTTCTTCTCTGTACTGGTTTTAGCCTGCACAAAGACGGAATAGTCTTTCGTACGATTCCTTGAGTAGCTTTGCTCTGTCCGGGATCATATCACAAGGTGAAAAAAATAAATATCGCAAATCCGCTTTTTTTACGTTTTTTTTTCAATTTGGTATGAGCTCACGGGATCAGAAGGGGCCGAAGCGGATCGCCGCCGCGAAGGCCATGAAAGCGAAGCAGACCAGGAGGGTAATGGCCTGGAGAGGCGCCGTCCATCTCAGCCATTTCGGATAGCTGACGACGGTGAGGCCGAGGCAGATCATCAGGAAGGGGCTCGTCGGGTAGAGGATGTTGGAGAAGCCGTCGCCGTTGTCGAAGGCGAAGACTACTGTCTGCCGGGTAAGGCCGACGAGGTCCGCCAGGGGAGCGAGGATCGGGATGATGAGGAAGGCCTTGGCCGAGGCCGAGGGAATGAAGAACTCGAAGACCAGGGTGAGGAGGAAGGCGAAGGCGACGGCGGCGTAGGGGCCGACGCCGCCCATCTTTCCGGCGACCGTGAAGAGGATCGTGTCGAGGATGCCGCCCTTGGTGATGATGAGCTTGACGCTCATGGCCATCAGGATCATCACGATGGCCGGCACGATCGACTTCATTCCCAGGAGGAAGCACTTCCCGAGGGAGCCGCCCTTCTCCCCGGCGACGAGGGCGGCGCCGTTGCAGGCGACGACGAAGAAGAGGCCCATGATCGGGAAGGCGAAGGCGGAAATCGCCTTGATGCGGGTCGCCGCGAGGATGAAGAGGATGGCCGCCAGGAACCAGAGGCCGAGCCACCTTACGGCTCCGCGCATGCGGGGCTCCGATGCGTCCTCCTCGCTCGCCACCGCGCTGGCGACGTCGATGGACGAGCGGAGGCGGAGATCCTCTTCGTACACGATGGACGAGGAGGGATCCCGCTCGACCTTGCGGGCGTGGCGCCGCACGAAGAGGAACACGAGGGCGAACATCGTGGCGAAGAAGATCCCCCTCAGCCAGAGCCCCGAATAGAGGGGCAGGCCGGCGAGCGACTGCGCTATGGTCACCATGAAGGGGTCCATGGTCGCGGCGGCGAAGCCGAAGCCGAGCGACAGGAGGCTCATGCCGAGGCCGGTGAGGCTGTCCCATCCCAGGTAGAGGGCGAGGGGCACGATGAAGACGACGAGGGGGGCCGCTTCCTCGTAGATGCCGAGGACGGACGAGGCGAACATGAAGAAGAAGATGATGGCGGCCATGAGGCCGTACTTGTTCTTCTTGAAACGGCCGACGACCATGGACAGGGCCACCTTCAGGATGCCGCACTTGTCCAGGACCGTGAAGGATCCGCCGATGAGGACGAGGAGGATGATTATCGTTATGACCTGGACGTTACCCGGCGACCAGAGCACCTCGATGGGCGCCGTGAGCCAGCGCCACGCCGGGTAGTTCGGCCGGTGGCCGTAGGCGAAGGTGCCCGGAACGACTCTGTCCACGCCGCCTTCGACGACGTGGGTGTAGCCGCCCGCCGGCACGAGGTAGGTGAGCGCGCCCGAGCCGATCATCAGGGCCAGGATTATCGCTATCGTCGTGACGAAGGCCCGCGCTCCGATGTGTAACGCGGCTCCGCCCTGCTTCGCCGATTCCGCCACTCTCGATCCCTTTATTTCCAGTCCGAGTGGAAGACTTCCCCGCGCGGCCTGTCCACGCGCTCATAGCCCGAGCCTTCGCCGGAATCCCGAAGAGCCACCGAGAGGTTGGACGGCAGCCACATGCTGCGCAGGCCGTCGTAATAGCCGAGCGCCGCCGTCAGGCCGGGCACCGGAAGGCCCCCCTCGGCGCAGCGCGAGCACACGCGTCTCAAGCTGGGAAGGGCCGGATCGAGGGAGGATTTCATCTTGGCGTCGAGGAGGAGGCTTTCCTTGGGCCCGCGGCGCGATCGGGCCTCGGCGGCCCGCGAGCCGATCGAGGAGCTGCCCTCGGCGAGGGCGTCCTCCATCCCTCGGCCCGAGGCGGCGAGTAGGGAATAGGCCTCGGCATAGGCGAGGATAAAGGCGGCCTGAAGCGCCTTTCGCAACTCCTCGATCATGGCATGGCGGTCGCCGGTCGGCGCGACCTTGGGACCGTTCAGCACGGCGCTCGCCTCGACGCGCTCGTCCTTCATGCCCGAGAGGAAAAAGGAGAAGGCCGCCTGGGACGCGAGGGGGGCGGGCACCTCCAGCCTCAGCGCGAGGGAGGCGGCGGGGCCGCAGAGTTCCCGTCCCCGCGAGACGTCGAGGACCTTCTCGAGGAGGGGAAGGCCGTCCGCGTCGCGCTGGCCGAGCACGTCGGCGGCCGTACCGAGGAGGGGATCGGCGAGCTCCCCCCTGTTCCATTCGGCGAAGACCGTGCGCATCTCGTCGTGGCTTACGCGGATCCCCGATTTGAGCACGCTGTATCCCTCGGCGAGAAGCTGGAGCTTTACGCCCCGGAGGGAGGAAGCGATTATCTCGCCGGAGACGATGTCGGTGTCCACCTGCATTGCTCTCCCCCGATACGGGTCGGGAAAAAAAGGACCGCCCCTCCGAGCGCGGGCGGGACGGTCCTATCCAGGCGATCGAGGCCTCGAAGCGCCCGCCCGGCCGGACTTAGCCCGCCGCTATCGCTTCGGTCGGGCAGACCGAGGCGCAGCTGCCGCAGTCGATGCATTTCGCGGGATCGATCCAGCGCATACTGTCCTTCTCGCTGATCGCCTGCACCGGGCACTCGGGCTCGCATGCTCCGCAGTTCACGCATGCATCTGTGACCTTATAGGCCATGGGCGTACCTCTCTTCGGGATTAGTGTAGGCGAACTATAGCACCGCGCGGAGCGACGTGGCAAGCTCTCGTCGGCGCGCGGTCCCGGCTTGCCTCGGGGGAGAGGTATCGGTTAGCTTATACGGATAGAGATCATGAAGCGGAAAATCATCTTCGCCATGATTGAGGCGGGCGGGGGACACAAGGCTCCCGCGATCGCCGTCATGGAGGCCCTCGAGCGCGGTTATCCAGGCCTCTACGAGACCGAGATGATGGACTTCATCAAGGACATCGGGAGCGTCGAGGTCGACGCGGCGCACAAGAGAAGCTGGAAGACCTTCCTCGAATATCCTACCCTCACCCATATAATGTTCCAGCTCCAGAACAGCCTCGCTCCGATAACCCGCGCCGTGCTCTACCGGACGATGGTCGCGCCGGCGGTCAAGGACGCGGTCGACTTCGTGAGGCGGACGAGGCCCGATGTCGTATTCAGCACGCATTTCTTCGCGACCATGGCCCTCGTCGTGGCGAGGCGGCGAGCGAGGATCGATTTCAAGATAATCACCTATCAGACGGAGATCTTCACCTTCCATGCGCCCTGGAAAGTCCCGGAGACGGATTGGTACCTCACGGCCTCGGACCGAGCCGCCAGGAACGCCGCCAGGCACGGGATACTGTGGAGCAAGATAAAGGCCTTCCCCTATCCCATACGGCCGGGCTTCCTCGAATCGAGGAGGGATCGGGCCGTCGTGGCCGCCGAGCTCGGCCTGGAGATCGGGTGCGGAACCTTCCTGTTCAGCTTCGGCAACCAGGGAGCGGGCATGATCCTCCAATACCTGATCGCCCTCGATCTCCTGGGAGAGCGGCTCAACGTCATCGTGGTGGCCGGGCTGAACAAGGCCCTGCGCGCGAGGCTGTCCACCAGCAGGAAGCTCCTTCAGAATCTCAACATCATCCCGCTGGGCTTCGTCAGGAACATGAACGAGCTCATCGAGGCCTCGGACGTCTGCTTCATCAAGCCGGGTCCGGCCACGATGATGGAGTGCATGCACTCGCGCAAGCCCATCATCTTCAACGTCGCCGCGACCCCCTGCGAGCAGGAGCACGCCAATTACGCGGTATTCAGGGGAGTCGCGAAATACACGGACGGGAACCCGATGCTGTTCGGCATCGCCGCCCGCCACTTCCTCAAGGAGGAAGTCCGGGAGGAGGTGGCCCGGCGCTACGAAACCCTCGCGCTGCGCAACGGAGCCGCCGACATCGCCGCCTTCGTCGATTCCGTCGCGCGCGGCGAGGACTCAGCGCGTTAGCGGATCGCCTGACCTGGCCATAGTGCCCGTGGCTATCAGCTCGTGGATCTTGTATGTCCCGTACTTCCGGGCCTTGAGGAAGCCGCTCCAGGCGGCCTCGGCGAAGCGTCCCTGCTCCAGGAGCTCGAACAGCCACTCGTGCGCGTAGCGCGGATCGGCCTGCGGTATCCCGGCCTGAATCTCCTCCAGCCAATTCCGGTTGAAGGTCTCCTGCGCGCCGATCGTGGGGGCCACGATGATCGGGATGCCCAGGCCGACGTAGAAGGACATCTCCGAGGGCTTGGTCCAGAGCACGTCGGTGTCCCGAAGGCTCGCGTTGAAGGAATCGAAGTACTCCTCGTCGCCCCGACCCCCGATTATCCTCACGTCCCCGCAGCCTTCGAGGCCGTGGGCCTTCACTGCCGCCTCGAAGTATTCCCGCACCTCGGCCCGGACGCCGCAGACGAGGTTCATCGCGAGCTCGCCGGCCAGGATCTTGCCCTTCAGGCTGGCGAGGGCCTCGGCGCCGATCTCCTTCTGCGCGCCCGCGCCGCCGACGGCGAAGGCCAGCGTAAGCTTGCGCGCGGTCTTCGGGGCGCAGTTCTCCTCCCCGAGGAAATGCACGACGCTCGCCTCGTGGAGCGGCCAGAAGCGGCTGCCCGGGTCCAGGTAGCGCAGTCTCTGGCCGAGGTCGGCCTTGAGGAGGCCGAGGTCGGGACCGCCGAGGAGCTCCTTGGGCAGGGGGAAGCCGGTCATGAACAGGCGCTCGTCGGGAACGCCGTACTGCTTGAGGCGGCGCAGCACAGATCCGCAGGGAACGAGGTACTCGATCCTGGACTTGCGGGGATCGGAGGCGACCCACACGCGGTTTATGTCCGCGTCGCAGATTATGCAATAGACGCGGCCGTAGCCGGCCATGTCGGCGGCGACCGCCGCGGCGTAGTACGAAGTGATGAGGGGGAGGGGCTTCGTGTTGATGCGGCGTATGAGCCCGGCGCAGAGCCCTTTGCGGACCATGCCCTCGGTCCATTTCGTCTGTATCGAAGGCTTGGACAGGTCCACGCGGGGATAGGCGGGCTGGATCTGCTGGAAATGGTCCATGATCCCGAACAGGGCGTTGCCGATGACCGGGATGCGCTTCGCGCGCGAGAGCCTCTCGTAGACCGAGAGGAGCTGCTCCCAGACCTTGAGTTCCTCGGGGTCCGCGACGGAGGCGTCGTTCACGACTATGAGCCCGCCCTCGGCGATGTCCCACAAGGGTCGAATGGCCCTCTTGTGCCCCAAGCCCATGTTGGCCGCCGCCACCCAGGCGCGGACTTTCCCCCCCGACTTTTTTCCTACGTCAGCCATCGCGTTTCCTCCGTTTCCGCGGCGCGCGTCGCAGCGGCCGCCCCATCAGTATGAGCCGGGATCGCGATCCTGTCAAAACTCTTGTCCGATCGGCCCGGCTGATGCATACTGCGGGGAGAGGGACCATGAAAGATCAGCTCATCGTAAAGAACCTCCCGTTCATCAAGATATTGCCCGCATGGGCGCAGGAGCTCTCCTACAAATATTGCTCCCAGACGGCGAACCTCTATATAGTCCACGGCAATATCAGGGACTTCCTCCCCCACAAGATGAACGAAGGCGAATTCCTCTTCGTGAAGATCCAGGAATACATTTCCGAGGTGCTTTTCGGCAACAAGGACGTCATTGCCTTCTTCGACCGCTCGAGCGGCGTCTCCTTCTGCGACAAGCAGATGGAGCGCGACTACCTCGCCGCCATGCGCGGGCGCCACCCCGACGACGGCGACGCGGACTTCCTCGCCAAGGACCCCAGCGAGGCCTTCCCCTACCTGGAGGAGTACTTCCTCACGCAGATACCGCAGAAGCGCCGCATAGTCCTCATCGTCGACTACGCCGAGACCGTGGCTCCCGCCAGCGACGTCGCCAGGCTCTCCGACGACGACCGATACTGCTTCGTGACTCTCAACCGCTGGTCCCACGAGCCGGTATTCACGCGGGGCGACGTTTCGATCATCCTTCTCACCGAGAACCTGGCCGACCTCAATCCGCGCATCTCGGCGAGCCCGAGCACCGTCAAGGTGGAGATTCCCATACCCGACGAGGCGGTGCGCGCCCAGTTCCTGGGCTTCCTGGAGGCCCAGGGCCAGCTCCTCCTCGACAAGGGACTCGGGAGCGCGCAGGTCGCCGCCCTGGCCTCCGGCCTGAACCTGATGAACCTGAACCGCCTCGCGGCCGAGAGCTGGCAGGAGGACAGGCCGATCTCCCTCGAGTACATGCGCCAGAAGAAGAAGGACATCATCGAGTCCGAGGCCGCGGGCCTCCTCGAGTTCCTCGAGACCGAGCACGACCTCTCCTTAGTCTCCGGCCACGAATTCGTCAAGCGCCGCTTCAAGAACGCGGCGCGCGCCATCAAGCAGGGCAGGCTCGACGTCCTGCCCATGGGCTACCTCATCGCCGGCCCGGTCGGGACGGGCAAGAGCTTCATGGTCTCCGCCTTCGCGGGCGAGATCGGCGTGCCCATGGTCAAGTTCAAGAATTTCCGCTCCAAGTGGCAGGGCGTCACCGAGTCCAACCTCGAGCGCGTCCTGTCGATCCTCAAGGCGATGTCGCCGGTGGCCGTGATGATCGACGAGGCCGACGCCTTCCTCGGCGACCGCGACCAGGACGGGGACTCGGGGGTCTCGAACCGCGTCTTCTCGCAGATCGCCTCGTTCATGGGCAACACCGAGTACCGCGGCAAGATAATCTGGTTCCTCATCACCTGCCGCCCCGACCTCCTCCCCATCGACCTGAAGCGCCAGGGCCGCGCCGAGGAGCACCTCGCCCTCTTCTATCCCGAGACCGACGAAGAGAGAATCGCCCTCTTCGAGACCCTGGTGCGCAAGCTCGACCTGTCCATACGCCGCTTCCCCGTGGGCGAGCTCCTGAAGAAATTCACGCACGAGTTCTCCGGGGCCGACCTTGAGGCGGTCCTGATCCGCGCCAAATTCAAGGCCGCGATGGAGGGCCGCACCTTCATCACGAAGGAGGATATGGACGAGACGATGGCCGATTTCGTGCCGCCGGCCTATCCCCACGAGATCGAGCTCCAGAATCTCGTGGCCGTCGTCGAGTGCACTTCAAAGGAAATGGTCCCGCGCCGACTGCAGAACCTCAACAGGACGAAGCTCGTCAAGGATATCCAGGAGCTCAAGTCCCTTCTGGGAGAAGGGCCGCTGGGTTAGCCCGCCTGCTTCGCCCGACGGAATCCGGGGCTCAAGGCGAGCTCAGGCCGAGTCGGCGATGAAGTCCGACCAGAGCCGGAGCTTGTCGGAAGCGCTTCGAAAATCCCTCGTCGGCACGGGGCTCGAGGACGGAAGGCGCGCGATGAGTATGCGTCTTTCGGGCGCGAAGGCGGGGACCCACGATCCGGTTTCGCCTACAGAGAGGCGAAGCCCGGGCGCGATGTGGGCGGCGAACGAGGCCGCCGCCTTCCCGCCGTTCAGGGCCAGGCGCCCGATCCCCGGCCTCGAGCCGATGTATTCGGCCAGGGGATTGGGCGTCTCGCCTCGGATATCCTGGTCCAGGCTGCCTTCGCGCTCGCAGGACGCGATCACGTCCCATAGCGCTATCCCGGCCCGCTCGAGGCGGGCGAGGCGCTCGGCATAGGGCGCGCTCGGCTCGAACCCGAGGAGGAGGCCGAGCAAAACCCAGAAATGGTTGCGCTCGTTCCCGTAATACTCGCCTCGCCAGAGGGATTTTTCCGAAGGGAATGATCCCAGTATGAGTACCCGCGGGCTCTCGGCGCCTGCTCTCGCGAGTCCTCGAAGCAGCCTCATGCCGCGGGGAATGCCCTGAGGTACTGATTCGGCGTCCGGCGACGCTCGACGGGCGCGTTCCTGAGCGGCCAATAGGGGTCGCGCAGGAGGAGGCGGCCGAACGATACCAGGTCCGCGGTCCCGCCCTCGACTATCGATCGCGCCTCGCCGATGTCGGTGATCATCCCGACCGCTCCCGTCGCTATCCCCGCCTTCGCCCTGATCGCCCGCGCGAAGGGCGCCTGGTACATCGGGCCGATCGCCGGCTTCGCGTCGGGCACAATGCCTCCGGATGACGCCTCGACGAGGTCGACGCCGATGGCCTTGAGCTCGCGCGCGTAATCGACGGAGGATTCGAGGTCCCAAGCGCCCTCGACCCAATCCGTGGCCGAAACGCGGACGAGCATGGGCATAGCCTCGGGGAGGGCGCGGCGGACGGCCGCGGCGACTTCGAGGGGGAAGCGCATCCTGTTGGCCGCGTCGCCGCCGTAACGATCCCTCCGGGCATTGGAAAGCGGCGAGAGGAATTGGTGGAGGAGGTAGCCGTGGGCGGAGTGCAGCTCGACGAGATCGAAGCCGGCGTCGACGGCCCTTCGCGCTGCGGCGGCGAAGGCCTCGACGGTCGATCGGATTCTCTCGTCGTCCAGGGCCTCCGGGGCCGCGTAGCCCGGCCCGAAGGCGATGGCGCTCGGAGCGACGGTCGCCCAGCCTCCCTTTTCGGGCGGAAGCCATGCTCCGCCCTCCCAGGGAACGGCCGTGGAGGCTTTACGCCCGGCGTGGGCGATCTGTATGCCGGCCGCGGCCCCGCCGGCTTTTATCGCCCCTGCGATGCGGCCCAAAGCCTCCGCGTGCGCCGCGTCCCAGATGCCTAGGTCGCCCGGGGTTATGCGCCCCTCGGGCAGGACGGCAGTGGCCTCGACGACGACGAGGCCGGCGCCGCCTATTGCGCGCTCGGGGTAGTGGCGGAAGTGCCAGTCTGTCGGCAGGCCGTCCGTCGCTGAATATTGGCACATGGGCGAGAGAGCGACGCGGTTGCGGAGCCCCAGGGAGCGGAGATGTAGTTCATCGAAGAGCGTATCTGCCATGTAACCTCCGATTCATACAGCGATCGCGTTTATTGTTTCCTGTAAAAATATACTGATTCTGCAGCCGATCCGAGGCCTTATTTCCCGACTCACGAATATGACCATTTTCCTTTTCATAAGCTACTCGGTTACGTATATTCTATTTCGGATACTCTAATTCTAGTATATTCCCGGAGGCGTTCATGGTAGTGGAGCGTGTCGGCAACCTTCTCGGCTTAGCCGTACTGTCGCTTCTGCGCGAGCGGCCGATGCATCCCTACGAGATATCCTCTCTGATGCGCGAGAGGGGGCTGTCGGCGAGCATCAAGCTCAACTACGGTTCGCTGTACTCCGTCATCGAAGGACTCAGGGCCAAGGGTCTGATTGCGGTCAAGGCTACGCAGCGGGAGGGAAACCACCCCGAGAGGACGATATACCAGGTCACCGAGGCGGGCGTCACGGAGCTTCTCGATCGGCTCCGTTACCTCGTCGGCACTCCGGTAAAGGAATACCCGCGATTTGTCGCCGGTTTGACCTTCCTGGCTCAGCTCGAGCCCTCGACCGTCCTCGGCCTCCTCGACCAGAGGGTGGGGTCCCTATCGGCGGGAATTCTCGACCTGAAGGGAGTTCTCGACCCGCTCCTGAAAAACGGCCTGGAACGGCTCTACCTTATCGAAATCGAATACGAGCTCGCCATGATGCGGGCCGAGCTCGACTGGGTGCGCAGCTTTATGGCGGATATAGAGAAGGGCGAGCTCGCGACGGAAGCGGCTGGCAGCCTCAGGTGGAAGGCCCTCGCGGGCATCCCCATTCAAGGAGACTAAATGGAACACGAAATCGAGGGGAGTCCGCCCCGCCTGGGCGGAGCCTCTCTGGCGCTGGTAGTGACGGGACTCCTTCTCACTCTCTTCCTCGAGGCCCTCGACCAGACGGTGGTCGGGACTGCCCTGCCCAAGGTAATCGCCTCGCTTCACGGCTTCGACCGCTATGTCTGGACGGTGACCTCCTACATCCTTATGGCCGCCGTCTCCGTACCTATCGCGGGAAAGCTCTCGGATCAATTCGGGCGCAAGGGCTTCCTCCTCGGGGGAACCTTCTTGTTCCTCCTGGGATCGGCCCTTTCCGGAGCGGCGCGGAGCATGGACATGCTGATCCTCTCCAGGGCCATCCAAGGAATAGGCGCGGGGACGGGTATCGCCCTCGTCCCCGTGATCATCGCCGACATCTTCCCGCCCGCCGAACGCGCCAAGTGGCAGAGTCTCTTCGGCGTCGTCTACGGTCTATCCAGCCTTGTCGGCCCGACCCTGGGAGGCCTCCTCGCCGACCAGGGCCCCCTCGTCGGGCGGCTCGTGACCGAGGGCACGCGCTGGCGCTGGATCTTCTACTTGAACCTCCCCCTGGGCGCCGCGGCGATCGCCATGCTGGGGAAGGCCCTGCCGGCCAAGATATCCCCGAGGAGCGGGAGCTTCCGGGGATGGGCGGACTTGAGGCGAATCGACTTCGCGGGGGCCATCCTCTCCGCCGGCGGAACGGCCTGCCTCCTCCTAGGCCTGACCTGGGGCTCCGGCCGCATCTACGCCTGGGCGTCGAGCGAAGTCCTCCTCGCCCTGGTCGGGGCAATAGTCCTCTTCTCCGCCTTCTTCATGGCCGAGCGCTTCGCCCTCGAGCCGATACTCCCCCTCGACCTTCTCAAGAACCCTGTCTTCGCGGCCGCTTCCTTCGTCTCCCTGCTGCAGATGATGATTCTCATAGGCCTCGTCATCTACCTGCCTCTCTTCCTCCAGACCATCCTCGGCGTCTCGGCGACCGGCTCGGGGGCGGCCCTCACGCCTATGAACCTCGCCTCGGTGGCGGGAGCCGCGATCGGAGGCGGCCTGCTGGCCGCGATAAAGAAACACCGGCCGATCACCCTCGTCGCCTCGGGCCTCCTCTGCGCCGGCGCCTTCCTGATATCGACGATGACGGCGGGCACGAGCCTGGGCCTGGCCATCCTCTTCATGACCCTTGCGGGTTTGGGTATCGGACCCTTCTTCTCGGTCCTCACGGTCGTCGCCCAGAATTCCCTGCCGGCGGAGAGACTGGGAATCGGGACCAGCGTGCTCCGCTACCTGGGACAGCTGGGCTCGGTCCTCGGCGCGGCCATCGTCGGGACGGTGGTGAACGGAGCCCGATCCTCCGGGCTCGACCCGGCCGCCTCCATCAGGCGCGGCTTCGCGGTCCTGTTCCTGCTCGGTCTGGGAATGCTCCTTGCGACCCTTCTCATGCGCGAGAATCCGCCTCTCGCCGCCCCTGTCCCGCGAAGCGAGGCCCGCGAAGCGGGGCCCGGCGGGACGAGGTCGGTTGCGGAGGAAAACGTCGACTAGCTATAGGGCATCTCTAAAAACTCGTTTTTGCGAAACAAAAACGAGTTTTTCCTTTAGATTTTGCCCTCAGGGAACCAACCCTGAAAGGGTTAATAGAGGTTCCCTATACGTTGAACTTGAAGAAGATCACGTCGCCGTCGGCCACGACGTACTCGCGGCCTTCCTGGCGAAGCTTGCCGGCCTCGCGCAGCGCCTTTTCAGAGCCGAGCGCCACCAGGTCCCCGAAGCCGTAGACCTCGGCCTTGATGAAGCCCTTCTCGAAGTCCGTGTGGATGACGCCGGCCGCGACGGGGGCTTTATCCCCGGCCTTTATCGTCCAGGCGCGGCACTCGTCCTCGCCGGCGGTGAAGAAGGTCCGGAGGCCGAGGAGGCGATAGGCGGCGTGTATGAGGGCCGAAAGCCCCGATTCCTCGAGCCCGAGCTCGGAGAGGAACTCGCGCTTCTCGTCTTCGTTCTCGAGATCGGCCAGCTCGGCCTCGAACTTGCCGCAAATGACCACGCAGTCCACTCCGTCGGCCGCGGCGATCCGCCTCACCGCGTCGATATGGGCGTTGCCCGACTTGACTCCGGCCTCGTCCGCGTTGCAGACGTAGAGCTCGCGCTTCATCGTGATGAGGAAGGAGCGGCGCACCGCTTCGGCCTCCTCCGCGTCGAGCGCGACCGAGCGGGCGGGCCTGCCTTCCTGAAGGGCGGGACGGATCTTGGCGTAGGCCGCGAGCTCGCGCTCCGCCTCCTTCTTCTTCGCCGGGTCCTTGAGCTCCTTCTGGAGCTTTTCCGCGCGCTTGTCGACGGTTTCGAGGTCGGCCAGGGCGAGCTCGGTGTGGAGAAGCTCTATGTCGTCGGCCGGACTGACCCTATTGGAGACGTGCGGCACGTCCGGGTCGTCGAAACAGCGCACGACGTGGGCGAGAAGGGCCGAATCGCGCACGTGGGCGAGGAGCTGGTTCGAGCCTTCCTTCTTGGACGAAACCGAGCCCAAGCCGGCTATGTCGACGAATTCGACCGTGGCGGGAACCTCGCGCTTGGGCTTGAACATCTCGGTCAGCCTGTCGAGCCGGGGGTCGGGCACGGCGATGATTCCCAGGTTGGGATTCTTCCCTGAGGAAGAGAAATTCGAGGTCTCGGCCTTTACGCGCGTCAGGGCGGTGAAGATCGTGCTCTTCCCGACGGTCGGCAGGCCGACGATTCCGCAATTCAGGGGCATGGGTGACCTCGCTGGGTATGCAATGTCTCGAAGTCACACTCTATCCGCCGACGCGTTCATGGTCAACGTGAGAGAAGATCTGGAAAATGTTTCATTTCAATTATTGAAACGAATCCCTTAACATTCGATACATACCGCTTTACAGCCGGAAGAGCTCCGCTTAGGATACTGCAAAGGAGACATGTCATGCTCGACCTGGAATCCCTTTATTCTGCCAATGCGAATAATATGAAGAAATCGGTCATCCGCGAGCTCCTGAAACTCATATCTCAACCGGGCATAATCTCCTTCGCCGGAGGCCTGCCGGCCCCTCAGACCTTTCCCGTCGAGGGCCTGCGCGCCGCGGCGGACAAAGTCTTCCGCGAGCGAGCCTCGGATGCACTGCAGTACGGTACGACCGAGGGCGACGACGAGCTTCGGGATCAGCTCGTCGCGTTCGAGGCGCATCAAGGAATCGCGCTGGGCCGCGACAATATACTCATCGTCTCGGCAAGCCAGCAGGCCCTCGACATCGCCTGCAAGGTATTCCTCGACCCGGGCGATGCCGTGATCGCCGGCCGTCCGACCTACCTCGGCGAGATACAGGCCGTCCAATCCTATCGCGCCGCCGTCCTGGGCGTGCCTTTCGGGCCGAAAGACGACGGTTTCGACATGGGCGAGCTCCGTGCGCGGTACGCGAAGGCGATCGCGGCCGGCAGGAGGATCAAGTACGTCTACGTGATACCCGACTTCCAGAATCCGACGGGTATCTGCTGGAGCGTCGAGAAGCGTCGCGAGCTCCTCGAATTCTCCTATGAGAAGGGGCTCCTCGTAGTCGAGGACGCGCCCTACCGCGAGATACGCTTTCTCGGAGAAAGCCTGCCATCGATCTATCAGCTGGATCGGGAAGGCGAGGACCGAGGCAACGTGATCGGCTTCAGGACCTTCTCGAAGATACTTGCCCCGGGGACGAGGTTGGGCTGGATAGCCGCGCGGCCGGAGATAGTCTCGAAGTTCGTCGTAGCCAAGCAGGCGATGGATCTCTGCTCGAACGTCTTCGCCCAAGCCTGGGTCGCCGAGTACCTTAGGACCGGCGCAATCTTCGCCCACATCGAGGAGACGAAGGCCCTCTATCGAACGAAGCGCAACCGTATGATGGCCGCCTTGAAGACGTACATGCCTTCGCGCCCGGACCTCAGGTGGACCAAGCCCGAAGGCGGGCTTTTCCTCTGGATAAGCCTGCCCGAGTACATCGACACCGAGAAGATGTTCCCGGCCGCGATCGAAAGGAAGGTCGCCTACGTCGTAGGCTCCGCCTTCTACTTCGACTCGCCGGCGCGCAACGAGATGCGCATCAATTTCTCGTACCCCTCCCTCGAGCAGATTGACGAAGGAGTGAGGCGGCTGTCGGAAGTGATACGGGACGAGATAGGCCGGCGCGAGCGACCGCGAAAAGGCGCGAGTCTCCAGCCTACTGGCTCGCCGCTCGGGTGGAGTAGCTCACGAGAGTGAGGATGCTCGTCGGCGAGCCGGGGCCCGCCGAGGGGCCCTCGGACCTGACGAGGTAGTGCGGATAATCCGTCGAGTACCATAGGTAGCTCTTGCCGAAGAACGCCCCCAGGATCCCGCTCAGGCTGAGCTGCGCCTTCCAGCACTCCACGCCCTTGTCTCCGACGGCGAGGGTCTCCTTGCCCGTCACGCTCAGGTCGAAGCGGAAATTGCCTGCCGCGGAGGTTCCCAGGAAGACGATCGTGGCCTTTTGCAGCGAGCCCCAGGGAAAGGCGCGGAGCGTATAGGGCAGGGAATCCATTCCGGCGACGACGATCTTGTCGGGCGCGGGCGGGGTTCTGTTGTCGAGAATGGTCGTCTCGCGCCGCAGTGTCGCGCCCTTCCCGCGGCTCGTCACTTCGGTGTAGTTCGCGAGAAGAGTCGCAGGATCGAGCCGAAGGACGAGGTCCTGTTCGGCGGAATGGCTCGTCAACTCGAACCAGCTCTCGCCCTTATCCGTCACGAGGCGCGAGCGCGTCTCGATTCCGTCACGCGTGGCGCCGATCGTCCTCGCATAGACGAAATCCTCCTCCGCGGGGATCGTCGGGCCCGTCGCGCTCTGCGCGGCGCAGAGCGCGACGGGAAGCAAGGCAAAAATAGCGATCCCGAGACGATATTTCATCGAATCCTCCAGTACGCGAATCGGTTTCGGCATCTCTCAGAGTCGAAGGCCCTGAGCGGGGACGAGGACGCTTATCCGTCCGCCCCCGGTCGGCGACTCGTCCGCGGCTATCGTCCAACCGTGGCCGCGGACGATGGAGCGCGCGATGTAGAGGCCGAGGCCCGATCCCTCGCCCTCCCGCGCCGAGCTTCCTCGATAGAAGGGCTCGAAGACCCTCTCGCGTTCGGACAGGGGAATGCCGGGGCCCTCGTCGTCCACGTCGAGACGGATCGCGCCGGCGACGGCGCTCGCGGAGAACTTGACGAGCCCTCCCTCGGGCGAATACCTGAAGGCGTTCGATATCACGTTCTCCAAGGCGCGGGACAGGAGGTCCCTGTCGATCGACAGCTCGAGGTCGCCCACCGCGCCCAGGGCGGCTTCGAAGCGGCGTCCGAGGAGGATGGCGTCCTCGCGAGCCTCGCGGGCGAGACCGTCGAGGAAGGGACGGAACTCGGTAGTCTCGAAGCCCATCCGCCACTCCTCCGTCTCCATCCTCGCGAAGGCAATGAGGCCGCCTATCCGAGTCTCGAGGAGCCGCGTCTTTCCGCGCATTATGCGCACGTAGCGCGCGAGGGTCTCGGGATCGTCCGCCAGGCCGTCCTCGACCGCCTCGAGGTAGCCGCCGATCGAGGTGAGCGGAGTCCTCAGGTCGTGGGAGACCGCCGCGAGGAAGCGCGCGCGCTGGTCGCGATCCTCGCGCAGCGTGGCGCGCATCCCGTCCATGGCGTAGGCGAGGTCCTCGATCTCGCGTATGCCTCGCACGCTGACCGCCGTGTCGAAATCGCCGGCGGCGATCCGCCCCGCCGCCGCCTCGAGCTTGAGCACGGCGCGCGCGAGCAGCGTGGCCACGAGGGCCCCGAGAAGGAATACGACCGCGACCAGGGCCAGGAGCGCAAGGCTGCCGGCGACCGAGGTAGGGGCCGGAGTCTCGAGCCGGGCCGGGGCCTCGGGGAACCATGCGCAGTACGAGCCGACCGTCCTGCCCTTGAAGGTCAAAGTCTCGGAGAAGAAATTCGGCGAGGGGAACTCCGTCCGAGCGGCGTCGGCCATCGCGCCGATGCCCGGCCGGGCGCCGGTCGCGAAGCTCCGGGAACTGGAGTAGAGGACGTCTCCGTCCTTTCCGGTCACGACGAGCTCGAAGCCGGCCGGAGGGAGATATCCGGGGATCAGCGCTATCCGGCCGCGGGAATCGACTCGAGCGGCTTTCGCGAATTCGACGCTCGCCTCGCGGTAGTGCACGAAGGGCTGCTCGCGGCCGCTGGTCGATAGGATGAGGGCGATAATGCCCGCGAGACCGAAGGGCAGGACGAGGGCCCCGGCCGCGAGACCGCCCAGGATGAGCTTGAGGCTGGCGGGCCTCCTCCGACTGCGCATACCAGCGCGACGCGTATCCTCGCGATGCATCAACGGTCCTCGCGCTTGAAGCGATACCCCGCGCCCGGTATGGTCACCAGCCATCTCGGAGGCGCGCCTTCATCCTCTATCTTGCGCCTGACGCGCTGCACGTGGACGGCGACGGTCGATAGATCGCCGTGCTCGAGCCCCCATACGGCCCGATAGAGCTCTTCGGGCCCGAAGGTCCTGCCCTCGTTGGAGGCGAGGAAAGCGAGCAGCTCGAACTCCCTGCGGCTGAGGGGGACTCGCGCGCCGCCCCGCTCGAGGAGCTTGCCCTCGAAATCGAGCACGTAGGGACCGAAGGTCAGCCGCGCTCCGGAGGCGCCCGCGCCGGAGCCGTAGGCGGCGCGACGGAGCTGCGCCTTCGCCCTGGCCGCGAGGACCTTGGGAGAGAAAGGCTTGGATACGAAATCGTCGGCTCCGAGGCCGAGTCCGGCTATCTTGTCCTCGTCCGACTCGCGCGCGGAGACGATGATGACGGGGGCGGTGCTGCCCTCGCGGAATTTCCGCAACAGGTCGAGGCCGTCGGCGCCGGGGAGGCCGAGATCCAGGAGGAGGAGCTCCGGTTGACGCGCGGAGCATTCGATGATGGCCTCCTCGGCGGATCCCACTATGACCGCGGACAGCCCTTCGCGGCCGAGGTAGGCCGCGACGAGCTCGGCGATGTCGCGATCGTCCTCGACGATGAGGACGCGCGGCGCCGTCCTCTCGGACTCGTTTCCCATAGGCGAGAGTATACGCCTCGAGCGCGGGGAGGCTCCATACGGCCCCGATGAACGACGGATGAATTTCGCCGGGCGCGTTCGGATAAACGGCCGTCCATCCTTGCATCGATGGCTCCCGAGTGAATATCTTATGTGGCGAATGCTCGAGATGGGCCCGAGCGCAAGGAGTAGGTATGACGATCGTAGAGCTCCAGGACGTCCGAAAAGTCTATCCTCTCGGCAAGGTGGAAGTCGAGGCGCTGAAGGGCGTCTCCTTCTGCATAGAGAAGGGCGACTTCATATCCATCGCGGGCCCCTCGGGATCCGGGAAGACCACCATCCTCAACATGCTCGGCTGCGTGGACAGGCCCAGCTCCGGTACCGTCATCATCGACGGGCGGCCCACCAAGGACCTGACGGACAGGCAGCTGACCACTCTCCGCCACGAGACCCTCGGCTTCATCTTCCAATCCTTCAACCTCATACCGGTGCTCTCCGTATACGAGAACATCGAGTTCCCCCTCCTCCTCGGCAAGAATGGCCCCAAGGGAAGGGAGAAGGGCGAATGGATCGAGTACCTCATCCGCGAGGTGGGACTCGAGCAATGGCGGGCCCACAAGCCCAACGAGCTCTCCGGCGGCCAGCGCCAGCGCGTGGCGATAGCCCGCGCCCTCGTGACGAAGCCTCAGATCGTCCTCGCCGACGAGCCCACCGCGAACCTGGATTCGGTCACCGGCGAGCAGATCCTGGATCTCATGAAGAAGATCAACCGCGAGATGGAGACGACGTTCATCTTCTCGACCCACGACGCGAAGATCGTCGACCTCGCCGACCACATAGTCCGCCTTCGCGACGGGCTCGTGACGGAGAACGTGCGCCAAGGCAGGGACGCCTCGGCCCGCTCCGCCGAGAAGAGCTGAAGCGCCATGCCGGTCCTCGTGCGCATAGCCTTCAGGAACCTCCTCGAGCACAAGGCCAAGAGCCTCATCATCGGAGTGCTGCTCGCCCTCGGCGTGGTCATACTGATAGTCGGCAACGCCTTCATGGACACGGCTGCCCGAGGAGTCAAGGAAACCTTCATAGGCAACTACACCGGCGATATCTTCATCGCGGCCAAGGCCAAAGTGCCGGTCAGCCTATTCGGCGCCTCCTCGTTCGGCAACACCGAGACTACCCAGACCCTCCCCTACTTCGACAGAATAGCGGCGAAGCTGAGCTCGGAGCCCGGAGTCGCCGGCGTAACGAGCCAGGTCACGGGCTACGCGATGGCGACTATAAAGGACGCGCCCGATACGGCCGAGGGCGATGGGGGGCCGGGATTCGTCCTCCTCTTCGGCATAGATCCCGCCAGCTATTACAAGCAATTCACCTATGCGTACCCGGTCAAGGGGAGGCTGCTGGAACCAGGCGAGGAGGGGCTGGTAGTCTCGCAGGCGACGATCGACCGCCTCAAGAAAAACCTCGGCGTCGAGCCGAAGGTCGGCGACACTATCCTCCTTACGGGTGTGGGAAAATCGGGCTTTAAAATTCGCTCGGTCCCCCTCGTCGGCGTCGTAGCCTACAAGACCGAGAGCGAGGCGAATGATTTCATCTCCTACGCCGACGTGAACACCGTCCGCATCCTCATGGGGCTCACCCTGGGCAATGACGAAGATACGCCCGTCACCGACGAGCAGAAGAGCCTCCTGGCGGCTTCCGGCGACGATCTCTTCGGCGGCGAGACAGTGGTGACCCAGGGTAAGGTCTCTGTCGCGCAGGCGCCTAAAGCGGCTCCCGCCGCGCCTAAGAAGGTCTCGCAGGTCGATACCGGCGCCTGGCACTTCGCCATGGCGAGGCTCAGGAACCCGGCCGCCGCCCCGGCGACGGTACATTCGCTCAATCTTTGGTTTACCAAGGAAGGCATCGACGCCCAGGCCGCAGACTGGAAGACGGCGGCCGGCCCCTTCGTCGTCTTCATCGAGGGTGTGCGCCTCGTCTTCAATGTCGCCATCATCATAGTCGCCGTAGTCGCGATAATCGTAATGATCAACACCCTGGTGATCTCGGTCATCGAGCGCACCGGCGAGATCGGCACGATGCGCGCGCTCGGCGCCCAAAAAGGGTACGTGCGCAAGATGTTCCTCGCCGAGGCCCTGACGATCACCGTGGTATTCGGGATCATCGGCTCGGCCATCGCCTTCGGCGTCGTGGGCATCCTCGATGTCGCCCGCATCGCGGCGACGAATCCCTTCCTGAAGATACTCTTCGCGGGCGAGGTGCTCCATGCGACGGTCAAGGCCTCGTCCGTCGTCTGGAGCCTTGTCCTTGTCGGCATCGTATCGGTCCTGGCGTATCTCTACCCCGTATCGCTCGCGCTCAAGGTGCAGCCCGTGCGCGCCATGCAGACCGAATAGGCGGAAGCTATGGAAATCATCAATCTCGCGCTGCGCAATCTCTCGCGCCAGAAGAAGAGGACCTTCCTCCTCGGAGGCGCCATCGCTTTCGGGATAATGATCGTCACCGTCATCAATAGCTTCGCAGGCTCGTTCGTCTCGAATATAAGCGAGAATGCCGCCAATCTCGCCGCGGGCCATATCTTCGTCCAGGGCGTCGAAAAATCGGCCTCGGGCAAGGAATTCGACATTATCGGGGACGACTCGACCCTGCTCGCGGCGGCGAAAGAAGTCGGGATCCCCGCCAAATACGTGACCAAGCGCTCCTCGTTCCAGGGTACGCTTATCTTCGCCGGCAAGACCGCCCAGCTCACGATCGCCGGCGTGGATTTCGCCAACGAGACATTCCTCCCCGAGCGCCTCGTCTTTACTTCGGGGAGCATGGCGGGAATGTCCTATAAGCAGGGCCTCATCGTCTCCGAGCCCGTGGCCAAGAGGCTCGACGTGCTGGTCGGGGACAGGGTCCTCGTGGAGATGAGGACCTATACGGGGCAGAACAACGTGGGCGAATTCGCGATAGCCGGCATCACCGTCGATCCCGGAATCCTCGGATCCATGGCCGCCTATGCGAACAAGGCATACGTCAACGAGCTGCTCAATCTCCAGCCCGAGGACTACCAGAGCCTCGGCTTCTATCTCCCCTCGCTCAAGGGCATGGACAAGTACGGCAGCGACCTCTACGAGAGCCTGCGCAAGAAGGCCCAGGTCTTCGATAGGAAGATAGGCGACCAGCAGCAGAATTTCGTGCGCAGCATGATGACTCAGGCCAAGAAAGAGACCTGGACGGGAATCAAGTACCGCATCCTGACGCTCGACGATTACCTTCAGCAGGCACAGCAGATCGTCAAGGTGCTCGACTGGGTCAGCGTTTTCATCTTGATCGTGCTTTTCGTGATCATCATGGTCGGGATACTGAATACTTTTCGCATCATCATGTACGAGCGTATACGTGAGATAGGCACGATGCGCTCCATAGGGATGCAACGGGACGAGGTGCGGAGCCTATTCCTCTTCGAGGCCGGTTTCCTCGCGATAGGAGGCGTTCTCGCCGGCATACTGCTTGCCCTGATAATAATGGGGGGAGTGTCCCTCGTTAATTTCGGGCTCAATAGCCCGCTCTTCCTGATCCTAAAGAACGGCCACATAACCTTCAGCCTGCCTATCGTCCGGACATTCGCGAACGTGGTCATCGTTACGGTCCTGACCCTGGTCGCCGCCTTCTTCCCCGCGAGAATGGCCGCTCGCCTCGATCCCGCCGTGGCCCTGCGCACGGTCAAGTAAAGGAGCATCGCATGAAGCGCACAAAGCTGGGGCGCATGGCGCTCGCGGCCCTCGTCGGACTCGCGCTCGCGGCCGCCGTTCCGGCGGCAGCCGCGACCACCGACTTCAAGGCCCTCCTGAAGGCGATAGACGACCTCCAGACCTTCAGCAAGCAGGACTACAGCGCCGTCTACGACATCGTATCCGAGAAGCCGGGCGAGAACCCGAGCACCACGCAAGTCAAGATCTTCCGCCGCGACGACCACGACCAGATCGTCATACTCATACGGGAGCCCGAGAAGCAGAAGGGCCAGGGCTACCTGAAGATAGACGACAACGTATGGTTCTACGATCCGGAGAGCGGCAACTACTCGCATTCGACGATGAAGGAGAACATCAACGGCTCGCAGGCCAAGAATTCCGACTTCAAGAAGTATACCTTCGCCGACGACTTCGACATCCTGAAGACCGACGAGGGCAGGCTGGGAGTCTTCGACACCTGGATCCTCACGCTCCAGGCCAAGAACGACGAAGTCTCCTACCAGAAGATCAGGCTCACCGTCCGGAAGGACAAGCCGCTTCCCCTCAAGGAAGAGGACTTCTCCGTATCGGACAGGCCGATGCGAACCATCTACTACCTTCCGACCTACGTGCAGGTGGCCGATAAGCTGATACCGGCCAAGCTCAAGATGGTGGACGAGGTGAACAAGGGCACGCAAAGCGTCCTCACCATCTCGGACGTCTACGTCGGGAAGCTGGACGACAAGTACTTCCAGAAGACCTTCCTCGAGAGCGCCCAATAGGGAGCCGGAGCGAAAATGCGCAGAGCCGAAATTTCCGACCGGGCGCCGAAAAGCCGCCCCGCCGCACTGTCCGGCCTCCTCGCGGCCGCTTTCATCCTCGCGGGCGCCGCCCTCGGCGCGCAGTCGGCGCCTGCCCCTGCGCCGGCGGCCCAGCCGGCAGCCGGCGCCCAGGGCGCTTCGGCGTCCGGCTCGGGCTCCGGTTCCTCCGAATCGGAGGACGACATGTTCGGCAGTCCCGAGACCGTGACGCGGACCGACAACGTATCGAAGGAAGCCCAGGGGCAGAGCGATTTCCTCAAGTACGACCAGGTCAAGGTCGGCGGCTCCTTCACGAGCA
>CAZBGA010000042.1:0-32393 GCA_964491385.1 uncultured Treponemataceae bacterium | reverse complement strand
GGGCAGGAATTGGACGGCGCTGACCACGCTGAGCTTGGCGGCCGAGCCGGTGATCTCGAGGACGAGCCAGGCCTGGCCTACGTTCTGCATCCAGGTGCCGACCACCGAGACGAGTTGCCCGGTCCAGAAAATCCGAAAATTCCGCTGCTCGAGGGCCGGGAAATATCGCTTGCTGAGAGAACGAAAAAAGGATCGCTTCGTGACGGGCGGGACTTCCACGGCGATACTCTATCTCCTGCCCAGCCATCGAGGCAATGCATACCGATGGCCTCTCGCTCCGCTCCCCTCGGCGCCTTATTAAAAAACCACCGCGGAGCAGTGGTTTTTGGGCGCTGAGGGGATCGAACCCCCGACATCCTGCGTGTAAAGCAGGCGCTCTAACCAGCTGAGCCAAGCGCCCTGGATAATCTGCGAAATTGCGCGAGAAAGAAAGCTAGCATGTGGCGGCGAGGGGGTCAAGGAGGCGATCCGCCGCGTCCTGATTATAATAGTCGACCTAACCTGCGATAATGAATAAGAAGGAGGGCCAATGGAGATCGTCGGCATCGGCAACGCGCTCATGGACGTCATAGCTTTCGTCGACGAAGCCTATGCCCCCAGACTGGGTTTCCACAACAACTCGGTGGCGCACATCGAACGGTCCCGGCTCGGATCGATACTCGCCGACCTGCCCGACGCGACGGTCTCCGCGGGAGGCGGAGCCGCCAATGCCGCGCGCGCCGCCTCCTACCTCGGCGCGCGAGCCGCTTTCGCGGGCATGGTCGGCGAGGACGACCTCGGCTCAAGGTTCGCGGAGGAGCTGGGCGCCTCGGGCGTCGAGTCTCTTCTTTCTTTCTCCGACGCCGAGACGGGCGTGTATTGCGCCTTGATCCGGCCCGATGGGGGCAGGACCCTCCTCGTATCCCCCGGAGCCGCCGTCGATCTTTGCCTGGAGCCTCCTCGCCGCGCTCTTTTCCGCAAGGGCGCGATACTGTACATCGAATGCTTCCTCCTGCGGGATCGGCCTTTCTTCATGGAGTGCCTAAGGAGCGCCCGAACCGCGGGGATGCAGATCGCGATAGATCTGGCGAACCGCGATATAACGGCTGGGAATCGGGAATTCATCATCGCAATGCTGCCCGATTATTGCGACGTGCTGTTCGCCGACGAGGATGAGTTCGTCGCCTTGACTGAGCTCCCTCTGCGCGAGGGACTCGAGCTTCTAGGGTCTTGGAATATCGAAATCGTCGTGAAAAGGGCGGAACTGGGGGCGGTGTGGGCGAGCAAGGGCCGAGTAGCCAGCAGTCCTGTCCGCGAGATTCGGCCGGTCGACCCGACCGGAGCGGGGGATACCTTTGCCGCCGGCTTCCTCTATGGTCGCTCTCGAGGCCTCTCGAGTGAACGATGCTTGAGGCTGGGTAACCGTGCCGCGGAGGAAGCGCTTGGCGTTCCGGGTTTCGGCGTTGATCCGGAGCGCATTAAGCGGGCAGTTCATGGCATGATTGGCTGATACCTTTTATAAATGACGTGAAAAGTCATAAATTGCCTCTAAAACCGTATTCCCCGAGGGTAAAACCTTGCCAGAGTGGCTTAAAAGACATAATTTGTAAGCTACAAAGCGGAAAGGACGGTACGATATGGCCGAAAACGAGATAATTCCTATTGACCAGATATTGCCCAACAAGCTCCCGATCATACCCCTCTCCGGGAGGCCGATCTTTCCCGGCATCTTCACTCCGATCATGATCGGCAATACCGACGACGTGAAAGTCATCGAGGAGGCGCTCGCCGCCGACGGAATGGTCGGTCTCGTAATGATCAAGAACGAGTTCGAGAGGCCCAAGGCAGAGGATCTGCACCCCGTCGGGACGGCGGCAAAGATCGTAAAGAGGATCAATCTGCCGGATGGCGGAGCGAATATCTTCATCTCGACGCTCAAGCGCTTCAAGATAAAGAAATTCCTCTCGAAGGAGACGCCGATAGTCGCCGCGGTCGGGTATCTAGACGAGGAGGGGGACGACACTGACGAGATCAAGGCTCTCACGAGAGCCCTCCTCGGCGAGATGAAGCAGATCTCGGAGAACAATCCCCTCTTCTCCGAGGAAATGCGGCTCAACATGATCAACATAGATCACCCGGGGAAAATCGCCGATTTCATCGCTTCCATCCTCAATATAGACAAGAACGATCAGCAGAAGATCCTCGAGATGACCGACGTGCGCGAGCGGATGGAGAAAGTCCTTATCTTCATCAAGAAGGAGCAGGAGCTCCTCAAGATCCAGAAGCGCGTCCAGCAGGAGATCAACGAGAAGATCGAGAAGAGCCAGCGCGAGTATTTCCTCAAGGAGGAGCTGAAGGCAATAAAGGGCGAGCTGGGGATGCCGACCGACGCCAAGGGCTCGGACTACCAACGCTTCAAGGAAAAGATAGAAGCATTCTCCTTCGAGGGCGAGGTGAAGGAGCAGGTGGAGCAGGAGCTCGAGAAGTTCAACCTGATGGACCCCAACTCGAGCGAGTTCATCGTGACGCGCAATTGGCTGGACCTCGTATGCTCCCTCCCCTGGAAGGTCGAAGTCACCGGCGATTTCGATCTCGCCAAGGCCCAGGATATCCTCGAGAACGACCATTACGGGCTGAAGGACGTGAAGGACCGCATAGTCGAGTACCTCGCGGTACGCAAGCTCAAGAAGGACGCGAAGGGCTCGATCATCTGCCTCGTCGGACCTCCCGGCGTGGGCAAGACGAGCGTCGGCCGCTCCATCGCGCGCGCCCTGGGCAAGGATTTCTTCCGCTTCTCGGTCGGGGGCATGCGCGACGAAGCCGAGATTAAGGGCCATCGACGCACCTACGTAGGCGCCCTTCCCGGCAAGATCGTCCAGGGCCTCAAGATCACCAAGAGCCGCGATCCCGTTTTCATGATCGACGAGATAGATAAGATGGGCGTCTCCTACCAGGGCGATCCTTCGAGCGCGCTGCTCGAGACATTGGATCCGGAGCAGAATTTTTCCTTCCGCGACCACTATCTCGACTTGCCCTTCGATCTCTCCAACGTGTTCTTCATATGCACGGCCAATACTCTCGATACGATTCCGGCACCCCTTATAGACCGAATGGAGATAATACAGTTGCCGGGGTACATCGACTCGGAGAAGCTTGAGATCGCCAAGCACTATCTCATCCCGAAGAGCCTGGACAAGAACGGCTTCAAGAGAAGCTCCATTCGCTATACGCGTGACGCTCTTCTATTCATCGCGGAATGCTATGCCCGCGAGGCGGGCGTGCGCAACTTTGAGAAATACCTCGACAAGATCCACCGCAAGCTTGCCAAGGTAGTCGTCCTCGAGGACAAGGGCGGCGAGAAGTTTCAAATAGACAAGGCCGCGGTGCTGAAGTACCTGGGCAAGCCGATATTCAACGAGGACGATGTAAAACAGGCTTCGAGGCCGGGCATGTCGGTAGGCCTCGCCTGGACGAGCATGGGCGGCGATACCCTCATCATCGAGGCTGTAGCCAATCCCGGTAAGGAAGGCTTCAAGCTCACGGGACAGATGGGCAATGTCATGCAGGAGTCGGCGGGCATTGCCTACACCTACGTTCGACACATAGCTTCCGAGCGCTATACGATCGGCAGCGAATATTTCGAGGGCAGGCAGATCCATCTGCATATACCGGAAGGAGCTACGCCCAAGGACGGCCCATCCGCGGGAATCACTATGGCAACCGCCCTCCTTTCCCTCGTCCTCAATAAACGGATCAAGGAAAAACTGGCGATGACGGGCGAGCTCTCCCTGACCGGCCAGGTGCTCCCGATAGGAGGGTTACGAGAGAAAACGGTCGCCGCCAAGCGGAATAAGATACGCGAGATCATCATACCCAAAGGGAACGAAAAGGACCTCGACGATATTCCGGAACATGTGAAGAAAGGCATAGTCTTCCACCCCGTCGAACGGATGGAGGAGGTAATCGCAATCGCAATCGGAGAGTAAAAGGAAAACCCAAACCGGGCCGGGAAACACGTTCATACGCTGGCGTATGAACGTGACTCATCCCTCTCGATAGCTGTTTTGGGTTATTAATCATCTCTGTATATCATTTTGCATTTTTAATTATAAAGCCGTACTGTACACGAAGTAAATCAGCCGACTTCTCCGAAGTATCTTTTTATATAATCCCCTACATTGATGTAGGACTTATTGATATCAGAAGTGCTAGAGTAGATAAAATCCGTTTGGCGGCAACGAAAAAAGCCTAGATTCTAATTTTGCTCCTTTTTTTTTAATCCTTAGGGCTTTTATTAAGCCCAAAGCAAAAAAAAATAATGGAAAGCAATGCATAAATTGCCTGGCTTGAAAAGCTTCTCAGACCGCCAATTAATATAAATTATTGTATTATAATATCTTACGTAATTAGTATCGAATCAATCGATTTCAAGTCACCATATTAACTGGCATGATGTTTGCTTTATTGCCTTCGATAAATCCATGGATGTTTCGTTTAGTCAGGAGGTACCGATGGCAACGACCAGCGAGCGAAGTACGACGATGAAAAAAACTCTCGGGTTGACCGGTGTTACGGTCAACGCAATGGCTCTGATAGCGCCTGGCGCATTCCTCTGGATGACCTACCAGCTCCAGGCAGCTAGCGCGGATGCGGCCGGCAAAAGCACCGCTATGGATATGTGGACCGGAATAGTCGGCGCGCTTATCGTAGCTTTCCTGACGGCTCTATCCTTCGCCGAGCTCGCTCGCCGGTATCCGAGCGCGGGCACCGGCAGCTCCTATTACTTCGCTGAAAAGGCCTTCCTCGACCATGCCGATCCCAAGCGCCAGAGATGGGCGCGTGTCATGAAATTCATTACCGGTTGGGCCGCCCACCTCTTCTATTGGGTCTACCCGGGCGTGATGGTCGCATTCATGGCCACATTCGTTACGTATATCGCCGGGGTCTTCGGCGCAACCTTGCCGATGTGGAGCCAGATCGTGATCGCCTGGGCCTTCTCGGCCATCGTCGGTTATATAGCGATCCGAGGCATCAGCGGCTCGACGGTAGCGGCGGTGGTGATCAACGTGATCCAGCTGGCCGCCCTCATCATATTCAGCATCCTCGCCATTCTCTTCAGGACGAGGAACCCCGCCCATGTCGCGGCGACCGGCTGGTACCATGCCAGCGGCGCCTCGATCATCACTCCCCATAGTCTTTCGGGCCTGCTGTTCCAGTCCACGATAGCAATACTGATCCTGGTCGGCTTCGAGTCGTCGACGGCGCTCGGCGCCGAGGCGAAGAACCCGAAGCGGGACATCCCGCGCGGCGTACTTCTCTCGCTGGCCATCCAGGGTCTTTTCGCCTATCTCTTCGAATACTTCGCGGCCAACTACGCGCTGAGCGACAAGCTCGTATCGCCAGACGGAAAGCTGAGCGGGATGGCCGCGGCGGCGGCTTCCGGCGCTCCCATCGGCGACATGGCGATCCAGCTGGGCAATGCCTTCCTAGGCGGTAACGGCTTCGCCTTCATGCTGATAATCGCCTTCACGGTGGCCCTCGCCATCCTCGGCACGACTCTCTCGGCCATGAATACCGGCGTGCGCATCAGCTTCGCGATGGCGCAGGACAAGGAGATGCCCGACATCATGGGCCTCCTGCACGAGAAGCACGCGACGCCCCACACGGCCCTCTATCTTATGATATTCGTGTCGGGAATAATCGGCACGGTGGGCGTCCTGGGCGGGGTCGTCACCCTGACGGCCATCACCCTGGCTTCGAACCTCGGGACCTTCGCCCTCTATGGGCTGATCTGCTTCATCACCTTCATCGCCTTCACGGGGAGGAAGGAGTTCAGCGGTATCAAGCACGCCATCGTCCCATTCCTCGGGATCGCCGGCAACATCCTCATGGTGGTCGTCATCTTCGTGATAGGCATCCTCTCGGGAGGGGATACGGCCAAGGAAACGTATATCGCCCTCGCGATCTCCGTGGGATGGCTCTTGATCAGCGTCGTATACTTCGTCGTGACCAGCCGGCGCAGGGGACAGGCGATCCTCCCGGCCGTCTCGAGATCATAAACTTCGCATCATAAGCTTCGCGGCGGAAGGGACGGCTGACGAGCCGTCCCTTCCGCCGGCGGATACGAGGGTCAATGACACTAGGGATTGCTCCGGGCATCGACTTCGGCGGGCTCAGCGAAGTGGGCACCGTCCGAGAGGAGAATCAGGACTCGATACGGATACCGGACCCGAGCCTACCCCTCGAACGGGGCCTCCTCTGGGCCCTGGCCGACGGGATGGGAGGGCTCTCTCACGGGAAACTCGCGAGTTCGCTCGCCCTAGAGACGATATACGAAGAGTTCTACGGAGCGCGGAATCCGATACCGAAGAGTCTCGGGAAGGGAATAGAGTCGGCCAACGCCAGACTCCTCAGCAAAGCCACCGGGCTCGGATCCGCCCGCATGGGTACCACGGTGACGGCCGCGATAGTCAGCGGAGACCGACTCTACATCGGCCACGTAGGGGACAGCCGGGCCTACCTGATAAGGCAGGGCAGGACGAAGTGCCTTACGAGTGACCACACGATGGTC
Organism: uncultured Treponemataceae bacterium; assembly: GCA_964491385.1. Taxonomy (GTDB): domain Bacteria; phylum Spirochaetota; class Spirochaetia; order Treponematales; family Rectinemataceae; genus UBA1306. The sequence goes on along the minus strand of CAZBGA010000042.1, from coordinate 25,843 downwards.
GGCGATCTGGTTCGCATGAAGGTGCTGTCGCCCGACAAGGTCCGCGGTCACGCCCAGAGATCGATCCTGAATCGCGCCGTCGGGCTCGAGCTCTTCGTCCGCGCGGACATCCTCGAGCTCGGTATCATTGACGGCGATAGAATCGTGCTCTGCTCCGACGGGCTGTGGGGCTCCGTCGAGGACGATGAAATCGGCGAGCTCGCGCTCTCTCGGGACGATCCCGACGAGGCCAGCAGGGAGCTCGTCGACCTCGCGCTCGATCGCGGCTCAGACGACAATGTCTCGGTGATCGTCCTGAATATCAATCGGACTGCCCCGCGCCTCGAAGAAGGCGCGCGGTCGGAGAGTCGGGAGCGGCCGAAGGGTCGCCGCGGATGGCTCGCCGCATTGACCAAGCGCGGAAGGAGTGTGATAATATAGGCACCTTTATGCTGCAGATCGGGGATCAGTTCGATCGTTTCCAGATACTGGGCCACCTTGCCCAGGGCGGGATGAGCGACATCTACCGCGCGTACGACGTCGTCTCGCAGTCCGAAGTCTCGCTGAAGATCCCCGACCAGATGATGATAGGCGATCCCGCGCAGTTCGAGCGCTTTCAAAGGGAGCTCGAGGTCACGAACAGCCTGCGTCATCCCGCGGTCCTGCGCGGGCTCGGATCGGGCAGCTATAACCGCACGCCCTATATCGCGACCGAGTTCGTGGAGGGCAAGTCCCTTCGTGACGTTCTCGAGGAGGAGGCGCCCTTCTCCCAGGACAGGGCCCTGTCCCTGTTCAGGCGCATCGCGGAGGGGATCGCCTATTGCCATGAGAACGATGTCGTGCATCGCGACCTGAAGCCGGAGAATATCCTCGTCAGGCCCGATGGCCAGCCCGTCATCATCGATTTCGGCCTCGCGCTCACCAAGAAGTCGCATCGCGTGACCTACGCGAACCTAACGGCCACGGCCGGCACGCCCGAGTACATGGCGCCCGAGCAGGTCGAGGGCCAGCGCGGCGACGCGCGGACCGATATATACGCGCTGGGAATAATACTCTTCGAGATGCTCGCGGGCAGGCCGCCCTACGAGGGCGACAACAACCTCGCGGTGATGGGCCAGCACCTTCGCGGCGACGCTCCCAGGCTGGACCGAGAGGCCTCGGGAGTCTCGCCCAACGTGGCGGCCATCGTCGCGCGCTGCCTGCGGCGTGACCCCAAGGAAAGGTATCCCGACGTCCGCGCCCTCGTCGACGCGCTCGACCACCCGGAGACGGCGGACCTCGCCCTCCTCGAGCGTCAGAGCGGGTCGCCGGGCGCGTCAGCCTTCTTCCGCTCCGCGGGCTTCAAGGGAGTCTCCATAGCCCTCGTCCTGCTCGCCGCCTTCGCGGCGCTCGCGTTCCTGCTCCAGCGGTTCCACAGGTAGCGGCATGGATGCGGCGGCGAAGATCAGGTTCGAGATAATGTCCAGGGTCCAGCAAGGGGGGATCCAGTACATAGAGCTGCAATTCACCGACGTAGAGGGCATGGTCAAGGACATCGTGATCCCGGCGAAGGAGATCGACGAGTCTCTTGTGAAGGGAATCTGGTTCGACGGGTCGTCGATCGAGGGCTTTGCGCGCGTCGCCGAGAGCGACATGTACCTGATGCCCGACCCGGCGACTTTCGCCGTGCTTCCTTGGCAGAAGGGCGCCGAGGCGACCGCTCGCCTAATCTGCGACGTGTACACGCCGGACGGACAGAGCTTCGGCGGGGACCCGCGCGCGGCGCTGAAGCGGGCGACCGGCGACGCCGCCAAGATGGGGCTCGCGTTCACCACCGGCCCGGAGATGGAATTCTTCCTGCTGAGGCCGGGCGCCGACGGCGCCGTGATACCGCCGGCGCCCCACGACGACGCGGGCTATTTCGACGCTCCCTCTGAGGCCGTGGCCGAGCTCGGGCGCCAGATGATCTCGGCCCTCGGAGCCATCGGGATCGACGTAGAGGCAATGCACCACGAGGTCGCGGGGGGGCAGCACGAGATCGACTTCCGCGATTCGGGCGCCTTCGCGACGGCCGACAACATCGTGACGTTCCGGGTCGCGCTCAAGGCGATCGCCAAGCTCAACGGCTTCTACGGTACCTTCATGCCCAAGCCCATAGCGGGCATGAGCGGTTCGGGCATGCACGTGCACCAGGGCATGCGCTACGCCGCGAACGGACGCGACGCTTTCCACGACGCCGGCGATCCTCATGGGCTGTCGAGCCTGGCCAAGCATTTCATCGCCGGACAGCTCGCTCACGCGAGAGGCGCCTGCGCGATACTCGCGCCCCTGGTCAACTCCTACAAGCGGCTGTTCGCGGGCTACGAGGCTCCCGTGCATATCAGCTGGGCGAGGATCAACCGCGCCGCCCTCATACGGGTGCCGAGGGCGATCGAGACCGGAAATACCCGCGTGGAGCTGCGCTGCCCCGACCCGAGCTGCAACCCCTACCTCGCGTTCGCGGTCATGCTCTCGACGGGGCTCGACGGCATACGCCGCGAACTCCCCTTGGCGGAGGCGAACGAGGAAAACCCCTACGCGGCGCAGCTTCCGGGGACGTCGATGAAGGACATGCTCCCTATTTCGCTCAACGCTGCCATAGACGCCCTCGAGGAGGACGAGGTCGTATGCGAGACCCTGGGGCCCTACATCTCGAGGCGCTTCATAGACGCGAAGCGGCTCGAGTGGGAAGAGTCGCACCGGGAAGTCACGCCCTGGGAGCTCGAGAAGTACCTTACGAGATACTAATGCCCTCCAGCGATCGCCTCGGCCGGGCATCAAGCGGCCCCACTCCGATAGGCGCCGTCGATGAACTTCCTGTATTCCCTATGGATGCTCTCGAAGCGCAGGTCCAGCAAGGCCCGGAACTGGTCGACGGTGGCCTTCGCCCCGAGCATGCGTCGGGCAAGGGCCAGGACCTGCTCGGGGTCGCTCGGCAGGCGATGAGTCTGACGGTCTTCGTAGATCTGCAGGAAATGCTCGACCCTCCGGAGGAAGACATAGTCTTCGGCGAGCTTTTCCGAGACCTCCGCGGGAAGGATGCCGGCCGCGGCGAGAGCCTCCAGGCCCGCGAGCGTGCCCGCCCGCAGGAGCCTCGGGTCCGAATGGGCGTGGATGAGCTGCAACCCCTGCACGAGAAATTCGACGTCCCTGATCCCGCCCAGGCCGGTCTTAACGTCCCTTCCCCCTTCCATGCCGCGAGCTAGGTTCCTGATGGCCTCTCGGCGCAGCGAGTCGATCGACGAGACTACGAGCTCGGGATCCCGACGCGCGACGAGCGTCCCGCGCGCGGCCTCGATGAAGCCCTCCCCGAGATCGAGGTCGCCCGCGACGGGCCGCGCCTTGAGGAGGGCCTGCAGCTCCCAGAGCGCCGCAGGCTCGGCGTAATATCGCAGGAGGGCGCCCAGCTCGTGGACCAGCTGACCCGAGGAGCCGTAGGGCCTGAGCCGCAGGTCAACGCGATAGGCGTATCCCGCCGCCGTATGGTCCGACAAGTCGGATCTGAGCCTCTCCATCATGGAGGTCGCGATCCCCTCTGCTTCATGCCCTCCTTCCGGGGCCTCCCAGAGGCCCAGTAGGTCGATGTCGGAGCTGTAGTTGAGCTCCTTTCCGCCGAGCTTGCCGAAGGCCAGGACGCAGAAGCGCGGGGCAGGGCATCCGACCTTCTCGCGGGCTGCCTCCCGAATGCGCCCGAGGGCCGCATCGATCATGCAATCCGCCAGCGAAGACAGTTCCTCCATGACGAGGTCGGTTCGCGCGCCCAGACAGATGTCGCGCGCCCCGATCCTCAATATCTCCTTGCGCCTGAAGGCCCGTAGTCCGTCCTTCCAGGCCTCCGCCCCCGGCGAGGCGAGCGACAGCTCGGAGAGCTCCCGGGCGATGTCGCGATCGGCCCTGCGCGGGCGCAGGGTGCGAGGGTCGCTGATGTACTCTAAGAGGGCGGGTTCCCTCACGAGGGCGTCGGCCAGGAATTGGCTCGTCGAGAGGATGTCCAGCAGTATCTCGAGCCGCTTCGGCTGAGCGAACATCTCGGCGAGGTGGGACTCGGGATCGGGAATCGAATCGACGAAGCGCTCCCAGTTATTGAGCGCCATGTCGGGGTCCGGCCTCTGCGAAAGGATGTCGCAGGCCAGGATCGCCAGACGGGCGAAGCGCAGGCGCCTCTGCGAGGCGACTGCGCTTCGCCCCTCGCGGCCGTCCGCGCCGGTCCCGGAGATGTTGCGGAGGTTGACGAAGGCGCGCGCGGGATCCCTGAAGCCCTTCGCCGACAGGATCGAATCCCTCTCCGCGTCGCTCGCGGCGCCCGAGAGGACCAGGTCGGCCGCGTTGGCCGGCCTTACCGCGTAGTGGTCCTCGCCGCTGAAGTGGCGTTCGGCGAAGGCGCGCACTTCCGCGGTCCTGGCCTCGAAATCGAGGCGGAGCCTCTGGGCCGGACTCAGGTCGCCCTCGGCGACGTAGCCGATCCTCCGGGCGAGGTGCGAGTACTCCTCGGAACCTTCCTCGGGGAGGAAAAGGTCGAGGGCCGAGCCCCTGAGCATCCTGAGGCCGTTGATGAGGGTGCGGAAGAAGTCGTAGTCGGCCGCGAGCTCGCGAGCTTCTTCCTCGCCCAGCACGGCGATCGAGGCGAGTTCGCCTATCGCCTCGTGTATCCTCGGCGTGCGCAGCTTTGCATCGCCCGCTCCGTGCCTGATCTGCAATATCTGCACGGCGTACTCGAGATCCACCAAGGCTCCCGAGCCGAACTTGGCGTTGGGCTTCCCCGGCTTCGTCTTCTCCCGCAGCTGGCGCTCTCGCAGGTCGCGGAATTCGGCGATGTCGAAGCCCTTCGCCGAGTAGACGAGATCGTCGCGCAGGCGTTCGACCCGCTCGCCGAGGGCCCTATCGCCTCCGACCGCGCGTAGCCGGACGAGGGCGAGCCTCTCGTAGGAGTGGGCCGGGCCGGAGGGGGCATAGTAGGTGCAGAAGCTCTCGAGGCTGCAGGCGAGGGGACCGGAGGCGCCGTAGGGCCTCAGGCGGATGTCGACCTGGAATATCCCCTCCCGCTTCGCGCGGATGTACGATTGGATGGCGCGGACGAGTCCGCCGAAGAACTCGGCGTTCTCGACGACCTTGGGGCCGGCTGTCTGACCCGAGTCGCCGTATACGAAGAGAAGCTCGATATCGGAAGCGTAGCCCAAGGCGGAGCCGCCCATCTTGCCGAGTCCCATGACGGCGTACTTCGCGGGGAAGCCCGCCGCCGTTAACGGATCGCCGTATCGCGCGGAGAGGGCGCGGTAGGCGTAGGCTGCGGCGGCCTCGACCACGAGCTCCGCGAGCGCGGTGAGCCTTTTGCTCAGGTTCAGGAAATCGCCGCGCGTGCCGAGGATATGGTCCAGGTCGTAGAGGAGTATCTCGCGGTCCTTGAACGCGTTGAGGGCCGCGACGAAGGATTCCTCCGAGTCCGCGCCCTCGAGCGCCGATTCGAGCCGGCGCCGCAGCGTCTCGAGCGGCTCCGAGAACTCCCTGCCCTCCGGCCGGGGGCCGAGCATCGGCAGGAGGGTCTCGTACTGGAGGCGTATGAAGTCCTCCCAGAGGAAGGTGCTGGCTCCCAGGAGCCGCGCGAGGTCGCTCATGACGCTTCCGCTCGAGAGCATTCCGAGCCAGCGTCCCTGCTCCGGCACGGCTAGCGCCTCCGCGACGAGATCCTCGAAGCGAAGGATAGCGGCGCGGGGATCGCCGGCCCTTCCGAGAAAGGACGTGAATTGCTTGGTGAGGAGCACGGAGAGCTTGATGCGGTCGATGCGCGCGGGATCGTCGATCGCTCCGCCGGAGGCGTCGGCGAATTCGAAGACGTCTTCGATCCGCGAGCCCTGCGTCCTGATCGTGACCCGCTCGATCGAGACGCCCTGAAGGGAGAGCGCGGCGCTGAATGCGAAGAGGAAGAAGGGCGTATCCTCGGACTCGACGCGCACGCGGACCAGGTCGGGGCTCGTGTCCGCGACTTCGATCATGACGGGGTACAGGACGGACCTGTCGGGCGGTCCGATATCCTCCAGCGCCGACGCGGCGAGCTCGGCGACGGCGCGCTTGGTCCTGGCCTGAGAGTCCGTGCCCCCGCGCTCGAGGATGAGGACGACCCGCTCGAGCCTTTCTGCGAAGGCCTGCGCCCAATCGTCGCTCCAGAGCTCCCGCCTCACCGTGCCGGCGAAGGAGTCCAGTATCTTCCGACGCTCGAGTCTCCGCGAGGTCCCGGTCCGCCCGGCTTCCCGCCCCTTTGCGGCTGGACCGAAGGTGAACACGTCGCCCTCGAGGATATCGAAGCCCATCGACGACAAGACGCCCGTGATATAGGAGAACTCGGAAGGGTAGTCGAAGGCGAGAACCGTGCAGCGCAGTCCCGTCTCCGGGTCGCCGAACACGATCGACTCGACGGGCCGTTCCGGCGAGAGCCTCGCCAGGGCGCGCAAATGTTCCGCCGCCTCGCCGGCCGTGAAGCGTTCGAGATACCTGCGGCCCAGGCCCGAGAGCTGCTCCTCTACCCGCCCCGGCTCGAGCTCGGGGAGGAGCGAGGATACTGCTTCCACGGTGGCGGCCATGCGGCTAGTATGGACGAGGCGCCCGGCGGCGCCAAGCGGCGGCGCGCCGGGCCGTACGGCGGAAGAGCCCGCCGTACGGTCTCGGCGAGGCCTCCACGATCAAATATCGAAATAGAGCATGAACTCCCAGGGGTGGGGCCGCAGGTCGAGCGGGAGCACCTCGTTCTTCATCTTGTAGTCGATCCAGGTCTCGATGACGTCCTGCGTGAACACGTCCCCTTTAAGCAGGTACTGGTGGTCCTCCTCGAGGTGCTTGAGGACCTCGCGAAGGGAGCCGGGAGCCTTGGGAACGGCTGCGAGCTCCTCGGGCGGCAGGTCGTAGATATCCTTGTCGAGAGGCTTGCCCGGATCGATCTTGTTGACTATGCCGTCGATGGCCGCCATCAGCATCGCCGAGAAGGTCAGGTAGGGGTTGCAGCTCGGATCGGGGCACCTGAACTCGATCCGCTTCGTCTTGGGCGAGGTCGAGTACATGGGTATGCGCACCGACGCGCTCCTGTTCCGGCGCGAGTAGGCGAGGTTGACCGGGGCCTCGAAGCCGGGCACCAGACGCTTGAAGCTGTTCGTCGTCGGAGTGGCGAAGCCGAGGATGGAGGGCGCGTGCTTGAGGATGCCCCCGATGGCGTAGAGGCCCATCTGGCTGAGGCCGGCGTAGCCGTCGCCCGAGAAGAGATTCTTGGACCCGTTCCAGAGCGAGAAGTGCACGTGCATGCCGCTGCCGTTGTCGCCGAAGAGCGGCTTGGGCATGAATGTGACGACCTTCCCGTATTTCTTCGCCGTGTTCTTGGCGACGTACTTGTACTTCAGGACGTTGTCGGCCATGGTCAGCAGCGTGTTGAAACGCATGTCGATCTCGGCCTGACCGCCGGTCGCGACCTCGTGGTGCTGGACCTCGATGGGGACGCCGATGGACTCGAGGGTCAGCATCATATCGCTGCGGACGTCCTGCAGGGAATCGTTGGGCGGGACGGGGAAATAGCCCTCCTTCAGCCTGATCTTGTAGCCTAGATTGCCTGGGGACTCGACGCGCCCGGTGTTCCACCTTCCCTCGGCGGAATCGATGTGATAGTAGCCCTCGTGCTCGTTCTGATCGTAACGGATGTCGTCGAAGATGAAGAATTCGCACTCGGGTCCGAAATAGGCTATCTCGGCGAGACCCGTCTGCTTCAGATAGGCCTCGGCCTTGCGGGCGATATTGCGCGGGTCGCGCGTGTAGTCCTCGCCCGTCAGCGGATCGCAGATGTTGCAGATCATCACGAGGGTCTTGGCCTTGAGGAAGGGGTCGACGAAGGCCGTATCGGGCACTGGCTTGACCAGCATGTCGCTCTCGTTGATCGCCTGCCAACCGCGGATGCTCGATCCGTCGAAGCCGAGCCCCTTTTCGAAGGCCTCCTCGTCCAGTTCGTGCGTTGTAATGGAGAAATGCTGCCACAAACCGGGGAAGTCCATGAACCTCAGATCGATGACCTCGATTTTCTCTTTCTGTATGAAAGAGATGATGTCGCCCGGCGTCTTCCCGATACTCATCCGAACCTCCTTAAAATCTTGAAGCAATCCTAACGGGACTTTTAACTAGATGCATGTTCCGTGCCTTATTATTGAAGACGCTAGAAAATTCATACGACCATTGAAAAGAAGGAGAAAGCATTCTTCAGATGAAAACCTTTATGCCAATATTACTTAGAATATGATATCGTCTTTAAGAAATAGAAATGTTCCCGCCGGATGGATAGGGACGCGATCAATTTTAGATTTGACCTACAATAATGTCTGTTCGAGAAAAAAAACTTCACAAATGAAGGTTTCCATACCTCGGCGAAATCCTCGACCGTCTTGCGCCGAGGCTGGGCGATGGTGTATATGAGTTGCGATGCTGAGGATCGCGAAGGCGAGCGATGCGGGGCCGATCGCCGCCATCTATCGTCCCTACGTGGAGACGACTGCAATCTCCTTCGAGGAGGCGCCGCCAAGCGCCGAGGAAATCGAGGCGAAGATAGCCAGGGTAGGCTCGATCTTTCCCTTCATCGTCTTCGAGGAGGGCGGCGAGGTCCTCGGATACGCCTACGCGACGAGATACCGGGATCGGGCCGCGTACCGCTGGTCGCTCGAGGACTCGGTCTACGTCCGCGGTGATTCGGTGGGCCGCGGAATAGGCCGTGCGCTCCTCGGCGCCCTCGTCGGGCTGCTACGCGAGCTCGGCTATGTGAAGATCTACGCGGTGATCACGCCGCCCAATCCCCCGAGCGTCAGGCTCCACGAGAGCTTCGGATTCGAGTCCCTCGGCCGCTTCGCGGACACGGCCTTCAAGCTCGGAGAGTGGCAGGCCATCGACTGGATGGAGCTGACGCTGAGGAAGCCGCCCGCCCTGCCCGACGAGCCGATTCCTTTCCCGGACTTCGCGCGAGAGAGGCCGGGGCGTCTCTCCGATCTGCTCGCCGCCGGAGGGGCTCCGATATCGCGATAGCGGCGCTTTCCGCTGTTCTCGTCCTGGCGCTCTTCCTGCCTTTCCTCGTGAAGAAGGTCGAGGATAATCTCGAGCTCTTCCTCTTCGCGATGGGCGTACTCGCCGTCACCGCGACCTCTCGGTGGACATGGCCCCTCGTCCGCGAAGCCCTTCTCGAGCCGATCATGATCAGCGCCGCCGTCCTCGTCGCGGGCTTGCTGTTCAGGATATTCCGTCCCGCCGTGAGGAAGGCCGTCCGCGCGGCAAGTTCGGCCCTCGGCATGAAGGCCTTCGCCTTCGTCGTCGTCGTCGCGATCGGCATAGTCACCAGCCTCATTACTTCCATAATAGCGGCCCTCCTCCTCGCGCTCGTCATCGATGCCGTGAAGCCGGACCGCAAGGATGAGATAAAGATAGTGGTGATCGCCTGCTACGCGATCGGCATAAGCGCGATCCTCACTCCCTTGGGGGGACCGCTCGCCACGATCGTCATCGCCAAGCTGAAAGGAGAGCCGTATAACGCGTCATTCTGGTTTCTATTCGGGAAATTCTGGCTCTTTGTCATACCCGGCATTCTCGGATTCGGCGTCTTGGCGGCGATCCTCGTCAATGGAAGGCCCGAGGGAGAAACGCTGAAAGAAGGCAGCGATGAGACTTTCGGGGACATTTTCGCGAGTACGGCGAAGACCTATATCTTCATCATAGCCCTCGTATTCCTCGGGTCGGGATTCAAGCCCATCGTCGACGCATACGTCCCCGAGGTGCCGGCGGCGGGCCTATTCTGGCTCAACTCCCTCTCGGCGATACTGGACAACGCCACCCTGGCAGCCGCCGAAGTGGGTCCCGGGATGAGGATGGACCAGCTCGCCTACGCCTTGGTCGGCTTGGTCGTGGCGGGAGGCATGCTGATCCCCGGCAATATAGCTAACATCATCTCGGCCGGCAGACTCAAGATAAGGACGAAGGAATGGATGGCGGTCGGCATACCTATCGGGATCGTCGCGATGCTTCTCTACTTCGCCGTCCTATCGATCTTCGGGGCCTGAATACGGCGACCAGCGACCGGCTTCGATCGCCAGACCGTAGGGTCCCGAGAGCTTGCGATTGAGGGCGTGCTTGAGCCTGCTCGAGGTGCCGGCGAGCTCGGGCGGCACTCGGGCGTCGCCCTCCGCCGCGCCGCTAGTGAGGAGGGTCTCTACCAGGAGCTTGGCCGCGATGAAACGGTCGTACTTGTCGACGGCGAAGGACAGGAAGCCCGGCAGGATGCCCGACACCTCCCATGTGACTTGCTCCGCCTGGGAGTAGCGGCCGGCGTCTTTGTCCTGGTCGGTGAAGCGCACCGGGAGGCCGCGGCCGATCTCGTCCAAGCGAGGCACGAGCCAGTCGAGGTCGAAGAGGCCTATCGCGCAATTGAAGAGGATCGAGGCGCCCCGCTCTTCGATCCTGCGGACTTCATCGAAGGATATGGCGGGCCCGATGTCGGCGATGGTTCGTCCGCCGTTGGCCGTCTCGACGAGTATTCCGCCCTTCACGTCCACGGGCGTCCGGAGCGAGAAGTCGAAGGCCGCGGGGAAGCCCGAGAGGGCCAGGATCGCTATCTCGACCGGGTCGGGAACGTAGCCCAGATTGTCGACGTTCCCTATGTACGCGAAGCGGGCGCCGGCATCGCGGAGGGCGTGAAGGGTCGGCGCCAGTACGCGAAAGCATTGGCCATGGCCGCCCGGCAGGGCGAGTGCCGAGTCGGGAAAGCCTTGCGCCCTATCGAAGACTCGCTTGGGCCTGCCTTCCGAGGAGTGTGTGTAGGCGGCGATCATGGGCTGGACGCCGGTCCTCCAGCGAGCCCCGTCGAGGCCGAGATCGCGGCCTAAGGCCGCGAGGAAGGGATGGCCGCGATACTCGTCGTAGGCCTGGGCGATCCTCGCGTCGTTGGAGACGCTCGTCATCTGGAAGAGAGGCATGAACGAGTCGTCCGTCTTCTCGCCGCGTTCCCTCGCGCGGAGGGCGGAGACGAGGCGCGCGCGCATCTTGAGGAGGAGGAAGCTAGCGCCCGGCGATCCGTCCGGCTCGAGATAGGCAGGCGTGAGGCCTTTGGGCTCGTCCTTGCAAAGAGGAGCGAGCTTCCCGTAGGCGGGCGCGAGCGCGTCGAATACGCCTTGCCCGAAGGCCAGGTTCTTCTTCGAGTCCGCGTAGCTCGTCGCGGAGCCGCCGTTCAGCACGCCGAAGGCCGTGCGCCCGAGCAGGGCGTTCCCGATATCCCCGAGGGCGGCCGCCCCGAACAGGGTCTCGCCGGCACGGCCCTCGCGAGCGGAGGCGGGGAGGCCGAGGCCCAGGGCGCCCAGCCTTTCCTTCGCGTCGCGCGAGGCGACCGAGTAGAGGAGCGATCCGCCGCCTGCCGGGGCGGCGAGGGATACTACGGAAAGTCCGTCGACGGCGGGAACTCCTGTCGCCTCGACCGGCCTCACCGAGTCGTAGAGTCCGGAATTGTAATCCTCCAGGATGGACAGGGTCAGGTCCGCGTCGATGCCCTTGGCCGCCATGTCCCCGAGCAGAGCGGCGCTCAGGCCGGCGGCGCCCGGAGCCCTCATGCCAATTCCACTGCAGCGTTCGCGGCGCCGTAGAGCGATATCGAATAGTCCTTCACGATCATCACGGGAGTCTTGGCGAGGATCGCGCGTATATGCTTTGCGTAGCTTCGCTCGAACATGGACATGAATCGGCCGCCCTCGAGAAATCGCTCCTCGTTCTTGGCCGGAATCCCTCCGGCCAGGAAGACGCCGCCGGAAGGCAGGAAGGAGGCGGTGCCGTCCGCCGCCACGCGCGCGTAAAGCTTGACGAACATGTCCATGGACTTCGCGCAGAGAAGATCTGTCGTAGCGGCCTGGGCGACCAGGGCGGGGCGCTCGGCCTCCGGGGAATCGAGGATTCCCTTCGCCGTCAACCCGAGGAGATTGCCCGCCGCTGCTTCGCGTTCCGCGAGGTACGCGAAGATGTTGCCGATGCCTTGTCCCGAGACGCCGGCCTCGGCTCCCGGGACGAAGCCGAACTTCGCCTCGAGCCAGCGCTGGAACCCGCGACTCTCGTCGTCGTAGACGGGTAGGGTGACGTGGCCGCCCTCGGAGGGAATAGCCTCGACTCGATTACGGACCTTGACGACGTAGCCCACGCCGAGGCCCGTGCCCGCGCCTACGACGAGCCTGACGCCATTCTGGGGGCGGGGAAGGGAGCCGTCGCCGTGAGGCAGCCGCGTTATCTGCTCGGGATTGGCGGGATCGAGGAGGAGGACGCCGTAGGAGACTGCGGTGAAGTCGTTGATGAGGGTCGTAGGGATGGAATAGGCCGACTCGATCGCCTTGGCGTCGATCGCCCATGGCGCGTTCGTGAGGACGATGCGCCCGTCCGCGACGGGCCCTGCACCAGATATGCAGCAGAGTTCCGGCCTCAGGCCCTCGTGCTCGCGTTCCGCCTCCGCGAGAAAGCGCCCGAGAGGCTCTATGAGGGAGGGTTCCTCCTTGGTCCGGTAATGCCTGTCCATGAGAATAGTGAAGGTGCCGCCCTTCTTGCCGATAAGGGCAAGGTTGGCGTTGGTACCGCCGATGTCCCCCGCCAGGACGAGGACGTCGAAGGATGTGCGCGATGAAGTCATGGCCCACTATAAACAGCGAGACCGGGTCTTGAAAAGACGCGGCGCCGCACTTCCGGTCCCTAGGGGGGAAAGGGCCAGGACGGACGGGACGCTTGTCGCCCGCCCACAGGATTATTCTTCCAGCAGCTCTAGAATCTTATGAGAAGAAAGTGGCGAATCGCGGGCCGCGTCGAAAATTTCGACGTGGATATGCTCGCCGTGCCCGGGAGTTCGAGCGTTCACGCCCGAATTGCCTCCTCGGCCGAGAGCGTCGCCGGCCTCGACGACCGATCCGGTCCTGAGGACGACCGAGCTCAGATGAAAGTACGAACAATAGACGCGGGCGGAAGGATCGTAGACGACGACGCCGTTCCCCGCGGCGGGGCTCAAGCCCCCGTTTTTCCAATTCGACGGTCCCCGGCCTCCGGACCAATCGGAAGCCGTCGCAACGACGATCCCGGGGAAGAGCGCCCGGATAACCGGACCCTTTTCAGAGTCGCCCTTCCTTTCCACGCTCCGGAAGAACACGTCCAGCGCGTAGGGATGCGCGAATCGCAGCTCGCTCTCGGGCGGCAGCCATACGTCTCCAGGCGCGGCAATATGGGGACGCACGCGTTTCCCCGAGCCGCTCGGGACCGCGGCCGGCGCTCCCGTCGCAGGCTCGGAGCCGGACACCGCCATGAACGCCGCCGCGAAAGCGGCCTCGTATCGGGCGCGCAGAGGGCGCATCTCGCGCGAGATGCGCGCCTGTTCGCCGTAATAGTCGCCGAGCGCGTCCTTGCGGCTCGCGTAGTCGAGGAAGCCGTCGACGTCGCGGTCGAGGGCGAGCATGCCGAGTATCCGGCGCGGTTCCGGGAAGGCGGCCTCGAGCGCCTCGCGCGGATCGATGCCGGCGCGGCGCGCGGCGCTCACAAGTCTCTCGGCGGCCGTCGCGGCCTCGTCGACCCTTTCCGCGGCGATCGATTCCGGGCGGAGGAGGCGGCTCATGACCGCGATTTCCATGACCGCCGCTCGCGCGGGAACCGATCTCCCCGATGGGGAAATGGAGGCCCACCCGCTCCCGAACAAGAGGATGAGCGCGGCGACGACCGCGCAGGCCTTGCACGCGCGAGAATAAACGCGGCCGCTCTCGGGACCCTCAGCCGCGTTCAGGCTAGACACCCAATCTCGCTTCCAGCCTCTGCACGGCCTCCTCGACGTCTTCGCGATGGCCGAAGGCGCTGAAGCGCAGGAAGCTCTCTCCGGCCGGGCCGAAGCCCGAGCCCGGCGTGGTCACGACGGCGCAGCGCGCGAGAATATCCTCGAAGGCTTCCCATGAGCTCCTTCCGGGGAATTTCGCCCAGATATAAGGGGCGTCCGTGCCCCCGTAGTTCTCGATGCGCAGGCGGTCGAGGCATCCCTTGATCAGGGCCGCGTTGCCCATGTAATAGGCGACGGAGCCTCGCATCTCGGCGAGTCCCTCGTCGTCGAGGGCGGCGAGCCCTCCGTACTGGGCGATGTTCGAGGCTCCGTTGAAGAGGGTCGTCATCACGCGGTTCCAGTCTTTGGCCACCTGGCTGCCGTCGGAGAAGCGGAGCTCGTCGGGCACCACCGTCCAGCCGAGGCGGACTCCCGTGAAGCCGATCGGCTTCGAGAAGGAATTGACTTCGAGAGCCACGCTCCGCGCGCCCTCTATCTCGAAGATGGATTTCGGCAGCGCGGAATCGGAAATGTACTCGGCGTAGGCGGCGTCGTAGACGATGATCGTGCCGCGCGCCCTGGCGAAGGCCACGAGCTCCTCGAGCTGCCGCCGTGTCGCGCAGGCGCCGGTCGGATTGTTGGGCGAGCAGAAGTAGAGGATGTCGACGGCCGGGGAGGAGGTCAGGTCGGGGAAGAAGCCGTTGGAGGGAGTGCAGGGCAGATAGCCGATACCCGAGTAGCCCGCGCCGCCTGGGGCCGCGGGGCCGGCCGCGCCCGCGATGACGCTGCCGTCGACGTACACCGGATAGGCGGGGTCCTGCACGGCGATCGAAACTCCCGAGCCGAACATCAGCTGCAGCCTGCCGATGTCGCACTTGGCTCCGTCGGCGACGAAGACCTCGTGCGGCTCGATCCTGCATCGGTAGAGCCTTCCCGCGATTCCGGCGCGGAGCTCGCCGGAGCCCTGCTCGTCCCCGTAGCCCGAGTAGCCTTCGCGCGTTGCGAGCTTCTGGGCGCCGAGCCGAAGGCCCTCGGCTACCCGGGGGCTCAGGGGTTCGGTCGTATTGCCTACGCCCAGGCTGATCACCTTGGTTCCGGGATTCTTCTCCTGAAAGGCCTTCCTCCTGCGAGCGACCTCGGGGAAGAGGTAGCCCGCGGTCAGGTTCGCGAAATTGCCGTTTCGCCTCACGCGCGTCACGAAATCCTTCTCGCCCATGCCCTTCCCTCATTTCCCCGAGCGCGCGGGACGCGCGGCCTCGAAGTCCTCGAGGCGCCCGAAATCCAGGCTCCGGAAATAGTCGTCCATGGTCTCCGCCCTGCGGATCTCGACGACGCTCCCGTCCTCGCGGAGGAGGAGCTCGGCGGATCGGAGCTTGCCGTTGTAGTTGAAGCCCATCGCGTGGCCGTGGGCCCCGGTATCGTGGATGGCCACGAGGTCGCCGACCTCCACGGAGGGCAGGGCGCGGCCGATCGCGAATTTGTCGTTGTTCTCGCAGAGAGAGCCCGTGACGTCGTAGGTCTCGGTCGACCGGGCCTCCTCCTTGCCCAGCACCGTTACGTGGTGGTAGGCGCCGTACATCCCGGGCCTCATGAGGTTGGCCATGGATGCGTCGAGGCCCACGTACTTCCGGTACGTGCTCTTCAGGTGGATGACGCGGGAGATGAGCCAGCCGTACGGGCCCGTGACGACGCGGCCGCATTCCATGAATACCTTAAGAGGCGAGAGGCCCGAGGGAACGACGATCTCGTCGTAGGCGGCCTTGAACCCCTCGGCGACGCGACCGAGAGGAACGGCGCTCTGCTCGGGCCGATAGGGTATGCCGATGCCGCCGCCGATGTTGACGAACTCGAAGCGGATGCCGACTGACTTCGCGATCTCGGCTGCGAGCTCGAAGAGCAGCCTGGCCGTCTCGACGAAATAGTCCGGGTTCAGCTCGTTCGAGGCCACCATGGTATGGAGGCCGAATCGCCTCGCTCCCCTCGCCTTTAGCTCCCGGTAGCCCTCGAAGAGCTGCCCGCGCGTGAAGCCGTACTTGGCCTCTTCAGGCTTGCCGATGATGGCATTGCCTTCCTTGAGCGGGCCTGGGTTGTACCTGCAGCATACGAGCTCGGGTATGCCCGCCGCCTTCGCGAGCGGCTCGATATGCGAGATGTCGTCGAGGTTGACGATGGCGCCCGCCTTCCGAGCCGCCGCGAACTCGGGCGCAGGGGTGTCGTTCGAAGAGAACATTATGTCCTCGCCGACGATCCCCGCCTTTCGGGCGAGGACCAATTCGGGGAGGGAGCTCGCGTCGGCGCCGAAGCCCTCGGCGGCGAGGATCTTGAGGATGAAGGGGTTGGGCAGCGCCTTGACTGCGAAGAACTCCTTGAAACCGTCGCCGAGTATGGAAAAGGAATCCACGAGTTTCCTCGCGTTGTCGCGGATGGCCGCCTCGTCGTAGATGTGGAACGGTGTGGGATGCTCGGAGCAGATTTCCTCGAGGCGAGCTTTCGAGAGGGGGACGCGCTTTTCCGTCATGCTTTTCCTTTCGGCAGGGCCGGTCCCGGCTCGCGGTCCATGTATACCACGGGAATCGAAGTTCGGTCCACGGACTCGCCGGCTCGGGCGGGCGGGCCTTCCAGCCAATGCTCGGCAGCGGCGGGATGGCCCAGGAAGGCGGTCATCGCCTCGGTGAAGCCGTAGGCCCCCGCCTGTCCGAACATGATCAGATCTCCCGCCTCGAGCGGAGGCAGGAGGGCGGCGCCGAGGCGGTCGATGGAGGTGCAGAGCGGTCCAGCGAGGGTAGTAGCGACGCGCGCGGCGGATGGCGTCCCGCCGGATTCCCGAAGCGCGAGGGTGGGGAAGCTCTGGCCGGTGAGGAGGGGACGCATCAGGTGGTTTAGGCCTCCCTCGAGGATCGCGAAGCGCTCGCCCCTGCTCGTCTTCGTACGGACGACGCGCGCCAGATAGACGCCGCAGGGCCCGGCGAGCCAGCGACCCGGCTCGACGACGACTCTGCCCGAGAACCACGGATTGGCGTCGATGAGGTCGCCGAGGCCCGCGCCGAATGCGGCGATATCGAGCTCGGACTCTCCCTCCGCGTAGGCTATCCCCAAGCCCCCGCCAAGGTCGACGAGATCGACGGGCGAACCCGTCTCCCTCTGGAATCTCTCGCATATCGCGAAGGCGGCGCGATGATTCTCCAGGAGGCGCTCGGCCCTTCTCTCGTTGCTAGCCGCGAAGATCTGCAGTCCTGCGATCCTGACGCCGGGGAAGCGCGAGGCCTCCTTCAGGAAGGCCGTGAGGTCCTCCTCGTCGACGCCGAAGGCCGAGGGGGCCGAGCCGCCGATTATCGGCGAGGCTTCCGAGATGCCCGACCCGGGCTGCACCCGGAGACTGATCGAGAGGGGGGACGCGAGGCCGCTCTCCGGCCCGCCGGCCGCCTCGAGCATGGCATCGAGCCGCTCGAGGTCTTCGATCCCGTCGGCCTGGATCCTGGCTCCCATCGCGAGGGCCGCTCGGAGCTCGCTCCGCGACTTGCCCGGACCGGCCAGGAGGACACGGGTGCCGGGGACGAGGACGTCGCGCGCGAGCTCCAGCTCGCCTATAGAGGCGCAGTCGAAGTAGGCTCCTTTGGCGGCGAAGGCCGAGACGAGCTTCGCTCCGGGGTTGGCCTTGATTGCGTAGGCCAGTATCGCCCGCTCGGGAAGGACGGCGCGGAGGGCGTCGTAACGCTCGCGCGCGAGGTCCAGGCGATAGGCGAAACAGGGCGCGCCGAGCCTCCCGGCCACGGTCCGGGCCTCGGCTTCGGAAAAGGCGAACAGGCTCGCGCTCAACGCAGGGCCTCCTCGAGGGCGGTGGCCGCCTCGGTCCTACCGTCTCGGTATTTCACGATGCACGGCGCGTAGAGCGCGATGCCGCGCGAGGCGGCGTACTCGCCGCGCGCGGGACGCGAGCCCGGCACTACGACGGCGCCCTCCGGGACTTCGCCGAGGAGCTCCAGGCCGTTCACGAGATCGTAGAGCTTCGTCGAGGCGGTGATGAGGGTGCCGGGGGCGAGGACGGCGCGAGAGCGGATGACGACTCCCTCAAAGAGGCCGCAGAGCGCCCCGACGAAGCACTCGTCCTCCACGACGACGGGGCGCGCCCCGGCCGGCTCGAGTACGCCGCCTACCTGGGCCGCGGCGGAGAGGTGCACGCGCTCGCCGATCTGGGCGCAGGAGCCGACGAGGGCGTGGCTGTCGACCATCGAGCCCGAGCCGATCCAGGCGCCGACGTTGACGTAGGCGGGCGGCATGATCACCACGCCCGGCTCTACGTGGGATCCCCTGCGGACCGAGCTGCCCCCCGGGACCACGCGGACGCCGTCCGCGGCTCCGAAGCGCCTGGGCGGGTAGGCGGTCTTCTCGACCGCCCCTCCCGGCCAACCCGGAAGTTCGACCATGCCCGTGGACCTGAAGCCCGCCAGGATCGCGGACTTGACCCATACGTTCGCCGTCCAAGTCCCGTCGGGCGAGCGAGACGCCGAGCGTATCTCCCCCGCCTCGAGGGCCTCGAGCAACTCCTCCCGCGCCGAGGGCAAGCCGGGGTCGGCGAGGATCTCCTCCATCGGTCGCGAATAGAATTCGTCGAGCGAGGAGGCCGTACCGTTCATTCGCGCCTTGTCGAGCCCAGTCCGAAGCCGGCCAGGACCTCGGACAGCCTCGCTCGCGTAGCCTCCGAGGCCGGCACAAGGGGAAGCCTCACGGCGTCCCCGCAATATCCGGCGATGGCGAGAGCGGCCTTGAGGGGCGCAGGATTGCTCTCGAGGAAGAGGGCGTCGATGACCGGAAGAAGTCGGGCGTGCAGCTTCCGCGCCTCATCGCGCCTCCCCGCCATGGCGGCGTCGACGAGAGCCTTGGTCTCGGCGGGGAGGATGTTCCCGAGGACCGAGATGAGGCCCGCGCCTCCCATCGCGATCGTCGGCAGGGCCAGGGGATCGTCTCCCGAGAAGAGGAGCTTGCCGTCCGGGATCGTCCTGAGTATCTCCCCGATCTGCGCCAGGTTCCCCGAAGACTCCTTGACGGCGACGACCTGGGGAATTCCCCAGAGACGGGCGAGGTCCTTCGGGAGGAGGTTCAGGCCCGTGCGTCCGGGTACGTTGTAGACGATGATCGGCAGCCCGGCCGCGGCCACTGCTCGAAAATGAGCCTCGAGCCCGGCCGGCTGCGGTTTGTTGTAGTAGGGCGTCACGACGAGGAGACCGTCGGCGCCGAGCCTCGCCGCGCGGGCCGAGAGCTCGACGGCCTTGGCGGTCGAGTTGTGCCCGGTTCCCAGGATGACCGGTACGCCCTTGGCCTCCTCGAGCGTCGCCTTCAAAATGAGATCCCGCTCGGCGTCCGTGACGGTCGCGGCCTCGCCGGTAGACCCGAGGGCCACGAGGAAGTCCGCCCCGGCCTCCACCATGCGGGAGACGAGGGCCCTGAAGGCGGGAATGTCGACTTCGCCGGATCCGAATGTCTCGGGAAGGGAACCGGCGGGTCCCCGAGCTTCGGCGGGCTTGAATGGCGTGGCGAGGGCGACGCCCAGGCCCCGCAGTCTTTCCTTGTCCATCGCTTTCTCCTCAGGTATTGAATAGCGGGTCGATCATGTCCGCGGCGAGATCGTCTAAGGTGAAGAGGCCCACGCGGCCTCGGATCCATCGGAGGGCGACGAGGACACCCTTCGCGAATATCTCGCGCGACTCGGCCTTGTGCGAGAGGACTATCGAGTCGGCGCCCGTCTCGAGCCTGATCTCGTGGTAGCCGATCTCCGAGCCGGCTCGGAGGCTCGCGATGTTTATCTTGCCCTCCTCGGCCCGACCCTGGTTCCAGCCCGAGTAGCGCGGGCAGCCTTGAACGAGGGCTTCGGCGAGGAGCTTCGCGGTCCCGCTCGGCGCGTCCGCCTTGGCCGAGTGGTGCCTCTCGACGATGGCGAGCGTGCTGTCGGACTCCAGAGCGGCGAAGCGTCCGAGAGCGAGCGAGGTCCTGCGCATGAATGCCACCGAGAGCGAGAAGTTAGGCGAATATAGGACGCCCCTGCGCGCGTCGATTATCCTGGGCCGATCGAGAAGGGAGCGGTCCCATCCGGTGGCGGCTATCACGAGGTCCGTCCCCGCCTCCAAGGCCCATCCGACATGGTCGCCGACCGCCTCGGCCGCGCTGGCGTCCAGGGCGACGTCGACCGGGCCGGTCGGCTCCTCCCCTTTGTCTATGAACCAGGCGATCTCGAGATCCTTCTCCCGCGAGGCGAGCGACTGGACCGCGCTGCCGAGCCTGCCTCTGCCGAATATGCCGATCTTCATGATCCCTCCTATCCTCTCTCGAAGAAGGCCGCATGGAGACGCCGCTGCGCCTCGGCGGCCTGCCCGCCCTCCACCACTAGGCTCAGGTTGATCTCGTTCGCGCCCAGGCTGATCATTTCGACGTTGATGTCGCAAAGGGCGCCCAATGCCCTGCCCGGCACGCCCGGGGTCTTGAGCAGGCGCTCGCCGACGAGGGCGACGACGGCGCGATCCCGCATGATCCTCACTTCGCCGAGCTCGGCGAGGTCCTTGGCCAGCTCGTCCACGTCCGCCTTGCCGTCGACGGTGGCCGAGACGCTCACCTCGGAGGTGGACACCAGGTCGACGCTCACCCCTCGCCTGCCGAAAGCCTCGAAGATGCTCGCCAGGAAGCCCGCGCCGCCGAGCATGCGGGGAGTTCGCACCGTTATGACGGTGACCGGACCCCGCGAGGCGAGGGCCGTGACCGGCTGCCCGGAGGCCGATTCGCGCGAGATCGTGGTGAAGCGCCCGTCGGGGACCATGCTGTTGCGAACCGTCACCGGTATACCCAGCTCGACCGCCGGCAGGATGGTCGCCGGGTGGAGGACCTTGGCGCCGAAGGCCGCGAGCTCGGCGGCCTCGTCGTAGCCGAGGAGCTCGACGGGCCGTGCTGAGGGCACGACGCGGGGGTCGCAGGTCAGTATGCCCTCGACGTCCGTCCATATCTGGATTTCGGAAGCGCCTATCGCGGCGCCGAAGAGACTGGCGCTGTAATCCGAGCCGCCGCGGCCGAGGGTGGTCGGCGCTCCCGCGGCGTCCGCTCCGATATAGCCCTGGGTCACGGCGATCTTGCCGGAGCCGACTAGGGGCAGCACCTTCTCTGCGGCGAGCCTGGCTATCGCTTCCGTCAGAGGCTTAGCCGACCCGAAGCGCGAGTCCGTGCGGATCACCGTCCTCGCGTCGATCCACGGCGCGCCGATGAAGGCGGCGAGGATGGTCGAGGACAGGAGCTCGCCGCGTCCCGCGAGGATATCCAGGCTCCTCTCGGGGAGAGCACGAAGGAGGGCGGCGCCTATGAGCACGGCGCCGAGGTCGGACTCGGCGGCGGCGAGAGTCGCCTCGACTTCGATCGGCAAGGCGCGTTTCGGGAGACCGAGGAGCTCAGAGGCGACCAGCCTGTGACGCTCGATCATCTCGCCTAGGAGGGCGAGCGCCGCGGCCTCGTTCCCCGCCGTCGCGGCCCGGCCGGCCTCGAAGAGGCCGTCGGTCACCCCGGAGAAGGCGGAGAGGACGAGGAGGACGCCCGACACGGCGCGCTCGGCCGCGAGGTCGGCCACTCCGCGGAGGCGACCGGCGTCGGCGACCGAAGTGCCGCCGAACTTCATGACCACCGGTCCGATCACAGGTAGCCCTTCGCCAGGGCGAGCTCCGCGTTGAGCACGGAGGCTCCCGCCGCGCCGCGCTCCGTGTTGTGGCCCAAGGCGATCATCTTGATCCCGAATACGGGACAGACCCTGACGCGTCCGATCATGATGCGCATTCCGCCGTCCTCCTCGGCGTCGCGCCGAGGCTGGGGCCGATCCGCCTCCATCCTCACCTGGAGGAAGCGCTTCGGCGCGGTGCGCAGGTCGAGGCCCTCGGTGTCGGGCACGAACCCCTCGAGAGCCTTGATCACTGCCGCGGGATCGGGCGCGCCGCTCAGCTTGAGGTTGAGCGCGATAATATGGCCGTCGACGACTTCGACGCGATTGCATTGCGCGGATATAGCGATGGGCGCGCGCACTATCCTCGAGCCGTCGAAGGTCCCGAGTATCTTGCAGGACTCGGACTCGACCTTCTCTTCCTCGCCCTTGATGTGGGGAACGACGTTGGCCACGGCGTCGAGGGAGGCGACGCCCGGATAGCCGGCGCCGCTCAGCGCCTGCATGCTTACGACCATCGCCGCCTCGGCGCCGAAGGCGCGGTGCAGCGGCCCGAGGGCTCCGGCCAGGGGGACGGTCGTGCAGTTTGGGTTCGTGACTATTCCGCCCCTCCATCCGCGCTTCTTGCGCTGGACCGCGAGCAGGCCGAGGTGGGCCGCGTTGAGCTCGGGAACGAGGAGAGGCACGTCCTCTTCCATCCTGAAGGCCGAGGCGTTGCTGAACACCATCGAGCCGTGAGCCGCGTAGAGGGGTTCAATCTCGCGAGCCGGGCCGGCGTCGAGGGCCGAGAACACGAGGGGCGCCGGCGATTCCGACGGGTCGCAGGCGACGACCTTCAATCCGCCGAAGCCCGCGTAGGGCTCGCCGGGGAGGCGCCAGTCGCAGGCCTCGGCGTAGGTCCTGCCGACGCTGCGCTCGCTTGCCGCCACGTAGCGGAGCTCGAAGGCCGGATGGTCCGCGAGGTGGCGCACGAAGCGCTGTCCGACCACGCCGGTGGCTCCGAGTACGGTTACGGGGATGCGATTCATTTGTCTCTCCTTGATGATGAAGTACGGAAGGCTATCACGATCGGCCAGCCGAGTAGTACAGGCCGAGGTCCCTGAATAAGACTATGCCCGCGGAAAGCTCATCGCGGCTCAGCTCCTCGATCCCGGTGTGGGCGAGCGAGGCCCTTCCCGGGCCCGCGAGGACGGCGGCGGCTTTCGGGGCTATAGCCCGCATCGCGGGCAGGTCGGAGCCGAAGGGCACGGAGGCGGCCGCGAATCCGGGAGGTGTGTCGAAGTAGTCCCAGGAATCGTCGACCAGGATATCGACGGAGCCTTTTGCGGGCCGCGCGGCCTCGAGGGCCGCGCGAAGCTTCCCGCCGGGCACGGTGCGCAGCGATATCTCGGCCTCGGCAAGGTCTGGCACGACGTTCGCCGCTCGGCCGCCCGAGAGGAGTCCGAGGTTCCAAGTCTCCCCGCCCAGCTGGGGGTCGGAGGTCCCTTCCGCGGCACGTATCGCCGCGATCCAGTCCATGAGGGCCAGGAGGGCGTTCTCTCCGAGCTCGGGCGTGCCGCCGTGGGCGGTCTTTCCCTTGCAGGTGAGGCGGGCCCGAAGGAAGCCCTTCTGCCCCGTCGCCAGGGTGCATGCAGTAGGCTCGCCGACGATTATCGCACAGCAGGCGGAGAATGAAGGCGCCAACGCGGTGCAGGCCGCCGCGCCGACGGAGTCGCTCTCTTCGCCGGCGACGCCGAGCCAGGCGACGTCGCGGTGCCCCGCGTCGAGAAGGAGCTCTATCGCCGCGAGCTGGGCGGCGATCTGACCCTTCGCGTCGCAGGAGCCGCGGCCTTCGACGCCGCGCTCGGTAAGGCGGACGGGCAGGTCGGGGGGGACGACGTCGAGATGTCCGCTGAATAGGACGCGGGGCTCGCCCCAGGTCGCCAGGAGGTTCGCGCGGCCCTCGCCCAGGGGAAAGGCGCTCACTTTCGCGCCCAGGCGCCGCAGCTCCGACTCGAGGAGGGGAAGCGCGGCCGCTTCACGGCCGGCTGGCGTATACGTGGCGCAGAGCTCTGCCGTGAGGCGAAGGGCGCTGCGTTCCACGGATTGAAGGCTGGTCACGAAGGACCTCCAATCCGATGGAGATCCCATGAAATTCGCGGCCGTCGGCCGAGGGGCGGTCCGGCTGGGCGCGAATTCCGATGGCGCTCCGCGGTCCCAAAGGGGGCCGCGACAGCCGTAGGGTATTGGCCTCTACGTCCAAGGCGCGCGCGACGGCCGTGCGAGCGCCCTTCGGCGATCCTCCCCTTTCCTCCGGCATCGACGGGCGGCCAGCCCTGCTCCGGAATACTGATGGGGACCGCTCCTCCGATCGGTAGGCCTGCAAACTATCATGGAGGAGTCCGAGGCCGCAAGTGGGTCGCGCGAGGCGCGGCCCGGGCGGGACGCCGTCTCAGGCTAGGCGAGCCGCGCAGGCCCGGTAGAGCAGCATGCAAGTCCTCGCATCGTCCAGGGCCCTATGCTCGGAGCCGGCATCGATGCCCAGGGCTGAGGCGATGGCGCCGAGGCGATAGCTCGCCCGGCCCGGGAAGGCCCGCCGCGCCAAGGCGACGGTGTCCTGCGTCGCGGCCTCGGGACGCGAGAGGCCGAGGCGGGAGAGCTCCGCGTCGAGGAAGGACAGATCGAATCGGACGTTATGCGCTACGATTACCGCGCCCTCGGCTAGGGCGAGGAGGGCGGGCGCGACCTCGCCGAACGACGGCGAGCCGGCCACGTCCTCGTCCGATATCCCGTGGATGGCGCTCGCCTGGCGAGGTATAGGCATGCCGGGATCGACGAGGCAGGCCAGCGACGCCTCCTCGACGCAGCTCCCCGGCCCCGTCGCGAAGCGTATGGCGCCGATCTCGACCACCCGGCCGATCTCGCTGTCGAGCCCCGTCGTCTCGAAATCCAGGGCGACGAAGGTCACGCGCCGATCGCCTTCCTGATGTCCGCCGCGATAGCCTCCGCCTTCGCGGCCGAGGATTCGCGCGCGGCCGGCATGCCCATCGCCCCGCCCTTCGGCTCCGTGCGGAGAAGCACGTAGAATTTGATCTTGGGCTCGGTGCCCGAGGGCCTGACCGTCACCTTGGTCCCGTCCTCGAGTATCCACTGGATGACGTCGCTCGGCGGAAGGTCGATCCTCGTCGCGGCGCCCGGCTTGCCCGCGGGCCACTCTAGACCCGTTCTTATGTCGCGGACGCGGGACACGGCGATCCCGCCCAAAGCCGCGGGCTGACTTTTCCGGTAGCCGCCCATGATGCCCTTCATAACGTCCATGCCGGTCGGTCCCTCGAAGTACTTGTTTATGCTCTTCTCCTCGTAGTAGCCGTACTCGACGTAGAGCTCGTCGAGACGCTGTAGCAGGCTCTTGCCCTTGGATCGCCAGTAGAGGGTCATCTCGGCCGTGAGGGCGGCGGCCGAGATGCCGTCCTTGTCGCGTACCTCGTTCTCGACGAGGTAGCCGTAGCTCTCCTCTGTGCCGTAGACGTACTCGTAGCCCCCGCTCGCCGGGCCCGCGCGGTCGGACTCGAAGCGGCGCATGAGGTCGGCTATCCACTTGAAACCCGTGAGGCACTCGAAGCACGTAGCGCCGTACTTCTCGGCGATGCGGGCCTGGAGGTCGGTGGTTACGATCGTTTTCACGTTGGCGGGCCTCGCGGGCATGAGGCCCAGCTCCTTGCGCGTCAGGAGGACGTAGTCGAGGTGCAGGGAGCCGAGCTGATTCCCCGTGATCAGGACGAAGCGGCCCTTCGGATCCGGAACGGCGATGCCGAGCCTGTCGGCGTCGGGGTCGTTCGCCATCACGACGTCGGCCTCGACCCTGGCGCCCAGCTCGAGGGCGAGCTTGAGCGCGGCCGCCTCCTCGGGGTTGGGGAAGGCGACGGTCGGGAAGCGCCCGTCGGGCTCGCGCTGCTCCGGCACCGTGACCACCGACAGGCCGAGGTCCTTCATCACGCGCTCGAAGTGGAGGGCGCCCGTGCCGTGCAGCGGCGTATAGACGATCTTGGCCTCGCCGGCCATTTTCTTGATGAGCTCGGGGCGGAGGAGCTTGGACTTGACCATCGCGACGTAGGGCTCGTCTACCTCCTCGTCGATGACGACGATGGATCCCTTCGCGAGGGCTTCTTCCCTGGAGATCGTCTTGACCTCGGTCACCGCCTCCACCATCCGGATTATCCCCTCGTCGTGGGGGGGGATGACCTGGGCGCCGTCGCCCCAGTAGGCCTTGTAGCCGTTGTATTTGGGCGGGTTGTGGCTGGCGGTCACGACGATGCCGGTGTCGGCCCCGAGCCGGCGGATCGCGAAGGAGAGTTCGGGAGTGG
>CAZBGA010000041.1:0-33326 GCA_964491385.1 uncultured Treponemataceae bacterium | reverse complement strand
TCGAGGAGACCGGCGAGATCATCATATCCCGCGGCGAGGGCGACGAGCTCGTCCAGTAGGGGCTCAGGCTCCGGCGTAGCCCAGGACTTCCCTCTCGAGCGCGGACTTGTACGCGAGCAGCTCCATGAGGAGGCCTCTCTCGCGCGCGGGCGTATCGGGTCGGTCGAGGCGCTGGGCCACGATCTTGCCGTAGGTCGCGAGGTCCGTGACGCCGGGGAGGGGCGGCAGCTGCAGCCTGCCCGCGCAGAACGCGCGCCATCTCGCCTTCTCGCGCTCGCCGAGCGCCTCGGGGAAGTTCCGCGCGTACAGGCGCCTTAGCAGCTGCGCGGGCCTGTCGTCGGCGAACTTCATGCGGTAGAGGGCGGCCTTGGCCGAGGCCGGGCCGACGCCGGCTATGCGCTCATGGACGGTCGCGAAGGCTTCAGCGTCCTCCTCGGGGAAGAAGCTGCCGGCGTATATGCGGAGCTCGGGATCCTCGGCTTCCTCCGCGCCCTTGGACCCGGCCGACGCCTGGGACTCCCGCGATTCGAAGACCGCCGCCATTTTCTGCAGGAGCTCCGGCTCGCTCTTTATGACCTCGAGGTGCCGGCGGCATTCCGCCCGGTCTATGCCGAGCCTGGCCGCGGCCGAATCGCTCAAGGTGCCCATGGGAGCGAGGAAAGGGCAGCGGTTGAGGCGGATGCGCGACAGCGGAATGCGCTCCTCGTCGAGCTCGGCCTTCCTGGTGAAGACCCGCCTGCGGAGCTCCTCGACCCCGAGCCCGATCACGGTGGAAGGGTCGAAGCGGAGATCGATCGCGATGAGCTGATTGCGGTTCTCGGGGTCGAGGGCGAGCGGGGCCACGAGAGTGGTGCAGCCTTTGGAGGACGTGTAGCCGGCGGACGCGTGGACGAGGGGCGTACGCTCGACGAGGTCCACGAGGGGCCGCAGGGAATCGCGGGTCCTGTGCGTCCAATACCATTCGTAGAGCTTGGGCTGACGGGCGCGGAGGAGCCGGGCGAGTTCTATGGTCGCGAGCACGTCGTGCATCGCGTCGTGGGCCGACTCGTGTGCGATGCCGTTCGCGCGGGCGAGGGCGACCAGGGTGAAGATCGGCCTGCCTCCCTCGTCCTCGGGCCACACGATGCCCTCCGGCCTGAGGTCGCGGGCGGCGCGCATCAGGTCGATCAGGTCCCAGCGGCTGTTGCCGTTGCGCCACTCCCGCTCGTAGGGATCGAACAGGTTCCGGTACAGGAGGCTGCGCACGAATTCGTCGTCGAATTGAAGGGAGTTGAAGCCCGCGGACGTCGTTCCGGGAGCGCCCATCGCGGCGCGCAGGGCCTTCGCGAACTCGTAGTCGGTGAGGCCGGCCTCGGAGGCGTACTGCGGCGTGATACCGTGGACGAGGCAGGAGAGGGGGCTGGGAAGGTAGTCGGGCGTCGGCTTGCAGTAGAGGAGGGTCTTCTCCCCCAGCGGCGCGAGGCCCTCGTCGGTCCGGACGGCCGCGAATTGGGCTATCCGGTCGCAGCGCGGCTCGAGGCCGAAAGTCTCGAGGTCGTACCAGAGGATCGAGGGCGCCATGCCCGATGATAGCACGGCTCAGTAAGACTGCTCCATCGTCCGTATCAGGTTGAAGAATAGGCGGTTTACGGGAGTGGGCACGCCGGTCTCCTCGCCGAGGGCGATCACCCTCCCCGCGAAGGCCTCGACCTCCGTCTCGCGCCGCGCCTCGACGTCCTGGAGCATGGAAGTCTTGGCCTCGGGCAGGAGTCCGAGCAGCGTGGCGAACCACGAGTCGAAGTCGGCCTCGGTGAGACCGGTGCCCTTGACGCGCGAGATGGCGATAAGCTCCTCCATGGCCCCGTACATGGCCTCCTTGGCTTCCGGAACGCGCTGGAAGACGCGATAGGGCGCGCGGAGGACGGCGGAAGCCTGGTTGATGCCGACGTTGATCATGAACTTGTACCAAAGAGATCGGATCATGTCCTCGGGCACGACGTAGCCGATTCCGCATCTGTCGAAGAAGGAAGCGATGCGCCTTACTCGCTCGCTCCAGGCGCCGGGCCGGTTGCGCGCGTCCCCGAAGTGGATCTTTCCCGCTCCCGAAAAGCTGATGGCGTTGCCGTTTCGGACCGCGTCGATCCCCAGGATCATCGCGTAGGGGACCTTTTCGCGCCCGAAGGCGGCGGCGAGCTCGTCCTCGCTGGAGATGCCGTTGAGAAGCGAAAGCACGAGGCTTCGGGCGCCGACGAAAGGCGCCATGCCTGATATGGCGCTCTTCAAATGCTGGTTCTTGACGGCGAGGATTACGAGGTCGGGCTCGTCTCCCGCGGCGGGCGGGCTCTCGCCGGAAACGAGGGGAAAGTCGAATCGGCGGCCGTTGATGACGAATCCTTCGGCCGCGTAGCGCGATATGCGCGAGCCATCGGCGAGGACTCCAAGCGACCCCGGCTCGCCCGCCTGGATTATCGAGGCGACGGCCGCGCCTACGGCGCCTGCGCCAACGACCAAGACCGAGCGTATCTCCTCCACGTCCCCTCCTGCCGCGCGGCGAAAGCCGCAGGCGGCCACTCTATACGATGGTCCCCGGCCGTTCAAGCGGCATGGGCCCCCGGGCGGCGGCTCCCATTGCCGCGATCGGTATTTCGTGCGAATCTCGTGGAACGGAAGCACCCGCCCGGAGGCCGAGTTGAGAGATTTCTTCGACGTCCTGCGCCGCCGCTCGGGCGAGCGCCGGTGAGCCGCGAATACTGCCCGCGCTGCCGCAGGCCGCGGGCGGCCTGTCTTTGCCCGGCCGAGCCTCCGATGGCCACGAAGTCGCGCATCGTACTCCTGACGCACCCGAAGGAATACCGGCGCCAGAAGACCGGGACGGGCAGGCTCGCCTGCCTCAATCTCGCGAACTGCGAGATACACTCCGGCATCGCCTTCGACGGCCATCCGCGAGTGCGGCAGCTTTCCGAGGACCCGGAGAACCTCTGCCTCCTCCTGTACCCGGGCCCCTCCGCGACCGACCTGAGCGTCGCCGTCGGAGTCGGTCTCGGCCTTTCCCGAGAGGAAATCCTGAAAAGGCGCATAGTCGTGTTCCTGATCGATTCGACATGGGCCTGCTCCCGAGCCGTCCTGCGCGAGAGCCCCGGGATATCGCGGCTGCCGCGCATCAGGCTCGAGCCGCGCGAGCCCAGCCGATGGAGGATAAAGCGACAGCCTCGCGAAGACTGCCTGGCCACGATAGAGGCGATCCACGAGCTGCTTTGCGCCCTTGAGGCGGCGGGCCTCGATTCGTACCCCGACAAGCTGAGGCTTCTCGACGCCTTCGCGGCCCTGCAGGACTATCAGATCGCCAGGGCGGAGGCATCGGGCGCGCCCAGGTTCACGCGCCCGTAGCGGAATACTCGCGGAACGCCGCCAGCTCCGCTTCCAGCTCCTCGAAGTACGAGGGCTCGATGGGGTACTTCACCCGGACCGAATTCTCCTTACCCTCGTTCCGGTCGCTCATCCGGCACTCCACCCTCGCCTCTCCGTCGCAGACGAGCACGATGGACAAATCGCCCTCCGCGCCCAGGAATTCCGCGGTTCCGGACCGGCGTCGCGCGACGTCCCCGAGATCGACGAGGAAGGCCATGATGGAGCTCATTTTCAGCGTCGCGG
Organism: uncultured Treponemataceae bacterium; assembly: GCA_964491385.1. Lineage (GTDB taxonomy): Bacteria > Spirochaetota > Spirochaetia > Treponematales > Rectinemataceae > UBA1306. The sequence continues at coordinate 29,696 of CAZBGA010000041.1, read as the reverse complement.
CCTTGTTGACCCTGAATCCGTTGCTTTCGACGATGACGTCGCACTCGGCCTCGTCCTCGCAGGCCTCCGCCGGGGCGCGGGGGACGAAAATCGAGTCGCTCACGATCTTGACGAGCCCGCTTTCCCCCCTGAGCGAAAACGAGTTGGCGTTGATCTCCATTTATCTCTCCAGCGCGCGAAGACTTTATTACTGGATTTCCCGCGGAAAACCATAAGCCGGCTGCCGTCCGGAGTCAAGCGGGGCCGCGTCCCTTGCGGTAGGCGGTCCTTACGGCCTCCAGCTTCGTCCGAATAGTCCTCTCGTAGTGGCGTACCGGAGGGACGCGCTTCCTGTCGAGGCCGAGGAGCTCATAGACCGCGATCTGCGCGGCGGTCCGCGCCATGATCAAAAAGACGATATTGTATAAAATGCCGACAAGAGGGCAATATTGTCCAACGAGGGATTTCACCATGCCGGATGCGCGGATCACGAAGAAGGCCCTGGCGGCCTCCCTCAAGAGCCTGATGGAGGTCGCTCCGCTCTCCAGGATTTCCGTGAAGGACATCGTAGAGGACTGCGGGGTCAACCGCCAGACCTTCTACTACCATTTCAGGGATAAGTACGAGCTCGTCAACTGGATCTACAGGACGGAGGCCGTGGAGGGCATCGCGGACGCGAGGGACTATGCGCATTGGACCGAGGGCATCGCGCGGATATTCTCCTACCTCGTCGACAATAGGGCGTTCTACGTGAACGCGCTGAAAGCGCCGGGCCAGGACTCCTTCGCCGGCTACCTCTTCGAGGCGACGCACGATCTCATCATGGGCGTGGTGAACGAGGTCTCGGGCGGCCTGGATGTTCCCATGGACGAAAGGCTCTTCATCGCCGATTTCTACGACTTCGCTTTCGTGGGCATGGCCGCGCGCTGGATAAGGGCAGGAATGGGCGAAAGCCCCCGCGAGATCACCGAGCGCATAGGGGACATAGTCGAGGGCAGCATGCGGAGAGCCCTCGAGAAGCGGTCGAGGGGTCCCAGACCTCTCCTCGATCGGGCGGAGAGCAGGTAGGCGCCATGAGGGTCGGGGAAATCAAGCCGCGGCGCGCGTCGATCCCGCCGATCGCCCTCGCCTTCCTGATCGGGGCGGCGGCCTTCGCGGAAACGACTGAAGCCGCGCCGACTCCGGTCGAGAAGTACGGCAGGCTGCAGGTCGTCGGCGCGCGGCTCTGCGACGCGAGGGGCGATCCCGTCCAGCTCAGGGGCATGAGCAGCGCCGGCCTGCAATGGTACGGCGGCATAATCAACGAGGACTCCTTCGCCGCCCTGGCGCGCGACTGGGGCTGCGACGTGATCCGGCTCGCCCTATACGTCGGCGAAGGGGGCTACGCTGCCCATCCCGAGCTCAAGGATCTCGTGGCCGAAGGGGTCGATCTCGCGACGCGGCAGGGCCTGTACGTCATTCTCGACTGGCACGTCCTGACTCCCGGCGACCCGAACGATCCGATCTATTCGGGAGCGGCCGACTTCTTCGGCGAGATGGCGAGGGCCTACGGCTCGAGACCGAACGTCATGTACGAGATCATGAACGAGCCGAACGGCGAGCTCACCTGGCCCAAGGACCTCAAGCCCTACGCCTCCAGGCTCGTCGCCGCGATAAGGGCCGTCGACCCGGTCGGCATCATCCTCATCGGTTCCGGTACGTGGAGCCAGGACGTGGATTTCGCCGCGGACGACCCCGTCGTCGGCGCCAACCTCATGTACACGGTGCATTTCTACGCCGGAACCCACGGCTCGATCCTGCGCGGCAAGATCTCGCGCGCATTGGCCGAGGGCGCCGCGGTTTTCTGCTCCGAGTGGGGTACCAGCGAGGCGAACGGCACGGGCGGGCCCTACATCGAGTCGTCCGAGGAGTGGCTGAAATTCCTCGATGACCGCGGGATCAGCTGGGTCAATTGGTCGCTCTCCGACAAGGACGAGACTTCGGCCGCCTTCAAGGCGGGGACGCCCCTCGCGCCCGACGTCGTCGGCGAGGGCGGATACAGGATCTGGTCCCCCGAACGGCTCAGCGCATCGGGCGCGTTCGTCCGGGCGAAGATCAAAGGTATCCCCTTCCCGACGCGATGAGGAAGCGCCTGGTCGTAGCCGGCAACATAGGCGCCGGCAAATCGTCCCTCGTCCTCCTCTTGTCGGAGCGCCTGGGCTTCCGCCCATGCTTCGAGCCGGTCGCCGAGAACCCCTACCTCGAGGATTTCTACCGGGACATGGCTTCCTGGGCTTTCCAATCGCAGCTGTTCTTCCTGAGCCATCGCCTGCGCGCGCATCGGGCGCTGATGGACGACCCGCGCTCCATCGTCCAGGACCGATCCCTCTACGAGGATGCCGAGGTCTTCGCACGCAATCTCTACGAAAGCGGCGCGATGAGCGAGCGCGACTGGCTCACCTACCGAAGCCTTTACGAGAACGTGACCGGCCTGCTCCCCGCGCCCGATCTCGTCATATACATCAGGGCCTCGGCCGCTACGCTGAAGTCGCGCATCGCCAGGCGCGGTCGCGGCTTCGAGACGGCCATCACCGACGGCTACCTCGAGGGCCTCAACGGGCTCTACGAGTCCTGGATCGAGGGTTTCGACCTCGCCCCGATCCTGATCGTGCCGGGGGACGACCTCGATTTCGTGGCCGAGTCCCGCGACCTCGAGGCGATCGCCGCGACCGTCGAGGACCGGCTGCGGGACAGTCAGGGAAGCCTCTTCCCCTTCGGTATGTAGCCTCCCCGCCGGGCATGGGGGCAATTTGCCTCGGGGCCCGCGCTTCAGTAGCTTCCTATCCTAGGCATAGGGAGGAAACATGGCTACTGTCACCCTGAGGGGAAATCAGGTTCATACTGTCGGAGAGCTGCCCAAGGTCGGGTCCAAGGCGCCCGAATTCAAATTGACGAAGGGAGACCTCTCGGACGTCGCGCTCGCGGACTTCTCCGGCAAAGTGAGGATCCTGAACATCGTGCCCAGCCTCGACACGTCGACCTGCGCCCTGTCCGCCAAGAGATTCAACGAGGAGATCAAGAAGCTCGGCGGAGCGACGGTGCTCAACATCAGCAGGGACCTGCCCTTCGCGCAGTCCCGCTTCTGCAAAGCCGAGGGCGTCGACGCGGTCGTGCCGCTGTCCGAGCTGCGCGACCGGTCCTTCGGGGCGGCCTACGGCGCCGAGCTGAAGGACGGTCCCCTCGCGGGCCTCCTCTCGCGCGCCGTGATCGTGGTGGACGCCGCGGGCATAGTCGCCTATACGCAGCAGGTCCCGGAGATCACGACGGAGCCGGACTACGATTCGGCATTGGCGGCCGCGAGGAAGGCATTGGGGAAGTAGGGGCCGGCTATCTCCTGCCGACCAGGGCCCGCGCTACCTTGGCCCCCCTGCGCGTCAGCTCCGAAACGGTCGTCCTGGCCGCGGCCTCGGGACCGAAGCAGTAGGCCGCCGGCGACTCCGGAGAGTATCCGCGAGTCGCCTCGAGCTCGTCCCCCTCCAGGGCCTCGGCCAGGAACTCCACCCTGAGGGCGGAAAGACCGGCTTCGCCGTCCGACGCGGCGTCGACCAGCCAATTCACCAAATGAGCGTTGTTGGCGTGGCCGTTGTGGTCGATGTGCCGGCCCCGGACGCGCTGGGAGAAGACGGGAACCGGCTGGGCGGCCTCCGGGACATCGAAGCCGAAGCCGGGCACAGGGTGGGGATCGCCCGGGCTGGGCGGCACCTGCCCGAGGACGCTCGCGGGCCTGAGGGGCCTCCTGGCCGCGATGTCGACGACCAGGTAGGCATAGACCGCGCGGACGAGGCTCTTCCCGTCGGGCCTCCGCATCTCGATGTCACGAAGCGCGAAGAGCTTGCTGATTCCCGCCGGCCAGGTCCGTACGATCACCCGCTCGCCGTCGCGGGGCAGCTCGTCCGCGCGAAGGTCGAGGCGCGAGAGCATCCAGGTCCAGCCCTTCGCGTGGAGGTCCTCCATCCCGAAGCCCAGGCTCGTGGCGCTGACGCCCGCGGCCTCCTGGAGGAAGTTGACGAGGGCGAAGGCGCGCAAGGGGCCGCCGTAGCCGCAATCGTAGCCGTGGACCTCGAATTCGAGGGTCGTATGGAGGGAGTCGACCATCGCGCCTTCTAGCCCGCGGTCAGGTAGGCGTGGGCGTCCGCGAGGCGATCCGGGATCTCGATACCCTGGGGACACTTGGTCAGGCATTCGCCGCAGCCGGCGCAGGAATCCGCTCCGTGTCCCGAAGCGAGATACGCGCTCCTATACCAATCGGCGGTACCCTTCCGCGTATCGAACATGGAGGCCGCGTTGTACATGCCGAAAAGCTCGGGTATGGCCAGACCCGACGGGCATGGCTGGCAGTACCCGCAGGTAGTGCAGGGAACGCGCTCCCGATCCTTATAGATCCTGCGCGCCTCGTCGAGGATCGCGAGCTCATCCGAGGAAAGCGAGTTGGCGGAGGCGGCCGAGGCGACCGCCGCATTCTCCCAAATCTGGTCGACCGTAGCCATGCCGGACAGCACGAGAGAGACTTCCTGTCGGTCCAGGACGAAGCGCAGGGCCCATTCGTATGGCAGGCGCGGCGTGGGATAGGCGCCGAGAGCCTTCCTGACCTGGGGCGGCGGCGAGGCGAGGGCCCCTCCGCGGAGAGGCTCCATCACGATGACGCCGAGCTCGCGGTCCGCCGCGTAGGCGAGCCCTTCCTCCCCCGCCTGGAAGTTCCTGTCGACGTAGTTGTACTGCATCTGGCAGAACTCCCAGCCGTCGTAGCCGTCGACTATCTCCTTGAAGGAGTCCAGCGAGTCGTGGAAGGAGAAGCCGATGTGCCGTATCCTGCCCGCCGCCTTTGCTCGCTCGAGGGCGGGCAGGGCGCCCAGCTCCTTGATCTTCGCCCACCGCTCGCTCCCGAGACCGTGGAGCAGGTAGAAATCGATGTGATCGGTCCTGAGCCTCTCGAGCTGCTCGTCGAGGTATCGATCCCAGTCCGAACTCTCCTTGACCATCCATACCGGACTCTTGGTGGCGAGGTAGAATGCGTCGCGCCTGCCCGAGCGCTCCAGGGCGGCCCCGAGGGCCTTCTCGCTCGACTGCCGATGGTAGACGTAGGCCGTGTCGAGGTAGTTGATCCCGGCTTCCTCGGCCGCGGCGAGCATGGCGTCGAAGGAGACCGCGTCGATGGCCGCGTCGTCGCCGCCCAGGACGGGCAGGCGCATGCAGCCGAGCCCGAGGGCGGACACCTGGAGGTCGTCGACGAGCGGAAATTGTCTGTATCGCATAGCGGATACTCTATATCAAGAACGCGGCTTCGTGAAGCGCTCGGCGACGCAGGGGCGCCCGGATCAGCGCGCGCGCGCCATCCTGTCCGCCCTCGCGGCGATGAGCTCGCGCCTGAATTCCTCGGCGTCCTCCCGCACGGAATCGATTATCTCCTCGGACTTGAGGAAGTCCCCCGTCTTGATCCCTCGCAGCGAGGGCCTGCGATACAGGGCGATCCTCTCGTCCTTGGCCCGCTCCTCCATTATCACCTTTCCCATGATCGAGAAGACGTGGATGATGGTCTCGACCGGGCCGGGGGCCTTGGCCTCGGCATGAGAGGCTTCCCCGCTCACGTCGACCGCGATCACGAAGTCGGCGAGACCGTCGAGATGCTCGAAGGGTACGGGATTCACGACGCCGCCGTCGACCAGGACGCGCCCGCCGAGTTCGTAGGGCTGGAAGACACCCGGTATCGAGATGCTGGCCCTGACCGCCTGCGCTATGTCGCCCGAGGAGAAGACGACCTCTTCTCCCTTCCAGAAGTCGGTGGCGACCACCCTCAAAGGGATGGGCAGGTCCTCGAAGCGCTTCACCGGGAGGATCTCGCGGAGCCACTCCTCGATCTTCCTCCCCTTTATGCCGAAGGCCTCCTTGAGCGAGGGCGCGTCGAGGAACCTGGGGATGTCGCGGAGCGTGATGCCCCCGGCCAGGTCGCGCAACCGCCTTCCGCTCATGCCGCCCGCGTAGAGGGCCCCCACGAGGGCGCCGATGCTCGAGCCGGCGATCGCGTCCGTCGAGACTCGCAGCTCGTCGAGGACTTCGAGGTAGGCGATATGGGCGAGGCCCCGCGCTCCGCCCGAGCCGAGGGCGAGGCCGACTTTCAGGCCGGGCCTCCCCCGCCGAGCCTCTCGCGGGCGAATCGCTCGAGGATGGGCCGGAGCGCGGGATTCGCGGCCGCGTCGGTCAGGATCGCCTCGAGATAGCCCGCGGGATCGCCGGTGTCGAGGCGGATGCCGGAGGCTCTCTTGAATGCGACCTTGCCCGCCGCGATGAGCCTCTCGATGGCGTAGGCGTGGAAGTACTCGCCGCCCCCGTGCCTGCCCCAGCCCTCCTCGACGAGGTCGAAGAACTCGGGCGTGTAGAGGTATCGGCCGATCGAGACCTCGTGGCTCGGCTCGTCGCCCGGCGCCGGCTTCTCGACGAAGGAGCTCACCGAGACGCCGTCGGGCCCCGGTCCCACGACGCCGTATCGGGACACGTCGCCCGGCTCGAGGATCGTCGCGAGGACCGACTTGCCCGTCTTCTCGTAGACCTCGATGAGCTGGCGCGAGAGCGGAGGCGTCCCGACGTGGAGGTCGTCGGGATAGGCGACGACGCAGGGCTCGCCGCAGAGGAGGCTCTTAGCCTGAAGGAGCGCATGGCCCGTGCCGAGCATCTCGGTTTGGCGCACGAAGCTCACCTTGGCCCGGCTGGCGGCGACGAGGGCGAGCCTGTCGGTCCTCCCCTCGCGGCGGAAGACTTCCTCGAGCTCGATCTCCCTGTCGAAGTAATCCTCGAGCGCCTTCTTGCGCCGGGACGAGACGACGACGATCTCGTCGATGCCGGAAGCGAGGAATTCGTCGACTATAAAGGCGATCGAGGGCTTCGTGCCGACGGGAAGCATCTCCTTGGGGACCGTCTTCGTGACGGGCAGGAATCGAGTGCCGTAGCCCGCGGCGATGATGACGCCTTTCATGTCGCTCATCGTATCGCGGCGAAGGACGTCGCCGCAAGCGGCGCCGCGGGACGCGGATCAGCGATAGCGCGTTCTCGACAGCCTGAGCCGGGCTTCCGCGGCGCCGGGACTCGCCCGGAGCAGCAGGGCGCCGCGAAGGACCTCGACTTCGCATCCTTCGGCCTCGATGGCGAAGCCGCGCGGGAACTGGAGCTCGGGCACGAAGATCTCGGTCGGCGCGGCGATCGACGGATCGGGGCGGTACCGCAGGAGGAAGCGCCCTCGCCGCGCGTCGAAGCGCATCTCGAGGATCTCGCCGGCCGTGGCGCGCGCATAGGGACGAACGAATCCGCGGAGGGCCCGTCCGCCCGAGTCGGCGCTGTCCCCGGTCTCCGTCCGCCCGGCCTCGAGGTCGTCGCGGCAGAATATCGAGAGGTCCTCGGTGTTCCACAGGTCGCCGCCCGCGTGGCGATTGCCCGCCGCATAGTTCCAGATCGTCGAGTCGACCAGGCTCGCGTCCACCGCGTCATAATAAGCCGACAGGGCCCGTTCATGAACGCGATAGTCGCCCGAGCCGTAGGCCCTCCGGCCGTTCAGGTCGAAGGGCAGGCCGAACTCCCCGAGGAAGGTCGGCGCTCCCGCCATGTTCCGCGCGCTCCATTCCTTGAGCTCCTTAAGCGCCTCGAGGAAATAGCGCCTGACGCTCCCGAATCCCAGCACGATCCTGCCGTGCCGGGCGTCGTAGGCCGCGAAGCCGAGCCAGCGCTTGGTGACCAGGGTGAGGTCGTCGTACCAATGCGTCGCGTCGACGACCGGCCCTCCGTCCGCCGGCTCCCAGGTCGGCCTGTCCGCGTTGGGCACCCCCTCGACGAAGAGGACGAAGCGCCGGGCACCCCCCGCCGCGCAGACCCCTCGATCGAAGCGCAAGATGAAGGGCTTCAGGAAGTCCCGCGTGAAATCGACGCTCTCGCCGCCGCGGCGCGCGAAATGGTCGGGCCGCCGGAGAACCGGAACGTCGCCGCCGCGGGCGACGTCCCAGACGCCGGCGCGTCGCCAGACGCATTCCACGCCGTCCTTCCAGGCCCGCAGACCCTCGGCGCCGAGCCGCGCCGTCCCGACGCGCTTGCGAGAAAGACCCCGGATCCCGAAGACTGCGACGTCGACCGGGTGGCCCGACCCGGCGAGGATGCCCTCCCAGGGACTGGGCGTCGTCCCTAGGGAGGTCATGGTCCCGGCTCTCTCGAGGCTCTCCGCTCCGATGAAGCCCGCGCTCGGCTCGTTGAGACTGTCGAAGCCGACGACATGGGGGAAACGCGACAGCCGCTCGGCGACCTTGGCCATCGCCGCTGTGTAATGCCCTTGCAGGAAGTCCTGCATGGAATCGCGTGTCCCGACTACGCCGTCGGGGCCGTAGCCGACCGGACCTATGCCGGGCGCGAAGGCGTCGCCCGCGAAGAAGAGGGTCCACATCGTGGCGCAGGCGAGGCGGTCGAAGTTGGAGATCCAGGACATGCGCGGGTAGGCGGCTCCCATCTCCTGGTTGAGGTGGGCGGCGCCGGTCGCGTACAGGCGCTCGGGCTCGAAGCCGGCCGCCTCGAGAGTCCAGATCGGCGCGCCGTCCCCGCCGGTCCAGCGGCTCCAGGCGTCCTGGTGAGGGTCGACGAAGAGGGAGAGTCCGTGCTCCCCCGCCTTGGCGGCGATGCGCTCGACGTAGTCGAGGTACTCCTCGTCGTAGATCCCCGGGCCGTCGTGCTCGACCGCCTCCCAGGTGACGAGGAGACGATGAAATTCGAGGCCCCAGCGCTTCAGGCGCGAGAAATGAGCGTCGGCCTCCTCGAGGGGGAAGGGCCTGCCGACGAAAGAGACGCCCTTCCGGTCGTAGAAGCCCCGCTTCAGGCGCGTATCGCCGTCGGGCCTCGTCGGCACCTTGCAGTCGCCGCCGAGGTTGGCGCCGCGCAGGACCAGGCGCCGGCCCTCCTTGTCCAACCAATGATCGCCGCTTACTATCATTCATCGCTCCGATCGACGCCTCATTGTAGCCTTTCAGCCCAGGGTCGAAAAGAGCCGATATAGAAGGCGATGGAGGAACAATGGAGCACGGTATCGAAGGCAAGGCCCTCTACGACGACGGCGAGCACAAGTTCATATGGCTCGGGACCGACGACGACTTCCGCAAGGGAGTGGTCCAGACCATGCAATACCTCGTCATCGACAAGAACAAGGGCTGGCTCCTCGATCCGGGCGGGGTGCATCTCTTCTCGAGGGTGGTCGCCGGCGTGAGCCGCTACATCTCCCTCGACAGGATCGAGGGGATAGTGTTCTCGCACCAGGATCCCGACGTCTCCTCGGGAATCGCCCTCTGGCTCGGCGTCACCCAGGCCAAGGTCTGGATATCCTCCCTCTGGGTCCGCTTCCTGCCGCATTTCGGCATCTTCGATCCCTCCCGCGTGTCCGCGATCGAGGAGCGCCCCGATCGGGCCCTCGCCTTGCCTTCGGGGGCGCGGCTGCGCTTCGTGCCCACCCACTTCATGCACTCGCCCGGCACATGGTCCGTCTTCGACGAAAAATCCAGGATCCTCTTCTCGGGCGACGTCGGCACCGCCGTCTTCCCCGAAGGAGGCGAGAGGCTCTTCATCGACGACTTCCCATCGGCCCTCCCCTCCGTCGAGGGCTTCCACAAGCGCTACATAGCCGCCAACGCGGCAGCGAAACGATGGGTGGAGATCGTCAGGCGCCTGGAGCCCGAGATGATCGCGCCGCAGCACGGCGCCATCTATCGGGGTCCCGCGGTCGGAGCCTTCCTCTCCTGGCTCGCGGGACTTCGTTGCGGAGTCGACTTGATCGACGAGATCTTCGGAGCCTAAGGCGATGGAAGAATCGATCGAAGAGACGCTCGGCAACTACCGGGACGCGATAGACCGCTTCGCCGTGGGCTACAACAAATCCGTGGTCCTCTCGGCGGTGACGGATCAGACGCTCAAGATACTCGACGCCTCGATCGAGGGCGTGCATTCCTCCCTCAGCACCGTCGTCTCGGCCTTCGAGGAGATACGCGCGACGAGCCAGAGCACGGCGGATAACGCGGAGCGCATCGACGGGATGATGTCCGGCATCCTCGTGAAGAACGCGGGAATGGACGGCGCCGTAGGCCAGAGGATGGAGGAAGTCGATCGCGCGGCCGGCGAGGCGAAGGCCATCGCCGCGCTGTTCGATGAACTGCGCTCGAAGGCCGAGAGCATAGCGGGCGTGGCCCTCTCGATACGGGACGTCTCCGACCGCACGAATATCCTCGCCATCAACGCGTCGATAGAGTCCGCCCGCGCAGGCGCGGTGGGCCGAGGCTTCCGGATCATAGCGAACGAGGTGCGCAACCTCGCCGGGCAGACCGGCGATTTCGCCAAGCAGATAGAAAGGACGATAGGAGAGTTCTCCCGCTCGGTCGGCCAGATCGACTCGGCGATGAAGGAGTTCACGGCCCTCCTCGATCGCTTTCGCGCGTCGTTCTCCGACGTATTGGCCAACTTCCAGGAGAACGCCAAAGGCATCGACGGAGCAAGCCAGCTCCTATCCCAGATATCGGGATCCATAAAGGAAGAGACCCTCGCCTTGACCGAAGGCCTGGGTTCCCTCGAGACCATCTCGACGGGCATGAAGGACACGCAAGCCGTATTCGGCGCCCTATCCTCGAGCTACAGCTTCCTCGACGGTCTTCTGACAAGGCGCTCGTGAGCGAAGGCGGGAGGACCGCGCTCGCCGTCATCACGGACGACCGGTTCGGCGAAACGGCGATAGAGAATTCCGTTCTCGCCCCCGCCGGCGTCGACCTGGCGGTCGCGAAATGCCGCAGCTCCTCGGAGGTCGCCGAGGCGGGCCGCGAGGCGGACGCCCTCCTCGTCAACATGGCGAGGGTCGACGCGGCCGCTATCGAGTCCCTCGAGCGCTGCCGCGTAATAGCCCGATACGGCGTAGGCCTCGACAACGTCGATCTCGAGGCAGCAGGGCGTCGCGGCATCGCCGTCGTGAACGTGCCCGGCTACTGCGACCGCGAAGTCGCCGAGCACGCTCTTGGCCTCATCCTGTCATGCGCGCGGGCAATTCCCCGACGCGACAGGGCCGTGCGCGAGGGCGCCTGGAACGTGCCGGCGGCCGGGCGGCGGGTCGCCGGCACCACGCTCGGCATCCTGGGATTCGGAGGCACGGCCAAGGCCCTCGCCGGGGCAGCGCTAGGTCTCGGATTCCAGGGGATCCTCGTCTGGAGCCCGCGGATCAGCGCCGCGCGCATCGACGCGGCGGTCGGCGGCGCGGCCGCCGCGCTGGGAGCGATCGTCCGGCCCGCGGCCTTCGACGAGGTGTTCCTCGACTCCGACTGGGTTTCCATCCACCTTCCGCTGAAGCCCGAGACGCGCGGCATAGTAGGCGCGCGCGAACTCGGACTGATGAAGCGGGACGCGACGATAATAAACACCTCGCGCGGGGCGGTCATCGACGAAGAAGCACTGGCCGACGCCCTGTCGGCGGCGAGGCTGGGCGGCGCCGGGCTCGACGTGTTCACCGCGGAGCCCCTGCCCTCGGGCAGCAGGCTGCGCGCGATGCCCGAAGTCGTGCTCACCGACCACTCGGCCTACGCCTCGCGGGAATCGATCGCCGACCTTCGCCGTAGGACGGCCGAGAACGCCCTCGCGGAGCTGAGAAGGTGCGGGATCGTTCGCTAAGGCGCCTTGCTCGCCGTCGCCCGGGAGGGCCCGATCCTCGCTTGCGAGCCCGGATCCTTCAATTGGCCACGACCAGCACCGAAACTACCTTGCCGTCCCCATTCGCGGCCTTGACCGGGTTGAGAGGATCCGGCAGCTCCTCGCCGCGATAGACGAAGGCGTAATAATGCCTGCCCGGAGGTAGAGGCAGATCGAGCCGATACAAGCCGGGGCTCGTCTCGGACATCTCGTGGATGAAGGGATCCCAATTATCGAAGTCGCCGCAGACCGTCACGGCCTCACCGCTCGCGCCGCGGAAGAGAAAGCGGGCCGTTCGGCCGTCTTCGTCGAGGAGCCGGTACACGCCGAGGTGGAGGTCGCTCAAATAGGGCACTTGGGCCACCGAGACATCGACGCCCGTCGCGGCGTCGGACCGTCGTTCCGGATTGGAGGGGTCGAGAGTCCATACCCCGTCGGCGACGATGCGGTACTCGAGCGGCTCGGTCCTCTTGAGGGGAACAGGATAGGCCAGGACGAAGATCCCCTGCCTGTTTCGCTCGTAGGCGTGCAGGGTCGCGAAGCCCTCGTGCGCGAAGGCCGCGGCGACGGAGCGGTAGGGACCGGAGACCGAAAGGACGAGCTCGCCTTCGAAGACCTCGGGCGCCTTCGCCGCCTTCAGACCGGCGAGCTCGAGATGCAGGGTCAAGGACTCGATGACGCGGCCGGCGGGCTCGGGTTGCGAGGCGCCCGCGCCCGCTTGGGCATGCATCGAAGAGAATCCCAGGGCCATGACGGCCCCGAAGGCGAGACATTTTGCGGGAGTCACGGCTAGAATATCGGCGCGGTCGCGGCCCCGCCTCAAGCGCATTCAGAAATAACCGATTCCCGAAAAGGCTATTTACTTCACTAAAGGCCGGATTGTCCGTTAATATAGGGAACCTCGATTATAATTGTCGGGGCTGGTTCCCTGAGGGCGAAGTCTAAGGGGAAAACTCGTCTTCGCTCCGCGAAATGAGTTTCAATTATGCCCTATAGACAAGGACATCCATGCCGAGGCTTCAGGACATTGAACGATTCAAGAGCGACCTCGCTTCCCTGTCCAAAGAGGCCGAGGTCCTCGAGCGCTGGGGCGAAAAGCCCGAGATCATCACTCCGCCCGAAGGCGCCGCGGCGACCGGCGAGGCCGCGCCGTCTTCCTTCGGCGCCCGCGCGACCGGAAAGACTCCGTCCGCGGAAGAGCAAGAGGGGATGCCCCCCGATTTCGCCGCTCTTCTCGAAGATCTCCCGATCGACCGCGAGGAAGACGCCGCGCCCGTCGACGAGGACATCTCCACCCTCCTGGGTTCCGCCGAGGGAGAAGAGCTCGGCCCCCAACCGGCCGAACCGCTCGACCTCGACTCGATACCGGATTTCGACATGGAGTCCGCCGCAGGCGAAACGGGGCTCGCGGCGGCATCGATGCCGGGAGGGATCGAAAAAGACGAGGCATTAGCCGCGTCAGTCGAGCCGGCCGAGCGCGAAGTCTTCGAGTTCGAGACACCTGAATTCCCCGCGGGGCCCGCCGTAGAAGCTCCGGAGCCCGCCGAAGGCAACGAGGCCCTCGAAGCCCTCCCCCTGGAGGAAGCGCCGCCCGAGCTCCCGGCTGAGGGCGGCCCGGCGGAAGGCGCAGGCTCGCGAGCCGAGGACTTCTCCATTCCCGATATCTCGCTTGCGGACGAGGCGCCTGCCGCGGAAGAGGCTCTAGGGATCCCGGAGTCCCTCGGCGAGACTTTTTCGATACCCGATTTGGACTCGAGCTCGAAGGCCGAGAAAGGGCCCGAGATTCCGGCTCCCGACGAGGCATTGGGCCTCGGTACGCCCGAGCCGGGCGAGGACGCATTCGAGACCTTCAGCTTCGAGGAGCCGAGCGAGGGCGCCGGATTCGGCGGCGCGTTCGGCGATTCCGCGTTCGGCGGCGAAGGCCCCGCTTCCGATCTCGGAGGAGGGGGAGGCCGCGATCTCGATTCCGAGATAGCGGCCCTGAGCGAAGAAGCTCCCATAGCCGATACCTTCAAGATAGATCAGGATTGGGGCGACTTCGGCTCGACCGGCGCGGAAGGCGGGCCTCCCCGGCAGCCGCCTCCCAAGGCGAAGGCTCCTCCCGTCCGAGCCCCCGCGGAGAAATTCAAGCCTGTCGAGCTTTCCGAGGCGCAGGTCGACAGCCTGCAGGATTCCCTTCTCTCCTTCCCGCTCAACCTGAGAATCGCCGTCGAGGACATCCTCGCGAACGAGCGCGGCGGCGAGGCTCAACAGTCGAAATTGGTCTGGGCCCTCGTAGACGGGATGGACGCGGAGGAAGTCGCCCTCCTCGCCGGCCGCATCCTCAAGCGCCATATCCCGATCCCCAAGGGCCGGGAGAAGCGGACCGGCGCCGCCCTGGAAGCCGAGAAGGGGACCCTCGCCTACGCCCTCGTCCATACGCTCCTGCCCGTATTCAGGATCGGCCTCCTCGTCCTCGCCGCAGCCGCGGCCCTCGGATATCTCGGCTGGCGATACATCTACGTCCCGCTGGCCGCCGACTCCCTATATCGGACCGGCTACCAGCGGATCGCCGACGATCGCTATCCCGAAGCGGAGACGGACTTCGAGAAGGCGACCGAGATGCGCGAATTCGTGCCCTGGTATTACCGCTACGCCGAGGCCTACGCCGCCAAGCGCCAATACATCCTGGCCGAGAAGAAGTATGCGTCCCTCATCGAGGCCCATCCCAAGGAAAAGGAAGGCATCCTCGCGTGGGCCCGGCTCGAGCGCGAGCAGCTCAAGTACGAGGAGGCCGTCGAAGTCCTCAAGGGCGCGCCCAGGAGCGAGAAGTCGGACGCCACGCGAGGGATGACCGGACTCCTTTCCTGGGACTATTTCAACGAGGCGGGCCTCCTCCTCCTCGGCGATGTCTACCTTGACTGGGCCGAAGAGGCTCCGTCCAGGTACGAAGACGCCCGGAGAACCTACGCCACGCTCATAGAGCGCTACGGCGACAAGGATACCTACCTCGAGCGGATGCTGCTTTACTTCATCCGCGTCGATCGCCTGAGCGAAGTCCTGCCTCTCAAGGCTCACTTCCTGGCGGACCCGAAGAGGGAAGCCCTGAGCGCGGAGGTCCTCGCCGAGCTCGGCGGCTACCTGCTGGACAAGGACATGATCGACGACGTCCGGGACATTCTCCTGAGCGCCGCGAAGAAGGACCCCGCCGTCCCCGAGTCGCACTATCACCTCGCCCGCTACTTCGATCGGATGGGCGACCCGACCGAGGAGCGGAAGGCGCTCGACAACGCCATAAGCGCCTTCGCGGCCCTTCCGGGACTCGGCGGCAGGCGAACGGGGATGTATATAGACAGTCTCATATGGCGCGCCAGGTTCCTCGCCCAGGCGAAGGAGTGGATCGGGGCGGAGCGCGACTACGCGGCCGCCGCGTCGGAGTACGAGAAGGCCCTCGAGCTCAGGCGCGTGAAGAAAGGCCCCCGCTTCGGCGAGGCCTATGCCGGCCTCGCCGATGTCGCCTATTGGCAGCGGGACGACCTGGAATCCGCTCTCGCTCTGTACGATCGGGCGGCGGCCAACGGCTATGTCACCGCCGACACGAGCTACAAGACCGGCAACATCCTCTATCGGACCGGCCGCTATCAGGAATCGCTCGAGCGATTCTTCGAGGCCGGAGCGCAGGGCGCCGTCAGCCCCTACCTGGATTACGCCTTCGGGTCGGCCTTGTACGCGCGCAGCGACCTCTTCTCGGCCGAAGCCTATTACCGCAAGTCCTCCGCCGCAATGGAGAAGGAACTCGCCGACGAAGGCGACCCCGCGCCCCAGGAAAGACCTTCGCAGGTCGAGATCCTGAGACTGTACATGAAGTCGGAGAACAACCTCGGCGTCGCCCTCTACCGCTCCGCGGCCCGCTCCGGCGATTCCAGGCGCCGCAACGAGGCGATGGCGGTCCTGACTCATGCGGTCAAGCTCTACGACCAGCTGGCGCAGGAGCCCTCCGCGCTCGCAGGCGCGGAATCAGAGGACTTGGGCCTCGAGAATATCAATACGCTGCTTACGACCGGAAGGGGCGACAAGCTCCTCGTCTATACGGAGATCGAAAAGGACCTGCAGTTCCCGAAGCAAGAGTGAAATAACAAATAGTTAATGGGGCGATATCGGGACCGATCGCGCCCCGCTCGGGCGATGACTCGCCGATTCCCATCGTCGATTCTCCGGATCCCATCCGCGAGAGTGAAACTATACAAAAGCGGAATCGTTGGGTCTATACTGAAATTCGGTAGAAGGAGGTACCCATGCGAGAAGCGAAAGAGAAGACGATCCTCCTCGTCGAAGACGAAGCCGTCATCGCGATATCCGAGAAAAAAGAACTCGAGAAATACGGGTACGCGGTCATCGCGGTGGTCTCGGGGGAGACCGCCATCGAGACTTGCCGGCGGGATCCTTCTATCGATCTCATCCTGATGGATATCGACCTCGGGAAGGGGATGGATGGCGCCGAGACGGCGACGAGGATATTACAGATGAAAGTAATCCCCATAGTCTTCCTGTCGAGCCATTCGGAGCCGGAAATCGTGGCAAAGTCCGAATCCATCACTTCCTACGGCTACGTCGTGAAGACCTCGAATATAACGGTCCTCGACGCTTCGATAAAAATGGCTTTCAAGCTCTTCGACGCGAATAAGAAGACGCAAGCGACCATGGTCAAGCTCGAAGCTACGCTCGAGGCTCTCCCCGATCTCCTGCTCGAGGTCGGGCTCGACGGCTTCTGCTACGATTTTCACTCCCATCCCCAAAATCCTCTGCACCAGCCGCAGGCGGAGAGGATAGGGAAGAACATATCGGATTCCCTGCCTTCGCAGGCGGCATCCACCATGATGTCGGCCGTCCACGAGGCGCACGAAAGAGGGAGCTCGGGCGGGAAGCAGTATGAGCTCGCAAGCCCCGTCGGAACGCGATGGTTCGAGATATCCGCCGCCCAAATGGCGCATTCCTTCGACGATCCGCGCTTCATCCTGCTCTGCCGGGATATAACCGAGCGGAAACGCTCGGAAGAGCAATATATTACGGCGAATAAGATCTTTCAGGCGGTCTTGGACTCCATGCCTCAATACATTTGCTGGAAGGACAGGAATTCAGTGATCCTGGGATGCAATAAGAACCATTCGGCCCTGTTCGATTTGCCGGATACCGAATCGATAATCGGGAAGACCGATTGGGATCTGCATAGAGGCAAGGCAGAAATAGAGAAGTTCATCAAGGACGACAGGGACGTGATGGAAAGCGATACTCCCAAGTATCACATCATCGAAAAAGCCTTCTATCCGAATGGCCGGCAAAGATGGTTGGACACCAACAAAGTCCCGATCCACGACGCCAGGGGCGAGGTTTACGGAATCATGATCGCATATTCCGACATCACCGAGAAGATGAAGACGGAAGACGCGCTGGCGCAGGAGCAATTCCTGCTCGATACCCTTCTGAACAACAGCACCGATTATATATATTTCAAGGATATCGACAGCCGCTTCATCAGGAACAGCAAATCCCACGCCGTGCACCTGGGATTGCAGGATCCCCGGCAGATGATAGGGAAGACCGATTTCGACTTCTTTACCGCGGAGCACGCGCAACGGGCGTTCGAGGACGAACAGGCCATCATCAGGACCGGCCGGGCTATAAGCAAAGAGGAAAGGAATATAATGCTCACCGGAGACCCAACATGGGTATTGACGGTGAAAATGCCGTTACGGAACAATGACGGCGCGATAATAGGCACGTTCGGGATATCCAGAGACATAACCGAGCGCAAGCATGCCGAAGTCGAGCTTGCGCAGGAGCATTATCTGCTCCAGACTCTCATGGAGACCACGCCGGATTATATATTCTTCAAGGATAGGCTGAGCAGATTCATAAAGATCAGCGCATCTCAATTGCGGAAATTCGGGCTCAAGGACGAAACGGAAATCATCGGCAAGACGGATTTCGATTTCTTCGCGGACGATCATGCCAGGCAGGCGTACGACGACGAGCAGACGATAATCGGGACGGGCCGGATACTGAAAAAGGAAGAAAAGGAAACGTGGAGCGACCGACCCGATTCCTGGGTTTACTCGATCAAGCTGCCGCTTAGAGACATCGACGGGAACATCATCGGCACCTTCGGCATATCGAGGGATATAACCGAGCTCAAGCAAACGGAAGAAGCATTGGCTCGAGAGAAGCATCTCATGGACGCGCTGATGGATACGAGCGCCGATTACATCTACTTCAAGGACAAGGACAGCAGGTTCATCAAGGCGAGCAAGGCGCACGCGAGGTATTTCGGCCTGGACAATCCTTCCCAGATGGTCGGCAAGACGGATTTCGATTTCTTTACCATAGAGCACGCCCAGCAGGCATACGATGACGAGCAGGAGATAATAAGGACCGGCAAGCCTTTCAGGAAAGAGGAGAAGGAGACGGTATCCGATCGGCCGGCGGCGTGGGTCTTATCGGAGAAAATGCCTTTACGGGATACGAAGGGAAACATCGTCGGGACGTTCGGAATATCGAGGGACATTACGGAGCGAAAGGGAGACGAGGATAGGATCAAAGACCTCCTCAAGGAAAAAGAGACGATATTGAAGGAAGTCCACCATCGGATAAAGAACAACATGACTATTATCAAGAGCCTTCTCTCCCTTCAGGCTTCGACGGTTACCGAGCCCAATGCCGTTAAAGCGCTCAAAGACGCGGAAGGCCGGATCGAGAGCATGCTGGTGCTATACGAGAAGCTTTACCAATCTTCAGATTTTACGACCGTATCGGTCAGGGAGTACCTGTCATCCCTGGTCGATCGGATCGTAGAGAACTTCCCCAATCGCGAAACGGTAATCGTAGAAAAGCATATCGACGAATTCGATCTGGACATCAAGCAGCTTCAAACCCTCGGAATAATAGTGAACGAGCTGATAACGAACGTCCTCAAATACGCTTTCGACGCGCTCCATGAAGGGAAAATAACCTTATCGGGAAATCGCAGGGACAGTCGCGTCGTCGTCTGCGTCCAGGATGACGGAATCGGAATACCCCAAACCGTCGACTTCGATAATTCGACGGGTTTCGGGCTCATGCTCGTAAAGGCGCTGACCGAGCAATTGAGGGGCAACATCAGGATCGATCGGGGAAAGGGAACGAAAGTCGTCCTGGATTTCGAAGGATAGCGGACGATACTTCCGCGGGTACGGGACCAGGGTCGCGGCAACGTTCCCTCGGGCCGGCCTCCTCGCTATACTTATCGCATGCTGAAGTATCGCTACCGCCGAACGATGCGCTTCTTCTCGGTGATCATGATCCGGGAGCTGTGGTGGGACTTCCTACTGCCGAAGATCGGTCTCGAGACTCTCTCCCGCCGGACCAGATCCGCGCGCATTCGCAGGATCGCCGTATCCTTCCGCGAGCTCGCGGCCGGCATGGGCGGCGTATTGATCAAGGTCGGCCAGTTCCTCTCTTCCCGATTGGATGTCCTGCCGCGCGAGATAACGTCGGAGCTGTCCGGCCTCCAGGACGAGGTGGGAGCCGAGAAATTTCAGGATATCCGCGAGGTAGTCGAAGCGGAGTTCGGCCGGCCGCTGGCCGAGAAATTCGAGGACTTCGACCCCGTGCCGCTCGCCTCCGCTTCCATCGGGCAGGCTCATCGCGCTCGCCTGCGTCCCGACGGGCCCGGGCCGGCCGAGCGCGAGTACGTCGTGGTGAAGATCCAGCGGCCGCGCATTTCGGACATCGTCGAGACGGACCTGGCGGCCATCAAAGTAGCGGGCAGCTGGCTGCGCCGGCTGAAATCCGTTCGGAAGCACGCGAACGTACCGGCGCTGATCGACGAGTTCAGCCGCACGATGTACGAGGAGATCGACTATCTGCACGAAGGCGAGAACGCCGAGCGCTTCGCCCGCAACTTCGCCGCCAGGCCCGACGTCGTGGTTCCCGCGGTAGTATGGACCCACACGACGCGGCGGGTCCTGACGCTTCAGGACGTAGGCGCGATAAAGATCACGGATTACGCCGCGATAGAAGCCGCGGGAATCGATAGGGCCGCGGTCGCCGACAGGCTTCTCGAAGTGTCCCTGAAGCAAGTATTCGAGGACGGCTTCTTCCACGCCGACCCGCATCCGGGGAACCTGTTCGTCCGACCCGCGGGCCCGGCGGCTCCGGCGACCGAATGGAAGCTCGTATTCGTCGATTTCGGCATGGCGGGCACGATATCCGCCGGGTCCTTCGCGGCCCTCCGCGAGGGGCTCCTCGCAATCGGCACTAGGGATGCCGCCCGGCTTGTCGGAGCCTTCGGCGATCTCGGGGTCCTGCTGCCCGAAGCCGATTTAGGTCTCCTGGAGCGGGCCTGCGCGAAGGCTCTCGACGCCCTGTGGGGCAAATCGACGAAGGACATGCTCAGCATGAGCGATCGACAGGTCAGGGAATTCTCGAACGAGTTCAGGGAACTCCTCTATCAAATGCCTTTCCAGATTCCCGAGGACCTCATTCTCCTGGGACGCAACATCGGCATACTCTCCGGCATGGCCTCGGGACTCGATCCGGATTTCAGCGTCTGGAAGGGGCTCTCGCTGTACGTGCGGCGGCTCATGCGGGAGAACGGAGAAAGCGGATTCGGCGTCGTCCTCAAGGAGCTGGAGACCTTCATAAAGACACTTATAGGGCTTCCCAAGCGGGCCGACGATCTGGCGGCGAAGATGCAGGACGGAAGCCTGGAAGTCAGGTCTCCGGAACTCAAGCTGCAAATCGCGCGACTCGAGACGGGCATCCGCAAGCTCGCCGGCAGCATCGTGCTCGCCGCAGGGCTGGTCGCCGGGACACAGCTCTACCTCGGCGGGCGAATGCTGCCGGTCTTCGTCCTCGGAGCGGCGGAATTCCTCCTCCTGCTCTGGATACTCTTCGCGGGGCGAAGGGATTAGGATCGCCTGCGCGCCGCCCGGGCCTAGCTCGTCGTTCGCTTATCTCCGCGCTCTATCGCGGCATCAAGAAGGCTCCGCAGGGCCAGGAGCATCTCCCTTCTGGCCGCTCGACGGTGCTCGATAAAGCCCGGGGGAATCAGCTCCTCTATCGACTTGCGCAGTGAACTACGCGCTTCCTTCGCGTGCTCGCAGGCTTCGCGGAATCGCTCGCCGGTATTCGCGGCACTGTGCTCATTATCAGGCATTGTCGCCCTCCCAATGATATAGTAGGTCACCGGAACGCATTGTCAAGCCGCGGCGCCGGGCTGCGGGGATCATCCCGGTCTCCCGTCCCCCGCCTCCGTCAATCCGAAGACGATCGAAACGCTCGTGCCCTCGCCGTCGTCGATCTCGAGGACCCCGCCGATCTGCTTGACCAATTCCCTGATCAGCATCATCCCCATCGAGGCGGACTCCTCGATATCGCCTTTCGACCTCAAGCCGACGCCATCGTCGGAAACGGTCAGACTGGCGCTATCTCCGATTCTCCGAAGGCCTATGGCGATCGTTCCCGAAGAACCGTCGGGAAATGCATGCTTCACGGCATTGGTGAGCAACTCGTTGACGATGAGCCCCAGGGAAATCGCCCGCTTCGTATCGATTTCGATATGCTGAGCCCGGACATTCAGGGCTATTCGGGTCGTCGGATGGTAGTAAGTCCCGAGGATCGATTTAGCCAGGTTTTCCACGTAGGTCCCGAAGTCGATCGATTGCACGCTTCCGGCCAGACACAGCCGTTCGTAAATGGCCGACATGGACCTGATTCGGGAATCCGTATCTTTCAGCACGTCCAAGGCCCTTCGATCGGTTATCTCATCCCTGGCGATTCCGATGAGGCTCGAGGCAATGGACAGGCTGTTCTTTACCCGATGCTCGAGTTCCTTCATGAGCAGTTCCGTATTCTTGACGAGTCGGTTCAGCGCCTCGCTCGATTTAAGCTCGTCGGTGACATCGATAAGCACTACGGACGACCCTACATAGCGGTCGTCATAGCTATTTATGGGAGAGGTATTGATCCGCAGCCATCTTCGTTGGCCGTCCGGCCGGATTATGGGCGCGATATGGCCGTTAGATCCGCTATTCTCTCGCGGCGCGGTCTCCTTCGCCATTATTTCCCTTCCCTCGTCGTCAAGAAAATCGTTCAGCGACCTGCCGATCAACGAACGGGGCTCGACCCCGAAGATTCGCTCGCAGGAAGGATTCGCCATGCGGAAGATTTCGTTCTCATCGGTATAGCAGAATCCTTCCCCTATGGCGTTCAGCAAATTCCGATACCTATCATGGCTTTCCCTCAGCTCTTGCTCCCGCTCTTTTCGCTCGCTGATGTCCCGGATAACCAAAATCAGGTTCTCGGAATCGCTTTCTCCGTCCTTTATCATTTCCGGGTTCATTTCCGTGAACAGCAGGGAACCGTCCTTCTTGCGCAGCAGGAGCTCCGCGTTCTTCTTTCCCTTACCGGAAAAAAGGCTTTCCAGATACGATCTCGCCTTGCTTTGATCTACGCGATCGACGAATGTCTCCATGCTCTCCCCGACCACTTCTTCGACGGAATCATACCCGATCAAACGGAAGCACTTGGGCGAAGCGAAAACGATTTTACCGTCTTTCGATAACTCGGCGATTCCGTCCGGAGATGCGGAGACGATGGACCGCCATTTTTCTTCGCTCTTCCTCAGTGTATTCCCGACGCGCGTCCGCTCGGAAATGTCCGTCGAGAACGATGTAGCGCCCATCACCGTCCCCTTCTCGTCGTAGATCGGATTGTACGTCGACTCGAAGGACGATTCGTCGATACCGTAATGCTCGACGACTCTCAGGGATTCTCCCATCAGGGCTCTTACGAAATACCCGATCGAGTCTCGGAAAAACCTGTCTGCGGGAGGAGCATTCGATAAGCGCGTCCCGATCCGGATTCTCTGGCCGAGACTCCTGAATCTGAAATCCTGATATGCCTCGTTGACGTAAAGGCAATTGAAATCCTTGTCGATGGACAGGATGAATAGATCCTTCTGGCTGTCCAAAGTCGACTTCAATATCGTACGGTCCCTATCATGGATTCTTTCCGATCTCCTAGCCGTAAAGAGTCCCAACGCCGTCTTTATGGAGGCCTCGAGGACCGAAGATGCGGAAGATTTCACGACATATCCGTAATTGACGATTTCTTCAGTCTTCCGAACCATCTCCCGCCCTGTATGAGATGAAAGGAAGAGAATGGGGATATCGTGGTCATCGAGAATCCGCCTCCCCGCCTCCGTTCCATCCATCCCTTGCCCAAGGTCGATGTCCATGAGTATCAAGTCGATGCCATCGGGATTCAAGTCGACTATCTCCAGGGATCCCGCTCCCGTGAATGTATGGATTACCTTGTATCCGGCTTTCTCGAGTTGGTCGATCTCCTGAAGGGCGATGAGCGCCTCATCTTCCACCAGAAGTATGGTTTTTACGGTATCTCCCATAAACTCTCCTCCCGGGGACCCGGGAAACAGCCTAGGCGTCGATAGGGCTTTTGGAAATACAATGGGGAGAGGAGCTTGAAATCAATATTGGATGGGCGATACTGGATTTGAAACCGTTCCGCCTAACGTCTCCCAATATCACGCGTTATCAACTAACATTATAATGCCCGTATTTATTGAGTCAAGTACTTTCATTAGATATCATGCCTTTTCAATAGAACGTCTTACAAAAATCTAACAATCACCTAAAGTGTCAGATAAAATAAAACTGGCTTATACTCGAATACGAATAAACGTAACGTTAAAGACTCCGGATATTTGGCCCGCTAAGGCCTCAAGGCGGGCCTAAGTTGCGTCCAATTGGCCGAGGCCGATAATAACCTCGACTCGGATTGAGAGGCCTCTATACCGCCGCATCTCGCGCGCGGGCGTATGACTTCAGGGGAATATTCCGGAGGTCCGCAATACAGAGGTAACCTTTTTCTTATTTAGCCGGGATGATTCTATGACCCATACTTTTTGAATAATGCCGCTATCGATGTCCTTTAGAAGCTCCTCAAACCTACTACGGTCTTCTATGGTGGAACCCGACTCAGCTTCTTGATATACTTTTACTTTCCACTTTTGAGAAGTGATGAAACTAAGTCCTCGTTGAAGCTGAGTTGGTACTGAGAATTTGTCTGCTTGTTTTAAGGTGCTTACGCGGCAATAGAGAGCACAGGTTGTTTGTATCATATATGCGTATTATATCTTTGCGATTAGCAACTCTAAATTGCACTATGTTTATGTCTGGTTATGACATAAGCTACTTTTAAGTAATAGTTACCTTAGTAATTATTACAAATCTAAGAAACGCTATCAACTCTCCAATGCTTCATTAATTATAATCGCTTGGTAATAATTCTATTGTTTGTATAGTGCTTCCATTCTTATCGTCATATATATAATCTAGTGTTATATTATTTTCACGAAAATATTTTATTCCACTATCAGTGCTTGTTTTAACAGAGTTAATCAATTGTTTTTCTATCGACTTAAATATAGACATGTCTATTTCATCTTTAGTGTAATTTTTTATACTATAAATATAAGTGAATTTCTTCCCCGGTCCTACTGTTGTTATAACAAGTGATGTTTCCTTGTCTACATTCGCAGGAAGTGTTCTGTTAGCACTTTGCGATATCCATGTCAATGTTGAATTGACATTATCAACTGGAACAGGCTTTTGAAATAAACCATTTACTCCATTTCTAACAATGAAAGATACTATAACAGCAATTATAATTCCTCCAATACTAAAATTTCTAATTCTTATTTTTTTAGGTCCATTTTCAACGCTATTGTTTTTTGAAATAGTATCCCCCACTTCATTCGAATTTATTTTTTGCTTGAATTCAATATTATTTTCCTTTTCGATTTCGAGAATGGTGGCATAAGCTTCATTTATCTCCAGCGTCTTCTTACGTGCTCGCTCCAACATCGCTTCCGAGGACTTGTTGTTGCTAGGGCTCCATATCGTCGATAACTCAATATATGCTTTTTCAGCGTCTTGATGGGAAGCACCTGCTTTAAGGTCAAGTATAGCATATGCTTTTATTGCTTCCATTTCCATCTCCCATTTTCAATAAACATTGAATATATCCCTACAACCAATGATATTATTGTATTACGCAAAATGTCTCCACCAGTTCTTACTACGCATTGGATCATAGGTATTCATCATTCTTTTTGAAGTGTAACAGTATATCAACCATGGCAAACTACCTACAATATTCCCAACCTCAGAATAACTAAATTCTTTTAATGAAAGAGGACTTAACGAAACAGTTGACAATATAAGACCAATTATTGCATATGCTCTAGCAAAAGTTAATGCGGTTGTTTTTGCAGGTTTTTTAATGAGGAGTATTGATAATATTATTCCAGAAGCACGAAGAATCGCCTGTGCGTTGTCATCTATGTTTTCTATTCCAGAAAAGATGTTTATCAAGTAAAGGACACCAGATAGTAAGGCTAAAATAATAAATACTAATAACCATCCACCTACTCCTCTTTTAGATCTAACATTTTCATTTTGATTCGCCGGCTCCCTTGTAGTTTTGTATTGATTGGTTGCTTCTGGGTCACTCACATAGTTACTATATACATACCAAGCCTCATTCAGTATTTTAATTTTCTCTGTAGCTCTTTCTTGGAGGGCGGCATTATTAGCATATTTGTCGGGGTGCCATACTTGTAATAACTCTCTATATATTTGTCTTGCTTCATCTTTTGAAGTCTTTGAAGTAATTTCCAGGATAGATTTTGCTGTTTCATAATCCACTCAAAACTCCTTCTATTAGGAATTACTTTCTAATTTTTTAGTGATAGATAATCTGAAAATATCCATCCTGAATAAGACACACCCTTAACAATGACAGTGACCTTGTCCCAACCATCCTGTGATTTTTCGACGGTTAATGTCCATCCTGCTGCTAACACTAATAAGGGTTTTGTAATCCTGCTTGGTCCAAACCTAAGGTTTGCATCTTGGGTAAGTATATACTGGTCGCTTTGTAAACCGTCTGGCTCGAGATACTCGCCGTAAACCCACCCCACTGTTTCAACACCTTCAACTGACCCTCTAACTTTTTTCCATCCGTTTTGTTCCTCCAATACCTCCGGATTACTTCCAGTTGTTATAGACATTAAAATTGAATAATTTGTACCTGGCCCATTTCTTAAATTCGCATCACAGATCAGCGTTTCACTATTGTTTCTAGCGGTTATTGGATGCTCTTCCTTTACGTTAAACTCCTTTACTGCCTGGCCATACGAAATCCTTTTGTTTTCTGTAAATTCCCCCAGGTACTTTGACAGAGAGGCCGAAGTTGTCCCATTTGTGGGATCATAGTATTCCCCCATATAAGTAACTAAGGCATGTCCAGAATCACCTGACCTTGAATCCAAAATGACTAATGTCGCATCTGCATTGAGCGAGTCTTTGAGTATTTTAATTTCAAGCAAAGCCATATCACGACAAACTCCTTCGCCAATACGAAGTGTTTCCTCCGGAGCTCGCCAAACTGAGTCTATATGAATCCTATATTTAATGTGGTTAAAAACCCATAGGTTCGCTTCACTCGGAGATGATACAAAAGGCTCCACATAGGGGGGCGAGTCGACCGAATAAATCTCTTCCCTTCCTGTCTCAGTGGCTTCTGCACCTCCGTTATCGCCAGATGATGGGTCAAACGTTTCACAGGAAGTAGCTAAGAGAATAACAAAAACTAGAATGGCCACTATTTTAAGCCGCATTTCCACTAATATTCTCCAATATCTCCCATTTGTCCACTATAAGTAGCGGACCTTTGGTCCTCCAATTCTTACCGCTTAGTCTTTCGGGACTTGCACTTCTCGTCAAGCCACAATTATTATTAACCCCCCTTGAAACCTTTTATCAGCCATTGTTTCTGATTTTTTTGACAAGTTTCGTGGAATTGTATCAATCAAAAACAAATTGCTCATATACTGACCTGTCTGCATTGTTTCCTGTTAATTTTCTCCTTTAGTCCGGGATTTCCCAGATGACCAGTGATTCTTGCCAGCCTTGGGAATCTCCTCATCTCCAGACCCATTTTCGATAGGTCTGTGCCTCGCGTCAAGCCAGTTTGGAAGCAACGCCATCGCCAATCCCTCCTGCAAAGCCCATTTTCCACTATCTTCGCGTCAATTCTCCCTGTATCTCATAGGAGTCCGATAGTTCTCCCTTGGCAGCATCCCTCACATTTCGCTTCGGTTACCCAGATGTTGCTTCTAGTAGCCTGAGCTTTCCTATTCTCCCGAGAATGGCCGCGAACAACTCCTTCGATATCGCGACCTCGGCCATCTGGAAGATGATGTATCGCGCATGACAGACGACCTTCGCGCCGATCTTGATCAGCTTCTCTCTCAAGGTTGTCATCGTCCAGTGGCGCACGGCCTTTGGCAGAGCAGCCTGACGGAAGAAGTTCCCAAGGTTGTACGCAAGGACAAAGAGCTGCAGACGGACATGATTGTCGCTGAAGTCATGACAGGAAAGCCGCGTCCAATTCACCGCATTCTTGCCTTCCTTGATGCACTGTTCCGCTGTCCCTCGGTGGTTGTAGAAATGGACAACGTTCTTCTTGCTCCATCTGAGGTTGGTGACAATGAACCCGACTCGGGGGAAGAGCTCGCCACGATGCCATTCTACTTTTGCGATTACCCGACGCTCATGATCCCACACTGCGGCTTGGTAATGGAACTCGTGGTACAGGACTATAGGTGCTTTCGGCGGACGCCCGACCGGTCTCGTCATAAGATGCTCGATTTCACGGTGTAGGACATCATTGGCGGGTAACCGAATGACATACTGAAAGTGCTCGCCTTCCAGATACTCGTAGATTTTGGAATTGGCGAACGCCGCATCACCCCGAAAGAAATGAGGAATATCCCGATCACGGTATCTGGCGACAATTGGTTCCAGCACCATTCTCCAGTCCTTGGCGCTGTGCACATTCCCTTCTCGGAGCAGGGCAAATTCGACATCGCCAAATTGGTTGAAACAGAATAGGGGATGATAGCACATGCACCCGAAATGTCCGTTGTACGCTGTACCCTCTTGTCGGCCGTAGGTCTCGCTGACCGAGCTGTCCATGTCCAGCACGAGTTTCTTCATTGGCTTATTTTGGTGAAGGCGATCAATCCATTTCCCTGAGAGATTCATCAGGGCCGCTCGATTGTCGGGGAGGGTCAGAACCTCGGTCTCGAACCTTCCCATTTGGCTCGTCGAAGCCGCAGTACGATTGATAGCCCGGCCGCCGACACACTGTCGCATCGCAGGATCAACGGAGAGTCGGTCGGCATCATTCGTGTCTTCGTAACCGGCAAGCCGACTGAAAACCGACTGCCGTAATTGCGCCCCCAAAGTATGCTGCGTGTTCTTCCCATGTCGGTCATCGTGCAGGCAGCTCTCGGCAATTCCTGTTAATCCCAATGCGCTATCGAGCTCACGATAGGCGAGCAATCCTGCGTCGGAAGTAATCGTGGAACCATGGAACTCGAGCCGCAAACTGACATCAAAATCCACTCGTAAGGCATGTTTTTGGCTTTCACCCATTGAATCCTCCGCTTTTCATCGCTTCAGAATCACTTTATCTCTTTTCTGATAATGAATTATATCATGCTTTCAGCTTAGCAATTACAATTCATTTGGGAAATCCAGGTTTAGTTTTCTCCCGAATCCCGAGGCTTTCGCGGCGCCGAGAACCATTGCGAATACTCTATCCTGCCATATAACTTCCCCGGCTTTACGTAAAGGCCTCTTCAAAGTACGTTAACGTACTCGCAATATTTATCCCCTACGTCTTCTAGTCCCGCGCAAGAACAGGTAGGCGATGAAGGCAGCCTTTTCGAAAGTCTCAGGGCTATTATCTCGTAATTTCTCGCAAATACGGGCGGCACGTTGCAAATAACCCGTACCCCTTGGCCTGCCGTTAGGATTTCCCGATATTCCAGGGCGCCACTCCGTCCTTCTGCTTCTATGGATTCCCTTTCGCGGCATGATATCGCCTCTCTTTTATTCGGGAATGCTTGGTAACCTGTTGGTAACCTGTTATTTATCGATGGGCATTTACGGGCCTGCCTTTATGACGCGTTTTTTCTTCCCGAATCCGTGTTCCATAGAAGCTCGGAATCCCCTTCCCGAATCAATTTGAAATTGCCACATACGCTTCGTAAAATATTCATAGGCATCGTCATATTCCATATTCTTACTCCTGTTTAACAGATGGTGGCGCCAAAAGAATCAGGTCAATAGACAATTTCCATTAGTAGGCCATTTCTATCCTTTTCAGTATTTCCCAGAGTTTTTAAATCACCCTCTCTCATAGCGATAACTGCAAGGACTGACGCATCGATTACGTCATCAATCCCAACACATTTTTTTTGAGTCGCCTCGCAATACGAGATTATCATTTGTCGAATTCCTGACAATTCATTTTCAAGAATATCCAGTCTTTCTTTTATTCCCTTATCAGTTTTTTTTGGATATTCACAAGGTATGCCTCCATTGAGTGCCCAAAAACAAACCTCAGGATGAGATTCACGCAAAGCAATCTCAGGAAATAATTTTTTAAACGCATCGATCTCCCGTACCTTCTTTGAAATGGACCATGCCTGTTTAGAAATTTTCTTTCCAGTTGCTTTGTAGTTTGCTTCGCAAGCCTCTTTGTATGATTCTGCATATACAGCATCTCTTATTGGAGTTACAAATACAGAATTATGACGCTTTGGCCTTAGCAATTTATGGGCTTGTGAATCGCAGACTCTGATGGAGGACTCTGCGAGACCAATTGGTATATCAATAAGGCTCAAACGGTTAGATACTATGTACTCCATATCTTCGATTCTTTTTGCAAGATTAAAAAGAGGCTGGTTTCCCTCAACACGAACACAAATCCACCCGACCTTGCATCCATCAATTCCTGCATACATGTTTTACACCCTTCTGAGAACGGTATTTAGCCGGGATTTCCCGGATGACCGGCGATTCTTGCTAGCCTTGGGAATCTCCTCATCT
>CAZBGA010000040.1:0-34342 GCA_964491385.1 uncultured Treponemataceae bacterium | reverse complement strand
AGACCAACAGGCTCTGGGGCGCCTTCATGGCCATCGGCCTCTTCGACGCCGGCCTGCTTGGCGCCCTTTGCATCTCGCTGGCCTCTTCGTGGGCCTGGGGCGAGGTATTCGGCTTCGCGCACTCGCTGAACCGCAAGGTCAAGGATGCGCCCTGGTTCTACGTAGTATACCTCCTGCTGCTCGCGGGCGCGGGCATGGTCGTCCTCATTCCCAACGCGCCCCTCGTCCTCATAACGCTCTTCGTCCAGGTCATCGCGGTCACGCTCCTGCCCTCGGCCCTGGTCTTCCTCCTTCTCCTTCTCAACGACCGGCAGATAGTCGGGAAGTTCAAGAACACGCGCGCGCAGAACATCATCGTCGGATTCATCATCATAGCCATCGTCATCATGTCCACGCTCTACGCCGTCAGCGCCATATTCCCGGACTGGTTCGCGGATAATGGGCCCGCTATCCCCTTCTTCGTGAGCCTCTTCGCCAGCGTCGCGTTCTATTGCGCGATCGGCATCGTCGCCGCGATCATCGTCCTCTTCGCGGCCGTGAAGAGCGCGAGGACGGCCGCGGCCCCCGTCCTCGCCGCGATCAACGCCGGCTTCGATTGGCTGCGGAAGTTCGCCCTCGTGCTCCTGTGGCCGGTCGGCAAGCTCTTGGGCTTCGTTTTCTGGCCCGTCGGCTGGTTGGCAAAGCAGGTCGGACTTAGGAGAAAGATCGAGGACATAAGCAAGAGATACAGGATACCGGCGATCAAGATGACCGGCGCCGTCAAATTCTCCCTATTGATATTGCGCTTGTACCTCTTGAGCCTGGTCGGCCTCTTGGTCTTCAAGTTCGTCTTGACCCTTACGGGAAAATAGGAGAGCCATCATGACCAAAGAAAATGCCAAGAACGGAAGTATCAGGAAGACCTGGCGCCTGAAGGACATCCTCGGCATCAAGGTGCTCCGGAACGGCAGGAAGATCGGCAGGCTCGACGACTTCATCTTCGCCGAGGGCGGACCGATCCCCCACATCACCGACGTCCTCGTCCACCGCAGCTTCGGCAATCCCCAGCTCGTAGTCCCGATCGACCGCGTCGTCGACCTCGGGAAGAACGGGCTGGAGCTGAGCCTCGACCAGATCGAGAGCTTCGCCATGCCGCACCTGCGGGAGGGCACTCTCCTCGTGAAGGACTTCATCATTTTCAAGAAGGTGATCGACATGGAGGACCGCGAGGTTTCCATGGTCTTCGACGTGACCATCCTCCAGGTTAATCGGAAGTTCTACATCAGCGAAGTCGATTTTGGGCGGCGCAGCCTCTATCGGAGGCTCGGACTCTTGTGGCTGGCCGACATCCTCTCCATCAAGGAGGACTTCGTATCCTGGTCCTACGTCCAGCCGCTGCCCGAGAGCATCGGAAGCTTCAAGGGCGACCTGAAGCTGAAGGCCCTCAAGGAGCAGATCGAGGACATGCCCCCGGTGGACATAGCGGACATCATCGAAGAGCTCGACGCCTCCCATCGCGAGGCGGTCCTGAGCCAGCTCGACGTGGAGGACGCATCGGACACGCTCGAGGAGATCGATCCGAACGTCCAGAGGGAGATCCTGTCGACGATGGACGTCGCGACCGCCGCGAGGCTCATCGGCCTCATGACGCCCGCCCAGGCGGCGGACGTCGTCTCCGTGCTGCCCTACGACGACAAGCAGAAGATCATTGCCCGCCTGGACCCGGACTTACGCGAGAAGATCTCGGCGATCATGGATCAGCAGGAAGAATTCATCTTCAACTACGCTACCGATCGCTTCATACTGCTGCCCGCGGATACGAAGGTCGGCTACGTCGAGGACGGCTACGCGAAGATCGCCAAGGGCAAGGACGTGGCCATGTACGTGTACGTCGAGGGCTCCGCGGGCGAAGTCATCGGCGTCGTGGACATCAGGGAGATCCTCCTGGCCGACGAATCAGCCGCGCTCCGGGACATCATGACAGAGAGCGTCGTGAGCCTCGGGCCGAACGACACCCTGAAGGACGCCTACGATCTTTTCCATCGCTACGGCTTCCGAGCCGTACCCATCCTCGACGAGGCCAAGAAATGCCTGGGCGCCATCGTGTACAAGGATGTCATGGGGCTGAAGCACCATTTCGTCGCGTGAGGCGACCGTGTCGAAATATCATCCCCGACTCGTCCTCCCCGCGGCCATGCGGTCGGTGAAGGCCTCGCCGCCGATGAATTCCGATCAGGAGGCGAAGGCGTATTAGGAATTCTCGCTTGTTCCGGGATAGTTTCGCATTGCGCGGATGGTCGAGTCGGCGATTGAGGGCGCTCGACTTTGCGAGTGGGATTTGTCATGCCTATCAACCGTCGGGCCCAACTTGGGCAATCCTTGTGACCGACTTGAGCAATCACCGCGACCAACTTCGGAAACCGTCGTGACCAACTTGGCGAAGGACTTTTCCAAAGTAGGAGAGGAAGCGGTTACCTCTGGTAATCGCCTCCACATTCACTGAAATATCGGGAAACGACCAGTTCAGAAAAAGCGCGGGTAGGCTGGCTAAGCCCCAGGCAGCTCCCTCGCTACCGCGCTCGAAACCGTCAGGGCCATCGTGCGGAGGAAGGATTCGAGCTCTTCGCTCCATGAGGCGTCATGGGCCGCTCGCAGGCCGATGACGCCCAGGCAGCCGCGGGGCCCCTCCATCGGGACGAAGTGCCATTCCGAATCGGGATGGATATCCGTGAACCTCCCGGCGCTCTTCAAACCTTCGAAGGACGCTCGGGCGGCGATCTTCGCCTTGGAGTCGAGGGGATCCCACGCGCTCTCGGCCTCCAGCTTCAGGCCGCCTCCGCCCTCCCGGAGTATCACGATAGCCTCGGCGGCGAACGCCTCCCTCAAGGCCGCCATGCTCTTGTCGAGGATGGTCCCCATGGCCTTCGCCCCGGCGAGGTCGGACGCGAGGGCGCCCAGGCGAGAAAGCCTGATCTCGCGCGCGGCGAAGAGACGCTCGCTCGACCGCAGCCTGGACGCCAGCCAACCCGAGCAGAGGGCGACGAGGAAATAGAGGACGAGCATGAGGACATCCTCGGTCCTCGCTATGTACATGGTGAAGCGCGGCGGTATGAAGAAGAAATCCCAGGCGATCGCCGAGAGAAGGGCCGCGAGGAACACGGGCCATCGATCGAGGAAGAGGGCCGAGACGCTGATCGCGGCCAGATAGGTGATGGCCGCCGCCCAGTAGCCCGCGTAAGAAGTCAGGGCGAGGTTGAGGCCGGTCACCGCGGCGATGACGACTATGGCCGCGGTGAATTGCCCGGGAGCATCCTCCGACAGAGCGGGCCGCCTGGCGCTCGCCTTTCCGCCGCGGATCCGCGGTGCGCCCACCGCGACGACCGAGAACTCGAAGGCCTGGGAGCGCAGGCGGTCGACCAGGCTCCTGCCGAAGACCTTCCTCTCGCGGCCCATGCCCGCGACGACCGCCTGAGCGCCGCGCGATTCGGCGTAGCGGAGGATGCCGGCGGCCGCGTCGATGTCGGGCTCGCCTGCGACCTGGGCGCCGAGGCCGCGAGCCAGGCGCAATGCCTCCGCCATCCGTTCGCCCTCCTCGGCCGAGGCCGAGACCCCGGTATCGATGGTCACGCACTCCAGGGCCGCGCCCGAATCGCGGGCGAGGGCGTAGCCCGCGCGGATAAGGTCGACGCCCGAGGCGTCGAAGCCCAGGGCCACGACGATCGGACCTTTTCTCGCTTCCGCCATTCCATCCTCCTAGCGCGAAGGCTTGTACGCCGGATCCGTCTCGAGCATCGCGTCGAGCGAGAGCGCGTCGACGCGGGGCGTGCCGAGAAGGCCCGTCGCCTCCTCGGCACGCTTCCTGATCGACGCGACGAGGCCCGACCGGACATCGGCGCCGAGGCCGCGCGCAGTCGATACGCGGCCGACCTGAGCCAGGGCCGCCTCGAGGCTTATGTCCGGATCGAGTCCCGAGGCCGAGGCGCAGAGCATGTCTTCCGGCGCGCTCGTCCCGAAGTCCCTCGCCCAGGCCTCCCGCCTGCCGGCTACCGCCTTCGCGAGGTCGGCGCTCACGGGACCCAGGTTGGAGGCTCCCGCCCCAATATAAGCATAATCGCTCGCCGAGGGCCGCGCCCGGAAGAATCGCGGCGACTCGAGCTTCTGCGCGAGGAGCTCGGAGCCCCTGACCGCGCCGTCCACGACGAGGAGGCTCCCCTTCGCCGCCTTCGGGAAGGCCAGCTGCGCAACGAGAGTCACGGCCGCCGGATAGAGGACGCCGGTCAGGATGGTCATCCAGAACAGGAAGGTGAGGGATTTGGGGATTCTCCGGAGTACGCTCATACGCTCTCTCCTACACCAGGCCCAGGGCGCCGAGAAGGAGGTCCAGCAGCTTGATGCCCGCGAAGGGCGCGATTATCCCGCCCAGCCCGTAGACCATGAGATTCCTCCTGAGCACCCGCGAGGCACCCGCCCGCGGGTTGAACTTCACTCCCCGCAGCGCGAGGGGGATCAGCGCGATGATGATGACGGCGTTGAATATGACGGCCGAGAGGATCGCGCTCTCGGGCGTCGCCAGCCGCATGACGTTGAGGGCGGCCAGGGGACTGCGGCCGCCGCCCGAGTAGAAGCCCGAGAAGACGGCCGGGAGGATCGCGAAGTACTTGGCGACGTCGTTGGCGATCGAGAAGGTGGTGAGCGATCCTCTGGTGATGAGAAGCTGCTTACCCACCTCGACGACGTCGATCACCTTCGCGGGATCGTTGTCGAAGTCGATCATGTTCCCGGCCTCGCGGGCGGTCTGGGTGCCCGAGGCCATCGCGACGCCGACGTCGGCCTGGGCCAGGGCGGGGGCGTCGTTGGTCCCGTCGCCGATCATGCCGACGAGGTGGCCCTCGCGCTGCTCCCGCCTGATCGCCTCGAGCTTGCTCTCGGGCTTGGCCTCCGCGACGAAATCGGAGACTCCCGACTCCGCGGCGATGGCGGCCGCGGTGAGGCGGTTGTCGCCGGTGATCATGACGGTGCGTATGCCCATCGCGTGGAGTCCGGCGAAGCGCTCGCGAATTCCCTGCTTGACAACGTCCTTGAGGTGGATCACCCCGAGCACGCGGCTGCCGACCGAGACCGCCAGGGGCGTGCCCCCGGACCGGGCTATGCGCTCGCAGGCGGCGGCGACGTCGGCAGGGACCTTTCCGCCCGAAGCCTCGGCGAACTCTCGGATGGCCGAGAGGGCGCCCTTGCGGATCGCCCTGCTCGGGTCGATCCCGCCGCCGGGGCCGGCGAAATCCATGCCGCTCATCCTGGTCGAGGCGCTGAAGGGCACGAAGCCCCCTCCGCCGACGCCGCCCGTCGCGACCGTGGAGCCGGCCTCGCCGACGCTCCCCCTGACGAGGGCGACGATCGACCTGCCTTCAGGCGTCTCGTCGGCCAGGGAGGCCGCGAGGGCCGCCGAGGCCAGATCCGCCCCCGTCGCGCCCTTGGCGGCGATCAGCTCGGCGGCCATGCGGTTCCCGTAGGTGATGGTCCCCGTCTTGTCGAGGAGGAGGACGTCGATGTCGCCGGCCGCCTCGATGGCGCGGCCCGAGAGGGCCATGACGTTCTTGCGCATGAGCCGCGACACCCCGGATATGCCGATCGCGGACAAAAGTCCGCCGATCGTCGTCGGGATCAGGCAGACGAGGAGGGTGGTCAGCTTGAGGACGGTCAGGACATTGGGCGATCTCGACTCGTTCGCGATGTACTGCGAGAAGGGATAGAGCGTCACCACGGCGATGAGGAAGATCATCGTGAGGCTCGAGAGGAGGATGGTGAGGGCGATCTCGCCCGGGGTCTTTTGGCGCGTGGCGTTCTCGACCATGAGTATCATCTTGTCGACGAAGCCCTCGCCCGGATCGGCCGTTATCCGTACGACGATGCGGTCGGAGATCACCCGCGTGCCGCCCGTGACGCCGGAGCGGTCGCCGCCCGCCTCGCGGATGACGGGAGCGGATTCGCCCGTGATGGCGGACTCGTCGACGCTCGCGACGCCTTCGACTACCTCTCCGTCCCCCGGTATGAGATCCCCGGCCTCGCAGACGACGAGGTCGCCCGAGCGGAGCTCCGAGGAGGCGACGTCCTCGGTCCTTCCGCCGCCGGAGAGGAGGTGGGCCAGGATCGCGTCGCGCATCGAGCGCAGGGAGTCGGCCCTGGCCTTGCCCTGGGCCTCGGCGATGCCCTCGGCGAAATTGGCGAAGAGGAGGGTGAACCAGAGCCAGGCTATTACTTGGACGACGAAGGAGCTCGGCGGGGCGCCGCGGATCCACTGGGCCGCCGCGACGATCGTGCACAGGAGGGAGCCCGCCCACACGACGAACATGACGGGATTCTTGATCTCCACCCTCGGGTCGAGCTTGGCGAAGGCCGCGCCCGCGGCCGAGAGGATGGTCCTCCTCGAGACGCCGTATCCCGGCTTTCCGTCCTTTTTCACAGCGCTACCCCCATGGTCATCAGGAAGTGGTCCAGGATCGGGCCGAGCGTGAGGGCGGGGAAGTGGGTAAGCCCCGCGACGATCACCACGACCGAGAGGAGGAGGACGCCGAAGGTGCCGGTATCCGTCTTGAAACTGCCCGCTCCGGGCGCGACGAGCTTCTTGGCGGCGAGGCTCCCCGCCGCTCCCAGCATGGGCAGGATGACGCCGAAGCGCCCGATGAGCATGTCGGCGGCGATGGTCAGATTGAAGAACGGCGTGCCCGCCGAGAGCCCGCCGAAGGCGGAGCCGTTGTTGCCCGCGCCGGAGGCGTAGGCGTAGAGGATCTCGGAGAGGCCGTGGGGCCCCCTGTTCGCCAGGCCGGCGAGACCGGCTGGCAGGGATATGGCCGCCGCGCTGAAGGCCAGGATCAGGAAGTTGGGCGCGATTATGGCGAGCATCGCGAGCTGGACTTCCTTCGCCTCGATTCTCTTTCCGAGGTATTCCGGGCTCCGGCCCACCATGAGCCCCGCGATGAAGACCGTGATGAACACGAGAGCCAGCATCCCGTAGATGCCCGAGCCCACGCCGCCGAAGATCACCTCGCCGAGCATGATATTGATCATGGGAATCATCCCGCCGAGGGGCGAGAAGGAGTCGTGCATCGAATTGACGGCGCCGCAGGAAGTGACAGTCGTCAGGACCGCGAAGAGGGCCGAGTCGCTCTTGCCGAATCGCGCCTCCTTCCCTTCCATCGTCCCCCAGCCGATCTCGGAGGCGATAGATGCCCAGGCCACGACGACCAGGAGGGCGAGCATGACCGCGAAGATCACGCGGCCCTGGCGCTTCTTGCCGATCATCCGGCCGAAGAGGAGGGGGAAGGCGAAGGGGATGAGGATCTGGGCGATCAGCTCGACGATGTTGCTGAGCGGCGTCGGGTTCTCGAAGGGGAAGGCCGAATTGGGACCGAAGAAGCCGCCCCCGTTCGTGCCCAGGTGCTTGATCGCCACCTGGCTTGCCGCGGGTCCCAGGGGGATGAGGTCGCTCTTGCCCTCGAGCGAGAGGGAGGGAACGTAGCCGGAGAGGCTCTGGACGACCCCCTGGCTCGCGAGGAGGAGGGCGACGAGGATGGAAAGAGGAAGGAGTACGTACAGGACGCTCCTCGTCATGTCG
This sequence comes from uncultured Treponemataceae bacterium, assembly GCA_964491385.1. Lineage (GTDB taxonomy): Bacteria > Spirochaetota > Spirochaetia > Treponematales > Rectinemataceae > UBA1306. The sequence goes on along the minus strand of CAZBGA010000040.1, from coordinate 26,751 downwards.
ACCCAGAAATTACCGATGCCCGGCGCGCTCGCGGCCTCGGACGGGGCGCGGCCCTCGGGCTCGGCGCCGCGAGCTGCGATTCCGCGGATTACGGCGACCGCGACGGCCATGCCCGCCGCCGCGGAGAGGAAATTCTGCACCGCGAGCCCGACGGCCTGGGAGAAATAGCTCAAGGTCGCCTCGCCCGAATAGGCCTGCCAGTTCGTGTTCGTGACGAAGCTGACGGCGGTGCCGAGGGCGAGGTCCCATCGCATGCCCTTGAAGCCTTGGGGATTGAGCGGCAGGAATCTCTGCCCGGCGAGGATCAGGAAGAGGAGGCCTACCGAGGCGGCGCTGAAGGCGAGGAGGGACAGGGCGTACTTCTTCCATCCCATCTCCTCGCCCGAGTCGATGCCGGCCATCCTGTAGAACAGCCGCTCGACGGGCGCCAGGAAGCTCAACGGATGCCGGGCGCCCGAGTAGACGCGCGCCATGTACGCGGCGAGGAAGGGCGCCGCGCCTATGGCCGCGACAGCCACGATCGCGATCTCGGCGATGTCCTGCAGTCTCATGCCCCGCCCTCAGAATCTTTCCGGCCTGGCCATCGCGTAGGCCAGGTAGCCGAGGAGGAGGATGGAAAGGACGAGTCCGGCCAGAATGCTGATGTCCACTGCTGCACCTCGGGCGCTATCCTATCGACCGGGGAGCCGAGGGATAATTAAAGCGGCGTTCAAAGGCCGGGCCCCGCGGTTAAGGCAGCGTTAAAATACGGTCCGCCTCAGGCGTTCCCCGCGCGGCGGCCTGGACGCCGGACCGGACGGGCCTTAAATTGTCTCCATAATGGGAAGAAAGGTCGAAGCATGAACGGAGACGACCGGCCCGATCCGGACGAGCTCCTCGCGCGCATCCGGGAGACCGAGGGCACGCTGTCGCGGGCCGAGCTCAAGATTTTCTTCGGCATGTCGGCCGGGGTCGGGAAGACCTACTCGATGCTCCAGGAGGCGCGGGCCGCCAAGGCCCAAGGCGTCGATATCGTGCTGGGGATCATAGACACCCACGGCCGGCACGAGACCGAGGCCCTCGTGTCGGGCCTGGAGGTCGTGCCTCGCCGATCGGTGGAATACCGGGGCGTCCTCCTCGAGGAGCTCGACCTCGACGCCCTCATCGCCCGCCGCCCCGCGATCGCCGTCGTCGACGAGCTCGCCCACGCCAACGCCCCGGGCTCGCGCCACGTGAAGCGCTGGCAGGACGTGCTGGAGCTCATCGACCGCGGCATATCGGTATGGACGGCCATCAACGTCCAGCACATGGAGAGCTACGCCGACGTGGTCGAGGACCTGACCGGCGTCCGAGTCCGCGAGCGGGTGCCCGACACTCTGTTCGACCGCGCCGACGAGGTCCGCCTCATCGACGTCGCGCCCGAGGACCTGATCCGCAGGCTCGAGGAAGGCAGCATCTACACGGGCGAATCGTCGCGGGCGGCGATCCAGAATTTCTTCAAGCCGAGGAATCTCGGCGCTTTGCGCGAGATAGCGCTCCGCTTCGCCGCCCGCACGGCGAGCCACCGCCTGAGCGCCTACGCCCGCGCCGAGAGCGGGTCCTCCTCCCAGGCCAGCCTCGGCGAGCGGATCCTCGTCGCCGTGGGCCCCGCCCCCGGTTCGGCCTACCTCGCCAGGTGGGCCCGCCGTACGGCCTACGCCCTCAGGGCCGACTGGACGGCCGTCCACGTGGATACGGGCGCGCCCATGAGCGAGGACGATAAGGGGCGACTCGAGGCCAACCTCTCCCTCGCCCGGAAGCTGGGAGCCGAGGTCCTCGTCGTGCCCGGCGCCGACGTCGCCGGAGCCGTGATCGAGACCGCGCGCGCCAAGGGCGCGTCGATGATCGTTGTGGGCCGCTCCGGGCTCTCGCGCCTCGGCGTCGGCCTCGGACTCCGGCGAGCCACCGTCACGGACCGGATCATGCAGGAGGCGGCCCCCATCGACATCGCCCTGGTCCAGGACTCGAGCGGCGTCCCCGCGGAGCGTCCCTCCTCGCGCTTCAAGCGCGCCTTCGACGCGCCGAGGCGCCAATACGCCCTGCTGGCCGCCTCTTTCGCCGTCCTCACTCTCTTCGCGAAGCTTCTCGTGCCGACCTTGGGCTATCACAGCGTGGCGCTCCTCTTCCTCGCCGCCGTGCTCGGCCTCTCCTTCGTCGCCCGCCCGGGCCCGGTGGCCGTCCTCGCCCTCCTCAGCGCCCTCGCCCTCGACTTCTTCTTCATACCGCCGCTCTACACCTTCGCGATCACCGCCTTGCAGGACTGGGTGCTCTTCGGCGTCTACTTCCTCGTGGCCTTCGTCACCGGCTCCCTGGTCTCCCGCGTGCACTCGCGCGAGAGGCTCCTTCGCGACCGAGAGAGCGCCGCCTCCTTCCTCTTCGGCGCCGCCCAGCTCCTCTCCGAGTGCAGCTCCGTCGAGGCCGCCGCCGAGGCCGCCGCCCGACTCGCCGAGGACCATTTCGAGACCGAGGCCGCCGTCTTCGTCGACGACGGCCAGGGCGATCTCGATCCGGCGCCCCGCGGCAAGGCCGCGTCCAGGATCGACGAGCGCGAGTTCGACGTCGCCGCCTACTCCTTCGTGCAGCGCGCGACCTGCGGCGCCCAGGCGGACACCCTCCCGAGCGCCCGACTCCGCTACGTCCCCGCCTCCGCGGGGGAGAAGGCCGCGGGCGTAATAGGCCTCGCCATCCCGAGCGGCAGAGTCTGGACGAGGGCCGACGACAATCTGCTCCAGTCGCTCGGGCGGACCCTCGCGCTCAGCGTCGAGCGCTTCCGCTCCGAGGCGAGGAGCCGCAGGGCGATACTTCAGCTCGAGTCCGAGCGCCTCGGCGGCATCCTCCTCGATTCGGTGTCCCACGAGCTCAGGACTCCCCTCACGACGATCACCGGATCCCTGAGCGCGCTCAGGGACGACGCCCTGGCGGAACGGACGGAGGCCAGGCGGGCGATACTCGCCAACGCCCTCGAGGCCTCGGACCGGCTCGACGGGATCGTCGAGGACCTCCTTTCCCTGAGCCGCATCGAGTCGGGCATGCTCAAGCTGGTCCGGCGCCCCGTGGACCTTCCGGAGCTCGCGCGGGCCGCGGTCGCCCGCGCCGGCCCGGAGCTGGCCTCGCGGCGCCTCGAGGTCGAGGCGCCCGAGGAAGCCGGGCCTGCCCACGTCGACGCCGCCCTCGCGGCCCGCCTAGCGGCCAACCTGCTCCGCAACGCCGCCCGATACTCGAGCCCCGAGCTCCCGATATCCTTCGCCCTCGAAGCCGGCCCGCGGAGCCTCGCCATTCGGGTCCGCGACCGGGGACCCGGCCTTCCCGAGGACGAGCTCTCCGCGATCTTCGTCAAATTCAAGAGGGGCAGGGGGGCGAAGGGAAGCGGCTTGGGCCTCGGGCTCGCGATCTGCCGCGGCATCGCGGAGGCGCACGGCGGCTCCATCTCGGCGCGCAACGCGCCCGGCGGCGGCCTAGAGGTGGAGGCCGCGCTGCCCTACTCCGCCGAGGAACCCTCCAAAGAGGGGGCCGAATGAGACGAATTCTCGTCATCGACGACGAGGCGCAGATTCGGCGTCTCCTCGAGATAACCCTCTCCAACCTCGGATGGGAGGTATTTACGGCGCCCACGGGGCTGGAGGGGCTGGAGGCAGTGCGGGGCGCCAAGCCCGAACTGATCCTCCTCGACCTGAACCTCCCCGACATGACGGGCATGGAGCTGCTGGGACGCCTGCGCGAATGGAGCTCCGTCCCGGTGATCGTGGTCTCGGTGCGCGACGCCGAGCGGGACATCGTCGAGCTCCTCAACGCGGGGGCCGACGATTACGTGGCCAAGCCCTTCTACACCAACGAGCTCATCGCGCGGATCGAGGCCGTCCACCGCCGCCGAATGCCCGAGCGCGAGCCGATCTTCCGTTCCGGCAGGCTCGAGGTAGACGCCGAGCGCCGCGAGGCCCGGGTGGCCGGCGAGCTCGTCCGCCTCACGCCCACCGAGTACGCCGTGCTCGACATCCTCGTCCGCTACTCGGGCAGGATCGTGACGCGCGAGCGACTGCTCAAGGAAGTCTGGGGCCCCGCCGGGGAGGCCGAGGAAGGGAGCCTCCGCGTCTATATCAACTCGCTGCGCAAGAAGGTGGAGGCCGACCCTTCGGCCCCCGAGCTCATCGTCACCGAGGCCGGAGTCGGCTATAGGCTCGAGGCCCTTCCGCCGATCGCTGATTATTCTTGACCGATCCGCTAAGCCAAGCGAGAATGGCTCGACGATGGCATCCATTGCAGCGGCGAAGAAGCGCCTGGACGAACTGGCGGCCTCGGGCTCAGGGCCCGAGGAAATCGAGCGTTTCATCGTCGGCGTGTTCGTGGAGCGCAATCGCTCGATCCGCAACGCCGACTTCCAGCGCCTCGATCCCCGCGCCGTTACCGACGATTACCTCAAGCCTAGGGCCGAGCTCTACCGCTTCATCGTGACCGAGTGGATCCGGCTGATCTTCATCCCCTCGCTCAAGTCCCGCGTGGCGTGCGAGCTCTTCATGTTCGGCCTCGGCAGGCTCTTCTCCACCTACAACGACATGGGCTGCCAGCATTGCACCGACGTCGACCTCAACATCGTGGCGGGCGACAGGACGAGCGAGGCCGACATGGACTATCTCGCCCGCCGCCTCGACGAGCTCAGGCTGCGCCTGTACGAGCTCTTCGGCATCGTCCTGGAGATCGACCCGGCGTATACGATCCTCAAGGCGGGCGAAGTCGCGGCCAGGCTGGCCCACGAAGACGAGGAGATCCGCGAGGCCAACGCCCGCTTCTACAAGAGCAACGAGAAGAGCATAACCGTCATCAAGGACCACGCCGAGATCCGGGAGGGGCTCTTCTCCCTAGTCCGGGCGGAGCCCGACAGCCGGATATTCGAGAACTTCCTCGGCTTCGAGGGGAGCAAGCCGAGCTACGCCAAGCTCCGCTCCGGCTCGGCGCGCCTGCCCCTGATCGCCGAGGGAGGCGAGAGGGTCCTCGCCGCCGCGGTCATCGGCTCCAAGCCCTTCGCGGCCTACTGCCGCAAAGTCCTGCCGCCGGGTCCCTTCCTCTCCCCTCCCGACTGGGTCTTCTCGATGAAGTATTTCGTGAATAGGGTCTACGACTACGTGGGCGCGATGCGATGCCAGGGACACTCGCTCGAGACCATAGGCTTCGACTCGCCGGGCCTGGATCCCGATTATCGCTTCCTCCGCAACGCCCACAAGCTCATGCTCTACCTCCAGGAGCTCATCACGATAGCCATCGGCAGCTACGGCGGCGCGAAGTGCGATTTCAGCTTCATCTCGCGATCCCGCTTCCTCCGATTCATGGAGATCGACGGGGACAAGTTCAGGCGCGACTTCGAGGACATGGTCCTCGGAGGGGACCTCCTCCTCCAGAGCGAGAGGAAGGCCTTCCTGGCCTTGAGGGACAAGATCGACTCGAAGGCGAACGACCGCTTCCTCGAGCTGCGCTCCGCCCAGGTCGCGAGACTCCCGCCGGGATTCGCGCACGATATCGTCCACCGCGACGACCATTGCGCGAGGATATACGTGCCCTATTCCTGGGCCGACCTGGGCTTTTTCGTCTTCACCCGTATCGCGTCGCGGATAGGCCGCATCGTCGACTCCCGCCTAGCGCCGCGCCTGCCGGACTTCGGCATGAAGGCCGGGGACTACCGCCGCTACGAAGAGCTGCTGGGATAGAATGACCGGGGCCAGATACCCCAATGACACCAAGCCTCCTTCCCGTTTGCGTAGTAGGAAGATCTTGACTCGACACTATCGCCGTGTACACTATAATAGTGTATATGGAGAGGCCATGAAGAACATCACTCTTAGCGCCGACGAGGAACTCATAGAACTCGCTCGGAAGAAGGCGATGACGCATCATCGCAGCCTCAACGACGAGTTTCGAGCTTGGTTGGCCAGTTTTGTTTCCGAAACCGCAGACGGAGAATATGACGCCATCATGCGGAAGTTCTCTCACGTCGAGGTCGGAAGCAGCTTCTCCAGGGACGAGGCCAATGAGCGTTGAGAATTTCCTGGATACGAACATCATCGTCTATAGTTTCGATGCCATGACACCCGCCAAGGCGAACATAGCTAAAGCGCTTATCGGGAAATCGCTCAGGGAATGGGACGGCGCGATCAGCTGGCAAGTCGTACAGGAATTCTGCAATCTGGCCTTGAGGAAATTCGTCTCCCCGATGACGGCCCCGGAATGCGCTTTATATGCACGTAAGGTTCTTTTCCCCTTGTGCAAGGTTTGGCCCTCCGAGTCCCTATATTCCGAGGCCCTCGATATCGTCGGGGAAACAGGCTATTCGTACTACGATTGCCTCATCCTCGCCGCGGCTATCGAATCGGGGGCAAACCGGCTCCTGACCGAGGATTTGCAGAACGGGAGGAAGGTGCGGGCTCTGGAAATCGTCAATCCCTTCACGTGATACGGTTATAGCTTAAGAGAACGATTCCGAAACGGTTAAGGTGGATTCCTCCGGATGGAAAGCCGGCCGAGACAGGCGGTGAATTCCCTTCGAAACATTCCCGGAGGCACCCGAGGAGCTTTGGCCGTCCATACCGATTCGCGCATATCGGCTCCTATATATTTTCCTCCATTTCAATTTTATAGATGTTGGGGAGTTCGCGAAGATTCTTGTAGAACCGAGGTATGCCGATCGTCACGGGGAACTTTACCAGGATGTTTACCTTCACTCTTCCTCGACGCAGTTCCTGAATCACATTGATAGTCTGGACTTTTATTCCATAGTCGGCGGCGATTCGAAGAATCCGTTTCGTATCGACGGATGCGTCGCTGAAATACAGATTGATCGTCTTGATCCGCTCTGCGGGGAAGAAGCGGCGTTCAAAGGCTCCGAGAACGACCAAGGAGATCAGTATGAGGCCGACCGCTATCGCCGAAGGGACGAAAAGTCCGGCGCCGATCGCGAGGCCGACGGCCGCAGCAGCCCAGATGGAAGCGGCCGTCGTGATTCCCTTGATATTGTTCCCGAGCCTGAGCACGGCCGCGGCTCCCAGGAAACCGATGCCCGACACCACCTGCGCCGCGATGCGCGACGGATCGAGCCCTACATTGCTCCTGCCCAGGATATCCGCGAACCCGAAAGTAGATACGAGCATGATCAGGGTCGCGCCGACGCAGACGAGAATATGAGTACGTAGACCCGCGGTCTGCCGGCTCATCTCCCGTTCGAGTCCGATCAACCCGCCGGCGACGAAACTCATGACGAGGCGTATCGCCGCCATTTCGAGCGGGATGTCCGTTTTCATGAATAGGCTTTGGGCCCACGACATGGCAGTCCTCCTTCAGATGACATAGCCTGGGCGAGCGCCCGAGCGGCTTGAGGTCCGCCCCGCGTGCGGCTCAACCCGCGCCGTCATACCTCCCCGGCTTCGTCCCTCGCTGCCGAACCTTGAACAGGAAGCCTTTCGTCTTCTTGGCCTGAAGAGTCGTCTCGACCTCGACGCGCATGCCGAGGTCAGCCAGGTTGATCTCGGTGACGGCGCCCATGACAACCCACTTCTTCAGCGCCTTGGCCTTCTTGTACCGATCGTCTAGCTTGAAGGAAGTCCTGATCGCATCGATGGGGACCTCGATCTCCCAATAGCCCGATGCCTTGCCCTTGGGCCGCCCCTCGAGCAGCATCTCCAGGATGCGGAGGCTGTATTTGCCCTCGAGACGCATATAGGCGTCGAGAGGCGCTATCGCGGACCGCTTGCGCAGATCGAGGAAGAGTCGCCTCAGCGTGGGGTGCACGCGGAACGCGTAGCGTTCCGCCGAGGGATCGCGCTCGACGGCGGAGAGCCAGGAAGAGATGAGCCAGCCGCCGTCCCCGCGGCGAAGGACGACCGGATGCCTGAACAGCTTGCGGCAGAGATCCTCGAGCCGCTTGCCGAGCTCTTCCTCGCGCATCATCAGGGACTCGGCCAGCTCGGCCGAGCCGAATGGATACGGCTTCAGCTCCGCGTCTCCTCTCCGGGCCCTCGAGTAGGCGAGCATGACGAGCCTTCGCTCGGCGGATGGCATGGCGCGGAGCGCATCCTTGAACTCGCCGGAAATATCCGGGATCTCCGCATCCTTGTCGGGCTTATTCATAGGAGAAAAATACTCCATTGGTATAGAACTTTCAATACGGTTCTATACCGTAGTTTGTCATTAAACCAATTCCCTGAAGGGTAGATTTGCTCCGGGCGATGGAGTCCGCCCTTAACCGCCGTAGGCCACGGATGACGACTCCTGGAGCTTTCGGCCGTGCAGGTGCCGCATCCGGGAGGCCACGTGCAATTTGGCAAGACCGACCGCCGAACCCAGACATCGAATCGACCCGAGTAGCGCGATGGCTGGCGACGGTACCGTAGAGTCCTGGCCCGAGCTCATAAAGCCGGCCGCATCTCTGCCCTTCGTGGACGCATTCAGGAAACCGCCCTTCCGTTCGAAAAAGAACGCCGGGGACCATTTCGAGGCCTTCGCGGGAGAGGTTCGCCGTGCCGCGAGAGGATAGCGAGCTCCATTCGCCCCGTCTCTCGGAAGAGCTCGAGGAAGGCCTCCGGCCGAGCCGCCGTCTCGGCTACGATCGCGACCATCTCGGCGTGGCGCTACTGAGGCGCGAGATGTTCGAAGCCGCCGAATCGCAATTCCGCAGGGCGGCCTACCTCAATCCCTACGAGGCGGGCTTCAAGCAGCACCTCGCGTGGTGCCTCTATCGCATGGGCGAGCTGGAGGAGGCGCTCGTCGCCATCGACGAAGCCTTGAAGCTGAGACCCGACGATCCGGACGCTCCAATAGTGCGCGAGCGGATCATCGCCGATATGGGAAAAAGCAACGCGAGATAAAATATATCGAGTTGCGCGAAACGAAAAACCTATTAGAATGGTGGACGCGAGGGGGCTCCCCTATGAAAGAGTTCTTCCAGATCGAAGAGGACGAGGACGGGCATTGGCTGTTCGCGTATCAGGCGGATGCGGATCCTCGGCATGAGCTCTCTAAAGCGGGCGCGCGCCTCGCGGAAAACGCCCTGCCCGAGGATCTGGAGTCGGAAGACGCGATATGGGTCCGAAAATTCTGCGGTGAGGCCTTCACCGAGTACGACACCGAGGACGCATTGAAGCGCGTTCAGGCGCGGCTAATCGGCGAGGGCTGGATACTCCAACCCGCCGTCGCGGCCATCGGGAAATAAAAAGCCTCATCCTTCGAAAATCTCCTTGTAGAGATCCTCTCCGTAGCCCGTCGCCAAGGGTTCGCCCTCGACCAATTTGAAGGTCCGCTCTCCGTCGGGCCGGCGCTCGGCGAGGAGGAAGAGAGCGTCGCCCAGGTCCTTCTCGTACATGCCGTGCGCGAATTCGTACTGATGGGTCACGAAAAAGACCTTGATCCTCTTCTCGACGAGGGCGCTCACGATCTGCCCGGCGATCTCCGAGCCCTCCCGCTCGTTGGTCGCGGCGAAGGACTCGTTGAACAGGACCATCGCATCGGGCCGCAGCTCGTCGGCGATCCCGCTCATCCGTACGAGTTCCTCGTCGAACTTGCCGCTCTTCATGGCGGCGTCCTCTTCCCGCCGGAAATGGGTGAAGAGAGCCTCGCAGATATTCGCCGCAAAGCGCTCGGCGACGACGAACATCCCGCATTGCATCATGATCTGAGCCAAGCCCATGCTCCGCAGAAAGGTCGATTTGCCGCCCTGGTTGGCCCCGGTGATGATCACTAGGTTCTTATCGTCCGCGCCGGCATCGTTTCCCACGACCTTTTGGTCCATGGTGAGCGCAAGGCAAGGGTCGCGCAGTCCCCGGAACGAGTGCCTCCGTTCCCCGGAGTCCGACACCGCGGGGAATGATATAGGAATCCCTTTCCCGACGACTATTTCGTGCAGGTTCAGGCATCCGATGTAGAAGGCCAGCTCGAGCCGCAGCATGGTGAAGAAGCCGAGAATGTGCTTCGCCGATTGAGCCGCCGCATTGGCCGCCAGGTTGAGCCCCCGGTCATGCAGCTCGGACAAGGCCTTCGCCCCGGACTCGTCACGATCGGGGACGGTATAGGAATAGGCGGGCGCTCTTTTCGCGAAAAGTCTCCGTACCCAATTCCCCTTCGAGGCATTCGATTTGCGGAGGACGTAATCGGCTCCTTTGTTGCCTCCGCCCAAACGGGCGCTGATCAGGACTCCCCTTCTGAATCGCAATTCGCGTAAATGAGAATGGAGGAGGCCCAGGTAATCGTCGTTCAAGTCCGCCTGCAGCATCGTAAAAAGCCTGGCGAAGCCCTCGGATCCGAAACGGCCTGAATCGAGGTCGACCAGGGCCCGCAGGCTCTTGAGCAGCGCCTCGTACATCTCCAACAGGGATATGGAGGTGTACAGGATCGACGAAGCCGAGCGTCCGAATCCGAAGATGATGAAATTGGATTTCTTCTCGCACTCGATGGCCTCGCAGGTCAGGGCGTATAAGGACCTGACGAATGCGGGATTATCGAGGCAATCGATGAGGATGGCCTGACGATATCGAATGGCGTCCGCGTCGCGCAGGCCGGTCAGTATGACCTTGGCGGCGACTTCGCGAATATACCTGTCTTCGGCCGCCATGGCGTCGAAAAGAGTATCCAGTTCCAGGTCCTTCACGAGATCCTTCTCAAAGGCCTCGGGCGGCCTCTTCAAGTCGAAATCCGCGTCCCGATAGAGAAGATGGGCCTTCATGAGGGTATTCTCTCAAGCAGGCACTTATAGGTCAGGCGGTGCTTCTCGACGAGCGATAGGGCATATGCCAGGCCGTCCGCGGGTCTCCTCACTATCTTGAATGTCCTTTGGGCCGGATTGTCGGGAAGCACCGTACTGACCATGCTGACGGTCTTCGCGTCCAGCGATGCGAGCTCGTCCAGGAAGGTGACGCAGAGGCATAGGGCGTCCAATCGAATTACGCGGCTCAGTACGTTCTTGGCCAGGAATACGGCATCTCCCAGGGTCGTGGAATTGAAAATCTCGTTCATGATGATGATGCTGTCCGAGGTGGATCGACTCAGGATATCGCGTATCCTGACGAGGTCATCGTGCAGCTTCCCGCGAAGGTTCCTGATGTCTTCCTCTTTCTCGAAATGGGTGAACAGACGATCGCAGAGGAAGAGCCGCGCATCGGTCCCCGGCACGGGACATCCGATGCCCGCAAGGTAATGCAGCTGGCCGAAGGCGCGGGCGAAGGTCGTCTTGCCGCCCTGATTCGGACCGGAAACCACGAAGATGCGTTCCGGGTCGGCCATGTGGAAATCGTTGGTGACGGCGGCCTTACCGTTCAAGGCGAGTTTGTAGGCGAGTCCCAGGTCGAAGCTGGCCTTCGCGAAGATCTCCTTATCCTTGACGGCGATGCTCGGGTAGCAGAAGCCGAGGCCTGCGCGCTCGATCGTCCGTATATGCTCGAGATAGGCGACATAGAACTGTATCTCCCGGTCGAAATCGGCTATCGTGGCGTCCATGAAGCCGGCATTCGTCGCGCAGAATCCGGCCAGGCGGGCGAAGACCTCGGGAAAGAGCAGGGAGACGAAGTCGAGGATCTTCGCCTCGATATGATTCATATCCGGCGAATCGGAGGTTTTTATCAGGAAATTATTCACCTCGCCTTGCTTGAATCTGCCGAAGGTATCCTCCACCACCGCGGAATAATCGATTTCGCCCTCGTACTCGCGGACCGTAAACGTATTCCCGTTTATGAGTACGCAGTAGTGAAGCTTCGACAGATCGGTCCTGATGCCTTTCGCATCTCCCCGTAATCCTTCGAAAGCCTCCGATGAGACGTATTCGCCGAGGTACTTTCGCAGATCCCTCAGTCCGTCGGACTTTATATCGAGACCGTTCATGCTTTCGGAGAAATCGGCTACTCCGTCGCAATAGAGCTCCGCGGCTTCCAGGAACCATCGCTCCTTCTGAAGCGCATAATGCCGCTTGTTCGCCTGGACCAGGTGCTCCCGCACGGAACGCATGCGGCGCTCGAAGGACTTTACGGTCGCGAAGAGCTTCGGGTCCTCCAGATCCTGAAACACCGCATGCCTGTATATGATCGTATCGAGATCCCTCGGATAGGCATAAAACAGGGATTCCAGGGAATACTCGGCCTTGCCCGCCGCCAACGTGTCGACGAATTGATCGAGATTGAGATCGGGAAAGAAATCGGGGGCCTGCGCCGATTCGCGCGGACTTCCTTCGTAGGACTTCGGGTAAAGGACGCTGAATGGAAGCATAAGAACGCTCCTTTCCACGGCGACCTCGATGACATGGTCGCGGAAAGGAGTCGTCAACCGCGTCTGAACGCGGCGGTTCAGGGACCTTCCCTGGGCGGACTCCATCGCCCTGCGTCGTTCATATTGAAAATATCAAGGCCCGACCGCCTCGGCAAGCCCCCTATCTCGCTCCGCGGCGTCCCGGACCGCCTTCTCGAAGCCCGCGAACTCCGTCCCGATAGCGCTCGCGAGCGGATAGCGGAACCGCGCGGCTCCGGCCCGGAGCTCGATCATCCGATAGCGGTCTTCCCCCTGGATGGAGCCGACGGCGAAGCCGATCCCCACGTCCAATGGAACATAGCGCGTCATATGGCTGTATTCCGCGGTTTTCTTCGAGCGGAAGGGCGGCTCTTCCGAGATGCCGTAGAATATAGAAGGCGAAACGGTAAGCAGATAGGAAGAAATGATTCGAGAAGAATCGAGAAAGCGCGGTACGGGAGTCTCGGGATGGTAAAACCTCGATCGCATCTCGTCGTCATGCATGACTTCGACGGCATAGGAGTGATACTTGTAGTCGGTCCGGACGAGATCCGAAAAGGGATCCGGCCGGATAGCGTGTACTTGAAGCGCCTCCGGGACTTCCCGCATGCGATGCTCCTTGAAGGCGGAGATCATCGGATCGAAGAGATCCCTGCTCACCGTGTTATACAGCAGGGATACCTTCCCTTCATCGCGGAGATAGAAGGTCGTGCGCGAGACGAGAAGCGTCGTGGCGGTCTCCAGAGCGTCGACGGACTCGAGTTCGAAGTGAAGCTTCTCGTAGCCTGTGCGCCGCTTCTTGACGACGAGGACCCGCGAGCCCGCCTGACAGAGAAAGGATTCGGGTTCCCAGGAGCGCATGCCGCGCGATGCCGGAGCCCGCACGCAATAGGGGAAGTCGGGAAAAGCCTCCGCGACGATGGAAGCGCAGTCCTTCGGCAATCGCCCGAGCCCCTCGACGCGGCTCGACCAAGTCTCGACGCTGCCGTCCCTGCTCATGGCTCGTTCGAGGATATCAGCGCCTGAGCGTCGCTACAAGTCTCTTCGAATTTAGGAGGAGGCCCAAAGCCGATGCGATGTCGCGGCAGGCTACAGTCGCCGCGGCGATCGCGGCGGTCGACGCTCCCTCGGCCTCGACGACGCGCTCGGGACCGAGCCGGGCGACGCAGTCGCGCTTCTGCTCGTCGCCGCGCTCTCCCGAAAGGACGAGGACCGAGCAGGGCAGTCCCCTCAGCTCGCGCTTCGCGGTCCCGAAGGTATCGAAAGTCAGGACCCGGACCTCGAGGAAGCGGGAGACCTTGCGTATGAGACCCGCGACGCCCCGGATCAGCGACCCGTCGCGCGAGAGAGTTCCGGTGAAATCGGAGACGAGGTACTCGATCTCGATCCGACCGAAACCGGGAATGTCCGCTTTGAGCAGATACTCCTCCTCGATGTGCGGGAGGCTGCCGGAAAGGCGGGGCCGTTCGGGAATCGCATCCCGACGGCCCCTCGCCGCCTACTTCCTCATCGCCTCGCTCGTCGCGACGGCCACCGCGACGGAGGCGCCCACCATCGGGTTGTTGCCCATGCCGATGAGGCCCATCATCTCCACGTGGGCCGGCACCGAGGAGGAGCCGGCGAATTGGGCGTCGGAGTGCATGCGGCCCATCGTATCCGTCATGCCGTAGGACGCGGGGCCCGCCGCCATGTTGTCGGGATGGAGGGTACGCCCCGTGCCGCCGCCAGAGGCCACCGAGAAATACTTCTTGCCGGCGTCGACGCAGGCTTTCTTGTAGGTGCCCGCGACCGGGTGCTGGAAGCGATTGGCGTTCGTGGAGTTGCCCGTGATCGAGACGTCGACCCCCTCGTGCTCCATCACCGCGACGCCCTCGCGGACGTCGTCGACGCCGTAGCAGCGGATGGTCGCGCGCTCGCCCTTGGAGAAGGCGATCTCGCGCACGATCTTCAGCTCGCTCGTGGAATAGTCGAAGGAGGTGTCCATATAGGTGAAGCCGTTGATGCGCGAGATGATCAGGGCCGGATCCTTCCCGAGCCCGTCGAGGATGACGCGCAGCGGGGCCTTGCGGGCGCGGTTGGCGCTCTTGGCTATGCCGATCGCCCCCTCGGCCGCGGCGAAGGACTCGTGCCCCGCGAGGAAGCAGAAACACTTCGTCTCGTCGGAGAGGAGCATGGCCGCGAGGTTGCCGTGCCCGAGGCCCACCTTGCGCTCGTCGGCCACGGAGCCGGGGATGCAGAAGGCCTGGAGACCCTCGCCCAGGGACTTCGCGACCGCGACCGCGCTCGATTCGCCCTTCTTGATGGCGATCGCGGCGCCGACCGTGTAGGCCCAGCAGGCGTTGTCGAAACAGATCGACTGGACGCCGCGGACGATGGCGGGGACGTCGAGGCCTTTCTTCTCGCAGAGGGCCTTGGCGTCCTCGAGCGAGTCGATGCCGTATTTCTTCAGCGCGGGGAGAATCTGCTTGATCCTGCGCTCGTATCCTTCGAATAATGCCATGATTCGCCTCCTTTACTCGTGCCGGGGATCGATGTACTTCGCCGCCTCGGCGAAGCGCCCGTAGCTGCCTTTCGCCTTCGCGAGCGCCTCGTTGGCGTCCGTGCCCTTCTTGACGGCCTCCATCATCTTGCCGAGGTTCACGTACTCGTAGCCGATGATCTGGCCGCTCTCGTCGGCGCCGAGCCGGGTGATGTAGCCCTCGGTCATCTCGAGGTACCTCGTGCCCTTGGCCTTGGTGGCGTACATCGTGCCGATCTGGCTGCGCAGCCCCTTGCCCAGGTCTTCGAGCCCGGCGCCGATGGGCAGGCCGCCCTCGGAGAAGGCCGTCTGCGAACGCCCGTAGACGATCTGGAGGAAGAGCTCGCGCATCGCCGTGTTGATCGCGTCGCAGACCAGGTCGGTGTTGAGCGCCTCGAGGATCGTCTTGCCGGTCAGGACCTCGGCGGCCATGGCCGCCGAGTGCGTCATGCCCGAGCAGCCTATCGTCTCGATCAGGGCCTCCTCGATCACCCCGTCCTTGACGTTGAGGGTGAGCTTGCAGGCGCCCTGCTGCGGGGCGCACCAGCCGACACCGTGGGTCAGACCCGAGATGTCCTTGATTTCCTTGGCGCGGACCCACTTCCCCTCCGCGGGGATGGGGGACGACTCGTGGTAGCCTCCCTGAGCCAGGGGGCACATGTGCTCCACTTCTGCCGAATACGTCATTCGTTGCTCCTTTCGCGCTTGCCGAAGATTGCGCTCACTCGTCCCTGAGCCCGCCCTCGGGCACATGGAGAGTCCGTTTCGATTCCCGGGTCTCCGGGAGAAGCTCCTTGGGTAGGAAGAATTTTCCTGCGATCAGCGTCGGCACGAGGGCGCTCGCGATGACGGTCGCGACGAGGGCCGAGTACTGGCCCTGGTCGACGATGCCGTGGGACAGGCCGAAGAGGGACGATATGGTCCCGAAGGTGAGTCCCGTGGACATCATGAGCGTGTAGTACCAGCGCTCCTTCGGCCGCTTCCTGAAGCGCCCGATCACGGGGAAGAGCCCGAATATCTTCGAGGCGACCTTGGCGAGGAAGAGGAGGAGGAATACGAAGGGAGCCGCTATCAGCGCGGGCACCGAGACCAGGGTGCCGGCCCGGAGGAAGTAGAAGGGCGTGAGGAAGCCCGTCGTCAGAGTCCGCAGGCGGCGGACCCACTGGTGCTCGACGGAGGCGAACTCGGCGAGCACGATGCCGAGAACGTAGGCGGGCAGGACGGCCTCGCTCCCGGCCCAGTAGGCCAGGGCGCCGAGGAAGAGGAGCACGACGATGACCCACTTCGTCCGGATCGCGGCCGTCCTGTTGCCGTAGGTCTTCGTCAGCCATTTCGTGACGCGGGGGAAGAGGAAGATCAGGACGGCGCTCGCCCCTACGAAGATCAGGGTCTTGTAGTTGAAGGGAGAGAAGACGAGTCCGAGCGCCAGCACGGTGCCGAGGTCGTTGATAAAGCAGGCGCCGAGGATTCCCTTCCCGAATTCCGTCTTGTTGAGCCCCGTCTCGAGCATGACGGCGTAGACCACGGCCATCGAGGTAGTCGAGAGGGCGATGCCGGCGAGGATGCTGGACGGGAGGGTCCAGCCGATCAGGAAGCGCGCCACTAGGGTCGCGCCCGCGAAAGGCGCGAGGAAGCCGACCACCCCGACGATCGAGACTTCCTTGGCCTTCTTTCGCATGACGGCGGGGTCGAGCTCGGCCCCCGCGAGGAAGGTCAGCAGCACCGCGCCCACGGAGGCGAGGAACTGGAGCCACTGCTGGCCGCTCCCCAGCGAGCCCTTGCCGAAGAAATGGTCGGCGACGGCGCCCGCCGCGATCCCCACGCAGATTTCGACGAGCGCGATCGAGATGTCCAGGTGATAGGCGACGATGGCCGCGATTACGGCGAGCGCGAGCCACAGAGCGGCGATGAAGAATAGCGGTTCCATGATTGGTAGGACTCCTTCCACAACCGAACGTGTTAGGAGTCATCAGCCACGGGTCGGCGGTTTTACCGAGCCGGCAATTCTGCCATAGTCGGCTCGGTCGGCGAACTCCATCGCCCGGAGGCATTTTGTCATTTGCGGCGCGGACTGTCAATCCGCGCCATACCTATATAAAAGGCGCGCCGCTTTTATCGCGGCGCGAGCTCGACGCGATTGCGCCCTCCCGCTTTGGCGGCGTACATTGCCGCATCGGCTTTCCCGATGAGTCTCGAAGCGATAGCCTCCGCATCCGCGCGGTCGGGCCCGATCGACAAGTCCTGGACCTCGAGCCCGGCGACGCCGATGCTGAGGGTATAGGATACGATACCGGCTTCCGATCGGACGGCTTCCGATTCCGCCTGCGAGCGCAGCCGCTCGGCCAGGTGAATCGCATTCTCCGGCCGAGTGTCCGGCGCGACGACGAGGAATTCCTCACCGCCGTAGCGCGCGAACCAATCCACCTTTTCGCGGATCGCCTCGAAGACGATTTGCGAAAAGGCGACCAGGACCTCGTCGCCCGTCCGGTGGCCGAAACGGTCGTTGATCGCCTTAAAATGGTCTAAATCGCAGAAGAGCAGGGAAAGGGGGAGACTGAAGCGGTGAGCGCGCTCGACCTCGCGGACGAGCTCCCGATCGAGGTAACGGCGGTTATACGCGCCGGTGAGCGGGTCCTTGATCGACAGCTCCTTGATCTGCGTATAGGCGTCTTCCAGTTCCCTCGTGCGCTCGCGGACCTGTCTATCGAGACCATCGTTCGCGCGGGCGAGCTCGCCCGAAAGCCGCTCCACCGAATCGAAAGCGGCGGAAAAGCGCTTCGCGAGAACGGAGGCCTGTACGAAGATGAAGACGGCCAGCGCGGGCAAGAGAAGGTTGGAGACTCGGAACAGAAGGGAGGTGCTCAGCATGTCAATGATTCCCGCGATGGTGAGAAGGATGCTCGCCGCCAGCATCGACACGCCCCCCGAACGGCGGTGAAGAGCCGCCCGACCGAGACCGAAGACGATGAAGGTAAAAGAGACGATCAGGAGCGGGTAGAAGAGGTAGATACTGCGCGTGAGGATCGGAAGCGGCGCGGCAAGGGATAGGCCGAGGACACAGAAGGGAGCGCAGACAAGCTTTTGCATCCGAACGGGAATTTCCTCCGGAAAGATATAGCCGAAGAAGAGGATGCCTAGAGGGACGGGGGCGAAAGCGGCGAGATGGAAGAGTCGCATGAGCATGTCGAAGGATAAGGAGGGGAAGATGGCGGCGAGGAGGAAGTCCCCCGTAACGAGGGTGCGGAGCGATATCGCCAGCACGAAGGACGCGAAATAGAGATTGTCGCGGTCGCGGCGCCTATACCGGAAGAGGAGGAAGAACACGATGGCTGTGGCGAAGGTAGCCCCGAGAAAGGCGAAGGTCAGGCCGTCATCGGTGCGCTTGTCGGCGAGTAAGCCGTCCTCGGAGCCGAGTACGAAGGCGCGCCACATTCCGCCCACCCGGTATTCGTGGTTCGACACGCGGACGACGATGTCGAGCTCGCGCGACGAAGTCGAGACCCGCGGCGCATTCGAGGTCGGGACGCGACATACTCCGGTAAAACACCCGGGAATCGCGTCGCGCGCAAGTCGGGCCGGCTTGCCGGCATGGGCTATCGTGACGCCATTCACGTCTAGCTCATAGGCCGTCGAGACGGTGGGAGTGCGGATTCCCAATTCGACCTGCGCGTCGTCGAGCAGTACGCGAAGGCGATAGGTTCCGGCGCCCATTCCCGAGGCGCCTCCCGCTTCCGCGCCGCGCCAGAGATCCGGGACGAAGCGCGTCGTGACCGAAGTCGTCGCCCCCGCGGCATCGAGAAGCTCTCCCGGATAGAAAGCCCACTCGCCGGCGAGGCTCACCGGCCCGTCGCGTTGAAAATTCCAGCCGGAGAGGTTGAGGACGGCTCCGACCGCTCGGGGCGCTTCACGTTGTTGGTTTCGCTTGAAAAGCTCGAGGGCCGAGGCAGGAACGCTGGCTGCCGCGATACAGACCACTATTGCGACGCGAACGAAGCGGCGGACGAGCGCGTGCGGCATGGCTGAGTATATGACAAGATAATTTCCTTTATCCAGCCATAAACCACCCCTGTTCGCGCGAGCCGATCCATCAAGACCGAGTCAAGGCTTTCAGCCTTGACTCAGCTTCTTCTCTCCCGTGATGGTCTGTATCGGCGCGATGTCCTGGCTCGCCTCGAGGGTCCCGAGATAGGCGCCGTCCTCGCCGCGCACCGCGAAGTAGCGGATGAGGACGAACCTGTCGCCGAGCCTCAGCCAGAACTCCTCGCGGTCCTTCCTCCCCGCGCGGAAGTCGTCCAGGATCGCCTGCACGACGTGGAGGCTCTTGGGCGGATGGCAGTTCTGGACCGAGCGGCCGATGACGGCCTTGGTCCGCACGAAGATCCGGTCGGGAGTCTCGCTGAAGTACTTCACCTTGTCGTCGGCGTCCACGAAGGTGATGTCGACCGGCAGGGCCTTGAGCATCGCGACGAGCTCCTCGCGGGAGAGATAGCCCGTGTCGAGGTCCACTGTTCCGGCCTGGCCCGCCTCCACCCCGAGGGGGGCGAATTCCATCGGCATGGGATAGAAGGCGAAATAGCCGATGCCGTCGAACTCGCGCCTGGCGTCCTGCCACTCCTTCTCCGAGAAGAGCTGGAGAGAGGCCGGGAAGAGGATGGAGCGCTCCTTCATAATATGCTCGAGGAGGAGACCTTCGTACTCGAGGACGGCGTCCCGCAGTTCGCCGAGCCTCGCCTCGACGTCGCCGCCGGCCAGGCCCGCCAGCCGTTTCTGAGCGCTGCGCATGAGGTCGTGCTCGGCCCACATGATCTTGGGCGGCTGCGCGATGCCGTGGCGCTCCAGGAGGGGAAAGTAGACGTTCTCCTGCTTGAGGAAATTGGACTCGGCCCGGCCGAAGTAGGAGACGAGATCGCGAAGCCTATCGATGGCCGCCGCCCTCGCCTCCCCGGCAGCTCCATGGAGCAAGGCGTGCACCTGGCCCTTGAGGAGGGCGAGCTTGTTGGCCATGTCGATGTGCTCTTCCTCCTGGATGTGGAGGGGATGCCAATGGGGCACGTCGATCGGCTTCTCCGCCATCGAGGCTTTGAAGACCTCGAGATGGGCCCCGCAGAGCCTTCGCACGTCGTCCACGGAGGCGCCTTCTTTTATCGCCTCCTCCTCCACCGAGGCGATCTCGGCCTCGGTCAGCCCCTCCACCGCCCCGCCGAACTCGGCTTTGAGAGCCTCGATTTCCTCTCCGGCGTGGATCCGCCGTATCGTGGACTTTATGATTTCCCTGCGCTTCTCATCCATGGCAATGCCTCCTGCGATAGGCTCAGGATAGCGAAGCCCCGACGGATGGTCCGTACCCGAGGTTACGCTTTCGCGCGATGTCGGGCATACTCGAGCAATGCAACGCCGAGACATCGCGGCCCTCGCGGACACGGCCCTCTTCGCGGGCATCGGCGTCGTCGAGCTCGACGAGCTCGTGGGAACCGTCGCGGCCTCCGTCGGGGAATTCCGCGAGGGAAGCCTCGTGCTTGCCGCCGGCTCGACCTACGACTCGCTCTGGATACTCGTCGATGGATCGGTCGCCGCGGAGATGCAAGGCTATTCCGGAAAGATAGTCCGAATAGAGACGATCGAGGCCCCCGAGCCCATTGCCTCGGCCATCCTCTTCGCTCCCGAGCCCGTCCTGCCCGTCGCCGTGCGGGCCCTCGAGGACGTTCGCGCGGTCCGCATCCCCCGGGAATCGCTGCTCGCGATCTGCCAAAGAAGCAGGCGAATCCTCGAGAACCTCCTGCGCGACTCGGGCTCGCGCGTCGCCGCCCTCTCCGAGCGCCTGAGGCTCCTCCAGTTCGCGAGCCTGCGCGGGCGCCTGGCCGACTGGATCCTCAGACAGACGCCGGGCCCGGAGGGCGAGATCCTCCTTCCCGCGTCCAAGGAAAAGATGGCCGAGACCTTCGGCGTGACGCGACCCTCGCTGTCGCGCGAGCTCTCGGCCATGGCGCGCGAGGGACTCATCGCCGTGGAGGGGAGGCGCATCGCCATCCTACGGCGGGACACCCTCGTCGCCTTGGTCGCGGGGGAATGAGACCGTTGGACTATCGCCGCGGCAGCTTGGTCCAGTCGAGACCGCGGCCCGTGAGGTCGGGCTGGCAGCTGGGGCAGAAGAAGGAGTCGAAACCGAGGACGCCCGTCCTCCTGATGGTCTGGCCGCAGCGCGGGCAGCTCTCGCCAGCCCGGCCACGGACACGCATGTGCTCGCGGGCCTTGTCCTCGAGGGGGAGGCCCGCCTTCTCGACCTCGTCTATCCCCCAGGCGAGCACCGAGCGCACGGCGTCGTAGAGGGCGCGCCTCCGGTCCGGCCCGAGGGAGTAGCAGGGCGCCTTGGGGTGTATGCGCGCCTCGAAGAGTATCTCGTCGGCGTAGGCGTTGCCGATCGCCGAGAGGCAGGTCTGGTCCATGATGAAGACACGGGCCTGGCAGCGCTTTTTCGCGATCAAAGCCGAGAAGGCCTCGAAGGTGAAGCCGGGCGAGGTCACGTCGATCCCCTGCGTCGAGTATCCCGGTATGGAAGCGTAGCTGCCGGCGGGACAGAGATAGACCTTGCCCATCGACTTGTCGTCGCCGTAATGGAGGGATAGCCCCTCGTCGAGCTCCAGGCTGAAAGCCGTGGCGGGCAGCCCCTTCTCGCCCAGGGCGGCCAGCCTCAGCCTTCCCGCGAGCATGAGATGCATAACCAGGTCGAGGTCGCCCTCGCCCTGCCCGCCCGAATCGGAGCCGCCTTTCAGGGAGAACTTGAGGAAGGGGCCGTGGCGGACGAGCTCGGCGAAGGTCCGCCCCGTGACGAGCTCGGCGAAAGTGCCCGGAACGAGGACGCGTAGCACGACCGGGTTCTTGACGACGGCGTGCGTTATCCGACGCCCCTCGATCCCGGGCCCCAGGGTCTTGACGATGTGCACGAGGTCTGGAAGCTCGGGCATGAAGGACCTCCGTCGCGATTCGAGCGATCGCCCTGGATAAAAAAACCGCCCCACGAAGGGGCGGGTTCTTAGGCTAAGCCGGGTAGAAAACCCCGGCCGCGCATCAGACTACCTTTACGACCTTGCCTGCCTTGAGGCAGCGGGTGCAGATCTTGAGGTTGGAGACGCTGCCGTTAACCATGGTCTTCACCTCGAGGAGGTTGGGACGCCAGGTCCGCCTCGTGCGGTTCTTAGAGTGGGAAACGGTATTGCCGAACGTCGTGCCTTTGCCGCAAATTTCGCATCTTCTAGCCATACTAGCGCTCCGATCGAATTGGTGAAGGGAGTATACCGACGGGGGAAGCGCGTGTAAAGGGGCCCAGCAGGCTATATACATCTATTATAGTATAATTCGTTTCGGGTAAAAGGATTGGAAAGAGGAGAATCCAACAGGCAACATGGCCTCTTCCATGTCACAATGGAGAAAAACGCAGGCGGATACCTGGTCATTGAGTGCCCTGCGCCCCTGGCTTGATTCTTCCGCCTGGTTTAGTATTCTGTACCCAAGGAGATCGCCATGCAGACCACATACCGCGTTCATGCCGACGAACTCACGGACGACTTTCTGCAGGCACTCAAGGTCGCGTACAAGGACCGCGAGATAGAAATAATCGTCTCCGACGACGTCGATGTCGAGATGTCTCCAGACGACCTATGATCATCGCCTTCGATCCCGAAGCCTTCGAGGATTTCCACGCCGACGAGCACCGCCTCGTTTACAAGGTCGAGAAAGAACCGTTTACATCCTGTCCTGCAAGTACCATTACTGATCGCTTCAAAACACCCTGCGCTCCGGCCTAACGCTGCGCTAGGCCTTCGGCCCCCGCGTCCCCTTGCCGAAAGGACACAAAAGATCAATGGCTTATCATCTTCATGCATCCGAAATTCGCGCCTTCCGTGACCGAAAACGGCACAGGCCGGGCTTATATCTATGCTCGAGGGAGGATGGTGTGGAAGATTTAAGCGAAACCCAAAGGCGCATAGCGGGTCTACTGCGCGACTTGCTAGACTACCTTCCGCGAAGCGCGGATTTATTCACGTTGATCGCGGCTGAAATCCGTGCCTATCTGCGATTCGGACCCCTCGAGTTTTTCATGGACAGCCTTCCCTATTGGAGAAAGATCGGGTACCTCGAGCTCAGGGCGGCAGCCAAGCTCGTCGATTCGCGGAGCGCGTCCTCATGGTCGATGAATCGTACGGCTTCAATTGGGATTCTTCAGCAAGGACGGGAGCACCCTGACTATCTTTCAGCGCTACATCCTGGATCGCGACGAGTAGACCGAATATACTGGCATTGATGGGATCTATACTGTTGCATCATTGGCTGAAGGGAGAATAGATCATGCCCGAACCGACTGATCCTTCCCGCGGAGAAATGGTTCTTTACCAGGCGCCGGACGGGACGGTCGAGCTGGACGTCAGATTGGATCGGGAGACTCTATGGCTCAGCCAGAAACAGATGTCCGTACTTTTCGATAAGGACTCGGACACGATCGGACTCCATCTCCGCAATATCTTCGAGGAAGAGGAATTGAATGAGGTTTCAACTACCGAGGAATCCTCGGTAGTTCAGATGGAAGGGAAACGGCAAGTCCGACGGAAGGTAAAATTCTTCAATCTCGACGCGATCATTTCGGTGGGCTACCGCGTCAATTCAAAACGGGGAACCCAATTCCGCATCTGGGCGACCAGGGTCCTGCACCAGCATATCCTCGAGGGCTACACGGTCAATAGCAATCGTCTTCGCGACCTGAATCGGGCGGTACGCTTGATCTCGGAGGTCGTCGAGCGCCGCGATCTCTCCGGCGACGAAGCCAAGGCCCTCCTGCGCGTGACGGGCGAATATGGTCGCTCTCTCGATTTGCTCGACGATTACGATCATCAGCGTATTTCCGCGCCGAAGATCGCGGGCAGGAGAATCCCGGTACATATGATCGATTATGCGGAAGCCCTGCGCATAATCGAGCGACTGCGCGATCGCTTCGGCGCTTCCTCGGCCTTCGGCATGGAAAAGGATAACAGCTGCCGTATTTCCTCGTGAAGGACCATCCCTTCGTGGACGGCAATAAAAGGATCGCGGCAGCCATGTTCCTTTGGTTCCTGGAGCGGAACGGAATCCTGTACCCGCGTCCCGGCGAGAAGGATGTACTCGTCAATACTACGACGCAACTATTGTGCGATGGGGGAGATGATTAAGAGCGTATAAACGCCGGAACTTGCGGCCTTAAGCCTGCCCCTTCCCCATGAGCTGCTGCTGGTATTTCTTGTTTTTGCTCATCTTCTTCATCATCAGCCTCGTCTTCTCGAACTTCTTGAGGAGACGGTTTATCTCGGCCACCGATGTGCCCGAGCCCTTGGCGATGCGCGTACGGCGGCTGGGCCCTATGATGAGGTGGTTCCGCCTCTCCTTCACGGTCATCGAGCGGAGGATGGCCTCCTCGCGCTTCATGCCAGCCTCGTCGATCCTGTCGTCGTCGATCTGGCCGGCGAGGCCGGGGAGCATCTCGATGATGCCCTTCATCGAGCCCATCTTCTTCATGCTCTGGATCTGCTCGAGGTAGTCCTCGAGGCTGAGGCTCTCGTCGGCCATCTTGCGCTCGAGCTCGGCCGCCTGTTTCTGGTCGAAGACGGCCTGGGCCTTCTCGACGAGGCCGACGACGTCGCCCATGCCGAGGATGCGGCCCGCGATGCGGTCGGGGTAGAAGGGCTCGAGGCCCTCGGGCTTCTCGCTCGTGCCTATGAACTTGACCGGCTTGCCGGTGACGGACTTCAGGGACAGGGCGGCGCCGCCCCGCGCGTCGGAGTCGAACTTGGACAGGATCACGCCCGTGATCCCGATCTTCTCGTCGAAGGTCTTGGCGATGTCGGCCGCGGCCTGCCCCGTCATGGAGTCGGCCACGAGGAGGGACTCGACGGGCTTGACCGCGTCGCGGACGCGCCCGAGCTCGTCCATGAGGGCGTCGTCTATCTGGAGTCGGCCCGCGGTGTCCACGATGAGGACGTCGTAGAGCTCGCGCTTCGCCTTGTCGAGGGCATTCCTGGCTACCTTGACCGCGTCCTTGCTCTCTTCCTTATAGACGTCGACGCCCACTTGGGCGCCGAGGACGGAGAGCTGCTCGATGGCCGCCGGGCGCTGGAGGTCGCAGGCCGCGAGGAGGACGCGGCGGCCCTTGTTCTTCAGGCTGAAGGCCAGCTTGGCCGCGCTCGTCGTCTTGCCCGAGCCCTGGAGGCCGAGGAGGAGGATGACGCTCTGCGTGTCCGGCCCCCTTAGCTGGAGGTCCTGCCTCGTGTCGCCGAGCAGCGCCACTATGCGGTCGTAGACGATCTTGGTGAACTGCTGGCCGGGGCTGACGGCCTTGAGGACCTTCTCGCCCTTGGCCTCCTCGAGGGTCGCGTTGACGAAGCGCCGCACGACGCGGAGGTTGACGTCCGCGTCGAGGAGGGCGAGCTTGATCTGCTCGACCGCCTCCTCGACGTTCTTCTCGCTGATCGCCGCCTTGCCGCTCAGGGTCCTGGCTATATCGCCGAGCTTCTCGCTGATCTTCTCGAGCATGGTAGGCGATTATCCCCCGCGGCGCGGCGGCTAGTCAATCGAGGCCGGCCGCCGGCCGCGACCGGAGCCGATGGATCGGCTTCGCGGATCGTCGCCTTGACGCGGGGTCATAACGATGTAGAATTGCGACCGGGGATAGCGGGTTCAACGCGAATGGTCGCATCGGCCGCTCAGCTTCGTCAGTCGGCACTCGAGGGTAAAAATTTGGAAGCGATGGAGAGCGTCGCCGGAAAAGTGATCCTGGAGTCGCAGATACGCGGGGAGCGAACCATCGCGAAAGTGAGGCTCGTTCTCATCGCGATCTTTGCCGGCTTCGCCGTATCCATATTCATCGAGTCCGTCGCGCAGAACGGCCTCGCCTCGGAATCGAAGAGGCCCGACTACTACTATGAGGCCCTCTGCCTGATCCTGGGCTCCGCGACCTCGATAGTCATTCTTAGGCTCACTTCCCGCGGCGGCTACTCCCCGTGGATGCGCTTTCTCCCCTCCTTCATCGACGTCTCCTGCGTCGCGACGGCCCATTGGGCGGTATCCTCGTCGATCAACCTGTCCTACGCCTTTACGGGAGCCACCGTCTGGTTCTATTCCATCTTCATCGTCCTGTCCGTGATCAGGAATTCCGCCGCCTCGGTGATCTTCACCGGCGCCTGCTCCGCTGTCGCCTTCGCCTCGATCAACACGGCGATCTATGGGGCTATGGGCAACTTCGTCGCAGGCGGAAACGTCTACGCGAACGCCTCGAGGAGAGTGGTCCAGATCGATTTCGACGACGAGATAATCAAGACCATGGTGCTCCTCGTCCTTACGGGCATCCTCGCCTTGGTGAGCCTGCGCTTCAGGCAGATGATCAGGAAGCAGATCGAGCTTCAGGAAATATCCGAGCGATACTCGCTCACGCTGCGCGCCTTCAACTGCAGGCTCGAAGACGAGGTCGCATCGAGGACCGCCGATCTCGAGGAGCTCAACCGCGCGCTGTCGACGGAGGTCCGGCAACGTAAGGACAAGGAGGAGCTGCTTGCAGTCTCCCTCGCCGAGAAGGAGGTGCTGCTGAAGGAAGTGCATCATCGCGTCAAGAACAATCTCCAAGTCATCGCGAGCATCATCAATATGCAGATCGCGGGAACGGCCGACCCTCGAATCGAGGATATCCTGATCACGCTGAAGAACCGGATCTTCAGCATGTCCCGAGTGCACGACCGTCTCTACAGGAACGCCGGCATAACCCACGTAGACATGGACGATTACCTCAGGGATCTGGTGACGGAGAATGTCGCGGCCTTCCAGAGACCGGGATTGGCCCTGGAGACGAAGTGCGCGGCGCCCGGAACGGCCTTTACGATCGATCGCGCGACGAGCATCGGCCTCATCGTGAGCGAGCTGGTCTCGAATTCGATGAAGCACGCCTTCCGCGGACT
>CAZBGA010000039.1:0-34366 GCA_964491385.1 uncultured Treponemataceae bacterium | reverse complement strand
CGAGCGCCTCCGCAGGGGCGAGCGCCCGAGGGCGCCGGGCGAGGGCAAATGCCCCTCGATGGAAAGGGTAGCCCGCGAGCGCGGAAATCTCGCTCTCGGCGAGAACCTTCGGGCTTAGGCCGTCGCCGAGGAGGCTCCGCGCCCATGAAGCGCGCGCCGGCACGCAATAGAGCGATTCGATCGCCAGCCCCGACGCCACTGCCCTTTCGATGAGGAGGGCCCCTTCCAAGGATATCGACCCTCCGGACTGCGATCCGTCAACCGAGGATCGGAGAGGCAGGCCGTCGCCCACGCGTTACGGAGACCCCGGTTCGTCGATCTTGCGCGGAAGGAATTCGGGGAAGCTGTAGCTGGCCACGCCCGTGGAGAAGTCCACGTCGACGTTTGCCGCTCCCTTGCGGACGAGCTCGTCGAGGGCCAGCTGGCATTCGTCGAGGCCGACATTGAGAGCCATGGCGACTGAGCTCACGGTGACCAAGCCCGAGCGGGACTCGGCGAGCTTGAGCACGCGAACCGGGAGGAGGGGATCGATCCGCGGCTGCATCCTGGCCGGCGGCTCGGATGGGCGGCGCAGCGATCCGAATAGGCTCCGAAGCCGACCTTTGCCTCCGATTTCGCGGACGACGGAGCTTGCGCCGAAAGCGATGAGGATTACGCTGATGAGAGCGAACTCTCTCGTAAAAGGCAGGAACATCGAGACTAAGCCGAGGACGATGAGAATTGCGCCTAGTCTGCTTCTGTAGCTCATGAGCCGTCCTTCCGTTCGCGCGTTTTCTCCCTATATAGAATACTCCGTATTACCTCGCTTATAAAGACCCCTTCGCGCTCAATTGCCCAGAAAGCCCCGCGCGAGGTATAGTCGCGTCTACGTGAATCTCATCACCCTGGACGGAATTTCCAAGACCCTCGGCGAGGCGCCCTTGTTCGAGGATGTCTGCATCGGCATCGGTTCGGGCGAGCGCATCGGCTTCGTCGGGCGCAACGGCCGCGGCAAATCGACATTGCTGCGCATGCTCGAGGGCACTCTCGAGCCGGATTCGGGGACGGTCGCCCGCAAGCGCCGGCTCAGCGTAAGCCTCCTCGAGCAGAGACCCGCCTTCGGTCCCGGACAGAGCCTTTCGACTTTCCTCTTCGGCGGCCGATCCTCGCTGGCGGGCCTCCTGCGCGAGCGGGAGCGTCTCGCCGCTGACCTCGAGGGAGCGGCCGCGCCGGAGGAGGCTCGGGCGCTCGGCAAGATCGACGCCGAGATCGACGAGGCGGGAGGCCGGGACTTCGAGCGCGCCTACGAGTCGCTATGCACGGAGCTCGGGCTCCGCGACCCGGCCGCGCAGATGTCCCAAATGTCGGGCGGCATGGTGAAGAAGGCCGCCATCGCCCGGGCCCTGGCGCCGGGAGCTGAGCTCCTCCTCCTCGACGAGCCGACGAACCACCTCGATATCGAAGCGATCGAGTGGCTCGAGAGGCGGCTCCTGCAATACCGCGGGGCCTTCGTCCTCGTCACGCACGACCGATGGTTCCTGGACGCTGCATGTTCCTCGATAATGGAGATCGACAGAGGCGCCGTCTACAAATACGAGGGATCCTTCTCCGATTACCTCGAGAGGAGGTTGGAGCGGGCCGCCGCTCTCGAAAAGACGGAGTCGCGGAGGATCGCCGTCTTGAAGCGCGAACTCGCCTGGCTCAATCGGGGAGCGCGAGCCAGGGCCACGAAGAGCGAGAGGCGCAAGGATTCGATACGGGAGATGCAATCCAAAGCCCTCGTTCGCGAAGTCGGGATGGACGGCTTCGCGACTTCGCCGAGGCGACTCGGAAAGAAGATCCTTGTTCTGAAAGGCGTATCGAAAGCCTACGGATCGCACTGCGTCCTCTCGCCCTTCTCCCGAGACTTCAAGGCAGGCGAGAGGCTCGGCATCGTCGGTCCCAACGGTTCGGGGAAGACGACCTACCTCGATATCGTCTCGGGCCGGATCTCGCCCGATTCGGGATCGGTCGACCGGGGCGAGAACACGCACTTCGCCTATTTCGATCAGACTGCGACCTCGGTCGACCCGAGCCGAACCCTCATCGACTACATCCGCGACAAGGCGGAGCGAATAGCCATGGCCGACGGCTCGGTGCTCGGCCCCGAGCAGCTCCTCGAGCGCTTCCTCTTTCCCCGAGCCATGCACGATCTGCGCCTCGAGCGCCTGTCGGGAGGCGAGTTGCGCCGCGTCCAGCTCGTCAGGCTGCTCGCGGACTCGCCCAACTTCCTCCTCCTCGACGAGCCGACCAACGACCTCGATATCGACACGATCGAGCTCCTCGAGGACTTCCTCTCGGATTTTCCCGGCTGCGTCCTGGCCGTCTCGCACGACCGGGCCTTCCTGGACGGCCTCGCCGACTCCCTGATCGTGCTCGACGGCGAAGGCGGCATGCGAGAGTACGTCGGACGCTACGCCGACTATCGCGAATTCTCAGACGAAGCCTCTCCCGAGGGCCCCGCTTCCAAGAAGCGAAGGGAGCCTCAGGCGACTCGAACCAGGAAGGGCCTATCCTACGCGGAGCGAAAAGAGCTCGACGGCCTCCTCGGCGACATAGCGGACCTGGAGGCCGAGAAGGCCGCCCTCGAGCATTTGTTCTCTTCGTCCCATCCGAGCTCGGAGGAAATGGAGCGATCGAAGCGCCGCTACGCCGAGCTGATCGCCCTCGTCGAGGAACGCAGCGCGCGCTGGGAATTCCTCGCCGAAAAAGAATGAAGGAGTGCAGCATGAAACCGAATAGACGTTTCTTCACGATCTGCCTGGGCATCCTCGCCTTCATCCTCATCGCCTACGGGCTGTTGAGGCTGAAGTTCGGGCCCTTCCTGCCCGCGAAAATCGATCAGAACGTTCCCAACGCGGTCATGGTGGGGGCCATCGCCATACTGCTGTGGAACAGGAAGCTGCGCGGCGAGGCGGAAAAGGCCGCGGCCGAGCGCAAGCGCCTGGAGGTGGAGGCCGCGGCTCGTCTCGCCGAGGACGAATCTACGGCCGAGGAATCCGCCGCCGACCATGAGGACCTACCCGAGGGCGAAGGCGGCGCCGATGCCCCGCGCTGATGTACCGCGGCCGGGCTCCTTCGATCTCCTTTCGCCGGATTCGATAGCCGCGGCCGTGGAGGGAGGCATCGGAGTCGGGAGCGACGGCACGATCAGCGTCTATCCCAGCTACGTCAATCGCGTCTACGGTCTGAGGCTCGACGACGAGAGGGAGGTCATAGCCAAATTCTACAGACCGGGCCGATGGTCTCGGGACTGCATCCTCGACGAGCATCGCTTCCTCATGGACTGCGACGAGGCCGAGCTCCCCGTGGCGACGCCTCTCCTCCTCTCGGGCGGCGAGAGCCTCGGGGAGCTGATCCTCGAGGAAGACTCCGGAGAGACCGCCTTTTTCTTCGCCCTGTTCCCGAAGATGGGCGGCCGGAATTTCGATGCGGAGCTCGACGAAGACTGGTTGCGCCTGGGCTCGGTCCTGGGACGACTCCACGCCGTCGGAGGCAGGCGCGAGGCGATCGCGCGCCTGCGCTGCGACCCTTCGAATCTCACCATGCCCCTCCTTCGCGGTCTCCTCGACGAGGGCCTCGTCCATCCCGAGCTCGCCGGCGAATTCGAGGAGCTCTGCGCGCGAGTCCTCGAGTATCTCGCGCCTCGATTCGAGGGCCTCGTGTTTCGGCGCATCCACGGCGATTGCCATCGCGGCAACATCCTCGACAGGCTCGGAAACGGTCCGGGATCGGGCCTTCTCATAATCGATTTCGACGACATGATGTCCGGGCCGGCGGCCCAAGACATCTGGCTTCTACTGCCCGACCACGCCGAGAAGTGCCGACGGGAACTCAGCCTCCTCGTCGAGGGCTATGAAGCCTTTCTCCCCTTCGATCGACGCGAGCTCGGGCTCGTCGAAGGCCTCCGCTTCATGCGCATGGTCTATTTCCTCGCCTGGCGCTCCAAGCAGCGGGGCGATAAATGGTTCCGCGAGAGCTTCCCGGATTGGGGAGGCAAGGCGTTCTGGGAAACCGAGCTCGAGGACCTGCGGGATCAGGCGGAGCTGGTGCTCTCGGATATCGCCTAAGCCCTTCGAGTGAAGGCGGCATTAACCGAGTACTAACTTGACTGTCGGTTATCTGATTAAAATATTAATAAACATGAGGCGACTATGAAAAAGGCCACTGCCGTGATGCGTTCGACGCGAAAATCCTTCAAGGTCCTTGCCTATTTTCTGGCTCTCGCGGCGATGGCGGGCGGGCCATCCTTCGCCCTGGACGATTCGAAAGTCGCCGATTTCAAAGCGAAAATCGACCATATCATAGTCATTTATCAGGAAAATTGGAGTTTCGACGCTCTCTACGGAAAGTTCCCCGGCGCGGAGGGGATATCCATGGCGAGCGCGGAAAGTATCACCCAGAGGAACAAGGACGGCAGCCTGATGTCCCGGGCTCCCCTTCCCCTTGTCGGCAAAGTAGTCGACCCTAATTTCGCCGATGTCGATCCCGCGACCCTTCTGAAGCCCTATGACCTGTCCCGATTCATCAAGCCGGAAGTCCAGACGGGAGATCTCGTCCATCGATTTTATACCAATCAACTCCAGATCGACGGCGGGAAGAACGATAAGTTCATCGCGTGGAGCGACAACGGCGGACTTGTCATGAGCTACTTCGACGCGACGAGCCTGCCCGAGGGCAAGCTCGCGCGGCAATATGCGATCTTCGACCACTTCTTCCAGGGGGCCTTCGGCGGGTCCTTCCTCAACCATCATTTCCTCATCGCCGCCGCGGCGCCCACCTTCCCGAATGCTCCGTCGGGTATGATCGCCGAGCCCCCGGACGCGGAGGCGATGAAGGTGAACGACGCTGTCGTCACTTCCGACGGCTTCGTCGTCAACACGGCCTACTCGGTAAACCGGCCCCTGCCGCCCTTCGTCGCGGACACGTCGACCCTCGTGCCCGAACAGACCAACCCCACTATCGGCGATCGGCTGAGCGAGAATGGGCTCACCTGGGCCTGGTATTCCGGCGGCTGGATCTATGCGATGGCCGGCATGCCCGATCCGCTGTTCCAATACCACCATCAGCCTTTCATTTACTATAGAAACTTCAAGGACGGAAGCTCGGCAAAGGCCGAGCACCTCAAGGACGAGAGCGATTTCATAAGGGCTGTCCAGGACGGAAGCCTTCCGGCGGTTTGCTTCGTGAAGCCGCTCGGGCCGGACAACGAGCACCCGGGCTACGCGAGCCTTCTTCGAGGGCAGCAGCACGTGGCCGACCTCGTCCGCATCATCCAGGATAGCCCCTACTGGAAGGACAGCGCGATCATCATCACCTACGACGAATTCGGCGGTCGCTGGGACCATGTCGCGCCCCCGAAGGTCGACCGATGGGGGCCGGGGTCCCGCGTCCCGGCGATCCTCGTTTCGCCCTTCGCCAGGAGGGGCTACGTAGAGCACGCAGTCTTCGATACGACGGCCATCCTGAAACTGATCGAGACCCGCTGGGACCTGAAGCCCCTGAACGGCCGCGACGCCGGAGCCGGCGACCTTCTGAGCGCCTTCGAATTCCGATGATTCCGCCGCCATTTGACATTCATCCGCCGAACACGGCATATTATTCGTATTCTGCATAACCGTCCGGGACCATCGAATTCAATAGATTCTCATCGAAGCTATCTTTACCTGACCAGGGCGCGCGCCCCATGACGATCGGTAATGGAAGCGCCGCTCGCCCTGCGCGTAACCTGCATGGTCGACCTCAATGGAAGATTACCCTGTATGCGGTGTGGGCCGGCGAGATGCTCGCTATCGCCGGCTTCTCCACTTCCGGTCCCATCATACCTTTCTACCTGCAGGACCTTGGCGTAAGCGATCCCCTGCGGGTCAAGTTCCTGACCGGCTTGATAAATGCGCTGCCCTCCCTCGGCTTCGCCCTCGTGTCGCCGATGTGGGGAAGCCTCGCCGATAGCTACGGGCGCAAGCCCATGCTCTTACGCGCGATGTTCGGCGGCGCGGTGATCCTCGTCCTGCAGGGCTTCGTCAAGGATCCTTGGCAGCTTCTCGCGTTGAGGACTATCCAAGGGTGCATAACCGGCACGATAGCCGCGGCCACAGTCCTGGTTGCATCCATCGCCCCTCCAGCCGAGACCGGCTATGCCCTCGGTCTCCTCCAGATGGCGGTCTTTCTCGGCGCCTCGCTCGGACCGATGTTCGGCGGCGTCATCTCGGACGTGTTCAGCCACCGAGTCACTTTTTTCGCTACGTCGGTCCTCCTCCTGGCGGCCGGAATCATCGTCACGAAATTCGCACAGGACGATTTCGTCCCCCCGCGGGACCGCAAGTCCTTGTTGAAGAGTCTGATACCGGATTTCAGTCCCTTGATGCATTCGCGGGCGCTGTGGTCCCTCATGGCAGTCGTCGCGGCCGACCAGATCGCCGGCTCCATCGTCGCGCCCTTCCTGCCGCTGTTCATCCAGAGCATATCGCCCCGAAGCGGCTTAGTGAGTTCGACGACCGGCATCATCCTGGGGGTCAGCGCGCTCGCGAGCGCGGTCGCGGCCGCGAGCCTCGGCAAGCTGAGCTACCGCATCGGCTATCGCAGGACTCTCGTCGTCTGCATGGTGACGGCCGCGGTATTCACGATTCCCCAGGCCTTCGTCCACTCGACTTTGCAGCTTCTCATCCTCCGGATCGTGAGCTGCTTCTTCATCGGAGGCGATATGCCGGCGGCGAACGCCCTTATCGCGCTCCAGATCAAGCCCGGGAAACAGGGGAGCGTATACGGACTCACGAGCTCCATATCTTCGGCTTCGAACGCCTTCGGGCCCGTGCTCGGCGCCTCGCTTGCCGCCACCCTCGGCTATGGCTCGATATTCACCGTCACGGGCCTGGTCCTCGCCGCTTCGGGGCTTGCCATCGGCTTTTTCATACGCTATTCGAACGAGTCAGCCTACCGCTGAGGCTCCGGCGGCACATCCCTGGCCAGTATGAGCGCTCGCATCTCGATGTGGTATACTGTGGCGAACTCACGCTATATATGAAAGCAGGAGGCTTCGGATGAACAAACCTGAGTTCGACGAGATCATAGACCTGGGCGCGAAATATTTTTCCAAACAAATGACCCTGAAGGGCTGGCTGGGCAAGACATTGGAGGATAATGGCTTCGATTTGACGGATATTACGGAAGAGGATATAAATGCGATTCTCGTTAGGACTATCCTGAAGCTCAACGACGCCTACGAAGAGGAAATCGAATTCGAAGAAGATCAAGAATACGAAACCGATGAAGACGAAGATAGTATGGAAGAGGATGAAGACATCGAGGACGTCGAAGACTGATGATATTCTCCGCAGCTAACTGGCTGTAGCATTTCATGCGCTCTTTACCTTATAATGCGGCACTTCGCGCCAGGCAGCG
This sequence comes from uncultured Treponemataceae bacterium, assembly GCA_964491385.1. Classification (GTDB taxonomy): domain Bacteria; phylum Spirochaetota; class Spirochaetia; order Treponematales; family Rectinemataceae; genus UBA1306. The sequence goes on along the minus strand of CAZBGA010000039.1, from coordinate 26,947 downwards.
TCTTCCCCTATGCGGGCCCGCCTTCCGCGGATACCTTCGGGACGCGTCCTTCGCCGATAAAGGGCCGGGGAGGCCGCCATGTCCCGTCAAGGCGCGCTGCCGTATCCGTCGGCGGGGCGAAATCAGTCGGCTCAGGAGTCACCGCATGTCGGAAAGCAACGTCGTGGATCGCAGCGAAGCCACCATGGAGAAGATCGTCTCCCTCGCCAAGCGGAGGGGCTTCGTCTTCCAGTCCTCGGAGATCTACGGAGGCCAGGCGGGGGCCTGGGACTACGGCCCGATGGGCGTCGAGCTCAAGAATCGCATCCAGCGCTTCTGGTGGAAGGAGATGACCCAGCTCCACGACGATATCGTCGGTCTCGACGCGGCAATCCTCATGCACCCCAGGACTTGGGAGGCTTCGGGCCACGTCGAGAACTTTACCGACCCCCTGGTCGATTGCAAGAAGTGCAAACAGCGCTTCCGCGCCGATCAGATCGATCCCGCCAAGCTGGCCAGGAAAGAATGCCCCGAATGCGGGGGCGAGCTGACCGACACCCGCAAGTTCAACCTGATGTTCAAGACCAACATCGGCCCCGTGGACGACGGCTCCGGACTCATCTACCTCCGACCGGAGACGGCGCAGGGCATCTACGTCAATTACAAGAACATCATCCAGTCCAATCGCATGAAGATACCCTTCGGCATCGCCCAGGTCGGCAAGGCCTTCCGCAACGAGATCGTCACCAAGAACTTCATCTTCCGCACCTGCGAGTTCGAGCAGATGGAGATGCAGTACTTCGTCAAGCCCGGCGAGGACGTGAAATGGTTCGACTACTGGCGCGAGCAGCGCTGGGCCTATTACGCCAAGCTCGGCGTGCGCATGGACAAGCTCCGATGGCACCAGCACGGCCCGGACGAGCTCGCCCACTACGCCAAGGACGCCTACGACATCGAGTACGAGTTCCCGATGGGATTCAAGGAGCTCGAGGGCGTCCACAACCGCACGAACTACGACCTGACGCGCCACCAGCAGTTCTCGGGCAAGGACCTGCAGTATATAGACCAGGAGAACGGCAACGAGCGCTACATCCCCTTCATCATCGAGACCTCGGCCGGCCTCACCCGGCAGCTCCTCATGGTCCTCTGCGACGCCTACGAGGACCAGAAGGTGGCCGACAAGGGCAACGAGGACGACTGGCGCACCGTGCTGCATTTCCATCCGACCCTCGCTCCGATAACCGTCGCCGTCCTTCCCCTCATGAAGAAGGACGGCCTCGCCGAGATCGCGCAGGAGATCAGGCAGGGGCTGAAGCAGGAGTTCGCCGCCGACTACGACCAGGGCGGAGCCATAGGCCGCCGGTATCGCCGCCAGGACGAGGTGGGAACGCCTTTCTGCGTGACGGTCGACTACCAGACCAAGGAAGACAATACCGTCACCCTGCGATTCAGGGACAGCATGGAGCAGATCCGCGTAAAGCGCGAGGAGCTCGAGGCCCAGATCAAAGAGGCCATCAAGGGCTACAAAAGGGCGTGAAGCCTCGAGTCTTCCTTGGCGTCCGCCGAAAGTCGCCTGCGCTTGATGATCGCCAGAGAGGCAACCCCCGCCGCGGCGATGGGCAGAGCCGCGACCGCGACGATCGGGCGGACGAGTCCGTCCGCGTCGAAGGCCCAAGGCAGGCGGAGCCTACCGTTGGCGAGGAGCACCACGCCTCCGTTGTAGAGGAAGTGCACGAGCATGCCGGGCCATATGCTGCCTCCCGAATCGAAGACGTAGGCAAGATAGATGCCGATGACGAGCAGGGCCCCGAGGCCGATGTAGTTCTGGTGCACGAGCGCGAAGAAGGTCCCGGTGATGAGCCATGACCACGGGCTCTTAACGACGCGGCCGAGCGTACCTTGGAAGTAGCCCCTGAACAGGAATTCCTCGCAGAGGGCGGGAGTGACGCATATGGACGCGACGAGAAGGGCCCAGGAGCCGGGGCTCGACGCGGTCAGCAGGCTGGAACCCTGCCCTTCGAGATCGCGGAGGAAGGGGAAGATCCGCTCGAAGACTTCGCCCGCCAGCATCGCGAGGGGAAAGAGACCGGCCGCCCCGACAAGAGCGGATGGCAGGGCGGCCGGCGAGGGCAGGGCTAGGCGAAAGCTCTTGCGCAGCGGGAGGGCGTGCCATCGGCGGAACAGCAGATAGGTGCCCGCCCCGAAGAAAAGGAATTCGAAGACCGTGGTCAAGGCCAGGATGGGGTCTCGGTATCGATCCATGATCCCGTGCCTGAGTTCGTTCCAATCCGCCTGGCCGAGTCTCCCCATGTCGCCCAGCATATACGCCGATATCAGGACATTGCCCGCCAGGGAATAGAGGGCCGCGATGAGGGTCACGCCTATGAGGGCGCCGAGGGCCGGACTCTTGCCTTTGCGTTCCCAGAATCCGAGTTCCGCCATTCCTAGCGATCCTCGCGGACGGGCGGGAGCGCGCCGAGGGCGCGAAGGCGGCGAGCGCCCGAGAGGCGCGGTCGCCTCGAGCTCGCGCCCCTCAGCTCTCCGGACCGCGCGCGGAGGTCGGCATGGAGGAGGGTGAGGAAGGCGGGCCAGAGCGTGCCCTTTACCGTGCCCGAGATCAGCAAGGTGACGCCGAAAGCCCAGCTCAGGGAAGAGACGAGGGAAAGCAGGGATTCGGCCGAAGGAGTCTTCCCTCCTATGGAATCCCGAAGGAAGGCAAAATAGCCGGGCATCGCCACGCCGAATGTTATCGGCCCGGTGAGGATGCCGAGGCCGAAGGATATCACCAGCGAGACTATGAACATCGCGCCGAAGACGCGCCAGCCGCGGCCGCGTACAAGTACGAGGGAACGGCCGAGGCCCGCGAAGGAATTCCTATTCTCGAGGACCGCGGCAGGCGACGATACGCAGGTTTTCACCTTGAGCCACCAGTCTACCGCCAGGGCGACGATGAGCGAGGCGAAATACATCGCCAGCAACTGAACGAAGAAAGCGATCTGGGACGATCCCGCCTTCCGCTGGCCTACGAAGTCGCTCAATTTGCCGGCGATGAAGGGGAAGAGGATCGCGCCTATGACGGCGAAGACGAGATAACCCGCGAGTATACCGATGACGGCCTCCTGCACGGCTACCCTCAGCCAAGCCGGACGCAGAGTCGCAGAGGCCAGCTTGGCGAAGCTCGGCTCGCGGCCTTCCAGCGCGGCGCCGGACTGGGCGCAGACGAATGCCTTCTGGTAGGCCTGGCCGACGAAGAGGAGGATGCTCGCGAGGATTCCGAAGACGAGGGCAGGGCCGAGGCCGGAGAGCGCCTGGGACGGGTCTCGGCCGATCGACGACCCCTCTCCGGCCAAGGTCCTGATCCAGGAGCCGAGGCTTCGCATCGCGAGGGTCCAAAGGGCAGCGCCCGGGACGATCGAGAGAAGGGAGACGGGGAGCGCCCGTTTCCAGATGAGGGGGACGAGGGAGAAGGTATCGTTGAGGAAATCTCCGAGAGTATGGCTGCCTCGCACTTTCGGAATCATCGGAACCTCCGGCGCAGGCGCCAGTATAGCCGCGCTCGGGGCCGGCATCAACAGCGGCCGGCGGCCTTGCCTTCTCGGGATTCAGTGCTATAATTCTAGTACTTCCCTATGGCGCAAGTCCAAAGGACCGGCGCCAAAGTCCAAAATCGGGGGTGATTGAATGGATTATTCGAGTCAAGCTGGCGGCTTCCTTGCGGCGATGTACCCGATCACCGGGCTGCTCGCTATCGTCGGGATCGTGGCGATGTGGAGGATCTTCTGGAAGGCGGGACAGCCCGGGTGGGCCGCGATTATCCCGGTCTTCAACGTGATCGTCTTCCTGCGGGTGGTCAACAGGCCATGGTGGTGGATCTTCCTGTTCCTGATTCCCGTCGCCGATATCGTATTCCTGTTCATCGTCGTCTTCAACCTCGGCAAATCCTTCGGAAAAGGCGGGGCTTTCAGCTTCTTCCTCCTTCTCGTCCTGAGCATCATAGGCTACCTCATCCTCGCCTTCGGAAAGAGCGAGTACAAAAAAATCGAGCGCGGGGCTAAAGCTTAGGGCGGCGACGTCTGAGGCTGCCGGACAAGACGGCCGGCTCATGACGGGGCCGGCCGGAAGAAGTCGCCAAGGCTTTATTGTTTTATCCGCTCGGACATTGACCCGCATACATCCCCCGCCTATTCGAACAAATATATGCGTGTCCTCTTCCCCGCCGGGCTCGGTTGGCTGCGGAAATATCGAGCCAAAAAAGTCCAGGAATACGTATTGACAGATTGGATATCGTGGACAGACTTGGTCTGTAATCGCAGGATAATGGAATCGAACGCTCGAGGGGGGATTCATGTCGTTGCGTGCCAAGCTGCTTTTAGGGTTTGCGGTAATTGCGCTTTTTTCGCTCATCGTAGGCAGTATCGGGCTCCTGAACATGGGCACCATAAATGCCGGCGCCGATACCATGTATCGGCGAGAGCTTATGGGGCTCTTCTACAGCGAGGAGGCGAACGCCGATTACATCAACGTGGCGCGCGCCGAAAAGAATTATGGCATCTCGAGCACGGCCGAGGAGAGAGCGAGGTACAAGAAGCAGTGGGACGATTTCCTCGCGGACGCCAAGTCCAAGATGGATAAGGCGGAGCCCCTTTTCGTCACCGAAAACGGCAAGGCGAAAATCGCCGAGGTGAAAGCGGCCTACGAGGCATGGATACCGCTGACCGAGCGCGTCCTCGAGCTCAGCGACAAGGAGGGCCTCGGCCGGCAATCCGAGGCCGGGACCCTGACCATGTACGGGGCGCGGGATAAAGTCAACGTCCTCAACAAGGCTATGAGCGATCTCACGCAGATGAAGAGGGACAACGCGCAGCAAACGGCCGAGGCGAATCAGAGGCTCTACGTATCGAGTGTCCGATTCATGGTCCTGGTCATCATAGGTGCGATGGTCATCGGTATCCTCATCGGCATGTATCTCTCGTCCTCGGTCAGGAAGACGGTTGGAGGGGAGCCTTCGCAGATAGCCGGCATTGCCGACCGCGTGGCAGCCGGGGACCTCGCGATCGACGACGCCGACCTGGTAAAGGCGACGGGCATCCACCGCGCTCTGCTCGACATGACTCGGAAACTGCGCGAGATCGTAGGAAACGTGCAGAGGACCGCGGCGCAGCTCGCGGCCGGGAGCGAGCAGATCAGCTCCACGGCGCAGCAGCTGAGCCAGGGATCGTCCGAGCAGGCCTCGGGGGCGGAGGAAGTCTCGAGCTCGGTCGAGGAAATGACGGCCACGATACGCCAAAACACCGACAATTCGCTCGCCACCGAGAAGATCGCCAAGAAAGCGGCGGGGGACGGCGAAGAAGGCGGCAAGATCGTCGTCGCCTCAGTGAGCGCGATGAAGGAAATCGCCGGAAAGATCGGAGTCATCGAGGAGATCGCCCGGCAGACCAATCTACTCGCGCTGAATGCGGCGATTGAAGCCGCCAGGGCGGGGGAGGCCGGGAAAGGCTTCGCCGTCGTGGCAAGCGAAGTGCGGAAGCTCGCCGAACACAGCCAGCAGGCCGCGGGGGAGATCACGAGTCTCTCGAAGGCCACCGTCGAGACCGCGACGAGCGCCGGCGGTATCATCCAGGCGATAATTCCCGATATCAGGAAGACCGCGGAGCTGGTCCAGGAGATATCCGCATCGTCCAGGGAGCAGAGCATGGGCGCCGAGCAGATCGCGAAAGCCATGACGCAGCTGGACAGCGTCATCCAGCAGAACGCATCGGCGAGCGAGGAGCTCGCCTCGATGGCGGAGGAGCTCTCGGGACAATCCGAGCAGCTTTCCCAAGCCGTATCCTACTTCCGGCTGGGGGGCGGCGGCAAAGCCGGCGCCAAGGGCGCCGGTACACAAAGGCGCGAAGCGAAGGGCGACCGCGAGTCGGAAGGCGGGGCGTCTTCCCGCGCGGGAGTCGCTCCCCGCGCGAAGCCGGCCGCCGCCGCCAAGCCCGCCGGCGTCGTCAAGGCCAAGACGGCCATTGTCCCGGTTAAAGACGTCACCGATGCCGATTTCGAGGCCTTTTGAGAAAAGAAGCATAGCTCTTTGGCGACATCAGGATATTCCGGCATTTGAGTCCTGAAATGGAACGAATTGAGACTGGAAATGGAATGTTTCAGGCTGAAAACAAAAAATATTGAATTGAAAACCAGGTTATTCGAGGCTCTTTCAAAATGCGGACGCATTTCGAAAGAGCTACCATAAATTGCGGCATTTGCGCACGGTTTCGAAGAAACCGGAGCAAATGCGAAGCCAATTTCAAAATAACCGACTTTTGAAATTGGCTCATTCTACTCTGCTTTCGGCTTTCAGCTTCGCTTCCCGCCGGTCGAGATCGACTATTGCATAGAGGTAGGCCTCTATCCCCGCGTAGATATGACCCTTGCTGGCCAGCCGTACGAGGCTGAGGTCGGCCTGCGGAGCGTGCTCTTGGGCCCATTCGTACTCGTTCTCGCTGTTGGCGAAGGGGACGATATCGTCGCTCGGAGTCGCGGCCAGGATAACAGGTATACCCATCGGCGGGGCCCAGTTGTCAAGACGGGCGGCCGCCTGGACGCGATAGTAGGCGCTCGAAGCCGGATTCCCGCGTAGGGCCGCCAGGTACTCGGGCGAGAAGATATCCTTATCGCTAACCGAGGCAGTCGTCTTTCCCACGATCGTCGCGATCAGTCGTTTTATTTCTACGTCGCGCCTGATCCCGTCGTACAGAGGCACGATCCTGTCGATGGTCCTGGCCAGGAATATGTCGTCGAGTCTCGAATCTTCCGGGTATACGCGTGCCCATCCGATTCCCAGGTAGACCTGGTACTCGGGATGGTTCAGGAGGAAGGGCCCCTCGCCGAGATCCGAATCGAGGATGGTCAGGTTCAGCGGCGCTCCCATCGCGTAGACCGCCTCCAGGCTCAGGCCCGGCGCCTGGATCCGCTCGTCGGCGATCGCCCTGAGCGTTCCCATGGCCGCCAGGCCGCCCTCGGAATAGCCCATTACGGCCAGTCGACCGCTTTCGGAATAGGCCCGCCCGCCTTCCGTCGCCGCCGCCTCGAGCCATTGCCGAGCGGCGGTCAATCCGTCCAAGGCGGAATCGGCGAGCGATTCAGCCATGCAATACTCGTGGGCCCCCGGGCCGTCGCCCATGCCCGTGTAGTCGGGCACCCATACGGCGTAGCCGAGGGCGGCCAGCGCCGTGATGAACGGCATTTCGGATCCCTTGTTCCGCGATGGAGTGAATTCGCGCCTGAGCTCGGTCCCCTTTTCGAAGATCACCCATGAAAGCTCCTGCCTCTTCTCGCGGCGCGCTATGGGAAGGAAGACCGTTCCGGATTGCCGTTCGCTGCCTCCCTCCGGAAGCCGCGCGGAAAACGCTATTCGCGTCACTCGAATGTCGGATAGGGCGCGCATGCGCGATGCGCGCCAGGCCGCGTAGCCTTCCTTTTTGAGCACGTCCATCCTGACTCGGGTGCCGATCAGCCAGGGCGAAGCGGCGGCGAGCATGAGCCACTCCTCGCTGGAAGGGATCGTACGGAGGTAATCTGCCTCCAGGAAGCTGCCGGGAGCGGAAGACGCGATCGGACTCACCAGAGGCGGCGGCTTGGGACCGGTTGCGCACGAAGATAGTATCAGAGCGAGGCATAGAAGGCAGAACGACCCGCGATCTTGGCGATCCAATCTCATTTTATCCTCTATTTTTTCGCATTCGATTCCGAAGGACGGGAGCCGAATCGATATCGAGACGCCGGTCTTCCTTCAGGCCTTGTCGCGTTTCGTCGCCGAGAAGGCGCGCTTCAGTGCGGACATGGCCAGCTCGATCGCGCGCAGCTCCTGGGGCGGCAAGGCGGCCATAGCCGCGGAAATGCTCTTCCGAGTCGCTCTGGCGGCCCTATCCAGAAGCTCGTCCCCCTCGGGCGTTATCGCGAGGGTCACCTTGCGGCGATCCGTGGACGAGTCCCTGCGCTCCACCAGAGCCCGCCTCTCCAAGCCGTCGACGAGCTTGCTCGTGGACGGAGCGGTCAGGCCGAGGTGCTCGGCGACCTCTCCGAGCGGGCTTCCGGAATGGCTCCTGATGAAAAGGAGGGACCTGAACTGGGGAACGCTGAGGTCGGCCGCGCCGTGCTCGCGCATCTGCGCCTTGATGAAGCGCATGGCGATGGGGATGACTTCCAGCACGTCCTTGGCGGTAGCGGTTGCGGTCGGCGCCATTTATTTAGCCTCTCTAACAATTAGATTGGCTAAATATATCGACGAGGGCGACGAAGGTCAAGTATCGACACGGGGAGAGTTCGTCGTCGCGGGAACGATGCGGCGGTCGCCGCCGGGCTAGAAGGGGAGGCCCTGCTTGAGCCCGAGCCTTTCCTTGACCGCGCGGAACGAGGCCTTGAGCGGATCGTTGAAAGGGACTCCCTTGTCCTTCCGGTACAGCCAGGTCTCGTGCTCCTTCTCGCCCGGCGTATAGATCCGAGCGGCTCCCGGGGCCTTCTTCGAGGCCCGCAGCTGGCGGCAGATCTCTCCGACCTGCCTCCTGAACGCGTCCAGCTCGACGAAGGCCTCGACCTTCACGGCCATGAAGAAGTGGCCGAGCTCGATCGGCGCGCTCTTGCCCGACGCGTCGACGCCAAGGAGGGCCTTCATGAAATTGGCCTGGGACAGGGCCGAGGAAAGGATCTCGCACACCATCGAGTAGCCGTAGCCCTTGTATCCCGAGAAAGCCTCGCCGAGTCCGCCCAGCGGCGTGAGAGCCGCCTTGTCCTTCGTAAGGTCGACGAGGACCTGATGCGTATCGTGGCGGTACTCGCCGTCCTGCCCGATGACCCAGCCGTCGGGCAGGTCCTTGCCGAGGCGGTCATAGAGCTCTATCTTGCCCCGCTGCGTAGTGCTCGTCGCGCAGTCGAGCATGAAGGGGAAGTCCTCGTCCGACGGCATGCCCCAGGTCAGGGGATTCGTGCCGAGCATGGGCTCGACGCCCCAAGTCGGAGCGATGGACGGCCTCGCGCTCGTGCCGGTGAAGCCGATCATGCCGCGCTCCACGGCCATCCGCGCGTAGTAGAACGCCGCGCCGTAGTGCGTGGAGTTGCGGACCACGGTCATGCCGAGACCGTTCTCGTCGGCCTTGTCCACGGCCATCCGCATGGCGCGCTTCGCGATGTAATGGCCCATTCCGTTGTGCCCGTCGATGACCGCGGTAGTCGGCGTCTCGCGAACGACCTCGAAGCGGGTGACCGGGCTCTGCGTGCCCGCCCAGATCCTGTCCAGGTAGATCGGCTTGAACCGGCCGACGCCGTGCGAGTCCACGCCGCGCTTGTCGGCCGAGACGAGGACGTCGGCGCAGACCGCGGCCTCCTCCGGAGGGACCCCTATCGCCTCGAAGCCGGATCTCATGAAGGCTTCCACTTCGTCGAATGCCCACCACGTCGTCGCTTCTTCCATGTCCTTCTCCTAACGCCCTAAGGCAGATACTCCTCTTCGACTTTCGACATCGAATCGAACAGATTGCGCTTCAGCCGGCTCGAGCCGCCCGTGAGCTCGGCGATCCGCGCGCGCGCTTCGCGGCGCTTGGAGTCGAGTCCGTAGGGGCAGGTGCATGCGGCGGAGCGGAAGCCCTTCTCCTGGGCGAAGGCGATGACCTGCCTCTCCTCGCAGAGGGCGAGCGGGCGGATTATCGATATCGGGTACTTGCGGTAGCGCAGGTTCGGGAGCATTCCCGAGATCTGGCCTTTATACAGCATATTCATCATGAGGGTTTCGACGATGTCGTCGAGATGATGGCCGAGCGCGATCTTATTGAAGCCCTCCGCCATCGCGTAGCGGATGAGCTCGGTGCGCCTCTGCGTCGAGCACCAATAGCAATTCATGCTTCGGCCCGGCTTGAGCCGCCCGATGACCGGCACGTCGATCGACACGGCTTCGATGTCCCAGGAGGCGAGCAGCTCGAACAAGGCGGATTTCTTGCAGCAGGAGCAGAAATCGGTCGCGATGTGTATCGCGCGCAGCCGATACCGCACCGGCCACCAGCGGCGCTTCATGGCGAGGTCGTAGGCCAGGCTCGTCGAGTCCTTGCCTCCCGACACGGCGACTAGCACGGCGTCGCCTTCTTCGATCATCGAGTATCGCCTGAGAGCCGATTCCGTAAGCTTGGCGAGCCGAGTCTCCGATTCTTTCACGCCGGAATGTTAGCCGCCGCGAACGGCCCGAATCAAGTGGCGAGGCGGGAAGGAACGAGGCCCGGGGCGCCCCGAGGGGCGCCCCGAAAGTACTATTTGGAAGCGCCGAGGATGGCGTCTTTGCATGCCTTGGATACGGTGAGCTTGACTGCGGTCTTGGCGGGGATCTTGATCTGCTCGCCGGTCGCCGGGTTGCGGCCGAGCCGGGCCTTGCGCTTGTTGAGCTTGAGGATGCCGAGGCCGGGGATCGCGAACTTTTTGTTTTTCTTGGTCTCCCGATAGGCGAGCTCGACGAAGGCTTCGAGGAAGGCCGCGACCTGCTTCTTGGTCAGGGCGTTCTTCTCGGCGAGCTGGGTAATGATCTGAGCCTTCGTGAGGGCTTTGGGAGCGCTTTCTTTTGCTGTAGCCATCTACGTCTCCTTGGAAAGTTTCGTCCACTATAATACCGCGAGGCCTTTAGGCGCAAGCGAATTTCGCGTCGGAGCGCGTTTTATGCCTATAATTTCAGGTTATAATCGAATGCCACGCGATAGAAGTACAGATAGCAACCGCCGTAAACGCGATTCTCGAAGCTCGGCGCCCATTGGGTCGAGGCTGTCCACTGTATCCCCGTCTTGAACTGGGGAAGTATCGCTATGGTCGATTTGTCGCTTATCTTGAAATCGAAGAGGGGCCCGAAGCTCAGGTAGGTGAAGTCCGAACCCCAGCCGCCCGACGCCTCCGTCGATCTGTCGCGGACGGAGCCGAGCCAACCCTGCGTCTGAAGGAGGAACCCTACCGTATCCAGGACGATCGGCATCCGGTAGCCCAGGAAATAGTTCCCGTAAAGCTGCCAGCCGTTGAAGTCCATCGCATTGTCGTCCTCCCAGATCCACGGAGTGTTCGCGTCCGCACCGGTGTACGCCTGGAATTCCGCCTTATCGGAGACGAGGACTACGATATGGTTCCATTCGCCGGGCAGGACGGCCGCGAGGTCGAACTGGAAGGTGCCTTCGACCCAGGCTCGATAGATGAGACCCCCGAAATTCTGAGGCTCGATGCTCCCCTTGTCGTTGATGCCCATTCCGACGAAGCCTATGTCCCAGCCCGTCCCGAGGCCTCCTCCGGCGTCGAGCTTGAGGAAGGCGAGGGGCGTAAGCGTCGCCTGGAAATTCGCATTTAGCGAAACGGGGGAAAATTCGCCCGAGAAATCAAGGGCCAAATTGTTGTCCTTCGTGAGCTCGTCCCCTCCGGCGAGAAAGGGGAAGGTGAGCTTGCGGTCGATGATGCCCTTCAGATCCCCGCCGCCCCACGTGGACCCTGCCTGGCGGGACCCGGCGCTCGGATCGGTGGCGAGGCCGTAGACGATGGGAACGAGACCGCTCGCGTCGACGCCTTCGTGGTAGGGGAATTGGTAATCGCCTTCCACTTCGACGCTCGTCTGCCCCGTGTCGCCTTCGGCGTAGCCGAGCGCGGCGAGCGCCGCGACGGCGGCGGCGAGGCATAGTAGTCGTTTCATCATACCTCCATCGGGCCGACGACTGCCGCCGCGGCTACGATTCCTCGGATCCGGCTTTTTCCGCGGCCGCTTCCTCGTCGGCCCTTGCCTTGTCGGCCTTGACGCTCCTGTAGATCAGGAGGGCGCCGGTCACGATCGCGAGCGGGCCGATGATGGCGAGGACCTTGGAGATTATACCGACCCGGCTGTCGAACTGCGCGCCCAGCGAGAACCCGACGAAGAGCCAGGCCGGAGTCATTATCGCGGCCGCGAAGAAATCATAGAGAATGAAGCGGTGAAGCGGCATCCTGAGGAATCCCGCGCCCATGATCACGGGCGCCCTGAGCCCGACTACGAAGCGCGAGGAAAAGACGATGAAGGGTCCGCGCCGGAGGAAGTATCGCTCGCCGCCGTCGATGCTGCTCGGCTTGATGAGCCTGGCCAGAAGCTTATGGCGGATGATCTTGGGGCCGAAGACGCGCGCGATGAAAAAATAGGCGGTGTCCTGGATGAGGATGGCCGTCAGGGCCACGGCTATGGCGAGGGGAAAGGAGGTCTCGGTCGCGTGCATCGTGACGCCGACGAGGGCGACCGCTATCTCCTCGCATATGGGAAGCGTGAAGCCGAAGAGGAGGAGGAAAAAGAACGCGTAGGGGAGGGGATGCTGCGTTACGAAGCCGGGAAGCACCGAGAACAAGGCATTCACCATCGCCCTCCCGCGACGGAATCTATACTGCCCTTGCGGGCCTGTCAAGTTGACGGATATAATGCGCGATCCGGAGGAACAATGAACTCTGCTCTCCTGACGCTCCAGGAACGAGGATTCATCCAGCAATGCACGGATATCGAGGGTCTCTCCAGGGCGATGGACGAGAGCCCGATAACGTTCTACGAAGGATGCGATCCGACGGGGCCCTCGCTACACATCGGTCACATGGTGCCCTATTTCGCCATCCGGCATCTGCACGAGGCGGGTCATCGCGGCATCGTCCTCATGGGGGGCGGCACGGCCCGCATCGGGGACCCTTCGGGCAAGTCGACGATGCGGCAGATCATCTCCTACGACGAGATAGACGCCAACGCCAAGCTGTTCTTGGGGCAGCTCGACAGATTCCTCAAATTCGACGGCGAGACGCTATATTCCGCGAACAACAAGGATTGGCTCGCCGATCTCAACTATATCGATTTCCTCAGGGACATCGGGCGGCATTTCTCGGTGAATCGCATGCTGTCCTTCGAGGCCTACAAGATGCGCCTGGAGACCGGCCTCTCCTTCATCGAGTTCAATTACCAGCTTCTCCAGAGCTATGATTTCCTGCAGCTCTATAGACGTCACGGCTGCCGCCTGCAGATCGGCGGAGACGACCAATGGGGCAATATCGTGGCGGGCATCGAGCTTATCCGCCGCGTGGAAGGAGCCGAGTGCTTCGGACTGACGTTCCCGCTGGTGACGACCGGCGACGGCAAGAAGATGGGCAAGACGGAAAAGGGCGCCCTCTTCCTCGACCCCGCGATGGTGAGCCCCTATGAGTTCTTCCAGTATTGGCGCAACGTCGCCGATTCGGACGTCGAGCGCTTCCTCCTCATGTTCACCTTCCTGCCCGTCGCGGAGTGCCGCAGCCTGGCGGACAGGAAGGACGCCGGGCTCAACGAGGCCAAGGCCCGGCTAGCCTGGGAGGTCACCGCCCTCATCCACGGCCGGGCCGAGGCCGATAAGGCGCTCGCCGCCGCGAAGGCCGCGTTCGGGGGAGGGGGGGACATGGGACAGGTTCCCTCGAAGTCCCTGCCGCTGGCTGACATCTCGGCCGGGATCGGCGTGCTCGATCTCTTCGTCCTCGCCGGCCTGGCTTCTTCGAAGAACGAGGCTCGCCGGCTCGTCCAGCAGGGCGGGGCGATCGTGAACGAGAGGAAGGTCGAGGACGAGAAGGCGGTCATCGACGCTCCGTGGCTCGATGCCGAGGGCGCCCTGGTGCTTCGAGCGGGCAAGAAGCGGGTGTTCAGGATCGTAGCCTCGCGATGAATCCAGCCGGCGAGGCCTGAACGATGACCCGGAGCGAGTTCTCGGCCGAGCTCGGCGGCATCCAGATGCTCCTGCGCGAGCACCAATACCTGCAATACTCTCCGTCGGGGCGCGCCGAATACGAGCGGAAGGTCCGGACCTGCGCGGAGCAATTCGCCTACCTCGTATTCAGGAAGACGGGCCTGCCCGTCAGGGCTCTGCCGGGCATCGTGCCTATAGAGTCGGTCCGGGACCCGAGCTACGCGGCGGGCAAGTCCATGGCCGAGAGGGCCGCCAAGAGGACGCGCATCCTCGCCCGGAACGCGACGGGCCTGGACCGAGAGTACTATTCGCGATGCGCGGAGGTCTGGGAGAGGGCATGTGAAAAACTCGCCGAGCCCGACGCCGAGTATTGAGCCCCGTCGGCCTCAGTCGTCCCTCGCCTGGAGGTCGGAGGGCACGACCTTGGCCGACCTCGCGTCCGCGTATCTCGCGTAGATCCTGACCTTCCCGGCGGCGATGGCCTTCTTGACGGCGTTCACCTTGGCGACGATGGCCTTTCCGAGCTCGGGATTGAGGTCGGAGAAGGTCACGCCGTCGGATTTGGTGTCGAAGACGATCACCCCGCCCTTGAATGAACCGGTCTTGACGGCTTTTAGCGCATAGAGGGTCGCCGACTCCACTCGCTTGACCATCGAGGTGAGGACTGCCGACTTGCGCCTGGCCGAGTCGTAGATGCCGTCCTCGAACTGGTCCGAGTCGGCTCCGATGGCCCAGACGTTCTTGCCCGCTGCGCGGTATTCCTTCGCCGCGGCGATGGCGCCCGAGCCCGTCAAGCCCGCCGCGGAGAATATGCAGTACGCTCCCGAGTCGTACCAGCTCCTCGCTTCGGCCCTGGCGAGCTCCGGCTTGGCCCAATCGTTCGCGTAATAGTCCGAGATCCCGGCCCCGGGGAGGACGGAGAGGATGCCTTGCGCGTAGCCGACCTCGAATTTCGTCGCGACCGCGCCCGGGATGCCTCCGATGAAGCCGAATCGCGGGTTCTTGACGCCGTCGGCCTTGGCCTTGAGCGCGGCCGCCACGCCCACGAGGTAGGAGCCTTCCTGCTCGGTGAAGGTGGCTTGCATGACGTTGGGCTGGTTGACCCAGTCGACGTCGACTATCAGGTATTTCTGGCTCGGATACTGCGGCGCGACTTCGCCGAGGGCGTCCGCGAAGGCGAAGCCCGTCGTGATGATGAGGTCGTATTTCTCGTCCGAGACCTTCTTCAGGTTCGGAATGTACATATCGCGGGTCCGGGCGGCGACGATATCGTAGGCTGAGCCTTTCTTGGACTGCTTGGCGAGCGTATCGCCGTAGAACTTCAGGATCCCTCTCCACGCGGCCGCGTTGAAGGACCTGTCGTCGATCCCGGAAACGTCCGTGAGGAGTCGGACGCTCGGGTCCGCGGCAAAGGCCGAGGCGATCGAGAAAAGAGAGAGGGCGAAGGTCGCGAGGACTGCTTTCTTCATCCGAGTCCCTCCGCTTGCCGATTGTCGTGCGCCGGTTCCGGCGCGACGCAATCATAGGCTCGGCGGAAATTGGAGTCAAGGCTGGCCTAGATTTCGGCCACGACGTGTCCCTGGTAATACTGGTCGCGAAGGGCGACGACCTGCCTGTCCGCGAGATAGTCGTCGAAGGTCGCGCCGCGGTCTATCACCCCGCGAGGGCATATCTCGACGATCCGGTTCGCGATGGAGGCGACGAACTCGTGGTCGTGGCTCGCGAACAGGAGCACGCCGTCGAACTCCATGAGGCCGTCGTTCAATGCCGTGATCGCTTCGAGATCCAGGTGATTCGTAGGCTCGTCAAGGATGAGGCAGTTCGCGCCCGAGAGCATGAGCTTCGACAGGAGGCAGCGCACTTTCTCGCCGCCCGAGAGCACTCTGACCGGCTTGAGGGCCTCGTCGCCCGAGAAGAGCATGCGCCCGAGGAAGGAGCGGATGTAGGTCTCGTCGTCGGATGCGGTATAGCGGCCGAGCCATTCGGCTATGGACAGGTCCGAGTCGAAGAGCGTCGTATTGTCCTTTGGAAAATACGATCGCGAGATCGTCTGGCCCCAGACGATCTCGCCCGACTCGGGCTCGTCCTCGCCGGCCAATATATGGAAGAGGGCTGTCTTGGCGATGTGCTCCTTGCCTACGAAGGCGATCTTGTCCCCGCGGTTGACCGTGAGGTTGAAATCGGCCAGAACGACCCTGTCCTCCACGGTTTTGGAAACGCCGGCGACCTTGAGGACATTGTTGCCTACGTCGCGATCGGGTTTGAAGCCGACGAAGGGGAAGCGCCTGGACGAAGGCACGAAGTCGTTGAGCTCGAGCTTCTCGAGGATCTTCTTCCGGGAGGTGGCCTGCTTGCTCTTGGAGGCGTTCGCCGAGAAGCGCTGGATGAATTCCCTGAGGTCCTTGGCCTTGTCCTCGTTCCGCCTCTTCAGGTCTTTCTGCTGCTGTATGAGGATGCGGGTCATCTTGTGCCAGAAGTCGTAATTGCCCGAATACATCCTCATCCTGCCGTAGTCGATGTCGACGGTATGGGTGCAGACGGCGTTGAGGAAGTGGCGGTCGTGCGAGATCACGATGACGATGTTGGGAAATTCGATGAGGTACTCCTCGAGCCAGGATATCGAATCGAGGTCGAGGCCGTTCGTGGGCTCGTCGAGGAGGAGCATGTCGGGCGTACCGAAGATGGCTTGGGCGAGGAGGACGCGCACCTTTATGCCCTCGTCGACCTCGCGCATCTGCTTTCCGTGGTAGCCCTCCGCGACGCCCAGTCCCGAGAGGAGGACGGCGGCCTGGGCCTCGGCCTCCCACCCGCCGAGCTCGGCGAACTCCGCCTCCAGCTCGGCCGCCCGTATCCCGTCGGCCTCGCTGAAGTCGGCCTTCTCGTAGAGGGCGGCGCGCTCGGCCCTGACGTCGTGGAGCTTGGGCCAGCCCATGATCACGGCTTCGATGATCCCGCGGTCCTCGAACGCGAAGTGGTCCTGGGCCAGGACGGCCATGCGCTTGCCCGCTCCGATGGAGATCTCGCCCTTATCCGGCCTGAGCTCGCCCGATAGAAGCTTCAGGAAGGTGGATTTGCCGGCCCCGTTGGCCCCTATGATCCCATAGCAGTTCCCGGGGGTGAATTTGAGGCTGACGTCCTTGAAGAGGAAGCGATCGCCGAAGGCGAGCGCGAGGTCGGTTACGCTTATCACGGTACTGCATTATTCGCATATCGACGGCAAGGTATTCAAGGGGATCGCCTGCGTTCGGGACGCGAGGTGCCTCATCCGTCTCCTCGCCCTCAAGCGCTCTCGACCTTGAAGGCCCGGAGGCAGGAGGCGGCCAGGTCGATCGGGTAGACCGCCTCGCCGTCCCGCGCGAAGCCCCGCGGAGGAGGTTCGCCGTCGATCCCGGCCAGCCTGCTCGAGCCCGCGACGATGATCTCCACAGGGGTGCCGCGCGGAAGGAAAGACTCCACGATGAAGGCCCCGTTGTCGTAGACGAAGAGGCCGACGCCCGCGGGGGCCGAGATCCGGACCGGCAACTCTCCGGTCAGCCGCTTCCGGATGCGGTCGCAGGCCTCCACCGGCAGCTTGTACAGATCGGTGAAGCGCTCCGGGACGTTGAGGATCAGGAGACAGCCCGCTGAATACTCGGCCTCGATGAAGACCGGAGTGCCGTTCTCCGCGCCCAGGGCGCCGATTGCCGCCCACGAGTCGTTGGTCCTGTAGCGGAGCTTCGGGAAGAGGATGGGCTCCTCGAGCCGGGAGTACTGCCTGAATCCGCATCCGAGCATATCGGTCGCGATCCTGTCGGCCTGGAACGCGCCGCCGACCTCGATATCGACTATGTCGCGCAGCCCCCGGTCCCGGAGGCGAGAGGCGAGGGCGCTCGTGATCATCACCGTCCGGCCTTTCTTCAGCAACGCCTCGATCCTGGGGAGGATATCGGGGTCAGCGGCGGCGCTCTCCGAGAGGATGAGGGTCGCGGCCTCGTCCGGGAAGAAGGGCGTCGGCTCGAGGGGGATTCCCATCATGCCGAGTGCCGGCAGCATATAGTTGTCGCCCGCCGAATTGAAGGGCTTGTAGCAGGCGATGCCCCGCGGATCGCCCAGCTCCCCGGCGAGGCGGTCGAACTCCTCGAAGGCGAAGCCCGCGAGGGGCACGAACCGGCGATACTGCCCGAGGAGCGCGCCGAGGCAGAACAAGGTAGCCTCGCGGGCCTTCGCGAAGAGGGTCAGGTAGGCCTGCTCGAGATAGGAATTGAGGTTGTACGAGCAATCGAAGGGATCGAACCATCCGCCGCCGTTCCTTCCGGGCGAGGCGTTCTCGAGGTAGCGCATCAGGAAGTAGGAGAGGTAGCGAGGGAGATTCTGCTGGGTCAGCGCCGGGTCTCGAGTCTCGGTGCCGGTATATATCGATCCGTGGATCTCGCGCTGGTCGCGGAGGTTGTAGCCGGTGAACTGGTAGTCATCGTACCAATTGGGGAACTTGATGACGATCCTACATTTCGGATTCGCCTCCCGCGCCTTGCGGACGATCAGCTCCGAGACTTCCTTCATCTTCTGGGTACGGTACGCGTCCCAGGGGCGCGCTCCCTTCTCCGCGATGCAGGAGTCGCACTTGCAGTTCGTAAAGAAGAAATCGTCCAGTATCACCTCGTCGAAGCGGACGGCGGCGAATTCGATTATCCCGACCAGCTCGCCGACCCGATCGGCGCGGCTGTAGCAGAAGGACTTGAAGCCCCGGGACGCGTCGCCTCTCGCGTTGACGGTGACGCCGCCGGAGCACGAGATTCCCTTCTTCCTGAAGAAGTCCCCGGCTGCCGCGATCTGAGCCTCGGATGCGAACCTCTCGCCGCGATACGTCTCGAGGTAGACCTTATCCACATGGACGTGGCTCTCGATAAAGCCGAACTCATCCTGGAAGCGGTTCCAATCGCGATCCTGCACGTCGTTGACCTTGCAGTATATCGCGGTCGTGAAATGGGAATAGCGCATGCCGGGTGCTCCTGGTCCCGGATTATACAGCAGAGCCTCGCTTATGGCTCCATCCGCACCCGCGAATGTCTCGCCCATCCCTTCATGGTTTCTTGAACGGCCCGAGGGCGGGTCCTATAATGAATGCATGAGGCATGACCATCCGCAACTTTAGTCTCCTCGTGGCCATGGCCGCTCTGTATGCGATCGGGCCTTCCTGGAGCCTTAGGGCGGATGAACTCTTCACCGGCCGGGGAGGAGCGCTCGAGATCAAGGACTACCTCCTGCTTGAATCGCCGCGCGCGGAGCGCAGCCACCTCGACCTATCCGCCGCGACTCCGGGCGTTCGCCGATACTCGGGCGGGAAACTCCCGTCGGAGTCGGCCGTGTCGCCGAGGATGTATACCTTCAAGGCGGCATTCCGGATCGATCCGTCGTGCAAGGGCAGCGATCTCTCCCTCCGCATGGGCCTCTCCGAGTATCCGTTCCGCCTTTACCTGAACGGTGTCGAGATTTTCTCCAAGGGCCGCTATGAGAACGGCCACTACAACTCGAGCCTTCGGGCCGTCGATGCGGTTTACCTTTCTCCGGACCTGCTTCGCTATGGGTCGGAGGAGAACGAGCTCGTGCTGGAGGCCTACCCCATGTACGAGAATTGGGGTCTCGATCGTATCTACGTCGACCGAAGGGCGGCCGTCGACGCGGCGGTCTTCCTGCGCAACTTCATCGGGATCAACCTTATCCAAGGCGCCTTCCTTCTCGTCTTGATCATAGGTCTGTATTTCGTCGCGCTCTTCTTCGCCGAGCGGCGCAAGTACGGCAAGCAACTCATCTTCAGCCTGTTGTGCGCGTCGTTCTGCCTCTCCTATTTCAATGTGACTTTCCACTACGACGCCGACGACGAGGTCCTGCTGGAGGCGCTGTCGAAGGGCGGCCTCGTCTTGCTGTCGTCCCTGATGGTCGTGTTTTGCTGCGAGTTCACCTCGGTCTTGAACAAAGGCCGGATCTTTCCATTCGCGTCCATGGCTCTCGGCCTCGTCGCCGCGGCCCTCGTGATGACTCGACAGTCGAAGGAGGCCGTACTCGGGTGGTTCGGCGTCGCGATGAACTGCCTCATAGTGCCCCAGGTCGCGGTCGACATCGGCATTCTCGGCTACGCCCTCGTCAGGAGGGGCGATCGAAGCGTGGTCCCCCTGCTTGCCGCCTTCGGCGTCGTCATCGTCGCCGCGGGCAGCGACGTCGTCCACCTCAACGCGGCTGTCCTTCCATACGCCTGGTTCGCGGCCTATGGCTACCTCGCCGTGGTGGTCGCGATCTTCTCGACTCTCGTCAAGGAGCAGAGCGACCTCGTCGCGGCCAATGCGAGCCTGCGCGCCGAGGTCGCCGCCCGAATCAAGGCCGAGGAGATAGAGGAAAAGCTGAGCAGGAGCGAGCAGCGATACACCGATCTCCAGGAAAAAGCCGCCGACGGCATCTTCCTCCTGGACGAGAAGGGCAATTTCCTCATGGTGAACAGCGAGATCTGCGAGATGCTGGGATACTCGCGCGAAGAGCTGCTCGGGATGAGCATCCTGGACACTTATCCGAAGGAGTCGCGGGACGAGGGCGGGGCGCGGATCGAGAGGGTGAATTCGGGCGAAAAGCTGCGCTTCGAGAGGATGATGAAAAGGAGGGACGGGTCCTGCTTCCTCGTCGAGATGAGCGCGGGGAGGCTGGCGGGCGGCATGCAGCAGGCGATCGCCCGCGACATCACGGAGCGTAAGCGGGCCGAGGAGCTCATGAGGACCTCCCTCGCCGAAAAGGAGATGCTCCTGCGCGAGATCCATCATCGCGTCAAGAACAATATGCAGGTGATCTCGAGCATAGTATCGCTCCAGAAATCGTCCTTCCGGGACGAGACCGACAGGAGAATGGTCGGAGACACCCAGGCCCGCATCCGATCCATGGCCCAGCTCCACGAGCTGCTCTACGGCTCCAAGGACCTTTCATCCATCGATCCCGCGGAATACCTCAGATCCATCGCCGGCGAGATCTCCCTGAGCTACGGGAAATCCCGAATCCGAGTGGAGGCGCAATCCGACGCCATGCCCATCGATGAAGCCATGCCCTTCGGACTCGTCGCGACCGAGCTGTTGACCAATGCCGTCAAGTACGCGTACCCGCCGGATGAAATGGGCGATATACTAGTATCCTACACCCGAACGGACGCGGAGAGGAGACTCGAGGTGCGCGACTTCGGCGCGGGCCTGCCTCCCGAAATCGATCCCGCGGCGTCCGCTTCGCTGGGCTTCACTTTGGTCCGTTCCCTCGTGGAGCAGATCGGCGGGCGGCTCTCGATAGCCGAGGCGAGACCGAATGCGCGCTTGCCCGGTCTCCGCGTCGTCCTAGCCTTCCCCGAGCCCTCCCGAGGCAGGAAATAACGGGAGCCGAGCCCCGCTAGACGATCTTGCGGCTACGTGGTATCGAAGACGGGTGGCGAGTCCTCCATCTCTTCCCGAGCTCCTCCTCCCCGCCGGCGGATTCGATCAGGCGATCGCGGCCATCGAAGGCGGCGCCGACGCCCTCTATTTCGGCTTCGCCGATTTCTCGGCCCGCAAGCAAGCCAGGAATTTCGATCGGCTGGAGTATAGGCGGCTTTACCGTTTCGCCCGAGAAAAGGGCGTGAAACTCTACGCGGCAATGAACACGGTCATCCTCGGGGACGAGATCGAAGGGGCGGCGAGGCTTCTCGCCTTCCTGGGGCGCTTCCCGCCCGACGCTGTGATCGTCCAGGACTGGGGACTCGCCAGGATGATCAAGGAAAGGCACCATCGCATCGCCATACACGCTTCCACTCAGGCGGCCGTCCAAGGAAGCGCCGCGGCCGGCGTCGCGCGCGAGCTGGGCGCGTCCAGAATAGTCTTGCCGCGCGAGACGAGCCTGCCGGAGATGAGGCGGATTCGCGAGGAGGAGCCGGGCCTCGAGTACGAGGCTTTCGTCCACGGCGCCCTGTGCTATTCGTTCTCCGGGCTCTGCCTGGCCTCGGGCCTGGTCCTCGGCAGGTCGGGCAACCGGGGCGAGTGCGCCCAGCTGTGCCGATCGTATTACACCGCCGAAGGCGGCGCCATTTCTGGTCGCACCGGCTACTGGTTCTCCTGCCGCGACCTCGACTTAAGCGAGAGGGTCGGGGAGCTCGCGGCGGCCGGCATCTCCAGCCTGAAGGTCGAAGGAAGGATGAAGTCCCCCGAATACTGCTACGCCGTGGCTTCTCTCTATCGCGGCCTGATCGACCGTCTCGGCGGCGATGGCCCGGGCGAGGACGAAATCGCCGCGAGGCGCGAGGCCGCTCGCATCGCCTTCTCGCGATCGCCCACCGAAGGCTGGATAGCCGAGCGCGGCGGCGCGTCCCTTCTAGACGCCGCCTACCCCGGCCATCGGGGAGTCCCGGCGGGACGGGTCGTGTCCAACGATAGCGGGAGCCTCGTCGTGATCCTCGAAGGAGCTTTGGGACTCCGGGACGGCCTCCTCGGCTTCGAGCGCGGCGACCAATCTCGCCCCGTCGGATTCTCCGCGCTGGAGCTCCGAGACGAGCGAACGGGTCGCGAGCTCGTGCGCGCAAGAGCCGGTTCGCGAGTGGCCCTATCCGCTCGGTCCGACGGGCGCCCGTGCGAAGGGCTCCGCCCGGGCGACGAGCTCTATCGCGTCTCCGCGCGCGAACTCGACCGCAAAGCCCCCAGCCCTGAGGAATACGAAGCGGCGAAACAGGATTTGCCCCTCCGCCTCGTCTTCGGCGCCTCGGGCCTCGAGGCGGAGCTCGGGCTTCCCCATTTCGACGGCAGCCGCGACTCCGCGACGGTCGATACGGAATGGGCCAAGATCGAGGCCGATCGCCCTCTGCCGCTGGACATGGCTAAATCGGCGGCGGGCCTCGAGAAGGCGCTCGCCTTGTTCAGGCAATCGGGCGACGCCGACTTCGTCCTCCTTCCCGAGATCGAAGCCGCGGCTCGGACGGACATCGCGCCCGGCCTCGACGGCGCGCCTCGATCCTGCGCCGTTTCCGAGCTCTTCATCCCCCCGTCGGTCCTGAAAAGGGAAAAGAACCGGATCTACGCCCGCGCCGCGGAACTCATAGGCGAAGCCGAGCTCGCGTACGTCCGAGACTCCCCGGCCTTTAGCGAGATCTCGACTCGGGCGAGGGTCGCCGGCCGGACTGGACTGCCGGCCCCGCCCCCGCGCGCCGCGATCGTATTCCCACGGGAGGGGCTGCATTGCGGCATGCCCTTCGCGACAGCCCGCGATCTCGCGAGCGGGGAGGCCTTGCCCGTCTGGGGCGGTCGATCCTGGTTCCCCCTCGCCCCTCTGGTCGCGGATCGGGAGAGATATACCCGCCTCGCCATCGAGCGCGCCGCCGCCGAGTTGGGCGCGGGAACGCATCTCGTCCTGGGGCTCGGCGCCCTGCACCATCTGCCCATAGCCAGGGAGCTGAGAAGGATGTTCCCCGACGCGGGCGCGAGGCTCTCCTTTTTCCTGGACTTCAACCTCTATATCGCGAACGATCTTTCCTTCGCGAGCTTTTCCGCGCTGCTCCCCGGCATCGAATTCGCCTACCGCTACATCGAGACCGAGGGGAACGACGGCTTCGAGGCTGCAGGCGCCGGGCTCGCGCCCTGCGGCCGAGGCTTCGAAGCGCCGCTTTTCCAAAGCCTCGGCTGCCTGCTGAAGCACCATCTGGCAGGGGGCGTCTGTCCGAATCCTTGCGGAAAGTCCTGGTCGGCTGTCTTCACCGACCGCGATAGACGCTATCGGACTATAGTCGAGGATTGCGTGACGACCCTCTTCAGGATCGAAGGGGAGGAGAGAGGCATCATATGAGATCGGAGCGGATCGTACGCTTGCCCTACCTGCATGACCATCATTCGCACGTGAGCCTCTACGCTTCGTTCGAAGGCCTGCCGGATTTATCCGGCCTCGATGGAAGGGCCGCAATGAATCTTCTCGACGGCCTGCCGGGCGATAGGCTCAACCTGGTCAAGGGCTGGAGGACGGATAGGCTCCCCTTGGCTTCGCGATCGGCCGCGGTCGAGTTCGCGGAGCTTCCGCCGGCGATCGTCGTCAATTCGAGCCTCCACGGCTACGCTCTTTCCGATAGGGCGCTGCCCTTCGTGTACGAGCTCTGGCCCGAATTCGCCGAGAAGGCTCGCGATCCCGCCTGGGGCGAGCGCAATCTTCCCCGGCTGTTCTCGTTCTACGTCCGAGTGGCCGGCCTCGACGCCGGGAAGCTCGCGAAATTCATGACGAAGATGGAAGAACTCGGGATAGGTTCCCTCGAGGACATGACGCTCGCCGGGGAAGAGGCCCTCGCCATCGAGTCAGGCTCGCCTTTCGCCGGCAGGATCCTCTCCTGGGCTACGCCCGAGGTCTATCGCTCCCTGTCGGAGGGCTCGCGGAAGAGCTGCGCCGGCATCAAGATATTCCTCGACGGTTCGCTCGGGGCGAGGACTGCCGCCCTCGATGAGGCTTTTTCCGGCGGCGAAGCCGGCAGTCTCGTCTACGACGACGGGGAACTATCCGCTCTGCTCGCCGAGATCGCTTCCTTCCGCACGGGAATCGCGATGCACTCGCTGGGCCGCCTGGCCATTGCCCAGGCCCTTCGCAGTCTCGCCGCCTTGAGGAAGGACGGCGTCGAGTTCCCCTCGGTCCGGCTGGAACATGTCCAATTCATGAGTCTCGAGCAGGCGAAGAGCTGCAAGGATTCCGGCATTACTCTGTCCATGCAGCCCAACTTCAATGCGGATTCTTGCGACTACGCGGACAGGCTCGGTCCGCGGCACCTGGCGGAGAACGATCCCTTCAGGATGCTGATCGACGAGGCAGGCTTCGTCCCGGGGGAGGACCTGCTGTTCGGCTCGGACGGCATGCCGCACGGACCCGAGTTCGCGCTCCGCTGGGGCCTTTTCCCGTATTACGACGGACAGATCCTAACCTTCGAGGAACTCGCGGCGGGCTTTGGGGCGGCACGGGGCAAATCGGGCGAGGGAAGCGCTTTCGCCCTCGATGGAGAGGCGAGGACGGTCGGGCGAGTCCGTCAGGGCTGAAGGTCCCCGACGAAGAATTGGGATTCGTCTTCGGGAAACGCCATTCTCTTGCGCGCGATGCGCTGGGGAATGGTGAAGAAAACGGCGCGGGACTGGGAACCCAGCTTACCGCCGGAATCGAAGAGCATCGTCCGGATCTTGGCCCTGTTGCCTTCCATGCCTTCGATGCGGGAGCGCAGGAGAAGGGGACTCGCCTCGACGCGAACGGGATTTAGGTAGTCGATCTCCAATCGCTCGGTAAAGCCCGCCGTGGAGAGTTTCACGAATACGACCCACGAGGCGATCTCGTCGTGCAGCGTCGCCTGGATGCCGCCGTGCAGGATGCCTCCGTATCCCGCGAATCTGGCGCCGGCCTCCCAGGAAGAGACTATTTCGTCGCCGTCTTCCGAAAAGCTCATCTTGAGGCCCTGTTCGTTGTCGGGCGAGCAGCCGAAGCAGCCGTAGCCGACCCTATTCACGAATGGATTGCGGATGCGACGCACTTGTTCCTCCGACGGGATAGTAGCAAGGGTCGAAACCGCGGGTCAACGCCGGCGAGGACGCTCGCGGCGTCTCGCCGGAGCTTTATCGACGAGGCGCGCATCCTCTCGCGCCTGGATTTTCCCGGTCGTTCGACCGATACTTGAGGAGACGTAGGAGTCGCTCGGGCATGCGTGAGCTTGGACTGAATAAAAGAGCCACCGATCTCAGGAAGAGACGCGGAGCGAGGAAGCGAGCGCGGGGGTCTGGTACCGCCTCGATCGCTCGAGGACGCGACTCGGCGGGCCCGCGCGAAGGCTCAGGACTCGCGCGGGCGATCCAGCTGCGCGCCAAGCTGAGCCAGGTCGGAGGCGAACCGCCCTCGCAAGCCGGCATCAGCGCGGATGATCGCAGGGAAATCCAGGATCAGATCGAGAAAGTCTCTCGCCGCAACCGAATCTCCGCCCGGCCCGAGGATTTCCTGGTGCGACCCAGGCGGAAGGGATTCGTTTTCCCCCTGGTCGTGAACCTTCTGGCGATCGCGGCGACCGCCGGGGCGGTGCTGCTCCTTTCCTACGTTTTCCGGCAACGCGACATCGCCATCGCCAGCACTTCCTTCGCCCTGGACACAGCCGAGGGGAAGCTCCTGCAAGAGCTCAAGCGGGATTCCGATTCCAAGCTCGAGGAGAAGGACAGGGCGATAAACGAGATACGGGGCCGGCTCTCGTCCCTCGACAAGGAGAAGAACGATCTCGCCGCCAGCATCGATCAGAAGATAAAGGCTCGGGAAACCGAGCTGCGCTCGAAGCTCCAGGACGAGTTGGATGCCGAGAGGAGGAGACTGGCCGACCAAGGCGTCTCCTCGAGCGTCCTCCAGGCGAGGATCAAATCCTTCGAGGCCGACAGGACGACCGTCCTCGACAAGCAACTCGCCGACGCGCGCAAGTCGGCCGACTCCGAAAAGGCGGCGGCCGAGGACAGGTTCGATCAGCTGAGAGGGGAGTATCAGAAGAGCATCATCGACCTGGGCGAGGAGCGCAAGCGGATACAGGATGAGGCCAAGGGCCGCGAGGACGCGCTTCGGGCCTCGTTGGACGAGAAGACGAGAGAGCTCGAGAATCAGAGCGCGGCTGCCGCGGTCGGACTCGCGAAAGCCCGCGCGGAACTCGGCAGTCTCGAGGAGCAAAGGTCGCGGACGCAGTCCGAGGACGACCGGATCCTCGGTTTCTACGGGACTATACGCTCGGCCCTCAGGGACAGGCGCTACGCCG
The DNA here is from genome assembly GCA_964491385.1 of uncultured Treponemataceae bacterium. Lineage (GTDB taxonomy): Bacteria > Spirochaetota > Spirochaetia > Treponematales > Rectinemataceae > UBA1306. The sequence continues at coordinate 508 of CAZBGA010000039.1, read as the reverse complement.
ATGCGGCTGACAGCGCCGCATCGCTCGCTTCCTACCTCGCCGATCCGAGCCAGGCGGCCGATCCCGCGACGCAGGGCCGGCGGGACGCGGATCTCTTCGTAGCCGAGACGCTCGGGACTTACGCGCGCTCCGAGCTCGAGAGCGCGTCCGCCGATGCCGACAGGCTCCTGGCCCAAGCCGGCCTTCTCGCCGCGGCGCGCGAGGCCGCGGCCGCGGCCCAGACGGCCCTGAAGAACGGCGATGAGGCTCTGGCCTCGTCGAAATACCTCGAAGCGCTCGGCAAGGTCCCCGAGATACTCGCCGCGCACCAATACTTCATCGATCAGATCCAGGCGGCCGAAGCCCAGCGACGCGCGAGACTCGAGGAGGCGCTTTCGGCGGCCGGAGGGGCTTTCGAATCCGGCGACCAGGTCGCCTCATCGGCGCATTATTCCGAAGCGCTCGCGTACCTGCCGCTGAACGACTCCGCGCGGAACGCGCTCATGACGCGCCTGGGCCAGCTGGCCGT
>CAZBGA010000038.1:0-34737 GCA_964491385.1 uncultured Treponemataceae bacterium | reverse complement strand
TCAGCTATTTCTTTACGGTGCTGTTTATTCTATTTTTTTCAGCACCCCTTACATGCACTTTTAGCAACTGACCTTGTGGTGATGGTGTTGGGTCATTTACCCCAGCAGCAACGGATAATGATTGTACTGCCAATTTTGAACCTGATAGCCTAGGACATGCTGAATTGGACACAGTTTATTCATTGATCATTAGTGGGGCATGATCGGCGTAGCGGACTCGAATTGGCGTTCCTCCATCGCCGGCACTTATCATCCGCCCGATTTTTCTCGAGCTTCTTCCTCACCCGATAGGACATTCCCAAATTTATAGTGTGCTATGCTCAGGGAATAAAGGCATGGACGTTCCTGCTTCGTAGGAGAACTATTGTGCGTCTATTCAAATTCCTCTAGGCTCGATCGCCAGTCTACCCAATATTTTCAATGGGCCGAAGTATGTTATGGCATGTCCTTGGCGAAACGTTTATAGCGCTTTATTTCCCGCTTACACACAATATCAATCCCCATTGGGGCGAAACACCAACTTTCCTTGTGCAGAGAAAATGGCGCCGCCTCTCCCTATTGGTGCGCGAGGGCTCCGACGATCTCGAGAGCCTCCCGCAGGCCCTCGTAGCGCCCCGTGGCCAAGGCGATCTCGGCATCGGATGCGCCCTGGGCCTTCTTCGTCTTCTGGGCGAGGAGTGCGTCGGCCTTGGCGGCTCCGAGGTCGCGCACGAGGGAATCGATATCGATCTGCATGGGCTCTCTCCTCCTTGTAGTCGCCTACATTATAAAACATTATCTATTTTTCGGTAAGCGCGAGACCGGGCGCTCTTCAAGTTTCAGTTTCATTTTGCGAATGACTGCAGTAAACCATATCAGTATCTTTGTCGCTGTACTCGATACCCGTCGAAGCAGTCCGGAGGTAGCATGAAGAAGCTCATTACAGTCGCGATCGTCCTCGTCCTTTCCCTGGCGTCGGCCCTCGTTTTCGCCCAGACTTCGAACTCCGCTACTGGGACGATGCCGAAGGTCCTCACCCAGCCCATAATCGACAGGTTCATCGCGGACCTTCCGGGCCTCATAAAGGACTTGAAGACCCTGGGCGACGAGTACAAGGGCGAATCCGGGAAGGGCTCCGGAGGTCCTGCCGGGGCGAATCCCGGCAACTTCGGCAAGGCCATCGCCGCGATGCGCGCGGACTCGAGGGCGATGGACATCCTGAATCGGCACGGCTGGCACGAGACTTTCTGGCAGGTCTATATAACCATCTTCTACGGCTACTTCATTGCGATGATGGACGAGGCCAACGCGAAATCCCCGCAGCCGGCGATGCAGCAGTACGCCGACCAGTACAGAGCCATGATCAACCCCGCTGACGCCGCTCTCGTCGCCGGCAACAAAGATCGCCTAAAGCGGGTGCTCGAGAGCGTGAAGAACTGACGCGCCTCTATGGACAAGTCCGAAGGGTTCCTTCGGCGCCTCGACTGGCTTGTGGCGGAACTCCGCATTACCGCCCTCTTCGCATGTAGCTTTACCCTACGCTGCTCCTGATCGCAACGCCAGCTACGCCTCTCCATACGCGACGGCGCGGTTCGGCGCGCCCTCGGCCGAGTCGTTGTCGAATCCGCCGCCCGTAGCTTTCCGCGAAATTTCACCTCGCGGCCTTTGGCCCGGCGATTTCTGCGGCAATTAACGAATGTAGCTTGACAACTCCGGTAACGTGCACTATTTTACGGTAACGTTACCGAACAACGGTAAAACAGTATTCAGGAGGCAGAAAATGAAGAGATTGTCTATCACGGCGGCTTTTCTCGCTCTCATCATGGCCCTGTGTGGAAGCTCGCTATTCGCCGATGGTTCGAAAATTATCATCGACACTTTCTCCGACCTGTGGCCTCAGTACATGACAGAAGCCCTGCAGAAGGCGGGCCTTGCGGATCAAGTGGAGATCCGAACCGTTCCTCAGAACCAATACGAGAACAAGCTTAAACTCGAAATTGCGGGAGGCGATGTCGGCGATGTCATTTGTATGGATGCGCCGAATATAGCCTATTACGCGAGTCAGTCCGCCCTCGAGCCATTGGATTCCTACTGGGACAAGAGCGACTACGCCGATCTCGTCGGCTCGGCTCGCCAGTCCACGACCTGGAACGGCAAGATTTGGGCCGCGCCTCTCAATGAATCGAATTGCGTGCTGTATTACAACAAGGATATGTTCAAGGCCGCGGGCCTCGTCGCGCCGACCAAAGTCGCCGACGCGTGGACCCTGGACCAGCTTCTCGCAGCCGCCAGGAAGCTCACCAAAACGGACGCTTCGGGAAGCGTAAAAGTTTACGGGATCATGCCGCAAATGTTCTCAATCGACAATCGCAACGAGGGCATGACTTACACCCAGGTGCTCTGGACCTGGTGGTTCGGCGCGGATATCCTCAGCAGGGACGGGAAAACGGCGAAGGGCTATTTCGATAGTCCCGCGAACCTAAAGGCCCTGCACTTCTACCAGGATCTCTTCCAAAAGGACAAAGTGGCTCCGGCCATGCCCATCACCGGAGGCTTCGAGGCCGAGCGGATCGCGATGTGGATAAACGGTCCATGGATGGTAGGCGAATGGCAAAGCAAATTCCCGGACTTCTACAAGTCCAAATGGGGAGCCATGCCCCTGCCCAAGGGAATCGCGGCGGCGAGCAATTCCGGCAGCTGGAACTTGGCGATCACCGCCCAGTCGAAAAACAAGAAGCTCGCATGGGCCGTCGTCAAGGCGATCACGGGGACCGAGGGCTCGCAGATTTACTGCGACAGGACCGGCAATCTACCGGCTCGCCAATCGGTACTCGCGAAAACCGATATGTCGAAGAGCCCCTACTCCGTCATCAAGGAGCAGCTGGTCCAAACGGCACGGGCCAGATCCGTGACGCCGAACTATCCCGCGATCTCCGAAGCCGCCATGGATTGCTACAACGCAGTGGCGTTCGGGGCCGACGTCGAGAAGTCGGCCGCGGAAGCGGTCGCCAAGATGGAGCGTGCGCTCAAATAGGCCCTCGAAGCCGAGATGCGACGACGCGGAAGGGAGGCAGGTCGTGCCGAGTGTAACCCTGACTGACCCGCAGCGAGGACTTTCGCCGCGCCGCTCATCGCGCCGTCGCTTTTCGGCGATCATGGGAGCCTATCTCTATCTCGCTCCGGCTCTCCTTGTCATCGGAATCTTCGTCCTCTTTCCCGCCGTCGACCTGTTCTTTCTGAGCCTCTGCAAGGCGAGCATTATCGGCCGGACGAGATTCATCGGCTTCGGCAATTTCGTCGACCTCATCGCGAGTCGGGACTTCCTCTCTTCGCTCAAGGCCACCGCGATCTTCATGGTATCGGTCGTGCTCGCGCAAACGTTCATCGCGCTCGTCGTCGCGATCCTGTCCGAGTCCGAGTCCCGGGCCATGGGTCTCGCGAGGACGGTCTTCTTCATACCGGTCGTCCTTCCGTTCGTCGTGACGTCCTACCTTTGGAAGTTCCTCTATAATCCCGAGTTCGGACTGATCGGCTCCATCCTCTCCTGGCTCGGCGCCCCTCGTCAGGGCTTTCTGGCCGACCCTTCCCAGGCCCTGCCGAGCCTCATCGTCTCCTGCATCTGGAAGTCCTGGGCCTTTTTCATGATGATATTCCTGGCGGGGTTGAAGGAAATCCCGAGGGAGCTCTACGAATGCGCCTACCTCGAAGGCGCAAGTTCTCGGCAGCGAGTCAGGTACGTCACGCTGCCGCTCCTGAAGCGGACGATACTCTTCGTCGTCGTCGTCACCACCATGGACTCGGTCGCCAAGGTCTTCACGCCGGTCCTGGTGATGACCGACGGCGGCCCGAGAAGCGCTACCGACCTTCTCGTATACTATATCTGGCGGACGGCCTTCAGGTTAGGCGATATCGGCTACGCTTCGGCGGTCTCGGTCTTCATGTTCGCCTTCGTCCTCGCGGTCAGCCTCGTCCAATTGCGCGTCGGGAGGGAATGGGATGCGTAAAGATTCGCCCGCGTGGGACCTGGGAGGGAGACTCGTACTCGCCATGCTTCTTCTAAGCATCGCCCTCCCCGTCCTATGGGGGCTGTCCCTCGCCTTCAGGTCCAACGAGGAGATCGTAAGGGTCGGGGGGCTTTCCCCGGGCACTTTCGTGCCCGCCGCCTTCATCCTCGACAATTTTGCCCGCCTGTTCCAGGCCGTGGACCTTGTCCGCGTAATCGCGCTGACCCTCTTCATATGCGCTTGCGTGACCGGGCTCAGCCTGCTTCTCAACTCCTTCGCGGCCTACGCCTTCGCGAGGATGGAGTTCCCCGGGAAGCGGCTGCTTTTCGGCATTGTCATAGCGACCATGATCCTACCGATTGAGATTCTCATCGTCCCGCTCTACAGGGTGGTGAAGGACCTCGGCCTGATGAACAGGCTGGGATCGCTGATCCTTCCCTTCGGAGCGACCGGTTTCGGCATTTTCTTCATGCGCCAATTCTTCGCAGGAGTGCCGCGCGAGCTCGACGAGGCCGCCGTCATCGACGGCTGCGGCAGGGCCGGTATCTTCTTCAGGATCCTGCTGCCCCTGGCCAGGACGCCCCTCGTGACCCTCGGCCTCATCGTCTTCCTCCAGCAGTGGGACAGCTTCCTGGTGCCGGTGACGTTCATATCGAAAAAGGAGGACATGCTTCTCCAGGTCGCCATCAACAATCTCTACGCGCACATCTATTTCAGCGACACGGCGCTGCTTTTCGCGGCAATGGTGGTCGGGGCCCTGCCCGTCATAGTCCTGTTCATCTCGCTCCAGCGTTATTACATCGCGGGGATCAGTTCCTCCGGAATCAAGGGATAGGGGCTCCAACCATGTGGCTAAACGAGAGCAAGACTAGGATATTCTTCGATATGCACCTTCCCGCCTGGCCCGGGAAAGGCATTGCCCAGCGGTTCGATCCGGCCAAGATCGCCGACGCCTTCGCGGCGTCGAACGCCGATTCGGCGGTGCTCTTCGCCAAGTGCCAATACGGAAATTTCTACACTGCCGTCGAAGGCGAATCCCTCCATCCCGGTCTCGGGGGGATGGACCTGCTCGAGGAGCTCGCCTCTTGCCTGCGCGCGAGAGACATACGACCGATCGCCTATTACTCGGTCTCCTGGGACGAGCGTTGCGCCGACGCGAGGCCCGAATGGCTCACGGTGAACTCCTCGGGCGGGCTTGGCGCCGGCTCTTCCCGCTGGAGGACCCTTTGCATCAATAGCCCCTACGCCGATATCGTGGAGAGGCATATTGCCGCGATCGCGCAAAAGAACATAGACGGGATATGGCTCGACATGACGATCATCGGCGACGGCAACTGCTATTGCCCGCGCTGCCGCGAGAGCTATCGGGAGCGCTTCGGCGTCGAGCCGCCGGATCTTGCCGACGGTGCCGACCGACGCACCTTCCTCGACTTCCGCTACGACCTCGTCGAGTCCTTCTACCGGCGTATGCGCGAGGCCGCCAGGGCGGCGGCGCCCGGCCTTGCCTTTACGAACAACTACTGGGGATATCCCTACTCGTCGACGGGCATGGGGAGCCGCGCGATCGGCGCGGCGGGGGAGGCGGACTTCGTGACCGGCGAAGCCTATTCGGATTGGACGGGCATGCGCTCGACGTCCTTCCTGCCCATCTTCCTCCGGAGTGTCGCGGATGGCCGCCCCTACGAATCGCTCATCGGGCGCTTCATCAACACCTGGGATTACACGGTTAAGCCGAGGGCCTTCCTCGCCTACGAGTCCTTCGCCGTCTTCGCCCACGGCGCCACCGTCACCGTCGACGACCAGCCGTTCCACGACGGCGAAATCGACGAGGGGCTCTACCGGGAAGACTTGGCGTGGATCTTCGGGGAGATCAGGCGAAGGCGGGATACGGTCCGGGGGAAGCCTTTGAGGTTCGCGGCAATATACCATTCCCAGAAGACCAAAGACGGCGGCGAAGATCAGAGCTCGTTCATCCGCGATATCGCCGGAGCTTTCCGTCTTTTGCGCGACATGCGCCTTCCCGTAGAGTTCCTTTTCGACGAGTCGATCGGCAAGGCTCGTCTCGACGGCCTAAGGCTGATAGTCCTGCCCAACGTTTCGGAGCTCGGTGGGTGCGAATGGGAGGCGCTGGAGGGTTTCATGGCCGCGGGGGGGCTGGTTCTCGCGACCGGTCCGCTCGGAGAGGGTGAAGGCGGGAAGAGGGCGAAGGAGCTTCTCGGCCTGGAAGGCGGAGCTCTTTCCTCTTACTCGGTCTCCTACCTTCGCTTTCCCGAATCGTCGGGCCGCGATCTGCTCGTTCGCGGCCGATACGCTGTCTATGCGGCTTCCTCGGGATCCAAGGGTTCGATCGTCGATCCGATTTGCGAGACCACGCCATCCCGCTTCTTTCACAACAATATCCCCGCTCCCTTCGTCGACACCGGCAGGGCCGGGTTGGTCGAAGTCGCCAGCGGGACTGGCGCCTTCGCCCTTTTCCCTCAGCCGATTTTCCGACATTATGCCAAAGAGCCTTCAATCGGGATCAGGAAGATCGTAAGCGACCTCGTCCGGCGCCGCGTAGAAGCCCCGCAAATCGAGCTTCGCATCCCGATGAAGATGGACTTTTCGGTGATCGAGGACGGCAATACTCTGTATGTCCATCTCCTGAACCCGAACGCCGAGAGCTCCATGTGCTGCGGCCTCATGGATCCCTACGACGGCGCCTTCGAACGGTCCTACGAATATATGGAAGAGGTCGTCCCGGTATCGGATCTGGGCATACTCGTGCGGCGGCCGGGAGTCGAATCGGCGGCGGCGGTTCGGGAAGGTTCGGCCGTCGAGCTTCGGCGGGTAGACGAAGGGGTCGAGATTCGGGTCGCTCGCGTGGAGCTGTGGGAGATCATCGAAATCAGGTTCTCGAGCGGAGACGGCGAATGAGCTTTACGACGAAGGACCTCGCCCGCATTTGCGGCGTATCTCTCGGAACTGTCGACCGCGCGTTCAGGAACCGATCGGGGATAAAACCGGAGACGCGGGAGAGGATACTCGCGGCTGCGCTGGAGCACGGATACAAGCCGAACATACTGGCACGCAACCTCAAGAATAGACGCACAAACGAGATCGGGTTGATCGTCCACGATCTCGAGAACGAATTCTTCGCCCAGCTGGTCAACGCGATCCAGGAGATAGCCTGGGCTCGGGATTACTTCCTCCAGATAGCCATATCGCGGAGAGACGAGAAGCGCGAGCGCGCGGCCCTCGAGCATATGGCGGGGCGCAACGTGGACGGAATCCTTCTGTTCCCCGCGAGCTCCGGCGAGAGTTTCGACGCTTTCCTGCATAGCCTCGATCGCCCGATCGTGACCATCGCGAACAAAGTCTCGCCGGCATGGCCTTTCGTCGGCCTGTCCGACAGGGCGGTCATGCGTGAACTCACGTCCTCGGTGATCGCGAAGGGCTACGAGCGTCTCGTCTTCGTCGGTCCGCTCCGGGCATCGCGGGAAAAGATCAATCTCTACGAAATCGAGGAGAGATACGCCGGCTTCCTCGAAGCAGTCGGAGCGGCGAAGGGTGTCGAAGGGAGGCTCGTGGCGGGCAGCGACTACGTCGAAGAGATCGCGAGCATCGATGCGAGCGAGGCGCGGACGGCCATCCTCTGCTGCAGCGATATCTTCGCCCTCGAAATACTCGAGGACTTCACGCGGCGCGGGCTCTCGGTTCCGGAAAGCGTCGGCCTCGCCGGCTTCGATTCCATTTACGCGCTGCGGTTCATCCGGCCCCGCCTATCGACCGTCGAGTATCCGATACAGCGCATGGGCGAAATCGCGTTTTCCATCCTCGTCTCGAACCGCGACTCCGAGACGGCTACCCCCCTGATCGAGCTGGAACCCAGGATAATCTGGGGCGAATCGCTTTGACGCGCCGGGCGGCGCCTCTTCGAGAGCGTCGTTGCGACTCGGACTTCGGCGATAAGGAGGACACGCCCGATCGCCGGCCCGGCTTCGCTCGATGTCGTCCCTATACTCTTTTGCCGAGCGTGTTCAGGACGACGACGCCGGCGATAGTGATCGCCCCGCCCGCCAATGCCACCGCCGTCGGCATCTCGCCCAACCATAGCAACGCGATCGCCAAGGATAAGACGGGTTGAAGGTTGAGACTGCTCGTGACTCGAGACACATTTACCTTGGAGAGCGCGTAGGCCCACAGCACATAGCCGGTGGCCGCCGGGAATATTCCGAGGTAGACGACCGCAAGAATCGCGTTCGGCGACGCGATAGGCGCTTGACGTATCAGCTCAGGAAGAAAAACCAGCATACAGAGCGTGCCCGTCCAGATGGTGTAGGTGGTGAGTTGGAGGCCCGAGTAGCGCGAGTAAAACGGCTTTTGAAGAACGAAATAAACGCTCTCGCCGATCGCCGCGCACACGATGAACAGCGCCGCGGGTTCGAATCTGAATCCTTTCCCCGAACCCAGGGATGTGAGGGCCACTCCGCAGAAAGAGATAAGCACCCCTATCCAGCCCAGGAAGGTAAGTCGCTCTTTCAGGAAGGCGACGGCCATGAGCGTGGAGAATACCGGGACGGAAGAGATGATGAAACTCGCGGAACCGGCCGGAACGACGACTTCTCCCGCGTTGAGGCCCACATGGTAGACGAAAAAACCGAGAAAGCCCAAGAGGAGCATCATCGGAAGGTCCCGGGCGCGGGGAAGAGGCTGGCGGGTGAGCAGAGAATAAATGAGCAGCGCGATCGAGGCGATGGAGAATCGAAGGAGGGCGAGCTGGCCGGGACCGAAACCTTTCAGGCCCACCCGGATAGCCGCGAATGCCGAAGACCAGAGGATGAGAGAGACGACGATGGCGACGACGACTCTCGTAGAGACCTTTGATTCCATCCTTTCCTGCCCTGGCGCCCGCTTAAAAAACGGATTGGCCGACGCGCGCGATCACGCTCGAGCGCAGGTCCTTCATTTTCGAGCCGATTTCCTTCATGTGCGGAGCCTCCCCGTGCGCCCTGAGCGCTTCGAGCGAATCCCAGCGTTCCACGAGCGTGATGCGATTCGAATCTGTCGGTTCCTGCATGGAGAGCGGGGAAGCGATCTCTCGGGTATAGTCGTAGCCGTGACAGCCTTTTTCTGCGAGCACCAGGGGGCGAAGCTTTTCGCATAAGCTCAGGAATTCTTCCATGCGGCCATCCTTAATCATCATAGTAACGACTACGTATACCAATTCTCGGCCTCCTCGAAGCTTCCGCGATCCGGTATCTTCCTGATTATAGTAATGAAGTGCGCAGGATCGGCGCAACCTTCACGAAAAGGGAAAGCGTAGAAGACCGGAGCCCGCGCCAAAGCGCGGGCACGGTATCCTGATGAAGGGGAAGCTTGTCCCTTTCGCCCTATACGAAGAGCTCCTCCGGCGCCTCGACCAGCATGTGGCGGAACTCCGCGTACACGCTCATTAGCTCGTAGAGCCTGTCGAAGGGCAGGGCCTCGCGATCGAAGGCGACGAAGGGGAGCTGCTCGGCCAGGCGGTCGGCGTTGAAGCCGCCCTTGCCTCCGATGACGAGCATGGTCTCCATGTCCTGGGCCTCTTCCATCGCGCGATAGGCCAAGGAGGGGTTGCGGGTGGCGAAGAAGAGGCGGACCTGGTAGCTCGGCTGGGGGTCGAGGGAGAAGTAGCGCGACAGCTCGTAGTAGTGGTCGTCCTTGGAGAAGGCGTCGCGGACCCGCGCGGCCAGTTTCTCGGAGGGGAAGCGGCTGTCCGAGCGGAGGACGATCTGGTAGAGGGCGAAGGGATTGTCGCGCTTCAGGTCGCGGGCCGCGCGCACGAGGCGAGAGATCCCCTCCGGGTCGTCGGCGTCGGCGAGGATCGTCAGCGATGATGCGAGCCGGGCGGGGTTGAGCCGCGCCCAGTCGACGCTCTCGCCGCGGCGGGCGTTGAGGAAGGCGCGGAAGCCCGACTCCTCCTCGCGGAAATGCGGCGCGGGCGGAAAGGCCCACTCGACGTCGAATCCGTCCTCGAAGGCGGCCACCGCGTCGGCCATGTCGTCCCCGGATATCCAGTCGGTCGAGGTGACCCAGTAGGGCGGTCCGTCCATCCGCGACATGCCCCAGTCGTCGGCCTTCTCGCGCACGATCGTGCCGGGTAGCAGCGAGAGCGGATAGAGCTCGGCCTCCTGCCCGAGGCCGTGCATGCCGAGGAAATCGAAGGTTTCGATAACCTGCTCGTAGCCGTCGAAGGGAAGGCCGAGTATGACGCCGGTCTTGACGACGACGCGGTTCTTGGCTAAGGCTTCCGCGCCGCGCTCGAAGGCGGGCCTGTCCCAGGAGCGCTGGACGGCCTCGAGGGCTTTGGGATTGACGCTCTGCAGGCCTACCTCGGCCGAGGCGAGGCCGGCGGCGGCGTAGAGGCGGCCTATCTCCTCCGTGACGGACTCGAGGCGTATCTCGGCGTGCAGGGACATGCCGGCCGAATTCGCCTTGGCGAGGTCGACGAGGCGGCCGGATAGGTCCTCGCTGGCCTGGAAAGAGGGATCCATGAGGTAGAGTTCGCGGGCGCCCGCCTTTCCAGCGGCTTCGACGACCTCGTAGGCCTGGTCGCGGGGGTAGCGACGGAGCTCGCCGCTCGATTTGCCGTAAAAGCAGTAGCCGCAGTGCATGGGGCAGCCGCGCATGGTCTCGAGGTGGACGGGCCTATCGGCCTCGTAGGGGAGGGCGCCGACGAGGTAGGGGTTGGGTAGCTTGGCGAGGTCGACCGGCCTGGGCGCGGTGTAGCGCTTGGCCAGGGGCTTGCCGCGGCGCAGGTCGTCGAGGAGCTCGCAGAAGGCTTCTTCGCCTTCGCCTTCGACCAGGGAATGGAAGGGCGAGCGGGAGAGGATCTTCATCCCGCTCGCGATTTCGGGGCCGCCTGCGACGAGGCGGGCTCGCGGCGCCGACAGGAGGGAGCGCTCAGCCACGTGGAGGCTGCGCTCGAGGTTCCAGGCGTAGAGGGTGAAGGCGACGAGATCGGCTCCGGAGGCGGCGATGGCCTCGACGACCGCGCTGTCCGAGCCGAAGTCGGCGACGGCGCGGTCGAGGATGGCCCATTCGCCGCGTGACAGGAGTCCGCGGGACTCCGCATAGGCGGCGAGGTAGCCGGCGGCCAGGGGGATGTTGGATTGCGAGCTCTCTCCGTTCGGGTCCTGCAGGGGCAGCTGCACGAAAAGCGCTCTCATGCTCTAGTCCGACTATCTGAGGACGACGCGGCGGTATTCGGAGGAATCGGGGAATCCGGCGAAAAGCGTCGACCAATCGCCCTTTCGCGTCGCGGCCGAGAGGCGATCGGAGAGGAGGGAAAGGTATTCAATGCGCGGTATCTCCCGAGCGCCGAGTCCGGCGAGATGATCAGTATATACTTGCGAATCGATGAGGGTGAAGCCCTCTTCCCTGAGGCGCCATACCAGGGCTATGAAGGCGGCCTTGGAAGCTCCGTCCGCGCGGCTGAACATGGACTCGCCGAAGAACATGGAGCCGACGGCTACGCCGTAGAGGCCGCCGACGAGCTCGCCGCCCTGCCGCGCCTCGGCCGAGTGCGCGTAGCCCAGGCGGTGGAGCTCGATATAGGCCCCGATCATGTCCTCGGTGATCCATGTGCCGTCCTGCCCCGGCCTGGGCGAGGAGGAGCAGGCGCGGATGACCGCCGGGAAGTCGCGGTCGAGCGCGAGCTCGTAGTTCCGCTTGCGCAGGGTCTTCCTCATGGTCGCCGAGACGTGGAGCTCCTCCGTAAAGAGGACGAAGCGGGGATCGGGGCTCCACCAGAGGATGGGCTCGTCCTCGGAGAACCATGGGAAGATCCCCTGCCTGTAGGCGGAAAGGAGGAGGCCCGGCGATAGGTTCCCGCCGGCGCAGACGATGCCGTTCGAGTCGGCGGACGAGGGCGCGGGGAAGGGGAATTCCATATCCTGGGTCAGGTAGGGGAACGGCGTTTCGCGGCGCGAGGCCGAGGGGCGGGAATTCGGGCGAGGCATGGGGAGAGTATACCTAGGGCTTGGGCGCCCGGGCGAGCCTGCCGCTCAGGCGGGCCGCCAAGCGGTCCGCGACCTCGTAATGGCGGTAGAATAAGGGCGCCAGAAAGATGGCGACGAGAATGCCGCCCAGTATGTCGCTGGCCCAATGCGCGCGGATGTAGACCGTGGAGCAGAGTATGAGCGCGGCCAAGGGCAGGTAGGCGGCGAAGTAGCGGCGGTCGTTCCGGAAGGCGAGGGCGAGGGTCGTCAGGGTGAGGATGACGTGGGTGGAGGGGAAGGCCGCCCCCGACAGGGTCGCCGTCGCAAGCGAGCGCTTGAAGAGGGCGACGAAGAGCCCGCCTTCGATCCCGTCGTACCAGGCCTTTCTCAAATCCGGCAGCCAGTACTTCGGACCCTCGACACGGAAGAACACATACCAGGTGCAGACGACGGCGACGAGAGCGCAGACCGTGAAGAGCTGGCGTTCGCCCTCGGCGCGGTCTCCCTTGAAGTAGGGTATCCAGACTGCGGTGATCATGAAGGGGAAATAGGCGAAGTAGACCCCGAACATTATCTCGTTGATCCAGGCCTGCGAGCCCAGGGCGCGGGAGAACTCGCGGGCGGGCTGGAAGCCGAAGATGGCCCGGTCGGCCGACTCGAAGAACGCGTCGTGCGGGACGCCGCCCAAGGCCTGCGCCGAGAGCAGTATCGCGTCGGTGAAGAACAGAGCGATGAAAGCCTGGGGATAGTAAGTCCTCAGGAAGTCGAGGGCGCTAGCGAGTCTGCCCCGGTCCCTGGCTCTCGCCGAGAGCCGCGAGGCGAGGAAGGGGACCAGAAGCGACAGGGCCGCTATGCAGAGGTAAAGCGCCGCCATGGGATAGCCGCGCGGCACCGCCGCCCCGCCCAGGACCAGGCTGCCCGTCCGCGGCCACGCGAGCGAGAATGCCGCGAAGGCGACGGCCAGCAGGGCGAGGACCAGGTCGTGCGCCTTGAGCCTGTATGCGTCCGGGATCGCCTCTCCGGTGCTGAGGGCCATGGCGCCCCGGCTTCAGGACACGGTTATGGACACTTCGCCGTCGACAAGGTCGGCCAGGGCCTTGCCGCCCTCGGTGAGGCGGCCGAAGAGAACTTCGTCGACGAAGAAGGTCTTGATCTTGTCCTCGACCAGGCGGCCGATGTTGCGGGCCCCGAACTCCCTCGAGTAGCCCTTCTCCGCCAGGTGCTTGATGAGGGCGGGAGTGGCCTCAAGCTCGACTTTCTTCTCGGAAAGCTGAACGCGGAAATCGTCGATGGCCTTTTCGACGATGCGTTCGATGATCGCGGGGGGAAGGTTCTCGAAGTGGACGACGGCGTCCAGGCGGTTGCGGAACTCGGGGGTGAAGGCGCGCTCGACCGCCTCGGAGAGGGCCGTATCGGTCATGGCCCGGTCGCCGAAGCCGATGAGGCTCCTGCCGATGTCGCGGGCTCCGGCGTTGCTGGTCATGATCAGGATGACATTCCGGAAATCCGCCTTGCGGCCCTGGTTGTCGGTGAGGGTAGCGTAATCCATGATCTGCAGGAGGATGTTGTAGACGTCCGGGTGGGCCTTCTCGATCTCGTCGAGGAGGACGACGGCGTGGGGGGTCTTGCGGATAGCGTCCGTGAGGAGGCCCCCCTCCTCGTAGCCGACGTAGCCGGGGGGCGAGCCTATAAGTCGGGAGACCGTGTGCTTTTCCTGGTACTCCGACATGTCGAAGCGGTGCAGGCTGATGCCCATATGTTGCGCGAGCTGGCGGGCAAGCTCAGTCTTGCCGACTCCCGTCGGGCCGACGAACATGAAGTTGGCCACTGGCTTGTCCGGCGAGCGGAAGCCCGCCCTGGAACGCTTTACCGCCTTGACGACCGACTCGACCGCCCTGTCCTGTCCGAACACGTCCGACTTGAGGTCGGCCTCGAGGGAGGCGAGCTTGTCCTTCTCGGACATGGAGACCGAGCGCTCGGGAATGCGCGCTATCTTGGCGACGACCGTCTCGATCTCCTTGGCGCTGATGTCGAGGGTCGCCGTCTCGGTCTGAGCCGCGCTGCTCCCATCCCCGGGCGCGGGAGGGACGGCGTCGGTTCCCGTCTTGTAGGCGTTCATCCTCGCCCAGGCTCCCGCCTCGTCGATGACGTCGATAGCCTTGTCGGGAAGGCGGCGCTCGGTGATGTACTGGGCGGAGAGCCTCACGGCAAGCTCGAGGGCCTCGTCGGAGTACTTTACCTTGTGGTATTCCTCGTATTTGACGCGCAGACCCTTGAGGATCTCCACCGTCTCGCCCTGCGTAGGCTCGACGATGTCGATCTTCTGGAATCGGCGGGACAGCGCCCTGTCCTTCTCGAAGAACTTGTTGTACTCGTCGTATGTCGTGCTGCCGATACAGCGCAGCCTTCCCGAAGTGAGGGCGGGCTTGAGGAGGTTGGACGCGTCGAGGGAGCCGCCGGATACGGCGCCGGCCCCGACTATCGTGTGTATTTCGTCTATGAAGAGTATGGACTTGTCCTTCTTGAGAAGCTCGTCGACGACTTTCTTGACCCGCTCCTCGAAATCGCCCCGGAACTTGGTGCCCGCGAGGAGGGCGCCCATGTCGAGGGCGTAGATCGTATAGTCCCGCAGGCGCGGCGGCACGTCGCCCGCGACGATGCGCTGGGCGAGGCCCTCGGTTATCGCTGTCTTGCCGACGCCGGCATCGCCGACGTGGATCGGGTTGTTCTTGAGGCGTCGGCACAGCACCTGGACGGTCCGCTCGATCTCGGCGGTCCGGCCGATCACCGGCTCGAGCTTGCCTTCTCGCGCCGACTTGGTAAGGTCCGAGGCGAATCGCTCCAACGGGTTCATGCGGCCCGCAGCCCGGGGCTTCCGCTCCTCGCGCTCCTCGTGGCCCTCTTCCTCGTCTTCCTCTTCCTCGTCCTCCTCGAAGATCTCTCCCTCCGGACCGTCGCCGTGGGATATGACCTCGAGGAGCTGGAGGCGCTTGACGCCCGACTTCCGGAGGTAGTAGGCGGAATAATTGCGCTCCTCGTCGTAGAGCGAGACCAGGACGTCGGCGACTTCCACCTCTTCCTTGCCCGCGGCCTGGGATTGGAGGACGGCCCGCTCGATGACGCTCTGAAAGCCCGCGGTCTGCACGGGCTCGGCGTTCTTGACCTGGGGGATCTTCTGCTCGAAGTAGGCCTCCATACCCCTTCGCAGCTGCTCCACGTCGGCCTCGCAAGCCTCTAATATGGAGCGAACCTGCTCGAAGGAGAGGGACGCGTAGAGGATATGCTCCGGAGTCAGGTACTCGTGGTTCCTGAGCTTCGCCTCGTTGTACGCGGCGTTGAAAATGGCCTGGACTTCCTGGCTGACCTTCACCTACGACTTCTCCAAGGTGCACTTGAGGGGGAATCCGTTTTGCCGCGCGAGCTGGTGCACCTGATTGATCTTCGTCACGGCAATGTCATAACTATAGATCCCCACCGTTCCTTTTCCCTTCCTGTGCACGTCCAGCATTATCCTGGTCGACTCGGGAAGGGACTTGTGGAATACGGTCATGATGACGGACACGACGAACTCCATCGTCGTGAAGTCGTCGTTGATCAGGAGGACCCTGTACTCCTCGGGCGTCTTGATTTCCTCATCAATCCTGGTGAGTACCTCGCCCTCCAACCCTGAATCTATCGGCATGACTCGTACTACCGTTAAAATACCGACTGCAGGGGCTAAAAACAAGTAGTTCGCGGGAGCGGAGCGTTCGGCTTGGCGACGGGCCCGTTTCAGTGTAGGCTCGTGCCGCTCCGGCATGTACATACCGCAGCATCCCGAGGAGTCTCGATGAGCCAAAAGCCTTCCGCCACGCGCCCCCCTTCTCAGCGCGTCTTGGCATTCATCCTGATTACCCTCTCCCTCTTCCCCGAGTCCTGCGCCGGCAGGGCGTCCTCGGTGACCCTCGCGGGATCGACGGCCTTCCAGCCCTTCGCGGAAAAGCTGGCGGACGAGTACGACGCCGCTCATCCCGAGATAAACGTCACCGTGCAGGGCGGGGGATCGGCCGTCGGGATCAGCGCGGCAGTCAACGGCGCCGCCCAGATCGGCATGGCCGACCTCGTCGAGCTGCCTCCGGACGCGAAGGTCCTCACCGCATTCGTCGTCGCGCGCGACGGGATAGCGGTCGTCGTCAATCCCTCCTGCAGGATCTCCGATCTATCCATGACTCGGATCCGGGACATCTATATGGGCTCGGTCCGCAATTGGAAGGAGCTCGGCGGCCCGGACGCCGCGATAACGGTAGTATCCCGAGAGGCGGGCTCGGGGACGCGCTCCTCCTTCGAGACCATCCTCGGCCATTTCGACCTGACGGACACCGCGATAATCCAGGATTCGAACGGGACGGTGAGGGAGACCGTCGCCGACGACGCCGGTGCGATCGGCTATCTTTCCTACGGACTCGTGGACCGGAAGGTAAAGGCCATCAGAGTCGACGGTCTACCCTGCACGACCGAGCTCATCCTCGCGGGGAAGTACCGGCTCGTGCGCCCGATCTACTTTCTCACCTTGGGCGAGCCTTCGCCCGCCGCCAAGGGGTTCATCGACTTCGCCCTTGGGCCCGAGGGCCAGGCCTCGATCGAGGCCGACGGCCTCCTTCCCGCCAGATGAAAGCCCCCTCGGACAAAGCGGTCGAGAGGATCCTCCTCGGCGTCGCCTGCACAGCCATCCTCTGCCTGATCGCGATAGCGGCCTTCATATTCAAGGAGGGACTGCCCTTCCTCGCGAAGGTAGGCCCGGGGAATTTCCTGTTCTCGTCCGATTGGCGGCCCGACTCAGGCAGGTACGGCATCTTGCCGATGATCGCCTCCTCCCTTTGGGTGACCCTCGGAGCACTGGTCCTCGGAGCGCCGCTCGGCATGGCGGGGGCCGTCTTCCTGTCCGAGTTCAGCCCTCCGGGCGCGGTCAAAGTCGTAAAGCCCGCCATCGAGCTCCTGGCAGGGATACCCTCCGTCGTTTTCGGCTTCATAGGTGTCACTGTCCTCGCGCCCCTGATTCGGCGCATCGCCGGGGGGCCGGGGCTGTCGCTGCTGGCAGCGTCGATCGTCCTAGGCGTGATGATCCTGCCCACGGTCCTGAGCATCTCGATCGACGC
Organism: uncultured Treponemataceae bacterium; assembly: GCA_964491385.1. Lineage (GTDB taxonomy): Bacteria > Spirochaetota > Spirochaetia > Treponematales > Rectinemataceae > UBA1306. Next base: position 17,658 of record CAZBGA010000038.1, on the reverse strand, counting down.
CCTCGGCGCGGTGCCGCAGGGCTATCGGGAAGGGGCCCTCGCCCTGGGAGCTACTCGCTGGCAGGCGGTGCGCATGGTCGTGCTCAAGGCGGCCCGCTCGGGGCTTCTCGCCGGCACCATCCTCGGCATGGGCCGCGCGATCGGCGAAACCATGGCCGTCATCATGGTAGCCGGCAACACAGTCAAGATGCCTTCCTCGGCCCTGGATTCCGGCCGGACGCTCACGGCCAACATCGCCTTGGAGATGGGCTATGCGACGGGCATGCACCGTCGGGCCCTTTTCGCGACGGGGATAGCGCTTTTCGTCGTGATAATGATCCTCAACGCCTTCGCGACGGCTTCCTTGAAGCGCAGGGCGGGGGGGAGGAGATGAACGGCCGCAGAATCGGCCAACGGGCCGCCGTCGCCGTTCTCGGATGCGCCACCCTCCTCACTCTCGCCGTCGTCGCCTTCGTCATCGGCTTCGTGTTGGAAAAGGGGCTGCCTCAGCTCAGTCTCGAATTCCTCCTCTCCAAGCCCAGGAACATGGGCAAGGAGGGGGGGATACTGCCCGCGATTGTCGGTACCCTCCTCCTTTCGTCGATGGCCATCGCCGTGGCCCTCCCTCTCGGGGTCGGCACCGCCGTCTACCTCGCCGAGTATACCCGCGAGAGCCGCTTTACCCGCGCGCTGCGCTTCGGCACCGACTGCCTCGCGGGCATTCCCTCGATCATCTTCGGCCTCTTCGGATACATCTTCTTCGTGACTACCCTCAGGATGGGATGGTCCCTCCTGGCCGGCGCCCTTACGCTGGCCATCATGGTCCTCCCCACCCTCATCCGCACCTCCGAGGAGGCCATCCGCTCCGTTCCCCGGTCCTGGCGCGAGGTGAGCCTCTCCGTCGGCGCCACGCGCTGGGAGACGGTCCTGAAAGTCGTGCTCCCGAGCGCCCTCCCCGGCATCGTCACCGGGGTCATGCTGAGCTTCGGCAGGTCCATCGGGGAGACCGCCGCGGTGATATTCACCGCGGGCTCTTCCTTCCGCCTGCCCCGGGGAGGCTTCGATTCGGTGCGCACCATGGCCGTGCACTTCTACATTTTGGCGCGCGAGGGCATCTCGACAGAGAAGGCCTACGGCACCGCCGCCGCTCTCGTCCTCTCGGTGCTGGCGGTCAACGCGCTCACCTACGGGCTGATGCACCGCTTCATCGCGAGGCGAGGTCGATGACTCTTCCCGCGACGGCGCCGAGCGTGCCCAAGGTCGCGGTCCGCGACCTCAGCGTCTCGTTCGGCCGCGAGACGGTCCTGCGCGGCGTGAGCCTCGACGTCGCCGCCAACAGGATACTCGGCGTCATCGGTCCCGCGGGCTCGGCCAAGACTACATTCCTCCGCGCCCTCGATCGGATGAACGAGCTCGAGCCCGGCTGCCGCACGGAAGGCCGCGTCCTCCTCGACGGCGCGGACATCTACCATCCCTCGTGCGACCCCGTGGCCCTGCGCAAGCGCGTAGGCATGGTATTCGCCATGCCGATGCCTCTGCCCATGAGCGTCTACGATAACGTGGCCTACGGACCGCGGTTGGCCGCGTCTCGTCGCGCGAATCGCGAAGCTGCTCGGGATCTCTCGCGGAAGGCAAAGGCGGAACTCGACGAGCTCGTCGAGTCGAGCCTCAGGTCCGCCTTCCTCTGGGACGAGGTGAAGGACCGGCTGGGCAGCTCGGGCTTCAAGCTTTCCGGCGGCCAGCAGCAGAGGCTATGCCTGGCGCGCACCCTCGCCATGCGCCCCGAGCTAATCCTCCTCGACGAGCCGTGCTCGGGGCTGGATCCGGTCTCGACCGCCCGCATCGAGGAGGCATTGGCCGTCCTCAAGGCACGCTACACAATCCTCCTCGTGACCAACAACACCAAGCAGGCGGCGCGGGCCGCCGACGATACTGCCTTCTTCCTTATGGGCGAGCTCGTCGAGATAGGCCCGACGGGGAAAGTATTCATGAATCCCTCCGACAGGCGCACGGAGGACTACGTGACTGGAAGGTTCGGATGAACGCCGCCAAGCTGGAGACGGTCGATCTCAGTCTGCGATACGGAGAGTTCCAGGCCTTGAAGAAAGTGAGCCTTTCCGTCGAGGAGAACAAGATCACGGCTCTCATCGGGCCGAGCGGCTGTGGCAAGTCGACTCTCCTGCGTTCGCTCAACCGGATGAACGACCTCATCCGGGGCGTGAGGATCGAGGGTAGGGTCCTTCTCGACGGAGCGGACTCCTACGCTCCGGGAGTCGACGTCTGCGAGTTGCGGAAGCGCGTAGGCATGGTATTCCAGCGACCCAACCCCTTTCCGCTCTCCATCTTCGACAACGTGGCCTTCGGCCTGCGCGTCGAGGGCCTCCGCTTCGGCGGAAGAGGGGCCGGAAGAGCCTCGGAGGCAGTGGAGCGAAGCCTCCGCGCGGCCTGGCTCTGGGACCAGCTTAAGGACAAGCTGGGCGAAAGCGCGCTCGAACTCCCTCTGGACCAGCAGCAGAGGCTTTGCATAGCCCGTCTCGTAGCGGTCGAGCCCGAGGTCATCCTCATGGACGAGCCCTGCTCCTCCCTCGACCCCATCGCCACTGCCAAAGTCGAGGAACTCATGATGGAGCTCAAGAAGGACTATACGATCGCCATCGTCACGCACAATATGCAGCAGGCCGCGCGCATCTCGGACTATTCGGGCTACATGCTCCTCGGCGAGATGGTCGAGTTCGGCCGCACCGGAGGAATATTCACCAACCCCAAAGACAGGCGGACCGAGGACTACATCAGCGGCAGGTACGGCTGACGCGTCTCCGCCGCTCGGGGAGTCGCGTGAATTTGCGTTCCCCGCCCGCGGCCTTGACAGCTCCCGCCCTCCTTGGCGATACTCCCCTAAAGGCTGAGACGGAGACATACTGATCCTGCGTCAGTAATAGCTTTCGAGAGGCACCGACAGAGAGGGGGGCACCGACGGCGCTAGCGCGCCGTCCGGCTGAGATGCCCCTCAGGCGGCCGCGACGGCGAAGACCACTCCCGAGCCGTCCCGAGGAAAGGCGCGCCTAGTATTCGGGACCGTTCGCTATTAGCCCGGCAAGCCGGGTAGAGGCGCGCTAAGTCCGAAGGACTTCGCGATGTCCACGTTACGGACGATGAGCGCGGCCCCCGCCATGGGGAGCCGAAGTAAGGTGGCACCGCGGGTTTCCGACGGTCGGCCTGTCAGGCCCCCGGGGAATTCGTCCTTACGCGAAGGGACGCGAAGGCTCGTGAAGCGAGCCCTCGCGCCTGCCCTTTCGTACGGGCGGAGGTCCTTAGGGGCCTCGCCGTTCTTAGCGCGCTTACAGGGGGAATCATGCCGTCCAATGTCGAAACCATCCGCCACTCGGCCTCGCATGTGATGGCCGAGGCAGTCCTGAAGCTCTATCCGGGCACCAAGCTGGGCATCGGACCCGCGATCGAAGACGGGTTCTACTACGATTTCCAGTTCCCCGAGCCCATCCAGGCCGAGGACCTGCCGGCCATCGAGAAGGAGATGCGCCGCATCATCGCGTCGAACGCCGAGTTCATCCGCAGGGAGGTATCGAAGGACGAGGCGCGGAAGCTCTTCGCCGGGCAGCCCTTCAAGCTCGAGCTGATCGAGGGCCTCGAGGGCACCATCTCCACTTACGAGCAGGACGGTTTCGTCGACCTATGCCGCGGCCCCCACGTCGCCGCTACACGCGAGATCAGGCCGGACGCGTTCAAGCTGCGCTCGGTCGCCGGGGCGTATTGGCACGGCGACGAGAAGCTGCCCATGCTCACCCGCATCTACGCCTACGCCTACGCGAGCAAGGCCGAGCTCGATGCCCATCTCAAGATGCTTGAGGAAGCCGAGAAGCGCGACCACCGCAGGCTCGGCAAGGAGCTCGATCTGTTCTCGACCCACGAGGAGGCGGGCCCAGGTCTCGTGTACTGGCACCCCAAGGGCGGCCGCATCCGAGTCGAGCTCGAGAACTGGTGGCGCGAGGAACACTACGAGAACGGCTACGAGATACTCTACACGCCTCACATCGGCAAGGCGTGGCTCTGGGAGACCTCGGGCCATCTCGGCTTCTACAAGGGCAACATGTACTCGCCGATGAAGATCGACGAGAACGACTACTACGCCAAGCCGATGAACTGTCCCTTCCATATCATGATCTACAAGAATTCCACCCGCTCCTACCGCGACCTCCCCCTGCGCTGGGCCGAGCTCGGCACCGTGTACCGCTACGAGCGCTCGGGCGTCCTCCACGGTCTCATGCGCGTCAGGGGCTTCACCCAGGACGACGCCCACATCTTCTGCACGCCCGAGCAGATCGAGGACGAGGTCGCCGAGGTCCTGCGCTTCAGTCTCCATATCTGGCGAACTCTCGGTTTCAAGGACATCAAGGCCTACCTGGCCACCAAGCCGAAGGAAGGCGCCATCGGCGACGATTCGCGCTGGGTCGAGGCGATCGCCTCCCTCAAGAAGGGCATCGAGAAGGAAGGCCTCGAATACGAGCTGGACGAAGGCGGCGGGGCATTCTACGGCCCCAAGATCGACCTCAAGATCAAGGACGCCATAGGCCGAGAATGGCAGATGACCACGATCCAATTCGACTGGAACGAGCCGGAGCGCTTCGGCATGACCTATATCGATCGCGACGGGCTGCAGAAACAGCCCTACATGGTGCACCGCGCACTCCTTGGCTCCCTCGAGCGCTTCTTCGGCGTCCTGATCGAGCACTACGCCGGCGCTTTCCCCGTCTGGCTCTGCCCCGAGCAGGCCACGGTCATCCCCGTCGCGGCGGCCTTCGACGATTACGCCAAGAAGGTGGTCGCCGAGCTGCGCGGCGCGGGAGTGCGCGCCCGGGCCGACCTCTCCGACTCGAGGATGAACGCCAAGATACGCGACGCGCAGGGCCAGAAGGTGCCGTACATGCTCGTCGTCGGACAGAAGGAAGCCGACGAGGCGAGCGTCTCCGTGCGCACCCTCGACGGGCGCCAGGAGAACGGGGTCGCGCTCGCCGATTTCAAGGCGAAGATCCTCGACAGGATCGCCAAGCGCGCCATAGAGGCGTAGCCGGAGAGGCGATGGCGAGAGAGAGGCGGTCCGAATTCCTCACCTTGAGCATCGTACTGGCGCTCGCCGTCTCGGGCTGCTTCCTCCTCTACGCGCTCCGCTTCGCCATCTCCGGCAGGGCGGCCTACCGCTACCTCGTCTGGAACCTCATCCTCGCCTGCGTCCCCTACGCCATCGCCGCGTTCGGGGCGCACCTGCTCGCGCGATACGATGCCGGCCGGCGCAGGGCGCTCGTAGGGATCCCGATCGCGGTGCTCTGGCTCGTGTTCTACCCGAACGCGCCCTACATCTTCACCGACTTCATCTACGTGATCAACCGGACCTACCTGCGGGTCGCGCCGTCCGACAGGCTCGGCCTGAACGCCCTGCTGTGGTACGACCTCCTCATGAACGCGGTCTTCGCCTTCATCGGGCACTTCGTCGGCCTCGTCTCCATGTGGCTCGTTCAGAGAGGCTTCGCGGAGGCGTGGGGGGCGAGGGCGTCTCGGGTCCTGGTGGCCGCCGCCATCCTCCTTTCCGGCTTCGGAATCTACCTCGGCCGCTTCTCCCGCCTCAACTCCTGGGACATCCTCCTGGATACGCGGAGAGTCTTCAGCGAGGCGGCCGAGGCGACCGCCGACCCCAGGGCCATCCTGTTTTCCGCCGCCTTCTCCCTTTTCATCTTCCTGACCTATGCGGCCCTCGTCGTCTTCAAGAGAATCCGCATGCCTTCGAGACGAGAGCGAAAGGAATAGGGCATGCCCATTTCGCCGAGCCTAGCGGACCTGTCCCGGGCCCTTCCCAAGGATCTCTCGCCCGGGCAGCGCGCTCGAGCCCAGACCTTGTTCCTCAAGCGTCTTTCCTTCGCCCTCTCCAATCGGGGCAATCTCGTGGCCATCGTCTCCGACTCGACCCGCGTCCTGGGCGACGGCGACTGCGATCCGCCGGGAGGCCTTGGAGTGTAGGCACAATGACGCCCGGAGCACGGCCTGCATAACCCTCGCGGACGTCCTCATCGCGCTTTCCGCGCCGGGCCCCGATACGGTGAAGCGGGAGTTTGAGCGCGGGATGGCGCCCGGATCAATCGTCTTCTGCTGCGCGAATCCGATACCGGAGACATGGCCATACGCCGCGAAGGAGGAGGGAGCCTTCATCGTCGCGAACGGGGTAAACGTCCAATTTGGTGAATGGGTTTAGCTAGCGTGCAAGTGCTGTCTCCAAGTTTGCAAAGCAGCCTTCGTCGCTCTTTGAGCCTAAGCCGTGCCATTATTCACGTAGTTTCGAATTGTCGCTTCCATTGCCGCGGCCATTTTTACTATTATCTGCCCCATTCCCTTCGGAGCGTCGAGGCTTAGGGAAGTGTCGGTTTCAATTTCGTTCTCAAAAAACTCCCTCGTGGCCGGATCGTTGTGCAGTATGGAAATAGCCGCTTCGATGGCGATTTTCCTGACTTCTTGGTCTGTCATATAGTGCCTCCCCTGCAACTACCCTCTACTATAGATTATTTAGAAGGACCTTTTCAAAATCGGATGCCTTTTGAAGGAACTATCTTGGATTATTGACAAAGATGAATTTTGTTTTTATATTGACCAATGTTTATTAAATGATCATCGATCAAGGTCTGGCCCATGGGTAGTATCGAACGCAAGGAACGAGAAGTCGAAGAATTCAAGGCCGCCGTAATCGAGGCTGCCACCGCGATAATAGCGGACGAGGGCTACGATCGACTCTCTATTCGGAGAATCGCCGAGAAGATCGAATACTCGCCGGCAATCATCTACCATTACTTCAAGGACAAAGGAGATATCGTCGCCCGGATCGTCGAAGCCGGCTACCGGAGGATCGTGGACAGCGTAAATGGCTCGCCTGTTTATGCTGACGATCCCCTTCGAACCTTGCGCGAGGCTTTCGCCTCGTATTCGCGCATCGTCCTCGAAAGCCCCAACCTGTTTCGCATCGCGCTCCTCGGCCAGGGCTGGGACCTTCCTGAGGATCTGCGAATCCTGACCGAGGGCGTCACGGAAAAGCGAGAGAGCATAGGGCGGCTCGCGGGACTCGTCAGGGGCTTTTGCGAGTCGGGCAAGTTCCGTTCCCTGGATCCTGAGACTACGGCGCAAGTCATCCTGTCCGCCATCCATGGCCTTCTCGCCAGATTCATCCTCGAACCGAAGGTACCGCCGGAGCGCCGCGAAGAGCTGCTTCGGGCTCTGATCGAAGTCCTCGTCATGGGACTCGGACCCCTAGCGGATCGAGATTGCAAGGAGCATAAATGAAAGCGATAGTCGTCTTTAAATCCGTTTCCGGATTTACGAAAAGATACGCCGAATGGATCGCCGAGGAATTGGGTGCCGACCTTTGCCGCGCCGGGAAAGCGGACAAAGCGGATCTGATGGAATACGATACGGTAATTTTCGGCGGATGCCTGCACGCCGTCGGCATTTCCGGTATAGGGCTCATAAAAGGCAACCTGGATGCTCTGGTCGGGAAATCGATCGTAGTCTTCGCGGTCGGAGCCTCGCCATGGAGCGAAGCCATCGTCGAGGAGCTGGAGGAGCGGAATTTCACGAAGGACGAAAGGGCGAGGATAAAGCTGTTTTATCTGCGCGGCGGTTTCGATCTCGGGAAACTCGGCTTGCCGTATAGGATATTGATGATCCTCTTCAAATTTCTGCTGAAAATGAAAAAAGGGAAGACGGCCGATGAAGAGGAAATGATCCGGGCCTATGCGAATCCCGCGGACTTCACCGTGAAGGGAAATATCGGAGGCTTGACGGATTACGTGGAAGCCTTGAAATCAGGCGCGCTCACGATGGTTTAAATGGATGGAAAGGAATTCTCCATGGAAACTCCGGACCTGCTAGACGAGGGGCGCCACAGGACGGCCATACTGCACGCCGGTTTCGAGGTCGGGATCGTCCTTAAGGGCTTGAACGCCGTCCTCGAGATAGTCGGCGGCCTGCTGCTGGAGTTCGTTCGGCCCGCGGCCGTCAGCACATTCCTGGGGCTCCTCACCCAGCAGGAGCTCGCCAGGAATTCGCGCGATCTCCTGGCTTCGATCCTGCTCGCCGCCGACGAGCATTATTCCACGAGCGCGCAGCATTTCGGGGCGATGTATCTCCTGTTCCACGGGTGGATCAAGATCGTCCTGGCCCTCCTCCTGTGGCGCAGGCAGACTTGGGCCTACCCCCTCGTCGTATCCGCGCTCGCCCTTTTCATCCTATTTCAGGCGATCCGCTGGGCGTCTACGCATTCGGTGCTGCTCGCGGCATTCACCGTCCTGGACGCGGCCATGATCTGGCTCACCATCGTGGAGTACAAGAGGACGAGGCGCGCGGCGTCCTAGGGCGATCCGCTCCAGCCGATCTCCTTCCATCTGCGGCACGCGTGGGAATGCCCGCCCCCGATATCCTCGAGCTCGGGCTCGGGGAGGGCGGCGCATTCCTCGGCGGCGTACATGCAGCGCGTGCGGAAGCGGCAGCCCGAGGGGATATCGGAGGCCGAAGGTATCTCGCCCCGCACCTGGAGCTCGCGCAAGGTTCCCGCGCGGCCGGCCTCGGGCTCGCAGACGGCGGCGATGAGGGCCCTCGTATACGGATGGACCGGATTGTCTATCACCTCGTCCCGGCCGCCTATTTCCACGATCCTCCCGAGATACATGACCGCGATCCTGTCGGCGAAGTAGCGCGCCGTGGATATGTCGTGCGTTATATAGATGAAGGAGAGCTCCATCTCCTCCTGGATCGTCTTCATGAGGTGGAGTATCTCCGCCCTCGTCGAGAGGTCGATCATGGACACCGGCTCGTCCGCGACGATGACGCTCGGCCGGAGTATCAGCGTGCGCGCCGTAGCGATTCGCTGCCTCTGTCCGCCGGAGAGCATGTGGGGGTGGCGGTCGAGGAAGTCGGCGACCGGAGTCATCTTCACCTTCTCCATGGCACTGGCCACCATGGCCATTCTCTCCTCGCGCGTCTTCCCGATACGGTGAACGAGGAGGGGCTCCTCGAGCACGTCCTTGATCCTGAAGTGCGGATTCATGGAAGCGTAGGGATCCTGGAATACCATCTGCACGCGGCGGCGGTAGGCCATATCCCCGACCGCGCTCCGCGAGCCCGAGCGGAAGCCCGCGACCTCTATGGAGCCCGAGCTGGGCTCGATGAGCCGCATTATGAGCTTTCCGATGGTGGTCTTCCCGGAGCCCGATTCGCCCACGAGTCCGATTATCTCGCCGCGGCGCAGGGCGAAGCTCACTCCGTCGACGGCGCGCACTCGGGCCCGGCCCTTGCGAGCGATGAACTCCTTCCTGAGGTCCCTGACTTCGAGGATGATGTCGCCGGGCTCGGCCGGGCTAGAGTCGCTCATACTCCGGATCCTCCATTGCCTTCCAGCAGGCCGCGAGATGCCTGTGGCCGAGCTCGGCGATCGGCGGCTCGTCGCGATGGCATTTCGCCTTGGCGAAAGGGCATCGGGGGGCGAAGCGGCAACCCTCGGGCGGGTCGATGAGATCGGGCGGCGAACCGGGTATGAAGGCGAGCTCGCTCACCCGCCGGTGGAGCCGAGGCGTCGAGGCGAGGAGCATCTGCGTATAGGGATGTAACGACCCCGTTAGGGGATCGTTGCCGAAGATGTCCTCGCTCGATCCGAGCTCGGCCATCTTGCCCGCGTACATCACCAGGATCCGGTCGGCGATCTCGGCTTCGGTGGCGAGGTCGTGGGTGATGAAGACGCAGGACAGGCCGAGGTCGCGCTTGAGTCCTTTTACGAGGTTGAGTATCTGCGCCTGGACGATGACGTCGAGGGCGGTGGTCGGCTCGTCCATCACGACTACCCTGGGCTCGAGGAATAGGGCCATCGCGATGGCGACGCGCTGCTTCATCCCGCCCGAAAGCTCGTGAGGATAACGGCCGAGCGCGGCGACGGGCAGGCCGACGAGACGCAGGGACTCGGCCAACAGGGCATCGATCCCCCCGTCGCCCCTTGCGACCGCGTCGCGCGTCCTCGCAGGGGCGTGCTCGCGGTAGGTCTCAGCCATGAGCTCGCGTATCGTGTAGACGGGAGTGAGGCAGTTCATCGCTCCCTGGAACACCATCGAGATCTTGGACCAGCGCAGGTCGCGGCGCAGGCTCCGCTCCGGCATGCCGACCACCTCGGTCCCGTCGACGAGGATGGAGCCCTCGACGATCCTGCCGGGGGGGGAAGCCATCCCCAGCAGGGCGTAGCCCGCGCTGGTCTTGCCGCAGCCCGACTCGCCGACGAGGCCGAGCGTCTCCCCGGGGTAGAGGTCGAAGGAGATGCCGTCGACGGCGCGTACGGCTCCTTTAGACGTGAAGTAGTGGAGCTTGAGGCCGCGCACCGAAAGAACTGGCTCCGTTCCGGCCCTTTTCATGTCGCCCATCACGTCACCTCGTCTTGAGCTTCGGGTGGAGTATCTTGTCGAGGGCCGTCCCAAGGAAGGCGAAGGACATGCCCATCAGGGCGATCATCAGCCCCGGCGGTATGACCCACCACCAGAGGCCATTGATCACGGCGCCTTGCGTCAGGGCAGATTCCAGGATCTGGCCCCATGAGACGATGGTCGCGTCGCCGAGGCCGATGAGGCTCACGCTCGCCTCGTATACTATGATCGCCGGGACGCTCAGGGCCATCGATGCGAAGCTGTAGGGCAGGAGCATGGGGGCGATGTGCCTGAGCACGATGCGCCAAGGTCCCGAGCCCAGGGCCCTGGAAGCCTCGACGAAGCTCTCTTCCCTGATCTGAAGCGTCATGCCATAGACCGTCTTGAACGAGCCCGTCCAGAAGAAGGCGCAAATGATGGCGATGAGCACCCAGATCGACGGCTTGAATATCGCCGAGATCACGATCAGGAAAGGCAGCACCGGCAGGAAGTAGATGAGCTCGTACAAGCGCGTTAGCAGCCAGTCGAGGACGCCGCCGAAGTAGGCGGCGACTATCCCGAGAAGGACTCCGGCGACGACCGTTACCGACGAGCTGAGGATGCCGATTACGAGGGCCCACCGTATGCCCAGGACGATGCCCGTGAAGACGTCGCGCTTGGCTGCGTCGGTGCCCATGATTCCCGAGACCTGGCCCGAGACGATGATCGAAGGCCTCCCGACGCTGAAGTCCGAGGAGACTATGAGGGCGCGGATCTTGATCTCGTAGACCCCCTTCAGCGGGGTGGGAGCGTCCAGGTTGCCGGACCCCGCCTTAGCGAAGAGGACTGCGACCGGCTTGATCAGGTCGGCGTTCATGGTGTCCGCAATGGCCTCGTCGCGGCTCCGGACGAATTCGATCGCCGCCCGGGCGCAGTCCCTCGTCACCGAGACTCGGTTCTCGCCGCCGCCCGAGAGGTCGACCTGGTCGCGATAGAGCTCCGCGGAGAGACCGTCCGGGCGCTCGAGCCATATGACCAGGGGCACTCGGCCCGATCCGGGAACGCGCACTATCAGGTCGCGGGGCGGCCTATCGTAGGCGAAGGGATAATCGAAGGCGAAGGTCTCGATCCCGACGCCGTCGTCCCTAGTCTCCTTCTCTGCCTTGAAGCGGGTGAGGATGGAGGAGGGCGCGCCCTTCCTCGCGACGAAGGCGTTCGTCCAGGCGGGGGGGGCCGCGAGCGGATTGTCCCGCCAGTAGTCGATGTCGCGCCAGTGCCTCGACGCGCCGGGAAAGGGGACCAGGAGCTCGCCGGATGCCCCGAGTAGGACAAAGGCGAGCATGAGGCCCAGGCCGACGAGGCCCGTCTTCGACTTCGAGAAATCGTCCCAGAATTCGCCTGCGCTCATGCCCTGCCCCCCGCCTTTATCCGCGGGTCGAGCAGCCCGTAGACGACGTCGAGGATCACGAAGCCCGCCATGTTGAAGAGCGTCTCGATGGCGAGGGTCGCCATCAGCACCGGGACGTCGTTCTGCTGGACGGCGATGAAGTAGAGGTTGCCGATGCCCGGCCAGCCGAAGATGCCCTCGACGATTATGTTCCCGGCTATCGAGCCGAAGAGCCCGAGTATCGCGATGGTCATGATCGCGGGCATCGAGCTGCGCAGGGCATGGCCGAAGAGGACTTTGCGCTCCCGTATCCCGCGGGCCCTGGCGGCCATCACGAAGTCCTCCTGGAGATTCGAGAGGACGATATTGCGCACGAGATAGGCCATGCTCCACGTCCCGAGAGCGACCAGCGTGAGGAGGGGCAGGGAGAGATGCCAAAGGTAGTCGAAGAGTCCCGCCGGGCCCGCGGGCGCCGGATTGGAGCGGAGCCCGCCCGAAGGGAAGACGGGGATGCCGTAGGAGAGCGCCATGATCGCGAGCATCGCGAGCCACCAGGCCGGGAGGCCGTTCGTGATCATGGTCATCGCCGAATTAGCCCTGTCGAAGAAACCGTTAGGCTTTCGGGCCGCGTAGAGACCGAGCACGACTCCAAGGACCGTCACGATGACGACTTCGGAGGTGAAGAGCACGACCGTGCGCGGAAGGGCCTCGAGCACGATCCTGATGACCGCCCTGTCGCCGTCGGAGGCCTTCATGATCGTCGAGTTGCCGAAGTCGAAGCTCAGGGTGCGGACGCTTCGCCAGAATATCCGGCCGGGAAGCGGATCCTCGAGGTGGTACTGCCGGAGCTTGCTTTCGCGCCTCGCGGCGACGGCCGCCTTGAGCTGCTCCTCGTCCAGGTTCTTGAGGCGGCCGGCCTCCTGGGCGACTTCTTCGTCGATCTGGGCCCTCGCGGTCCGATCCGCGACGCTGTTGAATAGTGTCGAGAATATGAAGATCATCGCGACGTACATGAGGATCCCGTAGCCGATGCGCCTCAGCGCAAATTTAAGGTACATATCGCTAGAACACTATCAGGTTCGCAGTCTCCGCGGCGCCTGCCTCGGAGCCGAGGGCGGCTTCGACGATCACCGTATACAAGCCGGGCTCGAGCCTCGCGAGGAAGGCCGCCGGCACGGCGGCGACCGCCGTGCCGGGCTCGGCGAAGGCGGCGGCGACCGTCGTCTCCCCGCCCGCGACGATGGTCACCTTCACGCTGCCCCTGGATAGGGGCCTGGCGGTCCCTTCGGGGAAGGCGACTTCGCTCGCGGTCACCGCCACCTCGAGGTCCTTGCCGGGCGAGTAGTCGCCCAGCCTGACCTTGTCTATGCGGGCGAAGGAGGCGGACAGATGCTTCTTGAACCAGCCCTCGGGGAAGGGATAGGCGGGATCGCGACAGGCGCTCAGCGCCATCGAGTCGCTTTTGGGGTCGTACTCGTCGATGAAAAAGCCGCCGTTGGAGATCACCGCGTGGCCGTGCCTGTCGATGAAGGCCATCGAGGCGAGGTAGGCCTCGGCCGCCCGCGCCGGCGTCACGTAGCCTCGGAGGGCGGCGGGCACCGCCTTCCTGTCGGCGAGCTCTCGGAGCTTGGCCCTGATGTCCGCGACGCAGTTCCGGGCGAGGAGGTCGACCTCCTCGAAGTCGCCTTCGTCGTTGAAGGCGTAGGCGGTCCCGGAGGCGCTTCCCTCCGCGACCAGGGCCCTGAGCGCCTCGTGGATGGTCCAGGGCAGGATGGCGCCGTAGTTGGAGGCTTCGATCATGAGGCTCGGGCAGAGGAGGCCCGCGAGCTGGCTCCTATCCATCGGGTAGTTGGCGTCGCCGTAGACGGTGACGCTGTCGTCCTCGTTGAAGACGATGCCTTTTATCCGCGGCAGGCCGGGATTGACCGCGCCCGCGTACGAGGCCTCGTATACCTTGTCGTCCTCGCCTTTCCGCACGCAGAGATCGTAGGGCCTGGCGATCGCGTAGCGGTAGTCGTCGATCCCGATGGCGCGGCCGTCGTGCCATCGGCCGAACTTGAAGGTGAAGGTGGCCTGCGACCAGGCGAGGTTCCTGCCCGCGGCGACTTTGACGTAGTCGTAGCTCGAGCCGTCGCCCTTGGCGTCGACGTAATTTATGCCCGACTCCCACTTCTGGGTCCGCGAGTCCCAGATCACCGCCTCCGGCGGCACGGGTATGGAGCCTCGGGGAGGCCTCGCGCGGAAATCGATGGGGCCCGTCTTCACGCCCGACCACGAGGCGGTCATCGGAAAATTTATCCCGGTTATCGGGTTCGCGGCGTATTCGGCGTCGGAGACGTTCTTGATGACGGCGGCGGAATAGGAGTCGGCGAAGCCGTCCGGGCCGACGGGGTCCCATGAGGACATGAAGAGCGAGCCCTTGGACGAGAACTCGGTCATCCTGAGGACCTTGCTTCCGTCCTTCTCCGGCTTCACGTCCGCGGAGTAGAGGGAGAAATTGTCTATGCCGTCGCCGGCGCCCCAGAGCATGCGGCCGTTGAAGCGGTCCTTGTTGGCGCAGGTGTAGTTGGTGGTCGCGGCGATGAAGACGCGGAGCGACTCCTCGATGCCGATCTCGGTGGCGCGGAGGAGCTTGGCGTAGTATTCGGCGGAGTCCCTGACGCGGCCGTTCGTGCAGTCCTGCGTGAGGCCGTCCAGCTCTTTCCGCTCGTACTGCCAGGCGCCCGCCCTGCCGCCGCCCGGCATGAAGCCCTGCCAGGGAGCGTACATCTGGGCGATGCTCCCGTCCCAGAAGGCGTAGGTCTGGCCGCCGACCCAGGCATCGGTGTACAGGTTCCACTGGTACGAGGCGGGATCCGTCTTGTTCCAGACGGCGGCGCACTTGGCGCGATCGTACTCGAGCCGGTCGACCTTGATTCCGGCCTCCTCGATCCGACTCGCGATATAGCGGCCCTCTGGCAGACGGAGCTTCGGGTCGTCGACGCGGATGAGGAACTTCACCGTGACCGGATCGCCGCCGTAGGTCCACCACTCTCCCTTCTTGACGAGGCCGGGATCGGCGGCGGCCGCCTTCCGCAGGGCGGCGTCTATGTCGGCCAGGGCCTTCCTCTCGTTGCCCGAGGCGGTGAAGCCGAGCTTCGAGGCGACCAGGCCGAAGCGGGACGAGTTGGGCTGGCCGGGTATGACGGGGGTGTACATCGGCACTCCGGCGCCGACGAGTATCTCGTCGATGATCCGCTTGCGGTCGATCAGGAAGTTCATCGCGTAGCGGACCTCGCGGATGGCGAAGGGATTGAACCGAGTCTTCCCGTCGGCGGTCGCGGCCGTGTAGGGGGCTTTGTTCGGAAAGGGGTTGATGTAGAGATCCTCGTAGAGGGCGCCGGTCACGGGGTAGGGATCGAGCCTGGCCTTCAGGTCGTCCGGAAGGGCCTTGAAGGTCGCGCCGTCCGCGGCGTAATCGAAGAGGTCGCTGCGGCCCGACGCGACGTCCTTGAGGGCGATATCCTCCTGGGTCCTGGCCTCGAGCAGTATCCTGTCGACTATGGGCCCTTTCGCCTGGGCCTGCGCGACGAGGGCCACGCACAGCGCCGTCGCCGCCGCGACGATCGTCCTCCTCACGGGATCTCCCTGACCGCGCCCTATCGGATCGTCCGCGCGATCCGCTCGAGCCCTTCCTCCAGGATCGAGCGGGGGCAGGCCAGGTTGACGCGGAAATGGCCCTCGCCCTCCCTGCCGAAGCCGCTCCCGGGGGAGACCCGCACTCTGCCCGATTCCTCGAGCCTGTTCGCGAGCGGCGTTTCGCCGGGACCCTCACCCCGCTTCGCGAGGAGGGCCCGGAAGTCGAGCCAGGCCAGGTAGCTGCCTTCGAGGGGCGCCGCGCCGACCTCCGGCAGCCGCGAAGACAGGAAACCGAGGAGGAAGCGCAGGTTCTCCTTCAGGTAGGCCAGGAGCGCCTCGAGCCAGTCTTCCCCCTCGCGATAGGCAGCCAGGGCCGCCACTAGGGAGAAGGCGTTCGGCTGCCCGAAGCCCCAGGCCGAGATGGCCCGCTTCATCGCCGCTCGGGTCGGCTCGTGCCGCGCGACGACCTGGCTTATATGGAGGCCTGCGATGTTGAAAGTCTTGTTCGGCCCGCTGAATACGAGCACCCCTTCGGCGCCGGGCCCCGCGAGGGAGGCGAGGCTCAGGAAGGGCCTCGCCCCGAGGATAATGTCGGAGTGGATCTCATCGCAGAGGAGAACCAGGCCACGGGCGCGGGCGAAGCCGAGGAGGCGCTCGAGCTCGCCTTGGGTCCAGACGCGCCCGACGGGGTTGTGCGGGCTCGAGAAGAGGATGGCTCTCAGCCTCGTCCCCGATCGGGCCGCGGCCTCGGCCGCGCGCGCCATTCCCTCGAAGTCCATCGTCCAGGCGCCGTCGGGGCCGAGGGCGAGGGGGGCCTCGACGAGGACGCGCCCGTTTTCCGCCACCTCGCTGAAGAAGGGGTGGTACACCGGGGGCATGATCATCACGCCCTCGCCCCTCGCGGTGAAGGCGTGGATGGCCGCCGCGATCGCGGGCATCACGGCCGGAGCCATCAGTATCTCCTCGGGGGTGATGCCCAGACCCTGCCTCCGTCCGTACCAAGCGGAAACCGCCTCGAAGTACTCTCGCGCCGGCAGGGTATAGCCGAATATCGGATGCCCGCAGCGCCTGCCGATGGCCTCGAGGACCGCGGGCGGGGGGGCGAAGTCCATGTCCGCGACCCAGAGGGGGATTATGTCCGGAAGGCCCGGCCCGTTCTTCGGATTTTCCCATTTGAGGGACTGCGTTCCGCTGCGGTCGATGACTCTATCGAAGTCCATGGCCATTTATACCATAGGCGGATTATTTCGTCTTGAGACGAGGATGCGGGAAGGATGTCGTAAGGCTAGGCGAAGAGGTCTATTCGGGTGCCCGAGCCGTCGGCGAGGGGGGCCGGCGAGCCGAGGGACTTCAACAGATCCGCCGCCTCGGCTTCCTCGCCCTTCAGGCCCTTCGCCAGCATGGAAACCCCGACTTGGTCGAGAAGGCCCGAGCGGGCGGAATCCATGCTTACGTCCTGAATGTCCATAGCCCGATAATACTCGAAACGCCGGCTGGATGCAAGCTATCGGCCCGCCAGCGAGGAGATCAGGCTCAAGGCGGGCCCGGGAGCCGTTCCGAGGACGAGGATGGAGAGCGCGATCAGCGCGAGCGCGATGCCTGCGAGGAACGAGCCCCTCGGCCTCGCGACGACGGCGCCTCCCGTCTCGGTCTCGGGTCGACGGTACATCAGCGACATCAGCCTCAGGTAGTAGAAGAGCGAGACGGCGCTGTTCAGGGCGAGGAGGATCACGAGGATCCGCGTCGCGGTCCCGACTCGGACGCCGGCGGAGAAGATCATGAATTTCCCGACGAAGCCCGCGGTCAACGGCATGCCCGCGAGGGAGAGGAGGGAGGCCGTCATGACGGCGGCGACGAGGGGTCGCCGCCGAGCGAGGCCGCGGAAATCCTCGCGCCCCGCATCCGCGCGGCGCGTATCCGTGCGAACGGCCTGATCGCCGAGGGAAGGCGATATCGCGGCGACGCAGGCGAAGGCCCCCAGCGTCGACAGGGAATAGGCGGCGAGGTAGAACAGCGCGGAGGAGGTCCCGTAGTCGCCGCCCGCGATCAGCGCGACGAGAACATAGCCGAGCTGGGCGATGGATGAGCCGGCGAGCATCCGCTTGACCCGCTCCTCCCTGAGCGCGAGGAGGTTGCCGGCGATCATCGAGGCGCCCGAGAGGGCCGCGATGATCCAGACGAGGGAAGAAGCGGCGGCGCCGCCCGCCGGCGCGAGGACCCTGATCAGGGGAATCGCCATCG
>CAZBGA010000037.1:0-35026 GCA_964491385.1 uncultured Treponemataceae bacterium | reverse complement strand
GCGACAAGGCGATGCGGAAGGCCGCCGTCATCGGCATGATGGAGAAGGTCGGCCTGTCGCCCGCCGAATACCTTTACCGCAAGTACCCGCATCAGCTCTCGGGCGGGCAAAGCCAGCGCGTCGTGATCGCGCGGGCGCTCGTGACGAGGCCCGACTTCATCGTGGCCGATGAGCCTATAGCGATGGCCGACGTCTCGGTCCGCGCCCTCATCCTCCAGCTCATGCGCCAGCTCAAGGAGGAGATGGGGCTCACCTATCTCTTCATCACTCACGACCTCGCCACCGCCAAGTACCTCTGCGACAGAGTGGCCATCATGTACCTCGGGAGGATCGTCGAGCTGGGCACGCGCGACGAGCTCTTCGCCCACCCGCATCACCCCTACACGAAGGCCCTCCTCGCCGCCGTGCCTATCCCCGATCCCGCGGCGCGAAAGCCCAAGGACCTGCCTACGGGCGAGATACCGAGCGCCATCGACCCGCCCTCCGGCTGCCATTTCCACCCTCGCTGCCCCTATGCCATGCCGGCATGCTCGCTCTCGCGGCCGCCCTTGAAGGACTTGGGCGCGAAGCACCTCTCGGCCTGCATACTCGATTAGAGGCCGTAATGAGAGCGCGGAATTCGGCCGTCGCGACATCGGCCCTGATCCTGGCCGCGATCTGCGCTTCCTGCTCCGCGCCCCGAGGCGCGGGAGCGCCGCGACCCCGCGTCGTCGTCGTCACGCCTTCCGCAGCCTTCGCGCCGGACGAGTTCCGGGGCGCCGAAGCCGTCGTTAACGCGAGATCGGCGGGAGGCTCGAAGGGCGAGCTGTCGCATGCGGTCCTTCCCGACACCGCGATGTCGGGCGGGAACCCCGAGGCCGCCGTAGCCTCCTTCATCGCCGAGGCCGCGAGCGACTCCCGTGTCGCGGCCATTGTCGTCGATCCCGCCCTGCCGGGAAGCGCCGAAGGTATCCGGCGCGCCAAGCGGTCGAAGCCCGGACTCCTCGGCGTCTCGGGCGGCTCTCGCGAGGACGTCCTCGCCCTCGAAGCCTCGGCCGATCTCGTAGTCGACCTCGATCGCGTCTATCGCGCCTATCTGATTCCCTGGGCGGCCAAGAAGATGGGAGCCAAGGCCCTCGTCGCGGCCTACTCGCAGGGAGAGTACGCGGATCCGGCCTCGGCGCGCGAGCGGGCCATCATGTCGGCGGCCTCCGCGGACCTGGGGCTCAGGTACGCGGCGATGACCGCGCCCCCGGGCGCGGACGCGGCCGGCTACGCGCGCGCGATGACGGGAGCGTGGCTTCGCGAGTACGGCCCGGACGCCTCGCTGTATTGCTCCGATGCGGAGCTGGCGGCGCCCGTCATAGCCGGGGCCATCGCAGGCGGCGGCATCGTCGTCGACGTGGCGGGCCGGGCGACTCGCGCCGCCTACGCTGCCGTTCTCGGCCTCGACCTCGGTCCCGCCGGGGGCGACGCGGGGAAGGAGCGAAGGCTCCTCGAGCGGGCGCTGGCGGCCCTGGGCGGGCGGGGGCGATTCGGGGAGTGGGACGCAGACTACGCGGAAGCGAGCGTCGAGGGCCTCGGCGAGTTCGCTCTACGGGTGGTCACGGGCGCGGCCCGCAAGGACGGGCTCGAGGACCTGCTGGCCGCGCTCGACGCGCGCTCTCCCGGCGCCGCATGGCTCGCCGCCTACGACGTCGATCCGGATACCGGGGTAAAATCCGCCAATCGAGTCCTCCTGCGGCAGGACGTCTACGTCCTCGGCTCGGGCTACCTTCAAAGCGCGCTGCAGCCGGTGCCCGACAGGTATCTCGCCATCCGCGCCTCCGGACCCTGACTCCCCGCCGCCCGCGACGGAGCCGTTATTGATCCTCGGCCCTTCTCTCCATTACTATCTCTCAATCGTCGCGACTAGCGTCCAAAGGGAGCGAGCTCATGGCCAAGTATCCGTTCGGGGAAATAGAAAGAAAATGGCAGGCGCGATGGGAGGCCGGCAAGACCTTCCGGGCGGTCGAGGATCCGGCCTACCCCAAGGAGAAAAGGCGCTACGTTCTCGATATGTTCCCCTATCCTTCCGGCGCCGGCCTTCACGTCGGCCACCCCGAGGGCTATACCGCGACCGACATCTACTGCAGATACCTGAGGATGAAGGGATTCAACGTCCTCCATCCCATGGGCTTCGACGCCTTCGGCCTCCCCGCGGAGAACTATGCCATCCAAACCGGTACCCATCCGGCCGTCTCCACGATGGCGAACGTGAAGCGCTTCCGGGAGCAGATCAAGTCCCTCGGCTTCTCCTACGATTGGGATCGGGAGATTTCGACCTGCGAGCCCGATTACTACAAGTGGACTCAGTGGATCTTCCTCAAGCTCTTCGAGCGGGGCCTCGCCTACGAAGCCGACATGCCCATCAACTGGTGCCCGTCCTGCAAGACGGGCCTCGCGAACGAAGAGGTGAACGACGGCGCCTGCGACAGATGCGGCACCAAGGTCGTGCGCAGGCGGATACGGCAGTGGGTGCTCAGGATCACCGCCTACGCGGACCGCCTCCTCGAGGACCTGGGTCCCCTCGACTGGCCGGAGGCGGTCAAGCTCATGCAGCGCAACTGGATAGGCCGCTCCGAGGGGGCGACCGTGCGCTTCGGCATCGAGGGTAGCGACGAGAAATTGGAAATCTTCACGACTCGCGCGGACACGCTGTTCGGCGTCACCTACATGGTGCTCTCGCCGGAGCATCCCCTGGTCGCCAAGGTCACCTCGCCGGCCCAGCGCGCCGGCGTCGACGCCTACGTCGAGGCGGCCGCCAGGAAGAGCGACCTCGAGCGCACCGACCTGGCCAAGGAGAAGTCCGGCGTTTTCACCGGCGCGTACGCGATCAATCCGCTCGACGGTGGCCGCGTGCCCATCTGGATTTCCGACTACGTCCTCATATCGTACGGGACCGGCGCCATCATGGCCGTTCCCGCCCACGACGACCGCGACTGGGAATTCGCGAGGAAGTTCGGGCTTCCGGTCGTCCAGGTCGTCGCGTCCAGGGAGCAATACGAATCGGGAGCGGACTTCACGAAGGAGCCCGCGACATGCGACATCGAGGACGGCTACTCGGTCAACTCGGGCGAATTCAGCGGGATGACGACCGACGAGGCCAAGCGCCTCATCGTCGAGAAGATGGAGCGCGAGGGCATCGGCGGCAAGGCGGTGAACTACAAGCTCCGTGACTGGGTCTTCTCGCGGCAAAGGTATTGGGGCGAGCCCATCCCACTCGTGCATTGCGAGAAATGCGGCATCGTCCCCGTACCCGAGTCCCAGCTGCCCCTCCTCCTGCCGGAAGTCAAGAGCTACTCGCCCTCGGGCACGGGCGAGTCGCCCCTCGCCAACATCCCGGAGTGGGTGAACACCACGTGCCCCGTGTGCGGAGGGCCGGCGAAGCGCGAGACCAACACGATGCCGCAGTGGGCGGGCTCGTGCTGGTACTACCTGCGCTTCCTCGATCCCGGGAATGCGAGCGCCTTCGCTTCCAAAGGCGCGAGCGAGTATTGGATGCCGGTCGACCTGTACGTCGGAGGCGCCGAGCATGCCGTGCTTCATCTGCTGTACTCGCGCTTCTGGCACAAGGTCCTCTACGACATCGGCGCCGTCACCACCAAGGAGCCCTTCGCTCGGCTCATAAACCAGGGCATGATTCTCGGCGAGGACAACCAGAAAATGTCCAAGAGCCGCGGAAACGTGATCAATCCGGACGACATCATCCGTGACTTCGGCGCCGATTCGATGCGCGTGTACGAGATGTTCATGGGTCCCCTCGAGGTGTCCAAGCCCTGGGCTACCGCGGGCCTCATAGGCGTGAGCAGGTTCCTGGAGAAGGTATGGGCGCTTTCCGAGCGCGCGCTGGTCGACGTCGAGCCGGACCGGGACTCCCTGAAATCGCTCCATCGCGCCATAAAGAAGGTGAGCGGCGATACGGCGACTCTGAATTTCAATACCGCGATCTCCGCGATGATGATCTATGTCAATGAGCTGGGCAGGCCCGAAACCCTCGCCCGCTCTTTATGGGAGCCCCTCGTCCTCCTTCTGGCGCCCTACGCCCCCCATCTCGCCGAGGAGCTTTGGGAGCGGGCGGGCCACGCCCATGGCCTCTCGCGCGAAGCCTGGCCCGCTTTCGACGAAGCCCTTTGCGCCGACGAGACGAAGGAGATCGTAGCTCAGGTAAACGGCAGGATACGGGAGCGCTTCGAAGTGCCCGCCGGAACTCCCGAGGCGGAGTTGAAGGCGAGGGCCATGGCTTTGCCGAAGGTGGAGGAATGGATCCGCGGCAAGCGAGTGCTGAAAGTGGTCGTCGTGAAGGACAAGCTCGTCAATGTAGTGGCATCCGAGTAGAGCGCGCGTCACGGCTTTATCAATAGCGAGGCGAATGCGGCGAGAACGATCGCGGCCAGGGCCGCATAGGCGACCGGTCTCGGGGCTCTCCGCCCCTCGGGAGGGGATGCCCTTACCGGCTCTTCCCAGACCTTCAGCATGAGCCTGTCCGCGTCCTCTATCAATGTCGCCGGGCGTATCGCGCCTTTGTACTCGACGATCCGTTCGTAGTAGACGAAGGCCGAGGCCACCAGCGCCCCGAATCGCCCCGGCAGCCTGAGGCCGGGCAGTATGGCGGCCTTCGAAGCGTACACGAGACCCTCGAAGACGAGGGCCTTCCCTATCCCATCGAGGAGCGCCGTCTCGGTCAGCTTGAAGGGACCCAGGACTGCCAGCACCCGGCCTACGGGAACCAGCAGATTCGCTGCCACGATGCCGGCAAAGACCACGATCGTCGCCAGCGGGGACAGTCTCTTACCCGAGAGCCAGGCCGCGCCTACGATGAGGAGGAACATCAGGGCGCGGACGGCCAGCGAGCGCTCGAACAGGTAGGCCGCCGAGACGGCCGCCCCGGCGGCGGCGAGTATCCGCGGCGGGAACAGGGACGCCCATCGATCGCGCCGCAGGTCCCTCTTCGACTCAGCCATGGGTCTCGTCCATTGCGCGCGCGTACCAGGTCGATCTACCGGCGAACAGCTCGGCGAAGACGCCGAGGAGGGCGCCGGTCGCGAGCCCCGCGGCGAGGAAGGGCGGCGCGATGAGACGGACGGCGTCGCCGAATACGACGAGGCTCGCGATGCCCATCTGGACGGCGTTCGACAGCACTGCGCCCAGGATGGACACTCCCACGGCTGATATCAGGCGTCCGAATATCCTTCGGGCGAGCCACATGGCGAGGGCCGCGGTCAGGGTGCCCGCGAGCGAGAAAAGCGCGACGTAGGAGAACAGGGAACCGGAGATCACGCTCATTCCGAAGACTTTCACGAGAGCCAGGGCGAGGTACCAGGTCAATGGGAGCAAGTCGGCGGCGAGCAGTATCGGGAGATTGGCTATGCCGAGCCGCATGAAGGGGAGAGGCTTGGGCACCATGTACTCGAGGGCCGAGAGGAAGAAGCAGAATGCCCCCAAGAGGGCGGTGATATCCGCGTATGTCTTTTGCCTCGCGTCAGTACGCGGAGGCATCGATGCCGCCATCGGACCTCCTGCCCTCGACGCTGACGAAGACCTGGTTAGGGAGGCAGGCCAGCCATTGGCCCGGCCTGTCGATGGCGCCCGCCGCGATGCAGGTCTTGTTCGGGCAGGGAGACGCTACGATGCGCACCGCCTTGCCGCGAATCTCGACGACGGTGTCGCCGAGAGGGCCGGCTACCCGGACTTCCCTGTCGGTCGAAAGCGGATAGACCCATTCGCCGTCCCTGCCTTTCAGGACCGCGGTGACCGGGCCGCTTTCGGGACCGTAGGCCGAAACTGCCGCGAAGGCGATGACGCCCGCCGCCGCCAGCGCGACGAAGATATCCATGGGCCTCAGGCGCATGGGCGTCGCCCGCGACGAATCCTCAATCCGAGCAGCCGCAGCCGCCGTGGCCGCAGCCGTGCCCGTCGTCGCAATCCTCTTCGCAGTCGCAACCGCCGTGGATGTGACCGTGCTCGATCTCCTCCGCGGTGGCTTCGCGCACGTCCACGACCTTTACCGAGAAGTGGAGCTCCTCGCCGGCGAATGGATGATTCGCGTCGATCGTGACCTCGTCGCCCTCGATGCCCATTACCGTGACGATCTGGGCGCCGTCCTCGCCATGGGCTTCGAACTGCATGCCGAGCTCGATGGGCGATCCTTCGCCGAACTCGGATTTGGAAACCTTGAACACCAGAGCCTCGTCCCGCTCCCCGTAGCCTTCCTTCGCGGGGACCACGCACTCGACTTCGTCGCCCGCCTTCTTGCCGAGAAGGTGCTTCTCGAGGCCGGCGATGATGTTTTCGTTGCCGTGCAGGTAAATGAGCGGCTCGGAGACATCGGAGGCATCCAACACCTTGCCCGCCGCATCATGGAGCTTGTAGTCTATGGTTACGACGCGATCTTTCTCGATGACCATTGAACATCCTTCCGGGGCGCATTCCCCAGTTCGCGCGAAGCAATAATGTATATATTATTTCGATATATGGAAAGAGGCATAGGCCCATTCGTGCTAAACTGCGAAGGCGGAGACTGCCGATATTGTACTGACTGAGCAGGGAGTCCCATGTTGATGTCCAACGAGCCGAGCGCCTCCGTACCGAATATGCTTCTCGGCTCGACCCTGGCCGCGGTCTCGGCCTTCTGTATCGCCGCGCTCGTCGCTGCCGGCATCGATCCCGCGGCGCTTCCCTTCCTCACGGGCCCCGGCTCCTTCCTTATCGGGGCTTTCTCCTGGGCCTCTCTCTTCGTGCCGCTCTGGTTCGCGGGAGCGGCGATCCTCGCCTTCCTGCCCGGATGGCGGCCGGGCGCGATCGCAGCCCTCGCCGCTTCCGTCCTGCCCTTCCTGCCGATCCTGGGGATCGCCAGGATCGGCGCCGAGCCCGAGCCCTTCCTGTCGGCGCACCCGTACTTGGCCGCGGCGGGACTTCCGGCCCTGACCCTGGCGGGAATCGCCCTCGCGCTCGCCCTCTCGGCCTTCATCGTCTACGCATCGCGGTTGATCGCGGCCCTTTCCGCCGCATCGAAGGGCCGGCCTGCGCAGCGGACCCTCGGTCTCCTTCCGCCCCCGCCCCCGCCTCGGGTCCCGGCTCCCGCGTCCGGCGAGGCGGAGCGCCGAACGAATACCGTCTCGACGGGGGAAGGGAAGGACAAGGCCTTCGAGTTCCGCGTTCCCGAGCTCCCGCCGGTCCCCTCGCTTCATGCCTTAGAGGCGGATCCCGCCTCGCCCGAGCTCGCCGAGCTTCCCGTCGCGGCCGAAGAGGCCGAGGAGCTCGAAGTCAAGGACCAGCGCGGCTCGGGACCGCCTCGCGAGGAGACCTTCGTGGGGCTGGAGGGCGAGCGGGACATCGAGTTCATCTCCGTGCCTCCCTCGCACGCTCATGGCCTGGGCCGCGAAGACGGGACCGATGCGTCGCCGGAGGCCGCGCTCAAGCGCGTCCAGTCCCTCCAGGCGGCGCGCCGGAAGGACAAGCCTTACGTCGTGCCTTCGGAAGGCATCCTCACCGCGTACCCGGACGGCGAGTACTGGATCGTCGACGAGAAGACCAAGCGCTCGGCGGAGATCCTGCGCGAGACGCTCGCCGAATTCAACATCGAGGCCGAAGTTACCGGGATTCGAAAGGGACCCGTGATTACGATGTTCGAGATTCTGCCCGCGCCCGGCGTCAAGCTGTCCAAGATCACGAATCTCGGGGACAATATCGCCCTCAGGCTCGCTGCCTCGAGCGTCCGCATCGTCGCGCCCATACCGGGCAAGCACGCCGTGGGAATCGAGGTTCCCAACGAGAGGCGCTCCATCGTCTCGCTGCGCGAGATCGTCGAGAACGAGTCGTTCAAGACCGCCAAGATGGACATACCGATAATCCTCGGCAAGGACATCACGGGCGAAGCGCAGTTCATCGACCTCACCCAGACGCCCCACCTCCTCATAGCCGGCGCCACCGGGTCCGGCAAATCGGTCTGCGTGAACTCGATCATCCTCTCGATCCTGTACAGGCGCTCGCCTCATGAGGTGAAGCTTCTCCTCATCGACCCCAAGATAGTCGAGCTCAAGCTCTACAACGATATTCCCCATCTGCTCACGCCGGTGATCACCGAGCCCAAGCGCGCCTTTCAGGCGCTGCAGTACTGCATCTGCGAGATGGAGCGCCGCTACAGCCTCCTCGACCACGCCGGAGTGCGAGACGTGAAGAGCTTCAACCGCAAGATCAGGGACAAGGGCTTCGCGGCCGAGCGCCTTCCCTATATCGTCGTGATCATAGACGAGTTCGCGGACCTGATGGCCACTACCGGCAAGGAGCTCGAATCCACTCTCGCCCGGCTGGCCGCCATGTCCCGCGCCGTCGGCATCCACCTCGTGCTGGCGACCCAGAGGCCGAGCATCGACGTCATAACCGGCCTCATAAAGGCGAACATCCCCAGCCGCATCGCCTTCATGGTCGCGAGCAAGTTCGACAGCCGCATCATCATCGACATGGTCGGCGCGGAAAAGCTCCTCGGCCGCGGCGACATGCTCGTCGCCACGGCATGGGACCCCTTCCCCATCCGCATGCAGGGCGCCTACGTCTCCGAGGAGGAAGTCGAGAAGGCCGTAGAGTTCGTGAAGACGCTCGGCGAGCCGGAGTACATCGACGAGGAGATCTTCATCGACGAGGACGACGAGGACGGCGAACCTTCCCTCTTCGGCGACGAGGACGACGATCCGCTGTTCGAGAAGGCCCTCGAGATCGTGCTGCAGCAGGGGAGGGCGAGCGCCTCCTACATCCAGCGCAGGCTGAAGATCGGCTACAACCGAGCCTCGCGCCTGGTCGAGCTCATGGAGGAGAAGGGCATCGTGGGCCCGGCCAAGGGCTCCAAGCCCCGCGATCTCATGCACAATCCGGAAGTGCTCGGCCGGGCGCAGGGCGCCTCGCGCCAGGCTGCGGAGGCGTCGCGGCAGCCGAGTCTCCTGCCCGACCTCGAGACCGTGCCCGGCCAACGCGTCGCCGGCGGGAGCGAAGAATAGGCCCTCGTCGGAGGAAATCGTGCAAAGGATAGGCATAATCGGCGGGGGCCAGCTCGGCCGAATGGCGATAGAGGAATCGCGGAAATACCTCGCCCATATCGAGGTGCTCAGCCCGGAGTACCCCTCTCCGGCGGCGGAGATCGCCGATGCCGCTCACATAGGCCCCTTGGACGACTACGAGACAGTCCTGGAGTTCGCCGAGGATCTCGACGTCATCTCCTACGAGATCGAGGGCGTGAGCGTCGAGGCCCTCCGCGAGCTCGAGCGGCGCGGCAAGATGGTCCTCCCCGCTGCGGGCGTCCTGTCGGCGATCCGCGACAAGTACTTACAGAAGAAGCTGCTGAGCGCGTCCGGCATCCCGACCGCGCGTTTCGCGCTCGTCGATAGCCGGCGCGGCGGACTGCCGGTCGCCCTGGCCGCCGCCGCCGAGGCGATAGGCGGCTTCCCCCTCGTGCAGAAGGCCCGAACGGGCGGCTACGACGGACGCGGCGTGGCGATCCTCTCGGGGGCCGGCGACGATCGCGCCATCGACCGCCCTTCCTTCGTGGAGCGAAAGGTCGACATCGAGAAAGAGCTGGCGGTCGTCATCGCGCTCGCCCCCGACGGATCGACGGCAGTCTATCCGATCGTCGAAATGGTATTCGACGAAAGGGCGAATCTCTGCGATTCGGTTCTCGCGCCCGCGCGGATCGGCGCCGCGCGCCGCGACGAGGCCGAGAGGATCGCCCTCGCCGCCGTGATCGCGATCTGCGAGGAATCGCGGCGCGCCGGCTCGCCTCGGAGCGGCTCGGCCGGCGTCTTCGGCGTCGAGATGTTCCTGGCGCGCTCGGGCGAAGTGCTGGTCAACGAGGTCGCGCCCAGGCCTCACAATTCGGGGCATTTCAGCATCGATGCCTGCGTCTCGAGCCAGTTCGACCAATACTTGCGCCTCCTCCTCGGTCTCCCCCTCGGCTCGCCCGAGTTGCTCAGGCCCGCTATGATGGTCAATCTCTTCGGCGGGCAGGAAGGAATTGGAGAGGCCGAGTACATCGGGATCGACGGCGCCCTCTCGGTCCCCGGCGTGGCCCTCCACCTCTACGGCAAGCGGGAAGTCCGGCCTTTTCGCAAGATGGGGCACCTGACCGCGCTGGGCGGCACCCCCGAGGAGGCGATCGAGCGAGCCGAGGCGGCCAGGAGCCGGATCAGGATCGTAGCGCGCCATGCCGGCGCTTAGGAGTGTGCCTATGCGATTCATGAGCCTGATAACGTCGAGGCGCAGCGTCAGGGAATACGCCGCGGGGGCGGTGGAGCCCGGCCAGATCGACCTCTGCGTCGAGGCGGCCCGCCTGGCCCCTTCGGCCAGCAACGGACAGCCCTGGCGCTTCATCATCGTCGACGATCCCCCGCTCAAGGACATGGTCGCGAAGGCCACCTTCGGTCCCGGCAGCGCCTTCAATCGATTCGCGGTCCAGGCTCCCGTCCTCGTCGTCATAGTCGTAGAATCTTCGACGGCGTTGAACCGCCTCGGCGCGATCGTCAAGCGGCGGAACTACCCGCTGTTCGACATCGGCATCGCGGCCGAGCATTTCTGCCTCCAGGCGGCGGAGCTCGGATTGGGAACCTGCATGATGGGCTGGTTCGACGAAGGCAGGATAAAGAGGCTCCTCGGCATACCGGCCTCGAGGAGGATCGGCCTCGTCATTTCCGTCGGCCATCCCGAGAGCTCCGACGTCCCCAGGCCCAAGCAGAGGAAGCCGCTCGAGGCTATCGCCACGCGAAACCGCTATTGAGGATCCTCCGCGGCCCCGAGCCATAGCGCGGAGGGAGCCTCGTGGGATAGGCTGGGGCCATGAGCCGGGCCGGACCCTTCTCGCTCTTCTTCGATCCCTCCCTGGGCGGGGACCGTCTTCGGGCGGCGCTCATCTGGGCCCGCGGCCTCCCGGTCCGCCCGAGGACCGAATCGGCGCCGCCTTATCTCGCTGCCTTGCTCGACCGCGTTCGCGTGGCCGGCGCGGGTTTCCTCGCGTCCGAGCGCAAGGCGGCCGTGCGCGACATGCTGCGGCACGGCAGGTACAGGCCGGCAGGCCGCGCCAAACCCTCCAGCGAGTACCTTCTCGCGGTCGCCCTCGAGGGCGAGTTCCCCTTGGTCAACGGTCCGGTCGACGCGAACAACGCCGTGAGCCTCGAGTGGGGCTATCCCGCGAGCGTATTCGACGCCGCCAAGACCGGAAGCGAGCTCCTCCTTCGGCTCGGCGCCGCCGGCGAGGCCTACGTGTTCAACCCCTCCGGTCAGGAAATCGAGCTCGGGGATCTCATCGTCGTCTGCCGGCGTTCCGGGGAAGGATGGGAGCCCTGCGGCAACCCCGTCAAGGATGCGATGGCGACGAAGGTCTTCGAAGACGCGGAGGAAGTGGTCGCGGTGGTCTACGCTCCGTCCTCGGAAGGTCCGGAGCGCCTCGAGTCATGCGCCTCTCGCTTCCGAGAGCTCCTCGAGACGCAGTGCGGAGCGGCGGATTCGGGATACGGGATAGCGGAGGGAGCATGAAAGTCTTGTTCATCGGGGGAACGGGGAACCTGTCGGGCGACTGCACAGCCCGGGCCATCTCCAAGGGCATGGAAGTCTGGCATCTCAACAGAGGAAGGAAGGGGCGCGAGGCGCCCCGGGGGGTAAGGTCGCTGCGCGCGGACGTCAGGGACGAGGCGGCGGCCGGCCGAGTCCTCGGGCGCGAGCGCTTCGACGCCGTCGTCGATTTCGTGGCTTTCACGCGCGAGCACGTAGAGGAAGACATACGGCTCTTCCGCGACAGGACGAGCCAGTTCATGTTCATCAGCTCGGCATCGGCCTACCGCAAGCCGCCCGTGCACCACGTGATCTCGGAATCGACGCCTCTCGTGAATCCCTTCTGGAAGTATTCCCGCGACAAAATCGAGTGCGAGAGGCGGCTGGAGGAGGAGCGCGGCGCGAACGGCTTCCCCTATACGGTCGTCAGGCCCTCGCATACCTATTCCTCCGAATGGATGCCCACCCCCTTCGGCTCCGCCGGCTTCACTGTGCCGAGGCGGATGCTCGACGGAAGGCGCGTGATAGTGCACGGCGACGGCCAGTCGCTGTGGACGCTGACGCACGCGCGCGACTTCGCCGTCGGCCTCGTCGGCCTCCTGGGCAATCCCGCCGCGATCGGCGAGGCCGTTCAGATCACCGGCGACGAGGCCCTGACCTGGGACGCGATTCACGCGACCATCGCGGCGGCGATCGGCGCCGAACCGAGGGTCGTCCATATCCCTTCCGATTTCATCGCGGCGGCGGATCCGGAAAGGGGCCCCAATTTCCTCGGAGACAAGACCTACAGCGCCCTCTTCGACTGCTCCAAGCTCAAGCGGCTCGTGCCGGAATTCCGGACGACGGTGAGCTTCCAGGAAGGCATGCGCGAATCTGCCGCCTGGTTCATGGAGGACCCCGCCAGGCAGAAGATCGATGCGGAGCTCGACGCGGCGATCGACGCCATCCTGGCGGCATGGGACGGGAAGGGAGCCTAGCCGCCGTTCCCGAACATGCCCTCGACCATCGCGTCCACGTCCTCCTGGGCCATGTCGGACTTGCGCTCGTAGGCGAGCTCCTGGTCGGCGAGCTTCAGCTTCCGCAGGAGGCCGAAGATGATGACCAGGAGAATCTTGTTCCCGGCCTCGGCGTGGCGCTTCAGGAATCCGGCGAGCTCGGTGCGGTGGACTCTCAGTATGATCGCCTTCCCCTGGGCCGTGACGGTGGCGGTCCGGGGCACTCTCATGAAGATGCCCGCTTCCCCGAAGACGTCGCCGGCGCCGAGCGAGTTGACGTAGACCTTCGCGTCGCCTCCGCCCACGCTCACCGAGACGGTGCCTTCGGCGATCCCGTAGAAGTAGGGGCTCAGCTCGCCCTCCTCGACGATGACCTCTCCTTCCTCGAGCTCTAGGGCTTCCGAGTGGGAGATGAGATCCAGGAGCTCGGCGTCGGCGAGGAACCTGAAGGTGACTATGCCGCGGACGGGAGCCATGAGGGAGGACGTGTCGGAGAGGGTTTTCATACTAAGAGTATAACCCCCTCCGACCGCTCCTCAAGGCCTATTAAAGACCATATTCCTTGAGTATCACCTTCTCCGTATCGAGGTTCGGCAGCATCATCTCGACGAAGGCGCCCTCGTCGGCGGGGATATCGGCGATCTCCCCTCGTATCCGGCCGATATACTCGACCTCGCGCTCGGTCAGGGCGAGCTTCCCTCCCCTGTGGGCCGCTTCGATGATGTCGAGGGCCTTCGCCCCGGCCTTGATCGCCGCATCGAGGTGGCTCCTGGCGCCGACGATGACCTTCGAGATCTCGATGACGCTCGAGGGCGCGAGGATTAGGGCCTGAGGATCGAGCCTTATGTCCGAGTCGACGAGAAGCCTCTGGAGGGTCGCGTCGCTCTTCTGGAGGATGGATTCGTTCATGAGCCGGGCGTCATAGGCGAGCTGCTCGAGGTAGATGGTCGGCGCCATCCCGCCGAGCAGCTTGACGTTCTGCACGCTCTCGTTGCTCCACAGGTCGCAGGCCGCCGATGCGACGTTCCCCACGGGGCTCATGTGGGCGCAGGCCGAGGTCTTGCCCTCCATCGATATGGGTATGCCGGTTATGGCCTTCAGGAAGGGTCCTTCGTAGCCGCAGTCCTTGTCGGGCCCGATGGCGCCCTCCTCGTGGGCCACGAGGGTGCGGACGATCGAGACGGCGCGATCGAAGGCCGCGAAGACTCTCGGTATGTATTTCTTCTCCGCGAGCACCATGGCGGTGTTGGCGAAGCCGCAGGCCGTATCGCCGCCGGCGCTCACGCCGGTCTTGCGCGCGACATCCACGATCTGCTTCCACAGGAAGCGCATATCCCGGACTCCGAGCACGCCGAGCGCGAAGACGACGCCCTTCGCGTCGGTGTAGAGCAGCGCGTCGTCGTGGACTTCCTTGCCCCCCGTGCTCTCGATGGACAGGAACTCGCCCCCCGCCCTGGCGCCCTCCTCGAAGAGCCGGAGCATCGCCTCCATCCTCGGGCCGCTCCTCATGAGGGGAGGCCTGTCGTAATCGCGAGTGTCGTTGGGAGTCAGGCGAATGGCGCTGCGGATGCCGCGGTTGGCGTAGTAGTCCTCGCAGACTCCGTTCATGATCTCGACGAGCTCGATGCCGATGTCGGGATTCAGGGTCATCTCGAGGAGGGTCTCGAACTCGAAGACCACGCCTTTGACGTCGAGTTCGATGGAGCGCTCGAGGGCGTCGGTTACGATCTGGCGATAGTGCTCGCGGATCTCGGGCCGGGTCGATTCCTCGATGTGCATCGGCGGCAGCGTGAAATTGAGCTCGGGATAGACGGCCCCGCCGCCTACGACTATGCCGCGGCGGGAGGTGACGGGATGGGGGGCGCGGCCGAAGACGAGGCCTTCGGGGCGTCCTATTGCGAGTGAAGCGTATTTCATGAGCGTCTCCTCGGGCGGCTCCCGGAACGCGGGCCGCCCTCTCATGCGATCGTAAGAGCGTACCGACGGCGGGTCTTTGACTTTTTTTCGTTATTTTGCCATGAACCGGCGCCGTGGCCCTGTTGCCCTCGGGAGAGGGGGCGACATATCATCGAGCGATGGATCCGAGAAAAGCCGCCGCGCGAAAAAGCGCCCTCTCGAGCGCCCTCGTGGGGATAATCATGGGTTCCGACTCCGACCTTCCCGTCATGGCCGAAGCCGGGCGCGTCCTCGCGGAGCTGGGAGTCGGGTACGAGACGACCATAGTGTCCGCGCATCGCACGCCCGGCCGCCTCGCGGAATACGCGGCGGGGGCGGCCGCCCGCGGCATAGAAGTGATCATCGCGGGCGCCGGGGGGGCCGCCCACCTGCCCGGGATGACGGCGAGCATGACCATCCTCCCCGTCATCGGAGTGCCGGTGCGAGGCAAGAGCCTGGGCGGCCTCGACAGCCTCCTCTCCATCGCGCAGATGCCCCCCGGCGTCCCCGTGGCGACGGTGGCCGTGGACGGAGCGCGCAACGCGGGCCTGCTCGCCGCGCGGATCCTCGCCACTTCCCGTCCCGACCTCGCGGAGGCTCTCGCCGCGTTCGCGGCGAGGCTGGAAGCCGAGGTATTGGCCAAGGCTGAAAACCTCGAGACGATAGGGCCGGATGCCTATCTCGAGCGCAAGGATCCCTCCCCCTAGCCGGGCGCTCCGAGCATGGAACTCCTCGGGACCAGCGAAGCCGATCTCCGCCGCGCGGGCGAGTGCATAGCCGCCGGCGGCCTCGTCGCCTTCCCCACCGAGACCGTCTACGGCCTCGGCGCCGACGCCTTCGACTCGAGGGCGGTGGCCCGCGTCTTCGAGGCGAAGGCCAGACCGAGCTTCGATCCCCTCATCGTCCACGTCGCGTCGGTCGGCGACGCGGACCGCGTCGCCGACGCGAGCGACCATAGGGCGCGCGCTCTCATGGCGAGTCTATGGCCCGGGCCCCTCACCCTCGTCCTGCCGAAACGCAAGGCGGTGCCGGACATCGTCACCAGCGGCCTGGATACGGTTGCCCTCCGCCTTCCCGCGCATTACGTCGCGCGCGCGATCATCGCGTATTCCGGCACCGCGATTGCGGCGCCGAGCGCCAATCCCTTCGGATACCTGTCGCCGACCCTGGCCGAGCACGTGGCCCGAGGACTCGGCGACAAAGTGGACATCATCATCGACGGCGGCCCCTGCGCCGTGGGCGTAGAGTCGACGGTCCTCGACATGACCCTGGACCCGCCGCGAGTCCTCAGGCCCGGCGGGATGCCCGCCGAGGCGATCGAGGCGGTGATCGGGCCGATAGGCGAGTGGGAGCCCGCCGATGCCGCCGCCCGAGAACGGGGAGGATCGATCGCGGCCGCGAGCCCCGGTCTCCTCGACAGCCACTACGCCCCCCATACGCCGCTCAGGCTGATGAAGGCCGGGGCGATGGACGCGGCGAGGCCGACGGGAAAGGCCGCCGCCCTCATCCTGAGCGCGGCTTCCGGCGCCACGCGGGAGGCTACCGCCGGGCGTTTCGCCCTGGTGCGGTATCTCTCGCCGGCCGGCGACCTCGTCGAGGCGGCGGCGGGGCTCTTCGCCGCCCTTCACGAGCTCGACTCAGGCGGCTTCGACGAGATTTGGGCCGAGATGGCTCCCGGCCGAGGGCTCGGTCCGGCGATCAACGACAGGCTCTACAGGGCTTCCATGAAATAAGCCGGACCCGAGTCGGCGATATTCTATTAATCTCGGCGGCGCGCCTTCCGATATTCGAATTGGAAGGAGGAGACCGCCATGGAAGCGATAGCCAGCAGTTATGTACCGCTTGCCTACGTCTACGCCGCCCGTTACGGCGAGGGCAGGGCGACCGTTCCCGTGCTCCGGAGCCAGGCTCTCTACGCCAATTTCTCCCACGTGTCCGGCGTGGCCGCCCAGGACGGCACGGCGGCCTACAGCATCGACAAGCTCCATATCCTCGATATCTTGATCGGCCAGCTCGAGAGCGCAAAATCGGAACCCCTCGCGGCCGCCGAGGCTCCCGACAACTTGAACCCGTCCCGGCTCGATGCGCTCATCCAGCAGTACGGCGCGGAAGTCCACGCCATCGCCACGGCGCCCACCCTGCCCTATGCGCCCGTCGCATCGTCCTCCCTGGCCGCGCCGGGGATTCTGTTCTCGATGGCCGCCTGACTTCCAAGGCCCGGGAGGCCTTAGCCTCATTTAGCCTTCTCTCCATCGACCAGCTCCCCGACTGTCTCGCCGACCGTCCTTCCGTAGTACAGCTCCCCGTACATCACCGTCGCCTGAAGGATGTTGCGGCAGTACTGCCTCGTTTCCTGGATGCCGAGGGCCTCCATCATCAGGTCGTCCGGCAGGTCTCCCGATTCGTCCGTCCACGTCGCGAGCCGCCCCCATCCGGCGTTGTAGGCAATGATCGCGCGGATGGGCCTTCCCTCGGCCCGCCCGAGGAGGGAGGCGAAATGCGATAGCCCTATGGTTAAGTTATCCTTCGGCGAGGCGAGGTCATAGGTCGCCAGCCCTATGGCCTTCGCCTGATCCGCCGCGGTGGAAGGCATCAGCTGGGACAGGCCGACCGCCCCGGCCCGCGATATGACGTCCGCGCGGAACAGGCTCTCGGAGCGCAGGAGGCCGAAGGCGAGGCTCTCGGGGACGATAGGGCGGAGCCTGAGGGCGCGGATCTCCTCGAGGTAGGGCCGCGGATAGAGCAGCTCGAAGTCCGAGCGGCGAGGCTCGAAGCCCGCTCGGGCCGACATATCGAGCGACAGCCGAAGGGCGCAATCGGGCCGACCCAGCCAGGAAAAAAGGGCGGCAAGTCTGCGCAGGGCCTCGTCGTCCAGGGATGCCTGATGCGATCTGGCTTCCGCCAAGGCGATATCGGGCAAACCGAAGGTCGCGAAGCCCGCGACGAGGGTTTCGGCTTGGCCAGCCGAATCCGGGACCCCGGCCGGAGAAGGGAGAGGCGGCGAGTCGGTGAGGATGAAGCTGGGCTCGATTCCGGCGCGCCAGGCCGCGAGGGCTCGGTAGGGAAGCGGCGCCGAAGGGTTGTCGGCTATGGCCGCGAAGCGCACGGCCGCGGCCGCGGCGCGCGAGTCCGGGCCGGAGCTCGGCCCTGCGTCGCCCCCGAGCCCGAGCTCGAAGGCGCGCGCGGCGGCGTAGGAGATCCGCGCGGACGCGTCGGGCTCGAGCTTGGCGGCGAGGCGTTCGGCCATGTCCCCGACGAGGCGCCAATCGCGCGCGCGCAGGGCGTCGCGAAAGAGCCCGTTCACGAGGTCGGCGAAGGCGGCGGCCCGCCACGACGCCGAAGCCGCCGCGAGGTCGTCCAGCGCCGCCTCTCTCGCGGCCGACTCGGCGCCAGCCCTCGCGAGGAGGGAGTCCGCGGCGCCCGCGGCGGATGCCGCGTCCGCGGGCGAGAGGGCCGCGGCGGCCTCGAGGGCGGCGCGATAGCCGCAGTCGGAGGCATACCAGCGCGCCGCGTCCGCGTCGGCCCGAGTCGGCGCGTCGATGGCCGCTCTCCTGAAGAGGATGGCCGCCTCCTGCAACCGGTCCAGCGCCATGGCGAAGCGCGCTTTGTAGAATCGGGCCGTCCATCCGACGGCGGTAAACCGTCCTTCCCCTTCCTTGAGCGAGCCCGAATAAAGGAAGGCTTTGCCCGTGTCCGCGATCATGGCCGGCGATGAAGAGCGTCCCATCGCGGCGAACGGACCCAGCAGGGCTTCCTTGTATGCCCGCTCATAGTCCTTGCGGCTCACCGCGTCCCTCATCGAGAGCGCGTGAAGCTCTTCTGCGGAGAACAGGGCGCGGATCCTCGGCTCGGCCGCCATGATCGCATAGGCGCGCGCGGTCCAGTCCGATCCGGGCCTCTCGAGGAGGAGGCGACGGAAGGTCCTGGCCCACCCCGCGCCGCTCGAGCGCATATCCGCGGCCGCGCCGAAATAGGCGAGGGCATCGCCGTCCTCCGCCGCCTCGGCCGGGTAGGCGGCCGCGAGGTGTCCGACGAGGGCCTTCGCCTCGGCGTTCCGTCCCAGGGCGTCGAAGGCGTCGAGGCGGGGCCGCTCGGCCTTCCATTCGGGCCCGACGGATTCCGCATATTCCGCGGAGAAGGAAAGAAGGTCCTGCCAGAGGCCCGCGGAAGAGAGTTTCGCGATCAGGGAGAGCCCGGCTTCCCTGCGCGCCGATCCGGCGGCCCGATCGAAGGCCATCCGATAAAGCAGCCTCGTCCTGGCTTCGATGTCGGGCGACGACGATGACCCGGAGCCGCGCGAATCGATCCAGCGGCCGAGGTAATAGTAGGCAGCGGGACCATAGGAACCGGTGTCGAGGAGCGCCGCATCGTCCATCGCGAGGACGGGGGAGGCATCCTTGCCGGCGAGGAGCTTGGCGAGGCCGGCGGCGCCCATCCCGAAGGCTCCCCCCTCCTGGCAAGGGGCGATCGCGCGGGAAGCGACCAGAAGCAATATAGGCACGAGAATGCGCGCAGAGGGGCGAGTCCTGGCTTCGGGCTTCATTCGGAACCCGAAGCTACCATGCTTACTTGGACGGTATCCAGATCCTGTTTCCGCAGATTATCAGATCCGGATTCCTTATCTTGTTGGCCTTCGCGATGCGCATATATACCCACGGATCGCGGTAGTAAGCGTAGGAAAGGTCCCAGAGCGTATCTCCCCATTTGATCTTATAGGTTACGCCCGGTTTCTTGAACGCGACGGCCTTCTTCGCCTGCTCGGGCGGTTTAGGCGTCGCCGCAGCGGCCTGGGGCGTCGGAACGGGCGCCGCCTGCGCCGGCTGGGGAGGCGGCGCCTCTATTTTAGCCGGTTCGGGGGCTGGGGCGGGCTGGGTGGCGACCGCCGGGGAGGGCGCGGCCTTCGCGACGGAAGACGGGGAAATGGCGAATCTATATACCAGGAACCCGAGGACAAGGAGTATCAGTACTATCCCTATCGCGACCAGCACTATGCGCAGAGTCCTCCCCTTGGGCTTTTCATTGGCTTCCTCGGCATCCGCCTCGGATCGGACATCCGCCAGGAGCTGAGCGGAGTCGGCCTCGGGCGGAAGGTTGTCGGTGCTCTCGAAATCCTCGTCCGAAAAAGTCGGCGAGCCGGGCTCCTCCGGGCTTTCGGCGAACTCGAAGTCGGGAACTTCGTATTTCTCCTCTTCCGAGAGCGCCTCGAGCGATACCTTGAGACTTTGGCTGGCTCCCGTCGAGGCTTCCTGGGCGAAGGCCGTTAGAGTACCGTCGTCCGCCAGCCCCAGGTCCATGCGAATGTCCGGCTCGCCCTTGGCCATCTTGGGGATGCCCTCGACGACTAGGCTCCCGATGTACGCGGCGCTCTCGACCGTCGGGCCCTGGCCGCGATAAAGGTCGATCTGGACGCTTGGCTGCCCGTCCTGGACAGTCGTGACTACCAGGCGCTTGCGCGCCGCCGTCCCGTCCTCCAGGACGGGGTAGAATTCGCCGTCGGCAAGCTTGAGGCCGATCATGTTCGTATTCATGGCGCCTTCCTCGATGCTGTCGTTACGAAGATCTCTTCCCGTCTCGCTATCAGTGTATCGCTTGGCGCGAATAAAGCAAGACGTTGCGCGCCGGACCCCGCCGGCCCGACTAGGCGATGGCCAGCGCCACCAGGCTCGACGCGGCCTGGTCGTAGGGCGAGCCGTCGATGCCGCCGAGGATGCGCGCGGCCGAGAATCCCGCATCGAGGAGGGCGGACCTGAGCTCCGTCCCGGAATAGAGCCTGATGACGAAGGACCGATCCACTACTTCGCCGCCTCGGGACAGGATCCATCGATTGAGGAGACCTTCCCAGGCGCCGACCACGGAGAATTCGGTCCGGATCTCCCAGCCGCCGCGCTCGAAGCTCTCCCCGGCCGTGAAGTCCCGCGCGGCGGTCTCCTTGCCCGTCGTCTCGAGGACGAGGGCGCCGCCGGGCCTGAGGGCCGCGCGCAGGCGCCCGAGGGCTCTCAAGTCCTCCTCGGGATCGGCGAAATATCCGAAGCTGGTGTACAGGTTGATGGCGAAATCGAAGGGCTCCTCGGCCGAGAAGTCGCGAATGTCGGCGCGCAGGAATCTCGCGCTTCCGGCCGCGCTCTCCCGCGCCGCCTCGAGGTAGGCTTCCGTGATGTCGATGCCGGTGACGCGATATCCGCGCGTGGCGAGCTCGAGGCTGTGGCGGCCCGGCCCGCAGCAGGCGTCGAGCACGGCCGCCCCGGGCGCGGGCTCGACCAGCCGCTCTATCCCGTCGATGACCGCCGGGACCTCGGCCCAGCGCGCCTCGTCGAACATTATCGGCGCGTACGCGGTCCAGAAACCCTCGTCCTCGAACCACTCGCCTTTCATCATAGAGCCCCGTGGTCCACCACGAGGGCCATGACGTACTCGAGGAGTTCGATGTCGATCTCCTCTTCCTCGAGGGCCACGGCCTCGCGCAGTTCCTCCCAGTCGGCCTTGTCGAAGGGCGTGCCGTCGTAGTCCATCATGAGGACGCTCCCGACGCCGGCGAGCCATCCGGCCGCGGCTTCGGGGCGGGAGCGGCGGCGCTCGAGGTACGCGGCGAAGAGGGAGGAGATCGCTTCCTGTCCCACCTTCGGGAAGGAGCGCGAGAAGAAGGAGCGGAGCGCCTCTATCTCGGCGGCTTCGCCCCCGCCGGCGGCGCGACGCGCGGCCCGGTCGAGGTCGGTCCGGAATTTATCGGTAGGCTGCATCGCTCCAATATAAGGCATACGGGCGCTCTCAAGAATAGAGCGCGAACGCGAAGACCGCCGTATCGAAGAGTCCGTGGCCGATCGCGATCTCGTGTATATTCTTCGCCTCGTTCCAGCGCCAGGCGAAGAACAGGCCGAGAAGGCCGCCCGACACGAACCCGATTATCCCTTGA
Source organism: uncultured Treponemataceae bacterium (assembly GCA_964491385.1). GTDB lineage: Bacteria > Spirochaetota > Spirochaetia > Treponematales > Rectinemataceae > UBA1306. The sequence continues at coordinate 13,636 of CAZBGA010000037.1, read as the reverse complement.
TAGCCATGCCCGATTCCGAAGAGGATCGCGGAGGCGACGGCCGCCCATGGCCGCGGCACGCCGGCCTGGCCCAGGCGGCGCAGGAGATAGGATCGGAAGAAGAGTTCCTCGCAATAGCCGGTCGTCATGGAGGAAGCCAGGATAAAAGGGGCGAGGGCGGTCACGGCCCGCGGCCCGCTCCTCGCCTGGGCCAGGAAGCCGTTCTCGACGCCCAAGGCCGAGAACAGCAGGCCCGGGACGAGGACGACCGCGAAGGCGCCCAGCGAGCACAAGAGCCCGCGAGCGGCGTCCTTCGGCCTGAACCTCAGGACTCGGAAGAGCCCCAGGCCGTCGCCGACCGCCATGAGATAGAGGAGGAGGGCGGCCCTCGGCAGATTCACCGCGATGACCGAAAGGTGGTACTCGGGGCTTGAAAGATCGGCTTTCGACGATCCCGCGAAGACGTAGGAGGCCAGATAGAAGGCGAGGAAGACTATGGAAGATTCGACAAGGGGCCGCTCGGGCTCTCCCCTGGGCGGACCGAAGGGACTCTCGCCGTCTCGGCCTTGTTCGTGCATCGCGTCCCCTTTCTTTGACCCGGGAGAATCATGTACAGTATAATGCAAATATATGTTCCTCATCGTGCTGCTCTCGGTCCTCGTCCTCGTCCTCCTCATCGCCGTGCTCTCCTCGGCCATGCGCGGGGCGAAGCGCTATTCCTGGGCGGAGTACTACCTGAGGACCAGGGAAGCGGGCCTCGGCTTGTCGGAAGCGAGGCAGCTCCGCGACGCGGCGGTGATCGCGGGACTGGCGGACCCGACCAACGTGCTCTGGTCTCCCCGCGACATGGACAAGGCCATCGCCGTGCTCGGCGCCGCCCTCAAGCGCGACGGCCGGGACCGGAGCCGCGAGGGCGTGCTGCTGATGGACAAGGTCTACTCGCTGCGCAAGGGGATAGAATTCGAGCAGCCGCGCTTCAAGTACGGAATACGCTCGAGCCGGCAGATAGGCGCGGGCCAGCGATTGCGCGTTCTCGTGCACGGCATCGGAGTCTTCGGCTCCACGGTGATCGACAACCACGCGCGCTTCATCGTCGTCTCCTATCCCATCGGGAGCCGCCTGCCCAAGGACTGGGTCTGGAAGGGCAAGAAAGTATCGATCTACTTCTGGCGCCGCGAGGACGCGGGCTACGTCTTCGACAGCTACGTGATCGACGACCTGCGCATCCGAAGCGTCCCGGTGCTCCAGGTGTCGCATTCCGAGGCGCTGCTCCGCACGCAGAAGAGGAAGTCCGTGCGGGCGAGGTCCAAGATCCCGGCCTTCCTCTACCTGCTCAAGCGGATCGAGGGGGCCTACGAGAGGCCGGAGCGCGCGCCCGGGCTCAGGGCCCTGGTCCAGGACCTGTCCGAGGACGGAGCGGCCGTCGCGATAGGAGGCAAGGCCAGGCCGGGGCTCCAGGTCAAGCTTCAATTCGGCCTCGAGGAGCGCAGCGTCGTGATGAGCGGGACGGTGAGGAGCGTCGATTTCGACGCCGAGGCCAACAGATCGGTCCTCCACGTCGAGGCGGTGACGCCGAGCCCGAGGATGCGCAACGCGATCCGCTCCTTCGTGTATAATATCCGCGAGGACGACGACCGACTCGCGGTGGACGAGGTTTCGCAAGGGACGATTTCCCGCAGGGGGGCTGAATGAAACGCATCGCCGCGGCTCTCGCGCTCGCGCTCGGCATAGCTTCGGCGCTCCAGGCGCAGGACGCCGAGTCCATCGTGCTGGCCTATCGCCGCAACTTCGCGAGAGCGAGCCTCGTGACCAAGCTCGAGCTCCTCAAGGAGGCGGCGACCCGCACCGACGCGGCGATGGGACCGCTCTACGACATGGCCCTCCGGTTCGCCGTCGACAACTCGGCCCTCCTCGGGCCCGATCCCCAGCTCAAGGACCTCGCGATCCTCGCGGCCACCGAGACCGGCAAGGCCGCCTACGACAAGGCGATCGACGATCTCTGGGCCCTCTTCCAGGGGTATAAGGACGATGACGTGCGGGCCGCCGCGGTCACCGCCCTCGGCGCGGCGGGCGTCGGGGAATCCAGGGTCGCCGAAAACCTCAACTCCTTCCTGGCCTCGCAGAACAGCCTCTTCCGCTCCGGGGCCCAGCCCGAGTATCCCGCCCTCGAGGCGTGCATCGACGCCCTCGGCCGGCTGGGGGACGGCTCTTCCTTCCCCGTCCTCTTCTCCGCCTACGTCGCCGGGTACACTCCGGAGCTCGCCGCCAAGGCGGCCGCGGCCCTCGGTTCCATAAAGGGGGATTATCGAGGCTACCTCCTGCGAGTCATCGCGAAGAATCCGCCCCTCGAGAAATCGGCCGCCTACGCCGCGGGGATGGCGAACCCGAACTTCGCGGACGACGACAGAGGCGAGATAGCCGAGGGCGCGATGGGCGCCGCACTAGCCGCGACCGCGCAGTCGGCCTCCTTCTCGCCCGTGGAGATCCAGGCCCTGCGCGAGCTGAGGCTTTCCGCCGCCCGCCAGCTGCAGGCCCTCAAGTGGCAGAAGGCCTCGCCTCTCGCGGTCGAGCATTTCAGGCTCGTCCAGGCCGACTACGCCAAGGGCGCGGCGTCCAAGACGGACTTCCTCGAGGCGATAGCCTGCCTGGGGGCCATGGGCTCCACCGAGGCGGCCCAGGCGCTGGCGCTCTATCTCCAGCTCATCAACGCCCAGACCGAGCAGGGCTCGCCCTACGACGAGGACATCCTCCTGGCGTCGATAAACGCGTTGGGCGAGCTCGGAGACAAGGCCGCCTTCGATTACCTGCTTCAGGTAGGCTATTTGCAGTATTCGGAGGCGGTCAAGCGCGCGGCGAAGGACGCTCTGCTGAAGCTCAGGTGGTAGGACGCTGGCGCGGGGCTCTCGGCGTCTCGGCCCCGCCGTCCGATCCTCCCGCGGTACCCTGAAGCGCCGATCCGGCGCGCGGGCGTTCCTTCCCCGTGGGCCTTCCAGGAATCCTTCGCTCCCCTCCCAGGAAATTCTCCCTGCCGATCGCCGCCGCCTTCGGGATGGCCCTGGGCTTCTATCCGGGCCCGGGCTTCCTCCTTCATTCCCTCGCGGCGGCGGTCGCGCTTGCCTCCCTCGCCGCTGTAGCGGCCGGTACCGACCGTAGCGCGACCCGGCTCCGCCGCATGCAGATCTTCGCGGGGGCGCTTGGCCTCGTAGCGGGGGCCTCCGTCGCGTGGACGGAGGCGGGACGGGAAGCGAACGCGCTCGAGGCCCTACCGAACGCGGTGGCGGCCGATTCGAGACTCGTCCCTCTTCACCGAGCCTGGGCGGAGGGGCGCCTTTCTTCGGACTCCGCGCCCGCGAGGAACGGATTCCGATCCTATTCGATCGACGTCGAACGCATGGGGCTCTCGGGCAAAGGCGCATCGGCCGAACTCTCCTACCCCGGCAAAAGGAGAGGCGGGGCCCTGCGCGTACTCGCCAGGGCGGGACCGGAGATCGACAACGGGTCCCTGATACGCGCGAGAGGCTCGTATTCCTCGGGGATCGGGGGGGCCGCGCTCTTCGCCCAGGCGCGGGACCTCCTCCTCATCGACGAGGGAGGGCGGATCGACAGGGCGAGAAGCGCGGCGCGGAAGGCCTGCAGGCAGGCCCTCTCCCGGATAGGGAGGCGCTCGGCCGGCCTGATGCAGGCCCTGATCCTCGGAGTCAGGGACAGCCTCGGCCAGGAGGAGGCCGATGCCTTCAAGGCGGCCGGATGCTCGCACATCCTCGCCCTGTCGGGCGAGCACCTTTCGGTCCTGGCCGTCCTGGCGATAGCCGCGCTGAGGCCTCTTCTCGGGCCGGTCCGCGCCAGGCTGGGCGGCGCGATCCTCGCCAGCCTCTTCATGTGGATCGCGGGGCCGGGACCCTCGCTCCTGCGGGCCGTGCTGATGGTGTGGATCGGAGCGATCGCGGCCGCCCTCGACAGGCCTCAGCCCTGGCTCGCCTCCTTGTCCCTGGCTTTCCTGGTTATGGTACCCTTCGACCCGTCCGGGGCCAGGAGCCTCGGCTTCACCCTTTCCTACCTGGCCGTCTGGGGCCTCGCCGTCCTGGGGCCGAGGTTCTCCTTCCTTCTGGGCCGATACCTGCCGCCCTTCGTTCGGGAGCCGGCCTCCGCCTCCCTCGCGGCGCAGGCGGCGGTCTCTCCCGTCCTCGCCCTCACCTTCTGGTACCTGCAATTCGCGGGGATACTCGCCTCGATGGCGGCGGGGCCGGTAGTCATGGCGATGATGTGGTGGGGCATGGGCGCGGGTCTCCTCTGTTCCGTCTTGCCGTCCGCCGCGCGATTCGCCGTGCCGGTATCGGATCTCCTCTACCGCGTCCTCATGGGGATCATGAACGCGGCCGCCGCGGTTCCCGTTCTGCCTCTTTCCTCCCCTGCCGCCCGAGCCGCCGCGAGCGCCGCCGTAGTCGGCCTCGCCGCCTTGGTATATGCTCGCCCACATGCCGAATACCGAGCCTGGCTTTCCGGACTACGATTCGCCCCAGGCCCTGCAGTCCCTCCTCGCGGCGGAGGGACTGGCGATGTCCAAGCGCTTCGGACAGAACTTCCTGGTGGACAGGCGGGCGCGCGAGCGGGTGCTCGAGGAGCTTAAGGCCGAGTCCGGCATGCGAGTCTGGGAGATCGGGCCCGGCATCGGAGCGATGACCGCCCTCGCCCTGGACTCGGGCCTCGCGGTCACCGCCTTCGAGATAGACCACGGCTTCTCGCGCCTGCTCTGCAGGCTCTTCGACGGGAATCCGTCGTTCAGGCTCGTCGAGGGCGATTTCGTGGATACCTGGAAAGCCGAGCTCGAAGCCTCAGGCGCCCCCGACAGGATCTTCGGCAATCTGCCCTACAGCGCCGCCAACGCCATAGTGGCCGACCTCATCGAAGGCGAGCTCCTTCCGCCGCGCATGGTCTTCACGGTGCAGAAGGAAGCGGGCCTGAGGATGATCGCGGTCCCGGGAAGCAAGGACTACTCTTCCTTCTCGGTGCTGTGCGGCTCGGCCTGCGCCTCGAAGCTGGCCTTCGACCTGAGCCCGAGATCCTTCTGGCCCGTGCCGCGCGTCGTGAGCTCGGTGGTGCGCATGCAGCCGAGGCGCGTGCCCGTCGCGGCCGGCGACCGCGCGGGCTTCTCGGCCTTCGTCCGCGCCGGCTTCTCGTCGCGGCGCAAGACCCTGCGCAACAACGTCCGCGCCGCCGATTCCGGGATCGCCCCGTCGCTCAGGCGCGGCGACGCCCTGGCAGGCGCGCTCGAGGCATTGGGCATCCGGGCCGACGTCCGCGCCGAGGCGCTCGCGCCCGAGGAGCTCGCGGCCGTCTACGAGGCGCTCAAGCGAGCCTGAAGGCCCGGGAGCGTCCTTCCTCCGTGGTTGCCTTTCCTTCCTGGTTGCCGTATCATCGCCTCGTATGACTGAAGTCCAGATAACGACGGTCGACGAGGAGCAGCTCGATACCGTGCTCGCCCTCGACGTCGAGTTCGCGGGCGAGATGCTGTTCTCGAAACCCCTCATGATCAAGGGCAAGGTATCGGGCATCGTGCGCTCCGAAAGCGACCTGTACATCGACGAGAAGGCGATCGTCGAGGCCGATATCGTGGCGAATGTCGTCTCCGTCAAAGGCTGCGTCAAGGGCAATATCTCCGCCCGCGAGAAGGTCGAGCTTTTCGCATGCGCCTCCGTCGACGGCGACGTCACCGCCCCCCAGATAACGATGGAGACCGGCTGCCGCTTCAACGGCGCCTGCCGCATGGTCGCCCCCGAGCTCGATGGCGAGACTTAAGGCCGTCGCGGCCCTCGTCCTGGCGGCCCTCGCGACGGCCTCTTCGTCGGCCCAAGACAAGCCGGACGCCCTCAGGCTCTACGTCGACGGCAAGTACGACGACGCCCGGCGCGCCTGCCTCGCTGAGATCGCGGCGACCCCGGCCAACGTCGAATCCTACGTCGTGCTCTCGTGGTCCCTGGTCGCGCTCGGCCGCTACGCCGACGCGGAGAACTACGCGCTGAAGGGCTACGCCGTCAGGCGCGATCCCCGTCTGACGGAGACCCTCGGCGAGACCGCGTTCTTCCTCGGGCGCAACGATGTCGCCCTGCGCAATTTCCAGAATTACGTCGGCGCCGTCAACGAAGGCGGGCGCGTGGGCATCGCCTATTACTACATGGGCGAGGTGTACATGCGTCTCGGGCGCTTCAGCCACGCGGATATCGCCTTCTCGACGGCCCTCCAGTACACGCCCGGCAGCGCCAAGTGGTGGACTCGGGCGGGCTACGCCCGCGAGAAGTACGGCGACGCCGTGCACTCCCTCGAAGCCTACGAGAAGGCTCTCTCCATCGACCCACACTTCCAGGACGCGGCCGACGGCGCGAGCCGCGTGTCGGCCAAGCTGCATTGACGATGCCCCTCAAGGTCGCTTTCCACACTCTCGGCTGCAAGCTCAATCAGCTGGAGACCGAGTCCTTCGCCAGCGCCTTCGTCCGCGAGGGCGCCACGGTGCTGCCGCTCGACGCCGACGACGGGACCGCGGACTTCGTCGTCGTCAATACCTGCACCGTCACCGGCAAGGCCGAGCAGAAGGCCAGGCGAATCGTCCGCCGGGCGCTCGCCGACAATCCCGCCGCCGCCGCCCTCGTCACCGGCTGCTACGCGCAGGTGGAGGCGGCGGCCCTCGCCGCCCTCGACGAGCGGGTCCTCGTGCTGCCGGGCGAAGGCAAGGAAGCCCTGCTCGGCCTGCCTGCATGGCTCGGAGCCCGCGGAGGCGGCGATGCTGACCTCCTCGCCGAGCTTCGGGAGTGGCTCGCCTCCGCCGCTCCGGGTCGCGGCTTCCCGGCCGGCGGCGAAGGCCGATTCGCGTACGATCCCGAAGCCTTCGCCTTCCACTCGCGGCCCGCGCTCAAGATCCAGGACGGCTGCGACAACGCCTGCGCCTACTGCCGCGTGAGGATCGCGAGAGGAAGGTCCGCGAGCCTCGCCTCCGCCGAGGCGCTCGCGCGGGCCCGCGCCCTCGAGGCCGCGGGGCGCTCCGAGATCGTCCTTACGGGCGTAAATCTTTCGCACTACCGCGACGGAAAACTCGATTTCCCGGCCCTTCTGAAGTACCTCGTCTCGGGGACGGAAAACATAGCCTTCCGCATCTCCTCCTACGAGCCGGATCGAGTCGACGAGGCCTTCCTCGAGGCCTTCGCCGATCCGCGAGTGCGGCCCCACGTCCATCTCGCCGCCCAGTCGGGCTCGGACAGTGTCCTCGACGGCATGGGACGGCGCTACGGCCGCGCCGACATCGCTTCCGCCGTCGAGGCGCTGCGGCGGGCGAGGCGCGATCCCTTCATCGCCGCCGACATCATCGCGGGCTTTCCCGGCGAGACCGAGGCGGATGCCGCCTCGACGCTGGAGCTCGCGCGTCGCTGCGAGTTCGCCTGGATACATGCCTTCCCCTTCTCCCCTCGGCCGGGGACCAAGGCCGCTTCCATGCCGGGCCGCGTGCCCGAGCGTTCGGCGGGCGAGCGCGTCAAGGCCCTGCTCGAGGTCGGGAGGCGAGGCCGCAGCGCCTATGTCGAACGATGGATCGGCGCCGAAGTCCCGGCCGTGCTCGAGGGGAAGTCTTGGGATCGCGCGGTCGGCGCCACGTCGGAGAACTACCTGAAGCTGGAGGTCCGGGGTCTTCCGCCCGGAACGCGTTCCGGCCAGGCCGTCCTGTGTCGACTCGAGGACGGTCACGACGATCTTTCGGGTAAAGGAATCGACGCCCTCGCTCTATATGTCCGCCCCCTGCCCTGATCCGACCGTTGAAAAATCTCCAAAATGCGCTATGGTTCTGATTCTCCATCAAATAAAAGTGCAACCTTGGACGTGGAGGTCATCGATTGCTCGCGACCGAAGCCTTGCGCCGCCGCCGAGTCGTCTCCTTGAGCCGCGACAGCAAGAGCGCCGTATTCATAGTCTCCGCGCTTCTCCTCTCCGTAGCGGTCCTCGCGGCGCAGCAGCAATACCCGAGCCTCGCTCCGAAGGACGCTACGTCCATGGCCTTGGGCGGCGTCTTCACGGCGATTCCCACCGCCGAGTTCTCCTTCTTCGGCAATCCCGCGGCCTTCGCCGCTCCCGAGGCTTCATTGACTCTCGTCTCCGCCGACGCATGGGCCTACGTCAAGCCGATCGGCTCCAATATCGCCTCTCTCGCCGACGCCATGGGCAGTCCGAACCCCCTGTCCGCGCTGGCCGGGCTCATGCCCGCGAACGGCGGCGTCGGAGGCGGCGCGTCCGTGGGCATCGGCTATGCCGGCAAGGGCCTCGGGCTCGGATTCTTCGCGACCGGCGACGATTACGCGGCCGGCGACAGCGTTTCCGGCGCGGTGCTGACTTCGGACACCGAGATCGACGCGGTGCTCGGCCTCGGAACGCCGATAAAGCTCCTCGGCACGACGCTGTACATAGGCGGCGACCTCAGGCCCTTCTATCGCGCCCTCGCCGTCGATTCGCTCGCCGATGCCTCGAACAGCTTCACGTCCTCGGGCGGCGGAGGCGCCCAGACTACCGTCCTGAACAGTACGGATACCGTCGACGCGGGCTTCGGCCTCGCGATGGACCTCGGCGCCGCCCTGCAGCTCGGAAGCGTAAGCCTCGGCGTTTCCGTGCGGGATATCTCGCCTACCTTCCCCGTTTGGACGGGATCCTTCAAGCAGTTCATCGATTCGCTCAAGAGCGGCGCATTGCCGAGCGCGAGCGGTTCGGCGAATACGGCAGTCCTCGTTCCGGACGTCAGCGCCGGCATGTCCTGGAAGCCGCGCTTCATCCCCGGAGTCATCGATCCGGCCGTTTACCTCGAGGTCCAGGACGCAGTCTGGGTAGTCCGGAATTGGGACGGCATCGGCTCCGCCCTCGATCTCCTCCACGCCGGCGTCGAGGTCAAGGTGTTGAATTCCATCACGCTGAGGGGCGGCGTCAACCGCGGCTGGCTCTCCGCCGGCGCGGGCCTGAGGCTCCTCTTCCTCGATTTGGATGCGGCGGTGTTCACGGAAGAGCTGGGCGCTCTGCCCGGCAATAGCCCGCGCTCGGGCTTGGCTTTGCAGGCGGCGATTCGTTTCTGATCTTTTGGCACCCTGTCCTTGCGCCGATAATTACAGGGGAGCCGCGCCCGCGATCCTCGCGATCCTCGCGATCCTCGCGGCGGCACGGCGCCCCGCGTCTCTCGGAGGTCCACATGCGGCTTTCAATGATTCGTTCGGGATCGCGCTCACCTCTCGGCGCGCTCATCCTCGCGGCCGCCGTCCTGGCGACGGGCCTCGCCGGCTGTCAGCAGCTCTTCACGACCTCGCTCGCGTCGGCGCTCGCCCGCAGCAGCATTCCCATACCTTCCAACCTCACGCCCAGCCAGGCCGCGGCCTTGGCGGCCCAAGCCGCCGCGAACCAGGACACCAAGCTAGCCGGCGCCCTCATGGCGAGTCTCGAGACGGAGATCGCGTCTACGACCGACCCCGGAACCAAGGCGGCGCTGGAAGGTTCCGCGGCCAGCGCGGCCATCGTGGCTAGCGGAGTCGGCACCGATGTCGCCAACCTCCTAAGCAGCCTTTCCGCGGGTTCGGGGAATCTGGGAACCATCTCCCAGGCGACCATCACGAGCCTCATGGCCGCCATCACCGCGGGCGCGACGCCCGGCGTGGTCACCGGCCTTTCCTATCTCGATCCCGCCACCGGCTCCACGACTCCCGCCACTACGGGCCTCACCGCCACCGATTACGCGATAGCCGCCATCGTCGTCGCCTCCAGCGCGCTGCCCCCCGATCCCTCCACGATGACTCCGGCCCAGGTCACCGCCTTCCAGGCCACTCCGGCCGCGCAGTCCGCGCAGCGGATCCTCGCTCAAGGCACATCGCTCGTCACGCCGGGCTCGGCCAGCGCGACGCTGCTCAACAGTATCGAGTCGCAGTTCCAATTGTGAACGTCAGGTTCATCACGAGGGGGGAAAATGCATAGTCGCCTTGCGCTGGCCGTCGCGTTTTACATCTCGCTTTTCGCCTTGGCCGCCTCGGCCGATACCATCGACGCGATCGACTTCTCCTCGGCGCGGGAGAAGAGCATGGGAGGCAGCCACGTCGCGCTCGCCGACGACTTCTCCGTCCTCCTCAGCAACCCCGCCGGCCTCGCGGACGTGCCGCGGCAAGTCTCGGTCGCCGATCTCGGCATCCAGGCCATAGGGCCCGTATTCGACATCGCCAACCTCCTCGTAGGCGGCTCGACCTCGACTACGGCCATAGCCAATTTCCTCGCGGCGAACAACTACAGGCTCTACGCGGGAATGGACATCGAAGGGCCCATCGCCTTCGGCTTCACGGGCGGGGGACTGGGCTTCGGCCTCTTCAACAAGACCGGCCTGATCATCAACTTCGCCAGCGCCTCGTCGATCGCGATCTCGGCGGAAGAGGACATGCTCCTGACCGGAGGCTACGCGGTGCGCTTCGATCTCGGCAACGGCCACGAGCTTTCCGTGGGCGCGACCGCGAAGGGCTTCGTGCAGGGAGACATCTCGACGCCGACGGGCATGGGCATCATCGAGGCGATCGGGATCCTCTCGAACCCCTCGACCCTGCTCACCCAGCCCTTCAGCCTCACCACGGGCATCGGCCTCGACGCGGGCCTGCGCTGGGCGTGGAAAAGCCTGGCGGCCGGACTGGTCTGCCACGACATCTACAGTCCCGCGGTCGTGACGACCTACTCGAGCTTCACGGATTTCCTCAATTCCTCGGGCAGCACCCCCCAGTACGATACCGTCGATCGAAAGCTCGACGCCGGAGTCAGCTGGTCTCCCCCCCTCGGCCGCCTCGGCCGGGTCGTCGACTCGCTCGTCCTCGCGCTCGATTACAACGATATCCTCGATCTCACGAATCCCGTGCCCCGCAATCCCATCCTCAACGTGGGCCTGGGCGCCGAGGCGCGAATCCTCGAGATAGTGACCCTCAGGGCCGGCATAGACGACGCCCTCCTGTCGGCCGGCATGGGCCTCAATCTCGGCGTGTTCACGGTCAATATCGTGGCCTACGGAGCGGAGCTGGGCCTCGATCCTGGAGACAGGCCGTATTACAACCTCCTCGTCGATTTCGATTTCAGGTACTGACGGCGATCCCGCATCGATTGACAGAAGCCTCGCCGGCCAGATAGTGTAGCCGTCTCGGGCCGCTAGCTCAGTAGGTAGAGCAACGCCCTTTTAAGGCGTGGGTCACGTGTTCGAATCACGTGCGGCTCAGTTTTTAATGCTTTACGAGGTTGAGCCGATTTCAAAAGTCGGTTACCGGAGGAAGGCGAAGGCCGGGGCGTTGAGGGCGATCAGGATCGTCGTCGACGATCAGTACCCTCGCCGCTTCCATATCGCGATACTATCCCCGGCCATTCGTACCGTATGAGGAAATGCAGGACGATCCGCATCGAAGTGGCGCCGAGGGCCTTGCGCACGCCGACCTCCTTCGTGCGCCGCTCCACCTCGAAGGAATGATAGTAGTCGTCCAGCTGGCCGCTCATCTCCTCTTGATGACTCTGTCCATACCCAACGGAGCATGCCAGATCTTACAATTGTTTCATATAAAGCAAGTTGCGAATATTTCTACATCCCGGATACGGGCTGGATCGTACGGAATCGGCACGTCCTGTCCGAAAACGGACAGTCCGGATAGATGAAGTCGTGGCAGGGAAAAGCTGCCGCGTCATCGCTGAAAAGGAAATACTACATTTGGCATATTTCTTGCGAAATGAATCGTCATGGGTGCGGATACGACAAGAAAATCCTCCAGGCTCATTGCAGTGGCGGCTATCGTCTTATTGCGGGCGATCGCCTTCGGCGAAGCCGCGCCCGATTCGCTCACCGTGGACGAAGCAGTCCGCGCGGCGCTCGCGAACAATCTCTCTCTCCGATCGGCGGCGGTAGAAAGCCGCATTAGGGAAAGGGCGAGCGAGTTTTCATTCGACGGCTTCCTGCCGCGGCTCTCGGCCTACGCGTCGGTATTCGAGCTGAACCAGACGATCCCCGTCCTCGAAGCGGTCCTGCCGAACGGCTACAATTGGTATTTCGATCCCGAGAGGCCGAACCTCAGCCTGGGCGTCTGCATACAAGAGATCTTCAGCCCCAGCTATCTCGTCTCGATGGAAGAGGCCTCCCTCGAGTACCGGGGAAGTCTCCTCTCGAGGGCGCAGGCCGAGAAGAGCGTGACGGCGACGGTGAAGAAGTCCTTCTACCAGCTTCTGGTGGAGGACGAGGCCATCGCGGCGACCCGTTCCAGGCTCGACACGGCGCAGGAAAGGCTGCGCTAGGCCGAGCTGTCCTACCGGCTCGGCAGGTCGCCCGAATTGGATTACGTATACGCGAAGATGAACGTCGAGAACCTGATTCCCGACCTGCGGGCCTTGGAAACGGCCAGGCAGTCCGCGATGAGCCGCTTCCAGGAGATGCTCGGCTTCGATCCGAAGCCCGACATGAAGCTCGCGGGAAGCCTCGAGGGGAAGGCGGAATCGGGCGACGGCGCAACGCCTTCGGAATACGAGCGCTTCGACGTCCGACAGGCCCAGCAGAGCGAGAGGCTGCTCGAGACCGCCCTCAAGCTTCACGAGCGCTCCCTCCTGCCGAACCTGATCCTGCAATACTCGGCCGACCCGACCCTCAACGGCCCGGAGAGGAACAGCCCGTGGAGGGGCGCCAATTGGTCGCAGACGGAGGACCTGAACGGGGCCCTATCGCTCACGCTGTACTGGAACCTCGACGGCTTCCTTCCCGGATCGGGATACCGCGTCAAGAAAGGCGAGATCGAAGACAGGATCGCCCTCGCCCGCGAGAGCGCCGCGCGAACCCTGACCGAGGCCCGTGACGACGCCCTCGATCAGGCGAGAGCCATCAGGGACAGCAGGGACAGAATCGCGAACCTGACGAATGTCGTCGAGGCGAGCGAGCGAGCCTACGAATTGACCGACCTGGCCTACAAGGTCGGAACCGGTCTCATCCTCGACCTCCAGGATGCCGAGGTCGCGTGGCACGGGGCGCGGATCCGGCTCCTGGACGAACGCCTCAAGCTGCTCTCCCTGATATGCGACTTCGAGGCGAAGTACGAAGGAGAACCCTAGACAGTATGCTGAAGTCCTCGTAGTTCACCCCACATATCCCTCTATGGGATAGGTCAGGAGGCTTGTACTGTCCGTTTTTGTCAAATCGTGGTCGATAATGGACGATTTGGTCCCAATTAATTGTCGGGAAACAACTAACAAGCGGTCTTCATGTAGGATTTCGGGGTACAAATGACCAATTTTGGACAGTCCGGTCTGCAATGCACGGGACCAGACGGATGGATCGAACATCGGGAATAAACGCGCGCAAAGAAAATCACTGAGTGATCTGACCGTACTATTCACCTAATAACTCTAATCACCCAAATACATTGAAGCATCATTTTCATGGGTACGTAAAAAATCGGGGTCATCCGCGAAATATGCCAACTTCTCGCAGATATGCCTTTTCAATCCTACTGCTCTGGCCTTTTCGGCTGGCATGGAACTTGCGGCTATTTTGTATCTTTTCCAAGGAGGTTCAGTTTGAAAAAGACACTGTTCTTCGCCGTGACGATCATGGCCGTCGCGAGCCTGATCATTTCCTGCGGCCCGCCCGCGAAGCCCA